>NZ_PVXQ01000008.1 GCF_002995745.1 Clostridium vincentii | reverse complement strand
AAATTTTGGTGCCGAAGACCGGAATTGAACCGGTACGGTATTTAACTACCGCAGGATTTTAAGTCCTGTGCGTCTGCCAGTTCCGCCACTTCGGCACTTATTGGTAGCGGAAATAGGACTTGAACCTACGACCCTTCGGGTATGAACCGAATGCTCTAGCCAGCTGAGCTATTCCGCCATCTTTTGGTTGCGGGGGCAGGACTTGAACCTACGACCTTCGGGTTATGAGCCCGACGAGCTACCAACTGCTCCACCCCGCGTTATTATTGTTTCAATTAAAATTTTGGTGCCGAAGACCGGAATTGAACCGGTACGGTATTTAACTACCGCAGGATTTTAAGTCCTGTGCGTCTGCCAGTTCCGCCACTTCGGCACTTATTGGTAGCGGAAATAGGACTTGAACCTACGACCCTTCGGGTATGAACCGAATGCTCTAGCCAGCTGAGCTATTCCGCCATCTTTTGGTTGCGGGGGCAGGACTTGAACCTACGACCTTCGGGTTATGAGCCCGACGAGCTACCAACTGCTCCACCCCGCGTTATTATTATTTCAATTGAGAATTTGGTGCCGAAGACCGGAATTGAACCGGTACGGTATTTAACTACCGCAGGATTTTAAGTCCTGTGCGTCTGCCAGTTCCGCCACTTCGGCAAGCCTATCTTTTCTCTCGTTCTTAGCGACAAGTTTTATTATATAGTATGGTTCCTATACTGTCAACACTTTTATATTATTTCTTATTTAAAATATAAGAGCTTAGCTATAAGCTAAGCTCTTTATCCATAAATTTATATAAATTTTATGATTTGCTCTTACTACTCTTACCTTTAAATTCTTGATGTTTTTTTGCATCTTGCATTTTTTCTTCACTATCTTTTAAGAATTTAGACATTTTATCCTCGAAGTTAGCTGATGGTATTTTAGTAGCTCCCTTTGATGGAGTTCCCCAATCAAATTCAGCTGGCTTAACAGATTTTTTTTGAATATTTGCTTGCTTAATAGATAAGCTAATTTTACCATTATCATCTATAGAGATAACTTTAACCTTAACCTTATCCTGCTCATTTAAATGTTGTCTTATGTCCTTTACAAATGAATCTGCTACCTCTGAAATATGAACTAAACCAGTTTTGCCATCCACCTCTATAAAAGCTCCAAAGTTTGTAATGTTTACAACGATTCCTTCTAATATGTTTCCTGCCTCTAAGGTCATGTTTATAAGATTCCTCCTTAAAATTAAATATATATATGTTATTTAAAATAATAACCATTTTTATGATTTTGGGTCAGCCTTTTTAATCTCTAAAGAAGTTTCACCCGGCTTTATCATATTGAGTCTTTCTCTAGCCAGTTGCTCAAGATATTCATCAGATTGAGCTTTGTCATTCTCCTCATGCAATCTTTCGTTAGTTTCTTTAAGTTCTTGAAGTTGAACCTGATTAGTTTGTTTATCTTTTTCAATTCTCTTTGAAGTTTCTTGCTGTCTAATTAAGGCTATGACAAATACAATTGATATTACTAAGAATATTAAATTTTTAAAAGTTAACTTTTTCTTCATAAGTATCCCCTCGTATTAAAATCTATAAGTATATTGTAATCACTATATCTATATTATTCAAGTTATTTTTAAGCAGTTATCTATTTTTATTTCCCATTTTTTTTAATATGACCCTAAATGGGTATAAAAAAGTTTTTATTGCCACTCTAAATACTTTAAAAATAATTTTTCCAATACGATTTTCTATCATAACAACAAATCTACTAAAAATCTTGAAATACAAGGCTAAGGCAATAAAAATGAATATATATACGTAGACACCTAAAAAAGCATAGTTTGTATATAGCAAGAATGTAAATATTATAAGCGTACATAAAGACCAAAATAGCAAATCTTCAATTACTATAATTACTTTAGGAATTTTAACTCCTCTTAGTATTCTGTATATATCAAATAAAATTCCTGTTAATACCCCTGCTAATACACTATACATTACTATATTAAATTGAACATTTAATTGTAGTGGCATATATGTTTATTGAAAAATCCTTTTTATTATATTTTCTTTATTCTTAACTATATTTTTGCCACTGTATATCATTGATAAAATGGTCCCCATTATAATTACATCCCCATTTTGCACATCAAGCTTATTCATTTTTAAACTTTCACCTTTAATACTTAAATTGCCCAATTTAGTATTCAAAGAAATTTTTTGATCATCAAAACTTATAACTTCTACTATTCCTGTTAATGTTAGCATTTTTCTATTCTCTAGAGATAAACTGCTTTTATTCTCGTCTTCCATAATCTTCTCCTTCATAAATTCTATAATAGAATATATGTGTGGATAGAAAATTTTATTCTAAAAAATGCTATTCTTGATCTTCTATACCCTCAAGAATAACATACATATCTTTTGCCTCTTCTTTTCTTACATGTTCTGCTATATTTATTATTTTTGCTTTTAACGATCTACTAGCAAATTGAATTTCAATAACATCTTCTGCTTTAATATCTGTAGAAGCTTTTGCCATTTTTCCATTTATAGTAACTCTCCCACTTTCACAAGCTTCCTTTGCTACTGTTCTTCTTTTTATAATTCTTGAAACCTTAAGATATTTATCAAGTCTCACTTCTATTTCTCCTTTATGTATCTTTTTAAAAGAACCCGAGGAAAACTCGGGTTCTTTCTAATTATTTATTTACTTTTTCTTTAAATTCTTTTCCTGCTTTAAATACTGGAACAGTTGAAGCCGCTATCTTTATAACTTCCTTAGTTCTTGGATTTCTTCCATCTCTTGCAGCTCTGTCTCTAGTTTCAAAAGTACCAAATCCAACTAATTGAACTTTTTCCCCTTTTTCTAAAGCTTCCTCAATACTGTCAACAAATGACTTTAAAGCAAGTTCTGCATCCTTCTTTGTTAATTGGCTTTTTTCCGCCATACTTGTAATTAATTCTGATTTATTCACTATTACATCCTCCTTAAAATTCAATTAAGTTTTTATAACTGTGTTATATGTACCACACTTACATTACCCCATTATATAGCCACTTTCCCATGTAGTCTATACATTTTTGGCTTTTTATGTTGTTAGCTATCTTTTTACATAGCTATTGGTACGAAATACAATATAATATTGTCTCTACCAAACTATAGTATTCTCTATAAAGAATAGAATTCCTTCTTTAAAAAATTTAATTTTCCACTTATTTTACTTGATTGTATAGTCCATCCATTTCTTCATAAAGAATTTTCTTTGAATCTAGGCCCTCTTCCCTAACTTTCTCCTCTATATAACTAAATTTTCTTATAAATTTATCTGTCGCCATATTTAAAGCTTCCTCTGGATCTACATTTAAAAATCTAGAAATATTAACACAAGCAAAGAGCAGGTCTCCCACTTCCTCTGTTATCATTGCCCTATTTTTGCTTCTGTATACATCTAAGACTTCTTCTAGCTCCTGTTTAACTTTTAATGCGACATCCTCCACCTTATCCAACTCATGCCCCACTGTTTTTGCCTTTGCCTTTCCCTGAACTTTTTCAGCTCTAATTAATGCCGGCAAAGCCCTAGCAACTGCCTTTAATTCATCTGTGGTAGTTTCTAGATTCTTCTCCTTTTTTTTAAGCTCATCCCAACTTACCATCACTTCCTCTGTATTTTCGACTTTATCATTTCCAAACACATGCGGATGCCTATATACCATCTTATTGCAGATACCATCTATGATATCTCCTAAGTCATATCGTCCTTCCTCTTTCCCTAATACAGAATGAAACACTACTTGAAGAAGTACATCCCCAAGTTCTTCTACAGTCCCTTCTTCATCTGCTTTATCAATTGCATCCATGACTTCATAACTTTCCTCTATTATGGCTTTTTTTATAGATTCATGAGTTTGCTCTCTATCCCATGGGCAGCCATTTTCTTTTCTTAGAGCCTCCACTATCTCAATTAGATCATAAATATTTCTTTTGTCCTTCTCCAGTTTACTTATCATTAAAGTTATCTCCTTTTAATCTATCTAATATTTGCTTCTTTTAATTCTATTTTTTACCTCATCTAACCTAAATACTTTAAGTACTACTATCCCTATAAAATATATTATAACACCTATAAAAATAGATATTAAGCACGCTACACCATTACTTCCTGTTCCTCTATATAAAATATTATATATTGTTAGTACTCCAATCATCATAAAAGAAGCTGCATATGCGGGCTTTATGAAATTTTCATAGAATTTTAATTTAGTTCCTAATTTTATTTTCATTGTTATTATGTTTAAAATAGCAACTATAGTATATGCACTTACACTTGCTATAACTGCTCCATAAATATTCACATTACTGACAGGAACTAGTATCAAAGTTATAAATATTTTTGCTATACATCCAACAAATAAATTTATAACAGGTAATATATAACATCCGACCCCCTGAAGAATTGAAGTCGTTGTCTGAGTTATTATAATAAAAGGTAATGATAGTGCTAAGTATTTCAGTATTTCCACTCCCTCAAATCGACCTGGAAAAATAAATTTCATTACAGGCTCTGCCATAAAATACAATCCAAAAAGGCATGGAATAGCTATTACCGTAGATAATTTCATTGATAAATTAATTTTATTTTCAACTTCTCGCTTCTTTTTCAGAACATAGCTTTCTGCAATAATAGGGATTAAAGATATACACATCGCCATTGATAAAGTTAATGGTATATTAACTATTACTGACGCTTTCCCAGTTAACTGAGCATACAATATAGTTGATTGTTGAGTAGAAAATCCGGCTTCTAATAATTTTTGAGGAACTAAAATCGAATCTATAAGGCTCATTATGCTTCCCACCGTTGTGCCTAAAGATATGGGTATAGCTATCTTTAATATATTACTTAAAACTTGTGGATTGCTCTTAATTTTCTTTATACCATAGCTTTTTTTTATTTTCAGATACCTGCTTAATAGATATCCGCCTCCAGCAATGCCCCCTGCGGCCGCTCCAAAAGTTGCCCCCCCAGCAGCGAACTCTATTCCTTTAGGTAGCAATAAAATTGCGAGGGCGACTCCAACAACAACTCTACCTATTTGTTCAAGTATTTGAGATATAGCTGAAGGCGTCATATTCTGAAAGCCTTGAAAGAAACCTCTATAAACAGTCATAATGGATATTATTATTGGGGCAAAGGATATTCCTACAAGAGAATAATATGCCTTTTGGTCCCACTGCAATAGTTCTACAATAGGTTGTGCAAACAGAAACAATATAAGAGATGTGCCTGTCCCAATAATAGCCATAAGAATAGTGGATTCCTTAACCACTTCGAAACTTCCTTTTATATCTCCCATAGCATTATTTTCAGATATTATTTTAGACATAGCAACAGGAATACCTGAAGCCATAGCAACAAAGAACATATATAATGGATATGACATTTGATAATATCCTACACCCTCGTCTCCCACGAGCATTATAAGTGGCCATCTAAAAAATAATCCAAGAAACCTTGCTATTATTCCTGAAATTCCCAATATCAAACTGCCTTTTATTAGAGACTGCTTCTTCATAAAATACCTCCAAACTTTACTATGTACTAATTATTGTTATTTTGAGTTTAGAGGTATTATTACTAATAATATAATATCTTAAATATTTTTATTGTTCCATTTGCTTTCCTAAAAATGCTGCTGCTGTTTCAGCAAGCTTTAATTCAAGCTCTCCAAGTTTAGCTCCTACTTCCTTTGAAGTTATTATTACAGCCCCTATAGAGTCACCCTCTGTTATTATAGGTGAAATTACTTGACATGTGTATTCGTCTGCATTGTCATCATCATTGCGTAGCGGTATTAACTTATCTTTTTCATTTAGAATAATAGTTTTCCTATCATCCATAGCTTTTTCTAACTCAGAGCTAGTTTTTCTTTCCACATACTCTTTTTTAGGTGCTCCACTCGCAGTAATAAAAGCATCCTTATCAGCTATTAATATAATGTGTCCTATTGCTTGCTGCAAACTGTCAGCATACTGCTTAGAAAAATCGGTGAGTTCTCCTATAGGTGAATACTTTTTTAAAATTACGCCCCCTTCTCTATCCGTAAAAATCTCTAAAGGATCTCCTTCTCTTATTCTTAAAGTCCTTCTAATCTCCTTTGGTATAACAACTCTGCCTAAATCATCAATACGTCTTACAATTCCTGTTGCTTTCATTATTAAATTACCCTCCTTCATTTACTAACTAATTTGTATCACTATTATTATTTAACTTAATAGAAATTTTATACACTTTTAGCTAATATTTTTATATCCATCAAAATATTATTTATAATTCATAAAATTTCTCATAAAAAATAGGCAAAAAAAGTATAAAACTTTTTATGCCTATTTTTGAATATATTATATTCTATCTTCATACAACTTAACTTTTATATTGGTTTTAAGCTCTTCTAGCTTAGTTGTATAAGCTTCTTCTTGCTTAGTTTGTAGCAGTTCTGCTTTAATAGTTTCTTTCAATGTATCATCAAGTGGTGTTACCGCACTGTCAGGATATATAGTTGAAACTAGAATTAAATGATATCCAAAACTTGTTTTTACTGGTTCGGATATCTGACCTGCTGGTAGACTCTTAAATCCATCAGTAAATTCTTGAACCATACTGCTTCCAGATTCACTAACTCCCTCAAACGATACACGGCCTAAGTCTTCATATTGAGAATGGTCTTTATATTCATCGCTAGTAGCTAAATCACTTATTGTTGCTCCTGCTAATACTTTTGTTCTAGCTTCTTGTGCCCTTGCTAGTGCCGCTTCATCAGCACCTTCTACTACAGTGCCTTCCGCATCTGTTTCTGGTGTAAATAGAAGATGTGTTACATCTGCCCCGGCTGCAGCAGTATAAGTAGTGTCTTTTTTAGAATCATAATCACTTTGTATATCTTCATCTGTAACTTCAACACCCTCAAGCATCTTATCAACAGTCATACTAATTACAACTTGTTTTTTCAAGAACTCTATGATGCTAGTCTCATCATATCCATTCCCTTCTAACCATGTTTTATAGGCTTCATCTGTCTCCAAAGCTTCTTTATAATAGGTAATTCTTTCATCTACTTGAGTTTGAATTTCTTCATCTGTTGGCGTTACTTCAAGTTCAGCCGCACTTTGATAAATAACTTCATTATCTACCAATCCATCTACTTGTTGCTGTCTTAATTCTTTTAACTGATCTGTTACCGCTGAATTGGTTTCGAAATCTTCTCCATACTGTGTTTCATATTGATCTAAGTACTGCTTCAAGGCCTTATCTACATCACCTTTTGTTATCTTAGTACTTCCCACTTTAGCGTATACAGTATTTTGTACTGATTCTTCAGTTCTTTCTATTAAATTACATCCAGCAAATGAAAGTATCATAAGCCCCGTAACTGCCATTGCTATATATGTTTTTATTCTCTTCAAATTTTTTCCCTCACTTTTCTTTTTTTTATTAATAGGTTATAACGACATTGTATTAGTATACCAATAATGCAATATCAATTCAAACTAATACATGCATAATTTAATTATTTTTTTATTAAATTATCCAACATTTCTTTAAAGAAAGCCAGTATTTGTTCCTTCTTATATTTTCCTTGCTTAAATGTAAACGATGGTTTATCACCAAACTTAAGTAAGACATTGTTTTTATATTTATCAATTAGCTTACTAAATATTTTTTTATAGGTATCATCACCACCTACAAAGGAAAATACTATATCTTTTGGTGTTTCTTTAATCTCTTCTATGCATAATATCTTTGCCCTGCTCTTTATATAAGCAATATCCATAAGATTATAAACAGCATCAGGAATATCAGAATATCTATCCTCAAGTTCTTCCTTGATATCCATATATTCTTCTAAATTTTCTAGAACAGCAATCTTCTTATAAATCTCAATTTTCTGCATTTCATCCTCGATATATGAAGAAGGTATATATGCATCAACTTTTAAATCAATAGTAGTTTCTATAGGTTCTTTATCTATTTCCCCCTTGACAATCTTGACAGTATCTTCTAGCATTCTACAATACAAATCATACCCAACAGTTGCCATGTGGCCATGTTGAGAAGAACCCATCATGTTTCCAGCTCCTCTTATTTCTAGATCTCTCATAGCAATTTTAAATCCTGATCCAAGTTCCGTAAAATCTTTTAATGCCTTTAGTCTTTTTTCAGCCACCTCAGTAAGCACTTTATCCTTAGTATATAGCAAGTATGCATAAGCTACCCTATTAGAACGTCCAACTCTACCTCTTAATTGATACAGCTGTGATAATCCCATTTTATCGGCATCATAAACAATAATAGTATTTACATTTGGTATATCTATACCAGTCTCAATTATCGTTGTACAAACAATAACATTATATTCATTTGACATAAACTCCATCATTTGTTTCTCTAACTGCCTCTCTGTCATTTGTCCATGAGCCACTGTAACCTTAGCTTCTGGAACTAATCCCTTCACATAATTAGCAATTCTCTCTATATCCTCAACTCTATTATAAACAAAATAAACTTGGCCACCTCTACTTATTTCCCTTATTATTGCATCTCTTATCAGCTGGTCATTTTGTTCAACTACATAGGTCTGGATAGGATATCTTTCTTCTGGAGGTGTCTCAATTAACGAAATATCTCGTACTCCAGTTAAAGACATATGGAGAGTTCTCGGAATTGGTGTTGCGCTTAAAGTTAGTACATCTACATTCTTTTTTATATTCTTTATCTTCTCCTTTTGAGCTACTCCAAACCTCTGCTCCTCATCTACAATAAGTAATCCTAAATCTTTAAATTGAATATCCTTGGATACCAGTCTATGAGTACCGATTAAAATATCAACATTACCTTCCTTAACTGCTTGTAATGTTATTTTCTGCTCTTTTGCAGTTCTAAATCGACTTACCATATCAATAGTAATCGGGAAATCTGAAAATCTCTTCTTCAAATTTTTGTAGTGTTGTTCTGCAAGTATTGTTGTGGGCACCAAAAATGCAACTTGCTTACTTTCCATAACAGCCTTAAACGCAGCTCTTATAGCAACCTCAGTTTTACCATAGCCTACATCTCCACATAAAAGCCTATCCATAGATTTATCTGATTCCATATCACCCTTAATTTCTTCTATAGAAGTCAATTGATCTGGTGTTTCTTGGAATGGAAATTCATCCTCAAATTGACTCTGCCACTGAGTATCCTTTGAAAATTTATGCCCCTTTAAGGTAGCTCTCATTGCATAAAGCTTAACTAAATCTTCAGCTATTTCATTTATAGAATTCTTAACCTTAGTTTTAGCTTTCTGCCACTCGGCTCCCCCTAATTTATTAACCTTAGGGGATTTGCCTTGACTACCTATATATTTTTGTACTAAATCAAGCTGGTCAACAGGTACATATAATTTATCGCCCTTATCATAAATGATATCTAAATAGTCTCTTTTATTACCTCCGACCTCGATTTGCCTTATACCCTTATAAACACCTATACCATGATTTACATGCACAACATAGTCTCCTGGCTTTAATTCTGCAAAACTCTTAATTTTAGAAACACCTTTATTTCTCTTCTTTGCTTTTTTAAGTTTTCTTTTTGCCTCACCAAAAACTTCTTTATCAGATATGACGCAAACCTTATATTCAGCACATTCAAACCCTTTCAAAAGATTTCCAAAAGTTATTACCACTTGCCCTAAGGCCATCTCCTCAACTACATCCTTGTAACTACTTTCTATACCTCTTTCTCTTAATGTATCAACTAATCTTTCTCCTCGAGCTCTAGTCCCTGACAATATAATAGTTCTGTATCCATCACTTTTTTTCCTTATAATATCCTCTATTAGCAAGTCAAGTTGCCCTTGATAATGATGAAGTATCGCTCCATTAATTTCTACATGATGAAGAGATCTTAAAAAATCACTATTTTTTCTAATACCCTCTAAATTCACCATTACCTTTTCTTCTAATAATTCTAATACCCTCTCGTGGTCAATAAGCAATTTTCCTTGGGATGGTAATACGTCCCCCCTTTGAAGGAATACGGAATAATTTTCGTTAAACTCTAAGTAAGTACTTTCAAGTTTACCTTTCACCCTTAGCTTATCGTCTATAATAACTATATAATCCTCTAAATAATCAAATAAACTTTCACTATTTTTATACAAAAAAGGCAAATAACTATCTATAGTTTCAAAAAAATGAGTCTCCTCTAATTTTTCTAAATTATTATTAATAGTTTTTACAAGCTTATTTGCTCTGTCTTTATCCGAATTATTCTTTAAAGTTTCTGCAAGTTCATTCTTTATTAAATCTATAGATCTCTTTACTATTTCATCATCTACTACCATCTCTTTTGCAGGAAATATGTCTATATTTTCTACTTTTTCTATGCTTCTTTGAGATTCTGTATTAAAAGTTCTTATAGAATCTATTTCATCTCCAAAAAGTTCTATCCTATATGGATAAATAGAATCCGGAGGGAACACATCTAAGAGCCCTCCACGCAGTGAGAACTCTCCTTTACCTTCAACCATATCTACCCTATCATATCCACCTTCAACTAATAGCTTTGAAATTTTTTTGAAATCTACTTCAGCTTCTACCTTTAATACAATCCTATGAGTTAAAAACAATTCTCTTGGAGTATACTCAGGTACAAATGCATCTATTGATGTAACAATAATATTTTTTTTCTTATCTATTATATCCTTAATAACCTTTAATCTAGCCCATCTTAAATCTCCAGATATAGCATCAATGTTATAAAAAACTACTTCCTTAGCAGGAAAATAGGAAACATTGCTTACATATAAATTTAAATCTTCATATATATTCTTTGCCTCCATATCACTATGTGTAACTATCACAACAGGTTTCTCTAAAGTTTCATATATACCACTAATCAAATAAGCCTTAGCTGATTCCGACAAGCCTTCTATATCAATGGGAAGTTCTCCCTTTTGTATATATGATCTAACACTGGAAAATTCCTTACTATTAATTAAAGGTTCCATTAATCCCTTTAATCTCATTTTAAGCACCATCCTTAAACTATTTTATTTAAATTTAGACTATTATATTTATTCATAGCTTCTTTAACATCTTCCTTTATAATAGCTTCAGTTGCTGATACTACTACTTCTAAAACTTCATCAAGAATCTTTCTTTCTTTTTTTGCAACAGTCCCTAAAACATAATTAACTAAGTCTCCTTTGGGTTGTCCTACGCCAATTTTAATTCTTGCAAATTCTTCTGTACCCATATTACTTATTATATTTTTTATGCCATTGTGCCCACCAGCGCTACCTTTATCTCTTATTCTAAGTCTTCCAACTTCTAAACTTATATCATCATATATTACTAAAATATTTTCATGCTTAACCTTATAGAAATCCATTACAGCACGTATACTTTCTCCGCTTAGATTCATGTATGTTGATGGTTTAAGAATAATTACCTTTTCTCCCTCTATAAATGTTTCACCATACACACCTTTAAATTTTATCCTATTTACTTCTATTTTATACTTCTTAGCTATAGCATCTATAGCATCAAAGCCTATGTTATGTCTTGTATTTTTATATTCTTTTCCTGGATTACCCAGACCAACTATAAGAAACATCTTATTTCTCCTTCATAAGTATCTAATATTTATATATTATACTCAATTATTCAAAGATAACAAAGAAGTTTAAATTCAAAACCTCTTTGTTATTAATTATAATTAATTTTCAATTTAAGAATTTATAGTCTAGTTTTTCTCATTTATAATATTTTATTCTTTATTCAAAAAAGAGTGCTACTCTAAAAATAGCACCCCTAATTTATTATGTATTATTAAACTTCAAATAACTTACTAATTGGTTCATCATCATATATTCTTTGTATTGCTTCTGCAAATAATGGAGCAACCGAAAGGCCCGTAATCTTATCTACGTCCGCTTCCTTTGGTAACTTAATTGTATTTAACATTACTAATTCTTCTATTGCACTATCATTTAGTCTATCAAAAGCAGGTCCTGATAAAACTCCGTGGGTACAACAAGCATATACTGCTGTAGCACCTAACTTTCTTAATGCATTTGCAGCATTAGTTATTGTTCCTGCTGTATCAATCATATCATCAACTAAAATACATCGTTTGCCTTCAACATCTCCTATAATATTCATAATCTCAGATACATTAGCCTTAGGTCTTCTTTTATCTATTATTGCTATTGGTGCATGTAATCTATCTGCAAAATTTCTAGCTCTTGTAACACTCCCTAAATCTGGTGAAACAACAACTACATCATCTTGATCTGCTAATCCCATTTCAACAAAATGTCTTGCAAGTATCGGTGCTCCTACTAAATGGTCAACAGGTATATTGAAATATCCTTGGATTTGAGCAGCATGTAAATCCATAGTTAGTACTCTATGAGCTCCTGCAGCAGTTAGAATATCTGCTACTAGTTTTGCTGTAATTGGATCTCTTGACTTAGCTTTTCTATCTTGTCTTGCATAGCCATAATAAGGAATAACTGCTGTTATTCTTCCTGCTGAAGCTCTCTTAAAAGCATCTATCATTATTAGTAATTCCATTAAGTTATTATTAACGGGTGAAGAAGTAGATTGTATTATAAATACATCCGCCCCTCTGACGGTTTCAGCTATATCAACTGATATTTCTCCATCACTAAAGGTTGATACCTTTGATTTTCCTACCTCAACACCAAGTATTTCAGCAATTTCTTGAGCAAGTTCAGGATGTGCATTTCCAGTAAAGATCTTAATATTCTTCCCACAGTTTATCATATTTGTAAGGTCCTCCTTAAATTTTAAGCTTTAGCATTTGGCATAATTTATATAAACTTATTTCATTAAACCCTTTTTATTAACCCAGCCCTTTATATTCCTTTGCTTAGCTCTAGCTATTGCAAGATCTCCTTCTTCTATTTTAGAAGTAATTGTTGATCCAGCTGCTATATAACTATTATTTCCGACCTCTACAGGCGATATTAAATTAGTATTGCAACCTATAAAGCTATTATCACCAATTATTGTTTTATGTTTCGCTTTACCATCATAGTTTACCACAACAGTTCCACATCCAAAATTACATCCACTACCAACTTGTGCGTCTCCAATATATGTTAAATGAGATACTTTTGTATTATCTCCTACTATTGACTTTTTAATTTCAACAAAATCACCAATTCTAGCAGATTTTCCTATTACAGAATCTGGTCTAATATAAGCGAATGGTCCAACAGTGGTTTTTTCTCCAATTTTACTATCTAATATAATAGAAGCTTGAATCTCTACTCCTTGTTCTATTATACTGTCCTTTATTCTAGAATTTTGTAGTATAGTACATCCTTCTCCTATAATTGTTTTTCCTTCAATTATATTGTTAGGATATATTATTGTATCTTTACCAATTTGAACATCCGTTCCAATATAAGTTGTTTTAGGATCAATTAATGTAACTCCATTATCTAAATGTATGTTATTAATTCTATTTCTTAAAATTTCTTCTGCCTCTGCAAGCTGAGCTCTTGAATTTACTCCAATAGTATCTTCATAATCAGTAACTACTGCACCAACTCTTTTTCCCTTGCTTTTTAGGATCCCAATAACATCTGTTAAATAATATTCCCCTTGTGTATTATCATTTGACAATTCTTCTAAAGAAACTAATAACTCTTTTATATCAAAGCAATACATTGCAGCATTCATTTCCTTTACTTTAAGCTCTTCTTCAGTACAATCCTTATGCTCAACTATTTTTAAAACTTCATCACCATCTCTTATAATCCTACCATAGCCTGTAGGATCTTTTACATATGCTGACAATAATGTAACTGAATTATTTTTTGAGATATGCTCTTCCATTAAATTGTTTATAGTCTCTATTTTAGTTAATGGTGCATCTCCTGCAAATACTGCAACTATTCCATCCTTACCTTGTAAAAAATCTTTTCCACATTTTACAGCATGGCCAGTACCTAACTGATCTTCCTGCATTGAATAGAATACTTTTCTATCTTTTGTGTAATCTTTAACAAGTTCTGCCCCTTTACCAATAATTACATTTACATCTTCAATCCCTGCATTTCTCATATTATCTATAACATGATTAACCATTTCCTTACCACATACTTTATGTAAAACCTTTGGAATATTAGATTTAATTCTTTTTCCTTGCCCTGCTGCTAAAATCAGCGCGCATTTATACACAATATCACCTCATTATGTCAAATATTAATTCGTATATCAATTTTGATACTTAATTAAATTGTTATACCTCTTCTATTATATTGTAATGGAATTGGTATTTCAACCTTTCTAGTATTTTATGTGCAAAAAAATAAAAGGAAGTTCTCCTCCTTTTATTTTTCTATTACTTGATAGCTTCCCCAGCAAATTCTTCAATTTTAGACTCTTCACTGTTAGGTACTTCAATTTTAGATTCTTCAATTCTAACTTTTTCAAAAGCCTCTAAAATTGCCGATTGAATTTTTTCTCTAGTATCTGTATTTATAGGATGAGCTATGTCCCTAAAATCTCCAGCTGGTGTTTTTCTGCTAGGCATTGCAATAAATAATCCGCCTTGACCTTGAATGATTTTAATGTCATGTACAACGAATTCATTATCAAATGTAATGGATACTATAGCCTTCATCTTTCCATCGGCTTCTATCTTTCTAATTCTAACGTCTGTGATTTGCAATTCACTACACCTCCAGTTGTTCTTTATATGGTATATTATTCTCCAAATATGTCCAAATCCCTCTTTGTTTTGAGAACTTTTTGGAAATTTGTTCTTTTATATTAATTCACCATAAATATTACCTTCAGTTAAGTAAACATATTGGATGGTTTTATATCTGTTATTGCTAACTTTTCTACTGACTTAAATTCCACAATAGATACATATTCATCTATGAATGTTTTTTCAGCTTCTTTGTTATCTACTAACACTCCTATTCCAACTAGCTCACTATCAAATTCCTTAAGGAGATCCTTTATTCCCTGAGCAGTTCCTCCGCCTTTCATAAAATCATCTATAAAAACACATCTACTAGATGATTTCATAGATTTTTTTGATAATGACATCTGTTGAAGTCTCCCACTTGTGCCTGACACATAATTTATAGTCATTGTTGGACCTTCAGTAACTTGAGTATTCCTTCTTGCTATAACAAGCTGTACTCCAAGATTTCTTGCAACTTCATATGCTAAAGGGATACCCTTAGTTTCTACCGTTATTACATAATCTGCTTTCTTATCTTTAAAGCAAGAAGATAATATTACTCCTGCTTCACCTATTATTTCTGGATTGTACATAACATCTGTCATATAAATGAAGTTACCTGCAATTACTCTTCCATCATCCTTTAGTAAATCACATAGTTTTAATGCAAATTCCTTACCTTTATCATCACCTATTCCTGGAATAAACTTTATTCCTCCAGCCGCACCTGAAATAGTTTCTACTTTGCCCATCTCTAATTTTTGCAAAACTTCTCTTATAATTACTATATCTTCACTTATAGTAGATTTAGCTGCATTTAATAAATCCGAAAATTTATTCAATCTTATTATTTTATTAGGACTTCCCATTAATATCTTTGTAATTGCTACAACTCTGCTATTTCTGCTTAATTTCTCCATATACTCACCTATATTTCTCCCCTACTACACGAACTTTCCATAGCTTTTTTCTTTGTAATATTCATATTTTATTCCTTATTAATAGCCTTGGCAATAGATTTTCATACTATTTCTATAAAATAGCATTATTTTACTCTAAAATGTGTTTATTTTAACGTTTTTGTATATAATTATACTTATACTAACTAAAAGGAGTTGATATTTTGTCATTCGATTTTATTAATGATAAACATATGAAAATACATTTCATCGGTATAGGTGGAATAAGCATGAGCGGACTAGCTGCCGTTTTATTAAACAAAGGTTATAGAGTTTCAGGATCTGACTTTAAAAATTCTGAAATATTAAATAAGCTACAACATAAAGGAGTAGAAGTATATATAGGTCACTCTAAAGAAAACTTAGTAGATGTAGATCTTGTAGTTTATACTGCTGCAATACCAGCTTCAAATCCTGAATTATTAGAAGCTAAAAAGCAAAATATTCACTTAATGGACAGAGCAGAATTTTTGGGACTAATAATGAAGGGTCACAAATATAATGTAGCCATCGCTGGGACTCATGGGAAAACAACTTGTACATCCATGGTTTCTTACCTTACCTTAGAAGCTAATTTAGACCCAACCATTCTAGTCGGTGGAGAACTTGACATTTTAAACGGCAACTATAGGATTGGTGAGAGCGAATATTTCATTACTGAAGCCTGTGAATATAAGGAGTCTTTCTTAAGATTTTTCCCTTATGTAGGAATAATTTTAAATATTGATGCTGACCATCTAGATTATTATAGAGATATCGACCACATAAATGAAGCGTTTGAAAAATTCTCTCATCTAATTCCCAAAGAAGGTTACCTAATTGGTTATGGAGGAGATACTAGAGTTAAAAGTATCCTAGAAAAAGTTGATTGTAATACTATTTCCTATGGCTTTGATAAAGAAAATTTAGTTGCTAAAAATATTTCCTTCAATAATAAGGGATGTGCAACTTTCACAGTATTCGAAAACGGAAGTAATTTATTCGAAGTAACACTAAGCAATCCAGGAAATCATAACATTTTAAATGCTCTTTCTACTATTGCTGTGGGTCTTATATTCAATATCTCCCACGAAATAATTGTAAGCAGTCTTATTCAATGCACCGGCGCCCATAAGAGATTTGAATACAAGGGTGAAAAAGATGGTGTTACTGTAATAGATGATTATGCACATCATCCAACGGAAATTAAAGCTACTTTGGACACAGTAAAAAAAATACCTCATAATAAAACATATTGTGTCTTTCAACCACATACTTATACAAGAACTAAAAGCCTATTTAATGAATTCGCTGAAGCTTTTAATGATGCAGATGAATTAATATTAATGGATATTTATGCCGCAAGAGAAACAGACACCGGATTAGTTTCTTCTAACGAGCTTGGCGATGCTATTAGAAAAACAGGTTTAAACTGTATAAATATCCATTCTCATGATGAAGCTACTAATTATTTAAAAAATAAAGTGCTCTCCGGAGATTTAATATTAACAGTAGGTGCTGGTGATGTAGTTATAGTAGGTGAAAATTATCTTGCTGGCCTATAGATTGGAGTGATTTTTATGGACTTACTAAAAAAAATCCAAGTTTCATCAGATTATATACTAAAAAATAGCAACTATAGTCCACAAATTGGATTAATTTTAGGATCAGGTTTAGGCTCTTTAGTAGACTTAATTGAAAATGCTGAGTTTTTTCCTTATGATGAATTACCAAATTTCCCAGTGTCTACTGTTGAAGGTCATGCTGGCAGATTGGTAATAGGTACTTTAAAAGGTAAAACGGTTGTAGCAATGGAGGGAAGATTCCATTACTATGAAGGCTATAACATGGAGGAGGTAACCTTCCCCATTAGAGTAATGAAGCTTTTAGGTATTAAGACTATTATTGTTACCAATGCCGCCGGTGCAGTTAATACAGGCTTTAAATCAGGCGATTTAATGGTCATAAAGGATCATATTAATGTATCAGGAATTAATCCTCTTATTGGTAAAAATCTAGATAACTTTGGTACAAGGTTTCCTGATATGTCTAATGCCTATGATAAAGACCTAAGGAAGATAGTACAAAATATAGCTATTTCTCTTAAGTTAAATATTAAACAAGGTATATATGCAATGATGACTGGTCCTACCTATGAAACGCCTGCCGAAGTAAGGATGGTTCGTGCTATAGGAGCAGATGCTGTTGGAATGTCCACGGTCCCAGAGGTAATTGTGGCAAATCATTGCGGCTTAAAGGTTATAGGAATCTCTTGCTTAACAAATATGGCAGCAGGAATACTAGATAAGCCCCTAAATCATAATGAGGTTATAGAAACTTCAAATAGGGTTAAAAATGATTTTATGAGTCTTATGAGCTCTCTAATAGAGGCATTATAAGTCATATATATTGGAGGAATAAGAAATGAAATTAGCAATCATATCAGATATACATGGAAATTTATATGCACTAATGAAGGTCCTTGAAGATATAGAGGATCAAAGAGTAGATTCTATAATTTGCTTAGGAGATCTAATTGGTTACGGTCCCCACCCAAATGAGGTTGTATCAATGATACAAAGAAGAAATATACTATGCTTAAAGGGAAATTACGATGTTTCTGTAGTTTCTGACAGTTATGCTTATATAAGAGAAACTCCCACTAATTTATTTGCCCTTCCCTGGGTTGTAAATGAACTGCGGGCTGCCAATAAATTCTATTTAGATAGCCTTCCATTATCAATAAATCTAGAGTTCAATGGAAAAACAATTAAGTTTGTCCACGGTAGTCCTAAGGCTATAAATGAATACCTACTAGAAGATGATGATAACACGACTTCTGCTATGGCAGAATTAAAGGAGGATATTTTAGTATGTGCTCATACTCATATTCCTTGTATTAAAGAATTTGGATCTAAGCTATTCATAAATTCTGGAAGCGTAGGCAAACCTAAGATTAGAACTCCTGATGCCACTTACTGCATTTTAGATATTGATAGGGATGGTAATTCAAAGGCAATAATAAGATATGTTCCCTATGAGTATAAAAAAATAGTTAAAGATATGACAATGTTAAAATTCCCTTCTTCTTTAATTAGAAGTATCGAAAACGGAATAGAATAATATAAGCTGCCTTAAAATAAATTTTATTTTAAGGCAGCTTAATTTTTTAATAAATGCATCTACTCCTTAGAAATGTACTGAAAATCTTCAAGTATAAGTTCTAAATCCTCTAAAGTTTCTTTTATATCTTCTACTATTACCTCCTTACTCTCTTCACTTCTCTCAACTAAAGCTCCCTTTAATAAATTAAGTTGTTGAAATTTTTTACTTAATATCCTTTCGTTAAACATAAGTTCCTCCAAATTTCATAATCTATATTAATGTATGTTAGTTAAGTTGCATTTGCTCTTAAAGTATTGTAAAATCAAAATGTCATTATCCTTAAATTGATATTTTGATTGAAACTACTCTCCTAAGTTTATTGATATGGATAGTAGTTTTTATTTATTTATATATAATTAATTTATAACCATAAGGAGGAAAAAAATGAATAAATCATTTTTAATTAGATCAATTTATAGAAACACTAATGAATATTTATCAAAGGAAGTTAAGATTACTGGCTGGATTAGAACCTTAAGATCTTCAAAAGTTTTTGGTTTTATTGAAGTAAATGACGGCTCTTTCTTTAAAAATATTCAGGTTGTTTTCGGAGATAACTTAGAAAATTTTAAAGAAATTTCTAAACTTTCAATAAGTTCATCAATTACTATAATCGGCCTCTTGGTTGAAACTCCTGAAGCTAAACAACCTTTTGAAATTCAAGCTAAAGAAATCATTATAGAAGGATTGTCTGACCAAGACTACCCTCTACAAAAGAAAAGACATACTTTTGAATACCTAAGGACAATTGCGCATCTACGGCCAAGGAGCAATGCTTTTTCAGCAGTATTTAGAGTTCGTTCAGTAGCTTCATATGCAATCCATAAGTTCTTCCAAGAACAAAGTTTTGTATATACTCACACTCCGATTTTAACTGGCAGTGATTGTGAAGGTGCGGGAGAAATGTTTAAAGTAACTACCCTTGATCTTCATAATATCCCTAAAACTGAAGAGGATTCTATAGATTATAAAAAAGATTTTTTTGGAAAAGAAACTAACCTTACCGTATCAGGACAATTAAATGCAGAAACATTTGCACTAGCCTTTAGAAATGTTTATACATTCGGGCCAACCTTTAGAGCTGAAAACTCAAATACCACACGGCATGCTGCTGAATTCTGGATGATTGAGCCTGAAATAGCTTTTGCTGACTTATCTGATGATATGGAACTTGCTGAGGATATGCTTAAGTATGTTATAAAATATGTTATAGATGAATGTCCTGAAGAAATGGATTTCTTTAATCAATTTATTGATAAGGGATTGTTAGATAGATTAAATCATGTCATAAATTCTGATTTTGGCAAAATCACCTATACAGAGGCTGTTGAAATTTTACAAAACTGTGGACAAATGTTCGAATATCCTGTTCAGTGGGGTATAGATCTTCAAACAGAACATGAAAGATATCTAACTGAAGAGCATTTTAAAAAGCCAGTTTTTGTTACTGACTATCCAAAAGAAATTAAAGCCTTCTACATGAGAATGAACGAAGACAATAAAACAGTTGCAGCTATGGACTGCTTGGTCCCTGGCATAGGAGAAATTATCGGTGGAAGCCAACGAGAAGAAAGACTTGATGTTTTGAAATCTAGGATGGCAGAATTAAACCTTAAGGAAGAAGACTACTGGTGGTACCTAGAGCTTAGAAAATACGGAGCGACTAAACATGCGGGATTTGGTTTAGGCTTTGAGAGACTGATTATGTATATTACTGGTATGGGTAATATTAGAGATGTTATACCCTTCCCTAGAACTACTGGACAATCTGAATTCTAAATTTTCTAACCTTAAAATAAATCCTTGGACTTTTGTACAGCTGATATTTTTTCATTAACCATTAGGTAAGTGTATATATCAGCTGTTTTTTTATTTAATAATCCTCAATATAGTTAAGTTCCTTCTTATCTTAGCTATTTAAAGCTACAATAGATTGCTCAACTAATTTAGTTAATGCTTCTATTGTTAGGTTCTGTGGGTGTATAGGTTCCCCATAAATTACATCCACATTAAATTTCCTCATATGTTTCCAATCAAATAACTTCGGAAGCTTTTTGCCTTTTGGATATATGTTATAGGATCCTCTAACATATGCAGGAATTATAGGAACATTAGCTTCTATTGCAAGAGAGGCTGCACCTTTTTTTAATAAGCCTATCTTTCCATTATTACTGCGTGTTCCTTCCGGATAAATTAGAAGCCCCCACTTTTCTTTCAACTGTCTCACACAACATTTCATTGCTTCTGAATTTAACCGTCCTCTATCGACAGGTATCATCCCACAAACCTGAGCCAATAACTGACTTGATAAAGATTTATTAAACAACTCTGTTTTTGCCATGCAACAAAAGTTTAGAAATTGTTCTTTTCTAAATTGCATAGTTAACCATAAATAATCAAAATTTGAAACATGATTCGCACAAATTATATAACCACTGTCAATAGGTATGTTATTATGATTCTTTATATTAACTTTATATAAAAGATGAGCTAATATGCAATGAAATCTAAATAATATGTAATTAGCAGTTGTTTTGTTTTTAGGATAAATATCATAGGCCATCGATTTTCTTCTTTGAGGGCATTTAACTATTTCAACTATTTCAGAAATTGTTATATCTTGATAGAAAGCATCATCAATCCGTACACCCCATTTTTCTTCAATCTGTAGTGAAATCTCAATAGCACCTAAAGAATCAATTCCTAACTCACAAAAAAGCTTCGAATCATTATTTACCAATATATGATTTAACCCTCCTATCTTTATAATAATATCAATAACTTCTTGTCCAATAGTCAGCATATTTGTTTTACTTTGGCTATCTTTTTCATCTAATTTACTCTTTCCCTCATTTTCTAAAGCATATTTTTTAAGTAAATACCTTTTTGGTTTTTGAAGTGAGGTCATTGGGATTTCATCTATAAAATGCACTTTTAAGATTTTCATATACAGTGACAGTTGAGCACCTTTGTTTTGTATTTCTCTTAGAATATCCTCAGAATTAATAAGAGAACTATCTTTAACTATAAAAGCATGAACTTCATCATAATCAGCCCCTGAAGAGGGTACACCACAGGCAATGAATTCTTTTACTCCACTAATATTAATATATTTACTTTCAATATCATCTGGTGCAACTTTTTTTCCTGTAGCAAGCACAATGTTATCCTTACACCTTCCGATAATATTAATATTACCTTTATAATCTATTCTAGCAACATCACCTGTTTTAAACCATCCTTCTTCGAAAGCCGCTTTGTCAGCCAAGGGCTCTCTAAAATATCCTTTCATCATGTAAGGGGATTTAATATATATTTCACCGGCCCCTTTATCATCCTTATTTGCTATCCTTACCTCAATATTTGGATAAGCCTTTCCACATGAATTTGTTACTATATTTCTAAATCTATTCCCAATAGTAGGAATATTTGTTTCAGTTAATCCATAAGTTACTAGAACATTAAAGCCTGTCCCATAATAGAACTCTACTATAGATTCATCTAACGGTGCACCTGCTGAGGTTATGACTCTTAAATCGCCTCCAAATCCTTTATGTATACTTTTAAAAATTACCTTACCTAAATTAATTTTTGTTTTTTTTCGAATTATTTTGCATATAGGGAAAAAAACTTTAAATATATACTTTGTCCCTTTCTTACTTTCAATTTTCTTTATAATTTGCTTTTGAAATAGCTCAAGTATCTTTGGGACACAAGGAAATACAGTTGGCTTATATTGTTTAAAAGTTGCTATCAAGATTTCATTACTAATTGATTCTAGATAATGAATACTTGCTCCTAACATCATTGCTCCAAGTAAACCACATACAACCCCATAAATATGACTACTTGGCAAGATTGAAAGTATTCTTTCTTCACACGAAAGTTCATTCTCATCAGCAGTCATTTTTATAGTTTCATTCATCGCGTAATGTGTATGCATTATTCCTGATGCAGATTTTGTTGTGCCTGAAGAATATATAATAAATGCGATATTTTCATCTCCATCAAATATTTCAGGTGTGTTTTTTGTTATGTAGCTTGTACGATTTTTAAATGGATTCCCCCTATTCATTATGTCTAAAACAGGAATTTCTTCGCATGTAACACACTCTAACTTTTCCATTATTTTAGGTGTAGTATAAATACACTTCGCATCTGATTTATGTATAAGACGTAATATTTCTTCCGTTGTTAGTGAAGCATCAATTAAAACAGCAGTACAGCCTAATTTCATTATAGATAAGCAGGCTATATTCCATTCTGGTGAATTATCAGCAACAATAATAATTCTGTCACCGTTTACAATTCCTACATTTTTAAGTCTTTCGGCATATAATTTTGCTTTCTCAAACAACATTGAATAACTATATGATCTTTGCTCTCCATTGTCCATAGTTATAGATGCCGCAATTTTATCCGTATTTTCTGTATTTTTTCCTATAATAACATTATATAGATTCATATTTTCTCCTTCGCTCATACTATATTGGGTTTAATAAACTAGCTTCCAACATATATTGTATGAAATTTTTAATCTTATGTTATTATAGCAAAGATTCCCTTATTTTTTAAATTAAATTACACGTATAATATAAAATTTTTTTATTATTACTTATAGGAGCAAGTGGGAAAAAAAACTGCATATAAATTTGTCTTCAAACAAATCTATACACAGTGCCCATTAAATTTAATCCAGATTTTAATTCACCTACAAGCATGCTCTCAAAAAATGTCAACTCTCCACTCTAAATTTCAAACTTTCAACTATAATCTCCTAGTCATGTAGAACTATAACCACTCCAGTATTCCTGCTCTCCTGAACATCAATAATTCTCTGATTACTTGAACCTCTAAACCTAATAGTATCATCCATTTTATCCTGGTCGAATCTTCCGTCAACTAATATATCTATATATTTCAGAAATTCTTTCCAATCTGGTCTACTATCTAAACTATTCATTATAAATTCATAGGTATATCCAGTATAGCTCCATATATTTAATCCCTGATCCTTAAAGTTTTTTGCCATATAGGCAAATTCTTCTGCCCTTTCAAAGGGATCTCCCCCACTAAAAGTTATGCCTTTTAACATAGGATTATCTTTCACTTCTTTGATAAGTTCGTCCATATCTCGGTCTTCTCCCCCATTAAAATCATGCGTCTCTGGATTAAAACATCCCTCACAATCATGTCTACACCCTTGAGAGAAAAACACTCTCCTTATTCCCGGGCCATTTACTAAACTCTCATAAGCTATTCCTGACAATCTAACTTTCTTACTCATATATTTCACTTCCTTTTCTCACTCATAATTATATTATATCATCTTTTTACTTTATATATTGTAATAACATTCATACATTTAGCTACATAATATTCTATTATTTTACATAATAAAGAAAATTGAAATACAAAATTGCCCTAATAGAATCTTAACTCCTATTAGGGGAATTAGACTTATTCACCTGACATTTGCATTCCTTGTAACCAATCTACAAATTGATTCGCCGATCTTGGAGATCTTCCATTGTGCCACTTTTCCCACTTTAAAGCTTCACGATGTAGTTCCCCTTCATCAACAATTAATCCTCTTTCATTAACAATTCCATCAACTATAATTAAGAATTCTTTTTGATTTGGTGTAAAGAAACTTATAGTTATTCCGAATCTATCCGCTAATGATAACTTTTCTTCCATAGTGTCCTTTGAATTAACGTCATCTCTATCAGAGAACTTTTCTGATACTAAATGCCTTCTATTAGTTGTGGCATATATTATTATGTTACTTGGTCTATTTTCTACTTTACCTTCCAAAATAGTCTTTAAAGCTGAATAGCTATCTTCATTTTCATCAAAAACTAAATCATCTACAAATATAATAAACTTTTGCTTTTTGTTTTTAAGAAGTCTTATTATCCGAGTAAAGTCACTAAGCTGTTTCTTATCAACTTCTATTAATCTTAGCCCTTGATTAGAATATTCATTCAAAATAGCTTTTACCGTAGATGATTTTCCAGTTCCCCTAGCTCCATATAACAAAAGATTATTAGCTGGAGCTCCCATTAGGAACTGCTTAGTATTACTTATAATCTCCTTCTTTTGGCTTTCATATCCAATCAAATTAGACAGTCTAACTGGATCTGGCTCTTTTATTTCTCTTAAATGACCTACCTGATCATTATCGTATCTTTCCCATACAAATGCACCATATGCAGTAACTCGTCCTGTACCATTTTTCTTATGAAAATCAACTATATCATCAGTGCAACTTGCCCATTCATTACTATTCATTAATAATAATTTTATTTTTTCAAATGGTGAATCCTTCTTAGCAATATAATCTATATTATTTATACCCCAATGAAGCAATGAATCAATCCTTTTCTTCACTAGTTGATTCTCTCCAAACTTCGATATAAATATTTCCTTAATTGTTGTACTATTTACTAATGCTATCTTCCCTAAACATTCTAATTCTGCCTTTATTCCTTGAATAATGAAAGGAGCAACTTCTTCACTTCCTTCTACCATTACATTAAAAGGATTAGAATTTAATAACATTTCATCAACTATCCCTTCTTTAAAGGAAAGATCTTTACTTACACTAAACAAGCTATATGTAAATTCATTATATGCAACTATACATTCTCCAAAAGAACTATCTATAGATATTTTATCCACAAGGGTATTAAATTTATCCCCAACTTTCTCCTTAAATATCCCCTTATACACACATAGGGAATCTAAATATAATTTTATTTTCTCTTCCTGTTCCATAAAACTGCCCCCAATATTTAAATTTTGTCTAAAGCTATTATACTACAAATTACTTTAGTAAATACAAAAAAAGAGATAGAGAAGCTCTTAAAGCCTCTTTACCTCTTTTAAAATTGCCTTAATTATTAGCTTTTACATAATTAAGTCTTCCGCCTACCTTAATGACTGCGATTTCCTTTTCAGTTAATTCAATAACTGCTTTAAATTCAGTTGCCTTAGTTAAGTTCTTAATCTTAACTATACCAGTTTCTATAGCATTTTGAATACCTTCCATCTCTAGCTCATCGAGTAATTCAATGCCTTCATAATCTTCTTCATTCTTAAAATCAATTGGAATTATTCCATTGTTTATTAAGTTAGCCTTATGAATTCTAGCAAACGACTTAGCAATTACAGCCTTAACTCCTAAGTAAAGAGGTGCTAATGCAGCATGTTCTCTGGAAGAACCCTGACCATAGTTGCTTCCTGCAACTATAAATCCACCATTAAATTCCTTAGCTCTCTTTGGGAATTCTTCATCAATAGTATTAAAGCAGAATTCTGCAAGATATGGAATGTTTGATCTAAATGGTAATAGCTTTGAATTAGACGGCATAATATGATCAGTTGTGATATTATCTTCAACCTTTATTATTACCCTTCCATTAACTTCACTACCTAATTCCTTTCCTATCGGAAATGGTTTAATATTTGGTCCTCTAATCACTTCGACCTCGGCATTTGTAGGTGCTGGAGCTAAAATCATAGAATCATCTATTATAAACTTTTTAGGCATATCTATTGTTAAATCCACATCTATTTCAGTTGGATCAGTCAAAACTCCACTCAGTGCTGAAACTGCAGCAGTTTCTGGACTTACTATATATATTTGACCTGATAATGTTCCACTTCTTCCAAAGAAGTTTCTATTTACAGTTCTAAGCGAAATTCCATTAGTTCCTGGCGCTTGACCCATACCAATACATGGTCCACAAGAATTTTCAAGTACTCTTGCTCCTGAACTAATTATATCTGCAAGGGCACCATTTCTAGCCATCATCTCCATAACTTGTCTTGAACCGGGTCCAATTACTAAGCTTACATTAGGATTAACCTTGTTACCCTTAAGTATCTTAGAAACCTTCATTAAATCTTCATAAGAAGAATTTGTACAACTTCCTATAAAAACTTGATCAACTTTAATTCTTCCAGCTTTCTTTACTGTAACTACGTTATCTGGACTATGCGGCTTAGCTGTAAGTGGTTTTAAGTCATCTAAATTAATAACTACTTCTTCATCATATATAGCATCAGCATCTGGCTTAAATTCTATCCAATCTTCTTCTCTTCCTTGAGCCTTGAAAAACTCTAAAGTTCTTTCATCACTTGGAAATATTGAAGTTGTAGCTCCAAGTTCTGCTCCCATGTTTGTAATAGTAGCTCTTTCAGGAACTGAAAGAGTCTTTACGCCTTCTCCAGCATATTCAAATACTTTATTTACTCCACCCTTAACAGTTAATTTTCTTAGAACTTCAAGGATAATGTCCTTAGACGCTACCATCTTACTTAATTTACCAGTAAGATTAACCTTCACTACCTTTGGTGTGCTTATGTAATAAGCTCCTCCACCCATTGCAATTGCAACATCAAGACCTCCAGCGCCCATAGCTAGCATTCCTACGCCTCCTGCAGTCGGGGTATGACTATCAGACCCTGTTAAAGTTTCTGAAGGTCGTGCGAATCTTTCTAAAAATACTTGGTGACAAATACCGTTACCTGGTTTTGAAAAGTGTACACCATATTTTGATGCTACTGTTTGTATAAATTTGTGATCATCCGCATTTTCAAATCCTTGTTGTAACATATTATGGTCTATAAATGCTACTGATCTCTTAGTTTTAACCCTATCAATTCCCATAGCTTCAAGTTGAAGATATGCCATAGTTCCGGTTGAATCTTGAGTTAAAGTTTGATCAATTTTAATTCCTATTGGTTCCCCAACTTTTAATTCCCCTTCAACAATATGACTTTTTAAAATCTTATATACTAAATTATCTCCCATTTGCTTGCCTCCTAATTTTTCATTAGTCTTTACGACTATTATTTAACAGTCTATTTCTTGTATTCATTGTACATTTTTACGAGCTCTTTATCAAATAAACTCCTCTTAAAGCTTACCGCCCTAGATCTAATAATTTCAAGCATATCAAATGCCTCTTTATCAGTTAGTTCAATATTATATTCCTGAAATTTATTAATTACAGAAGCTCTACCTGAATGCTTACCTATTACTATTTGCCTTTCAAGTCCTACAACTGATGGATCAAAGGCTTCATAGTTTGTAGGATTTTTTATAGCACCATCTGCATGAATTCCTGATTCATGAGCAAACATATTTGTCCCTACAATAGCCTTCCATATAGGAAGCTCCCTGCCTGATGCTCTTGATACATATTTAGATATTTCCCTAAACATTCTAGTATCAATATCATCCATCTTCATACCATATACAAATTTAAATGCCATTAGCACTTCTTCCAAAGCTGCGTTACCAGCTCTTTCTCCTAAGCCATTTACGGTAACTCCAACATGATTAGCTCCTCCTCTAACACCTGCAATTGTGTTAGCTGTAGCCATACCAAAATCATCATGGGTATGCATTTCTATATCAACGCCTGTTTTTTCATGTAAATATCTAATATCTTCTTCTATTTTAAATGGATCCATAACCCCTACTGTATCGCAATATCTAAATCTATCTGCCCCTGCCTGTTTTGCAATATTCATGAATTCAACTAAAAAGTCTCTATCAGCTCTTGAAGCATCTTCTCCATTTACTGATACATATAATCCGTTTTTCTTAGCATATTCAACGCCTTTAACCATTTGTTCAAGAACCCATTCCCTTGATTTCCTTAATTTATTTTGTATATGTATATCGGAAACTGATATTGAAATAGCCACTGCGTCTACTCCACAATCTATAGATTGATCTATATCTGAAATAACGGGCCTGTTCCATGCCATAATACTGCTTTTTAAATTTCTTTTTACAATATCTTTAATAGCTTGCTTTTCATCTCCACCCATAGTTGGAATTCCAACTTCTAACTGGTCTATTCCTAAATCACTTAACATTGTAGCAATAGCTATCTTCTCTTCATTGGCAAAAACCACCCCTGCAGTTTGCTCTCCATCCCTAAGGGTTGTATCTACAATATATATTCTTTTCCCATCACTTAACCTATTTACAGTCATTCTAAAGCCCCCTGATTTATTCTTATATGAATTAAATACATGAATCCAATTTCACTTGATAAAATACCCCACTCATCTCATTAAACTGATACTATCATATATTTTATCTTTCAATTTTAACACAGGGCAAAAAAAATAACAATATATAAGTTCTCTGAGCATCTTTTTTTTGCAGGACATCACACAGCTTCCTTCACTATATAGATTTTTTATTATAAAACTCTTGTTTTTACGCATACTATTGCAAGATTAATAATTTAAACTGCATTAGTTCTATCCCTATGAGAGACAAATCTACTTAATCATAATAGAAAAAAGCATATCACCTATACTAAAAGTATTGGAATTATGCTTTATAATTCTTAAAATATATAGAGGGCACTTTTTCAGTGCCCTCCCATTTTAGTTAACACCCTTTAAATTTCTATCTCTTATAAGTATTTACATGCGTATCTGTATGAGTGATTCTATCTTTTCTTTCATAGTACTTACCAGCTCCAAATCTTTCATCAAGACTTAGATACCCTGTAACTCTTGATATTCCTTGAATATCATTACCTCCACATTTAGGACATTTGCTTTCATTGCTGTGAAGAGGTTCTCCACATGCTCTGCAATATCTTATATGAAAATTAACTCCTACGTAACCTATATTAGTACTTCTAAATGAATAATTTATTATATCCATTATATCTTCACCCTTTGGATTGTCATCTACTTCTAAATAACTAATATGGCCTCCATTACATAATTTGTGATATGGAGCTTCTATATCTACTTTATCTTTAATAGAAATCGAACAACCTACCGGAACATGGTAACTATTTGTATAATATTCTTTATCTGTAACGCCTGGAATTATTCCAAACATTTTTTGATCCTGCTTGATAAATTTTCCAGATAGCCCTTCTGCTGGGGTCGCATATGTACTCCAGTTTAACTTAGTTTCCTGTGTGAATCTATCAGTAGTTTCTCTCAAAAATGATATAATTTTATATCCTAATTCTCTTGTTTCTTGATTTTGACCATGGTGTTTTCCGGTTAATGCTACAAGTGTCTCAGCAAGACCAATAAACCCGATTCCCCAAGTTCCTTGCTTTAATATAGGTTCTATAGAATCATCTGGAGCAAGCTCTTCTGACCCTTTCATCAAAAATTGACCAGCAATAAAAGGTAAATCCTTAACTCTTAAGCCTTTCAATATATTATATCTATGCATTAAAGATTCCTTAGATAAATCTAGTTTCTCTTTAAAAATTTCAAAGAATAAATTTATATCCTTATTTGCATGAAGTGCAATTCTAGGAAGATTAATTGTTGTAGGGGCAATATTCCCACGTCCCTTACAACCAGGTTCTCCATTTATATTACTCATTAAGTAAGTTCTACATCCCATAGTTGCAGGCATATATCCTCTATCATAATATTCCTTATTATAATCTGCATCTACATTCATAAAAGTTGGATTCATCCTCCTAGCGGCAACTTTACATGCTAATTGATATAAATAAAAATAAGGATCATCCTTTTCTCTATTAACCCCATCTTTAACTCTGAAAATTATGTTTGGAAATATAGGTTGCTCACCTTTGCCTAATCCTTTTTCATATTCCTCTAAGAAAATCTCACATACTAAAGCAGCTTCTTTTGTATTTGGAATTCCTAAATTTACAGAACTAAAGGGCACCTGAGACCCAGCTCTTGAATGCATAGTATTAAGATTATATACAACGCCTTGCATCGCTTGTCGTACTCTAGCTCTTAATTTTTTTTCAACAACTTCTTGAATCTTTTCTTCATCAACACCTAATTCTTTGAGTTCTTTTATAATCTCTTGCCTTGTTGGCTCTATAAAAATCCCCATATCATTATCGAAATCAGGATGAGATTGCCCACCGAACATATCATTCTGTGTAGACTGTAAGAGTATACAAGAAAGCTCAGCTGCAGTTTCTATTCGCCTTGGAGCATTTATTGTTCCATACCCTGTATTAAACCCACGCTCTAATAGTTCTTTAGTTGGTATATGAAGACAATTGATAGTTAAATTATAGCTATCTAAATCATGATAATATAAATCTCCTGTTTCATGAGCCTTAGCTAAAGACTTAGGCATTGCTGCAAGATTGTGCCACTTATTTGACTCAGAAGCAATCCTTAAGAGCTTTGAACTAAAATTATTACCAACATTAGCATTATCTCTATCTGTTTCAACTCCTATTTGTTGGATAGCTTTCATTAAATCAGATTTAATTTCCCTAACTCTAGTTCTTTCATTTCTATAATTAGAATAGGCTGTAGCAACTTTTTCATAGCCACTATCCCCTAATGCTTTCTCTACTAAGTTCTGTATTTCTTCAACTGTTATCTCTTCTTTTTCGGTCATTTCTATATAAGTTATAACCTTTTGAACTGCACCAACTATTTGGCTAGTTTTTAGGTTTAGACCCTGTTCTATGGCTGCACCCTTTATAGCATGAGTTATTTTTTCAATATTAAACTCAACTCGTCTTCCATCTCTTTTTACAACATATAGCATTACGCACTCTCCTACCACACAATATATAGTATTAAAACTACAAATGTTATTATACTTCATTATAATATATATATCAATAAGCCCTAATTTTCAATTAGCCATATCTACTTATTGCTAGTGCTAAATATATCTATTTATCTCCTTTTTTTGAGGTTTTAGCTTTTTTAAACTTCCTTAAAAAATTTTTATGGAAATATTTTGCTTTTAGACTTACAATTAAACTATATCATTGTTCCAATTCTTTTCAGGAGGTACTATGTATGAAAAAACTTTTTACTATTATTCTTTTTACTATTACACTTTCCACTTTAATTGTAGGTTGTGAAACGAAACCTACCTCTATAGATGATGTTTCAGAAGAGAAGTTTTCTAGCACCTCTCAAGAATATAGCTATTATACAGGGGAGGAATGTCCAGATTTTGCTAATGATAAAATTCCGTTTATGGTTATGGTTGAAAACTCATCTGAAGCGCGACCTCAGAGTGGTCTTTCCCAAGCTGATATAATATATGAAACGTCTGCTGAAGGCGGAATTCCTAGATTTATTGCTCTATTCCATAAAAACTCTCCTTCAATAATTGGCCCTGTCCGAAGTGTCCGTCCATATTTTATTTCTATAGCTAAAGAGTATGGTCTACCCTTTGCCCATTGTGGTGGTTCCGTTGAAGCGCTGACTACCATTTTAAATACGCCCACTTTAAATAGTATTAATGAAATAACAAATGGTGCTACCTTTTGGAGAGACGCCTCTAGAACAGCTCCTCATAATTTATATACCTCTTCAGAAAATATAGAGAAGTTTATAGCAGATAAAGGTTTTAAGATTACCAAATCTCCTTTTATATCCTTTGATTCAATCTTTTATGATGACAAAGAACTTAAACCCTCAAATAGTTTACGTATAGTGATAAATAAATATTATAATACTAGTTATAGTTATAATGAAGGTCTATATACAAAATCTATGGATGATAAGGAATCTGTTGATAGTTATAATAATGAATCACTTACTTTTTCAAATATAATAATACAAAAAACTTCGATAATACCCAACACGGATAATGTTCATCTTGATATAAAACTCTTAGGAGAAGGTGAAGGTTACGTACTTTCAAAGGGTAAGATAATAGATATTACTTGGAGTAAATCCTCTGAAGACTCTAGAACTATCCTTTATGATAAAGACCATAATGAGATTCCACTATCTCCTGGGAAAACTATATGGCATGTAATAGATACCTCTACAGAGCTAAAATTTGAGTAATCATATTTAAACATAAAATTCACTCCTAAATTTTATATTGCTAAACCTTATCAATAGTGATAAGGTTTTATTTTATGATATACTTAAAAATTTAGGAGGTATTACTATGCAAAAAGTTGCAATTTTAACTGATAGTGCATCAGATTTAACAAAGGAATTAATGGAGCAGTATAATATAAAATTTGCCCCTTTTAGAATAATTTACTCAGATCGAGAATATGAAGATAAAATAGATATAACTCCAAATGAAATGTATGCTTCTTTAAAAAGAGAAATTCCAACTACTTCTTTACCTAATATAGGAAGGATTGAAAAAATACTTTGTTCTCTTGAAGAAGAAGGTTATACCCATGTTATTTCAATAAATATTTCAAGTGCCCTTTCCGGTACAAGTAATTCTGTAAGATTAGTTTTGGAAGATCACCCCAAATTAATATCTTATGTATATGATACAAAGACTTTATGTATGGCTGAAGGTGTTATTGTAATTGAAGCTGCTAAATTAGTACTAGATGGTAAAAGCTTTGAGGAAATTATAAAATCTCTCCCAGGACTTAGAGAAAAAAGTCATTGCTATTTTACTTTAAATACCCTTGAATATTTAAAAAGAGGTGGAAGAATAGGTAAGGTTGCAGGAACAATAGGCGAGCTTCTTAATCTAAAGCCAATTATCCACGTTGGTGATGATGGCATCTACCATACTTATGCTAAATTAAGAGGAAGAAAACAATCCATTAACAAGCTTTTTGAAGTACTAACAGATTACTTGGCTAAAGGTAAATGTAACATTTGGATTATTGAAGGGGATGCATTAGAGACAGGAACTGAGCTATGTGATTCTATAAAAGGCCTTAACAATGTTAATGAAGTTAATATTGCAACTGTAGGCCCTGCTCTAGGAGTTCATACTGGCCCTGGATTAATTGGACTTATTATTCAAGAGGTTTAATAACAAATGGATAATTTTGAACAAATGAACCTAAATGATATTAGATCTGAAGAAAAGCGATTATATGAAGAATATAAAAAAAATATTTTACAATTAAAGAAGGTTGAGAAGGAAAAGGAGGCAGTTGGTCAAGTCTTTACCAAAGGCCTTCTTCCTATATATGTACTATATATCTTAAATTTAAATCCTGCTAATGGTAATGATATATGTAATAAGATAGGTGAAAGAACCCAGGGATTATGGATTCCTAGCACTGGTGGAATATATCCTCTTTTAAAAAAATTTGAAAAGCAGGGACTAGTTATAGGAGAATGGGATGATCCTAAAAAGAAATTTCAAAAAATATATAAAATAACTACAGAGGGTAAAACAAATTTTGAAAATAAAACAAATTTATTAAAACCTAAAATTGAAGAAGCTCTTACTGTATTTAAAATTATATATAATGATATTTATTAGATATACCTATTTGGTATATCTTTTTATTTTATAGCCACCCTATAAATAAGGATATAATAGGAGGTATGTAAAATGAGAGCTATACTAATAGATAAAAATATTTTTGATGCATTTGTTTCCCTTGAAGACGGTACAATAATTTCTGTTCCCTTAGGTCAAGTAAATCCAGCAAACATAGGAGATACTCTCCATCTATCTAATACTATTAACTGCATTAATAACTCAGTCGCTTCTGATAAATCAGTAGATAAGTTGATTGATTTCTTTTAGATTTATCATTTATTTGGATAAAAAAAGAACCTTTAAAAAGGTTCTTTTTTTATTAATCACATTGTATTGCGTTTACAGGGCAACTTGTTTCTGCATCCTTAGCCGCCTCTTCACAGCCAGCTGGCACCTCTTCAACAATAGAATAAGCTTTCCCATCTTCATTTAATTGAAAAACTTCTTCACACATTGACGGACATAATCCACAACCAATACAAGTTTCTTCATCCACTCTTGCCTTCATTTAAAATCATTCCTTTCAGTCTTATAAATCATATTATATTATGCCCATAAGAAAGAATATTATTAATATAATCCTTCGAAAATTAATAAATATAAAGGATTATCAAGTACATATTCTTCAGCTTTTCCATCTTCCAGTGCTGCTGTAAACTCTAAATCTATAGGAAGTTCACCAATTAAAGGAATACCTAGATATTCAGCATGTTCTTCTGCTGACTTTTTACTAAAGACACGTAATTTTTTATCACAACCTGTACATATTATATATGCCATATTCTCAACTACGCCTTTTATTGGTATTCCTAGCTTTCCAGCCATAATAACCATCTTCTTAACTATCATAGAAACCATATCTTGAGGTGTAGATACTATTATCATTTCTTTTATAGGGAAATCCTGCATTACAGTTAACGCAACATCTCCTGTGCCAGGAGGCATATCAATTAATAGGTAGTCTAAATCTCCCCATTCTGTATTAGTATACATCTGATTCAGAACTCCTGTTATTACTGGACCTCTCCATATAACTGGCTGATCCTCTAGTTGCGTTATTAAGTTCATGGACATAACCTTGATCCCACTTTCAGTCTCAACAGGTTGAAATTTCACTATATTTTCATCAATTGGAGTAATTATTGATCTTTCTGCATTAATTCCAAAGAATCTAGGCATTGATGGACCTGTAATATCTGCATCAAGAACTCCTACCTTAAATCCTTTCTTTCTTAGAATAGTAGCCATAATTCCAGTAATAGTTGATTTTCCAACGCCACCCTTCCCACTAATGACTCCAATAATATTTTTAACATTTCCATACTTAGGTAAAACTTTAATAGATGTCTCACAGGATGTTATTCCTTTTGATTTACAATCATCCTTACTTTTACAACTTGAACATTCACTCATATCTTATGTTCCCCCTTTAATTTACCATGTATCAGGCTTTTCATTTGCTTCACTTACTTCAATCTGCCAACTTTTATATTCATAAGTGCCTTGAACATAATAAGTTTCATAACTCTTATCTTTTTTGTTGTCTAATATTATTGTTGTTTTAAATATTTGACTATTATAACCTCTGTTCTTTACAGTAATAATAGTATCAAATTTACTAGCATCCTTATTAATAATCTTGGTTCCTGGAACAACTTCCTCTAGCTTATTTTCAAAGGACTTTAAATCTACTGACAGCATATATTTCAAGCAATCTACGTCACCAAGTATATCTACCCCAACAGTATTACCATTTAGAGTTAGTTCATCTTTATCCTTTTCTAATACTTTTAATATAGTGTTGTAATATATATCTTCAAAATCCCTAGGCTTCCGTATTATAGAAAGATTTTGTAATATAGTATCATCTAAATTTTTAGAAATTAAATATGCAGTATCCTCATCAGAAAAATTTCCTACTCCTCTTTCATCCACACTTACAACATAGTTATATGATTTCACTTCATCTCCTGCATATACTTCAAATACATAATCTGGATCTAATGAAGTCTTCTCTCCTTTAACTTTTCCTTTGCATAAAATTTTATATATATCATTTATTGCATTACTATCATTTACTACAAATTTAAATCCAGAATCTCTACTACTCTGTATTACAATCTTATTTACTTTATTTTCTTTAATATATTCAAAATCATTATTTCTAAAATTAAGTTTAACTAACCCACTATCTATAATTCCACATCCTGAAAGTGTAGTCATCATAACTACCAGAACTGATACTATCAAATATTTAATTTTTCTCAAAATTTATATCTCTCCTTGCTTGTTTTTAAATTAATTCTGTATAATCAATTAGGAGAAGCTTATTAGCTTCTCCTAATTATTTATATTATAATACTTTACTGTCTTAATAGCAATTCCCTATTTTAGGCTTACACTATCTACAATTGAATCATAAACAAGTCTAAGATTATCCTTATAGTTACTCTCCTTAGATATGAAAGTACACTTGCCTATAGTACCATCTTTAATAGGAATGTAATAATTAGTATTAATAAAGGAATATCCCTTCTCGACTTTCGTTTTATATTCCACCCTTATGCCATTTCTATTTACTGACTTATAAGCTTCAATTTTTTCCTTACCATGTGATAAAACCATGTTATTAATATCTTTCTGTGCTAAAGCTCTTATATCTTCATTGCATTTTAATAACTCAATATATCCCATGATATTATTCTCACTATCTTTAAATTCTACTTTATAAACACTATAGTCATTACTGTCTTTTTCTTCACTAGCCCATTTATCTGGCAAAGAAAAAGAAATCCCTTTATTATCTATAGTATAATTTTTCAGCTGACCCATATTACTATCTACTAAGGCGACCTGTCTAAAGCCGTTATCAAAAATTTTTTGAGCAAATACCAGAACTAACATTAGACCTACTAGCATTAATGTAACAGCCAATTGTTTTTTATTCATAAGATATTCCTACCTACTTCGCAGGAACTACAACTATTGAATTTTTATAATCATAGAACATTAACCAACAGCCTACGTCAGTACCTTCCACATCCATCCAAGTAACAAAGCCAGTCTTCCCTAAATAAGGTTGTTCTTCCTTGCCTTTTTTTCCAGGGACCCCATATACAATATATTTTAAATTGCCTTTAGAATCACACTTATACCCAAGCATAAAATGTCCATATTTTCTTATATAAGGATAATAGTTTAGCATCGGATAATATGCTACTGTGTATTTATTGTAATTTGAAATATTACACATGTCATCCAGACTATTAACTTTAACCTTATACCACTTACAATATTTAAGGTCTTTATACTTATTTCTAGTCTCTTCAAATCCACTTGCGATATCATTAAAGAATTTGCCACCAGACCCTCTTAAATCAAAATCATATGGATCTAAAATTTCCTCTTTAATTTTATCAATAATACTCTCATATTCTTCGAATTTAGCCCCTTCATCACTTCTAGGAGAGCACATATCCTTGCATTCTTTATCTTTATATTCTTTTATGTCTTCATAGGGTTCTTCTTTATTCTTATATTCCATTTTATCTTCACAAATTTCTTCCTTATGCTTATGCTTATGTTCTATTTTATCTTCACAAGGTTCTTCCTTATGCTTGTGTTCTATTTTATCTTCACAAGGTTCTTCTTTATTCTTGTATTCCATTTTATCTTCACAAGGTTCTTCTTTTTGCTTGTGTTCCATTTTATCCTCACAAGGTTCTTCCTCATGTTTTTCTTCTTTTTTATAATCTTTCTCTATTTTCTTAACTTCTTTCACTATCTTTTTAAATTCCTTTTCCTTTTTATCATCATGTTTTACAACCTTGCATTTTTTCCATCCAGCACTTACATCTTCACCATTCATAAACCCATACATTAAAAATGATAATTCGTTATCCTTATATTTGCATATTGCAGCCCCTGATATCTTTTCATAAGAAAAATCTAACCCTGCTATGTTATTTATATAATATTCTTGGCAAGCTTCTCCTTTACCTACTTTACTTACTTGCAATGTGCCCAAATCTACTATTTGTTTCATATCCTTCTTATAGCAAATAAGTACTATGGAATAGCTATCATTTTCTTTTAAGTTCTGCGCATAAAATGATATTTTACATTTGTCACTCTTCGCCTCTATTTTAGCGTATCCTGATAGGGCTTTTTCACCTGCATCTGCATGTTTTTTTTCATCTTCCTGTAAAATTATGAAATTTCTATACAATTTATTATGTGCCAAGCTCTTATTCCCTCCGCATATATTAGTTCAATACATTATATGCGAGGCACTTATTATTATGCTACTTCTATTTTACTTCAATAATTCTGTCAGTTAATGTTGCAAATTCTTCTAAGGATAAGGTCTCCCCTCTGCGTTTTGGATCTATTTTCGCTTTTTCATAAGCTCCTAAAAGAGCTTCTTTCTCAACACCTAAGAATTTAGTCCCATTCCATAAGGTCTTTCTTCTCATATTAAAGGAATTTCTTATTATTTTAAACATTAATTCTTCATCATTAACCTTAACTTTAGGTTCTTCTAACCTATCTAATCTAATAACTACTGAATCTATTCTTGGCCTTGGTATAAAACTCTCAGGCGATACCATTGTTATAATATTTGTATTACAATAATATTGTACTAATAAAGTTATTGCTCCATATTCTTTGCAACTCGGCTCAGCATTTAGTCTTTCTGCTACTTCCTTTTGTATCATTATAGTTAGAGAAGTAAATTTATAATTTTCTTTAAGTAATTTGATTATTATTGGAGTAGTTACATAATAAGGCAGATTAGCAACTAGTTTCACATTCTTTTCTTCTCCAATAAGCTCTTGAAAGTTTACCTTTAGAGCATCATTATGTATTAAAGTAAAATTCTCCTGATCTCCCAGTTCCGCTTCTAATATTGGAATAAGCTCATCATCTAGTTCAATTGAAATTACTTTTTTTGCCTTCTTTAAAAGTGCTGCGGTTAATGAACCTACTCCTGGTCCTATTTCAATTACTAAATCATCTTTAGTGACTTGAGCCCCTTCCACAATATCATTTAGCACGGTCTCATCTACTAAAAAATTTTGTCCTAAGCTTTTAGAACATCTAAAGTTATATTTTTTTATTATATCCTGGGTATTGTAATCATGTATATCCATTATTTACTCTCCTAATTCTTCTTGTATTCTTTTTATTGACTTTAAAAATTCATCTTGTTTAATTCCATAATTATTAAGTCGTCCTAACATTTGAGTGGCATTACCATAGCCAATTCCTAATTCTTTTCCTAGGATTATTCTTCTTTTCTTAGAATCAATATTCCCTGTTAATTTACAATGAAACATGTCATCCATATTGAAATTTTCCTGTTTTTCTTCTAAGGTAACCTTAGCTCTTTCTAAAGCTTCTAAGATGACTTCTGGGGTTGCATTTTCTACCCCTATATTCCCATTTTTTAATCCATCTTCTTGAGCAATGTAGGCATGTTTAACTCCTTTAACCCGCTTTGATATTATGCTTCTTATTTTTTCTCCTGCAAAGTCTGGATCTGTTAAAACTATAACGCCCTTTCTTTTCTGTGCTTCTTTTATTCTATCTATTATCTTTGCATTTATACCAAAACCACTAGTAGTTATCATTTCTGCATCTACAGCTCTTTTTACAGCAGTTATATCATCTCTACCCTCTACGACTATCACTTCTTTAATCAAAATACTACTTCCTTTCATTATTAAATCTATAATTAATGTACATATATAAATGTATTCTGTCAAATTTGCAAAAAAACAAGAGATAACTTAAGTTATCTCTTAAAGGTTTTTACCACTCGCCTGGGTAAGCTATTACGTTAACCTCAACGTCATATTTTCTACCCCAACTCGAACACACACTGCTAGAATCAAAATATACATCTATAATATTTCCTTTAATAGCACCACCTGTGTCTGCTGCTATAGCTCGTCCATATCCTGCTACCTCTACTAAACTTCCCAAAGGTATCACTCTTGGATCCACTGCAATTACGCTTAATCCGCCTGGATTATAGGCCACTCTTCTACCTGTGGCAGTTATACCTCCACCACTATAGGCTGTAGACTCCATGTACATAGTCTTCTTAGACTGATAGCTTTCGCCACTTCTATTTACCTTTAAAGTACTTCCACCAACTATAACAGATTCATTTTCTGGAGCTGTTATTGGTTTCTCTCCAACTTTCACTTTGGCTACTATCTGGTCATCATGCTTAAGCACTTTATAAGTGACCTCTTTTTCACCTGAAACTCCTAGTTTAGTTACTTCTCTATAGGTATCAAGCTGTCCGTAATCAACAGATTGTTCTGTTTCATAAGGTATTGCCTCTAGGTCTGTTACCTCTTCCTCTAGAACATTTACTAATTGAATGTTCATATCTTCACTAATGACAGTCTCTCTACTCGGAGTTACTATGTCTTCTGCTTTATATTGTACTCCTTCTGCTTCAAGAATCTCTGCCTCCTGAACTAACATGTCACCAATAGTGTCTTCTGCTGTTAATATTTCTCGCCCTGTACCTGCTATAACAATATTAACTAATACAGCTTTTTTAACTGCTATAGTTTGATCCTTTGATATTTTTGCTTCTAATGATGGTTGCACCTTATCTTTTTCATTGATACTATACCCTTGTTCTTGCAACACATCTTTAACATTTTGTTTATATGTGACAAATGTCTCTTGATTTCCGTCTATGCTAACATTTACTGTTTTTCTCATAGAGATAATCACTGACGTGACACAAAACAAACAAATGATTAGCCCCAACATTATTTTCGCCTTCGGGCCGTTAGAAAAACTTTTCTTCAAGTTATTCTTTAAGTTTTCTACCATATATTACCTCCTTTGGCAAGAGCATCTTATAAATTATATCTTACAGATGTGCTTTTTGTCAAATTTCAATACCCGTACTATTTGTGAACTGTAATAAAATGCATCTTGTGCATACATATTATAAAAATATTTATAATACAATTTCTTCAGTTCATTAACAAAATTTTTATTTATTATTTTCAAAGATCTGTAAATTGCACATCTAAGATATCGTTAATTTTATATTATTTACTCTACTTTTATATTCTACTATATTTTTCCAATTGCATCAACCTATAGAAATTATCATTAACGTGAATATTAACTTGTATAGGATCAATTTCCTTGATTAGAGCAATCCTGTCTATTATATATTCTATATAATCTGATTTGTTTCTTTTTCCTCTGTTAGGCTCTGGAGCCATGTAAGGGCAATCCGTTTCTACTAGCAATTTCTCTATAGGAACTTCCTTTACTACTTCTAAGAGCTTTTTTGCATTTTTAAAAGTAACCACTCCAGTTATTCCTATATAATATCCTAGATTTAAACATTCTTTAGCAAACTCTACACTCCCTGAAAAACAATGAACCACACCTTTTACTGTTGGAAATGATTTCATTATTTCTAGAGTATCCCCATGTGCATCCCTATCATGAATTATAACTGGCAGATTCTCATTTTCAGCTATTTTCATTTGCCTTCTAAATACATCCTTTTGTATTTCTCTTGATGGATTTTTATCCCAATAATAATCTAATCCTATTTCTCCTACCGCTATAATCTTAATATTATTTTTTATCACCTTACAAATTTCAAGTTCTCTTTCATCTGTAAACTCGTCTGCATTCTCTGGATGTATTCCTACTGCCCCATAAATAAAATCCCATTTATTAATTAGCTCACAGGTCTTAGCTATACTTTTATAACTAGAGGAGCAGTTTAGTATTCCTATAACTCCAGATTCATTTAATTCCTTGATTAGACCATCTCTATCTTCATTAAAGACATCATCATCATAATGGGCATGACTATCAAATATTTTATATTTCTTATCCATAATTGACTAACTCCTTTTTTTTATTTAAAATTTTAAATTATTTTGACACATAACTGTCATATTAGAAGACTATAGTAAGACTTGTAAAGTAGTTAAAGCATTATTATTTACCCCTTAACCATTTTGATGGTTAGTTAGAGCATCTCGACCCCTATTGAGATGCTCTAATTTTTTTTGCTCACACCTTCTTTTTTCATCTTTTTTACTTCATCAAAAGCATTCTTTTTATCAATTTTATTAAATAACACTTGTATATCTGCTATTTTGCCCTTCTTCTTTTCAATATAGCTCCAAGTTCCCTCTTCAATATTCAAAAATCTCCTTATTTTTTCAGAAGAATATGGCATAAAAGGCTCTAATAAATTAGCTAAATTTGCAATTATTTGTACACATATATATAGTTTCACTGCACTTCTTCTTATTACTATCAAAGGTTACCCAGGGCTTTTCGTCATCAAAGTATTTATTTGATTTCTTAATCATTTTTATAATACATTGAAGTCCATCCTTGAATTTACCTTCCTCTATTTTATCACCAACATTAAAATATAAATTAAATATTTCATCCTTTAACTCTTTTGATATTTCACCTTTTGGAATTTCTCCTTGAAAGTTTTTATTTATGAAACTTAAAGTTCTATTTACAAAATTTCCATATAAACCAACCAAGTCGTTGTTTATAGTACTTATAAAATTTCTCCAAGTAAAATCGCAATCCTTATTTTCTGGTCCATTTACCATAAGATAATATCTTACCTCATCGGCCCCATAATTATCTATTATATGGTCTACCCAGATAGCCCAGTTCTTAGCCGTGGAAAACTTTTTACCCTCTAATGTTAAATGTTCACTAGAAACCTCTCTAATAGATGGATTCTTTATCCCAAGGCCAACTAAAATAGCTGGTAATATTACTGTATGAAAAGGAATGTTATCTTTGGCATGAACAAAATATATTATGCTATCTTCTCCATCCCAATATTCTCTATAATCTTCCTCTCTCTCCTCTAAACATTTTATACTAGCTGTTAAATATCCCATAACAGCTTCAATCCATACATATATTTTTTTATCTTCATAGCCTTCTAGAGGGACATCAACACCCCAGTTAAAATTCCTAGTCACAGCTCTATCCCTCAAACCTTCATCTAAGTATCTCTTTGTTATTGATTGTGCATTTTCTCTCCAACCCTTTTGTTTAATAAATAATCTTCTTATATGATTTTCAAACTTTGATAATGCAAAAAATAGATGTTTTGTCTCTCTAACTTCACTTTTTAAATTGCAAAATCTACAATTTCTTTCCAAATGTTCATCTTTTTCAAAAATTTCTGAACACTCTGAGCAACTTCCTTCTACATTACATCTTTCACAATGTGGACATTTAGGCACATTATTTTTATCAAGTATAACATCATGGCACCCCTCACAATAACTCTCTTCTATAACCTTTTCATATATATATCCCTTATTATATAGTTCTATAATAAATTCTCGAACTTTTTTACTATGGTATTGTGTATTAGTTTTAGTAAATATATCAAAGGAAAATCCTAGTTTATTAAAACATCTAACAAACTCTTTATGATACTTTTCCAAAGATTCTAAAGGACTAATTCCTTCTTCCTTAGCTTTTGCAGTTACAGGGGTTCCATGAGAGTCACTACCTGATATAAATACAACATCATCTCCCATAAGCCTATGATATCTGGCCAAAATATCTCCTGGCATAAGTGAGGCTATTCTTCCTAAATGCAAGGGTCCATTGGCATAAGGCCAAGCATTACCTATAATAACATTCATACTTTAACCTCCTTTATCAAAAAGAGTCCAGTTTCCTGAACTCTTAAAATTATCTTACAACACTACCTGTTGGCAGCTCCCCTGGGTCAACTACAAATAATAAACTATCATCATCTGTTGAGGCTGCAAGTATCATACCTTGGGATAATTCTCCTCTTAATTTAACTGGCTTTAAATTAGCTACTAATACAACATTCTTTCCAACTAATTCTTCTGGCTTATAATTCTTAGCTATCCCTGAAATAACCTGTCTTTCTTCGCCACCTAAGTCAACCTTTAGTTTAAGTAGCTTCTTTGTTCCCTTTACAGCTTCACAAGCTATAACCTTAACAACTCTAAGATCTAACTTTTCAAAGTCATCTATAGTTATTTCCTCTTTTATTGGTGTTATTTCTCTTTTTGTTAATTTTGATTCAGCTTCCTTTATAGCCTCTAGCTGCGCAAGCTTTGCATCAACATCTATCCTTGGGAATAAGTTATCTCCCTTAACAACCTTTGTTCCTGGAACTGTTCCCCTAAAGTTTTCTAATGAATTCCAGTCCGTATTCTTTGCCTCAAGTTGCTCATTAATTTTTCTTGCAGTATCAGGCAAAAATGCTGTTAATAATACACCTGAAAATCTTAGTGTTTCAGCTAAGTTATATAGAACTGTTCCTAATCTCTTTTTCTTATCCTCATCCTTTGCTAATATCCAAGGAGTTGTTTCATCTATATATTTATTAGCTCTTCCTACTAATTCAAATATACTTTCAAGCGCCTCAGGAATTCTTAAATCATTAATAAAAGCTTCTACCTTCTTAGGCGCTTCCAATGCCAAATTAATTAATTCATTGTCTATAGCTTCAGGAGCTTCTTGGGCTGGAACTACTCCATCAAAGTATTTCTCTATCATTGCTACTGTTCTTGATAAAAGATTTCCAAGATCATTACATAAATCTGAATTTATTTTCTTTATAAATATTTCATTATTAAATATTCCATCAGATCCAAAAGGAATTTCTCGCAGTAGATAATATCTAACAGCATCAACACCAAATATTTCTACTAAAGTTACTGGATCTACTACATTTCCCTTTGATTTTGACATTTTACCACCATCAACTAATAACCATCCATGTCCAAATATCTGCTTTGGTAATTCTAAACCTAAAGCCATTAGCATAATTGGCCAATAAATCGTATGGAATCTTAAAATATCCTTACCTATTAAATGAACATCTGCTGGCCAGAATTTCTTGTATAACTCTGTGTCATCGCTCCCATATCCTAAAGCCGTTATATAGTTTGATAATGCATCTATCCAAACATAAACTACATGCCCTTCATCAAATGTTACTGGTATTCCCCAATCAAAGCTTGTTCTTGAAACACAAAGGTCTTGAAGTCCTGGTCTTAAGAAGTTATTTAACATTTCATTTTTTCTTGATTCTGGTTGAATAAAATGTGGGTTGTCTTCTATATGTTTAATTAATCTATCTGCATATCTGCTCATCTTAAAGAAATATGCCTCTTCTTTTGACTTTTCCACTGGTCTTCCACAGTCTGGGCACTTACCATCAACTGCTTGAGTTTCTGTCCAGAAAGATTCACAAGGAGTGCAATATAAACCTTCATAAGAACTTTTGTATATATCCCCTTGATCATGAAGTTTCTTAAATATATCCTGAACGGCCTTCACATGATAGTCATCAGTGGTTCTAATGAATTTATCATAACTAATATTCATCAGGCTCCATAATTTTTTTATTCCCGCTACTACTTCGTCTACATGTTCCTTCGGTGTAACTCCTTTTTCGTCAGCAATTCTTTGAATTTTTTGACCATGTTCATCTGTCCCGGTTAAAAACATTACCTCATAGCCTGTTAATCTTTTAAACCTTGCTATTGCATCAGCTGCAACAGTTGTATAGGTATTTCCTATATGTAATTTTGTTGATGGGTAATAAATTGGTGTAGTTATATAGTATGTTTTTTTACACATGTTTTTTTCCTCCTTTAATTTCAGAAAATAAAAAAGTCTCTATATAGGTATATTACCTATATAGAGACGTATTAAACTTAAATTACGCGTTACCACTCTAATTTTTTCTTGTTTCACAACAAGAAACTCTTAAGGTGACTATTATCACCTTGCAATATAACGGTTACTCCCGTAACTATCTAACAAAATTTTGCTCGAAAGTTCTGCTCCAAGACCATCTTCATAAAGCTTAACGCCGCTAATTTTCACCAGTTATTAGCTCTCTTTAGACTCTCTACTCCATTACTCTTCTTTTCTTTGCATTTACTATATTATGATAAATCAAAAAAATTTCTATGTCAACTTTTCAGCCCTCATTATAAGTCTTATCAGCTACCTTCTCTAATTTTGGATATATGATTAACATTACTGCAACAATTATTATTATCATAACTCCAAAAATAATTAAGTAGTTTTTAACTAAGAACGTTAGACCGCAAAGTAATCCTGCTATTATCATCACGATAAGCAATAGGATTAGTGGTAAATAGTTTTTCTTAAACATAGCTCTCTCTGTTTCCCAATCTAACCTTGGCGATTTATAATCTAAATATAATTCAATTAATGATATTACAAGAATTGATAATATTGCAATTACAGTCCCAAGTATTATTAAGCTCAAAGGCAACTCTAGTGCAACCATCATTCCTATTACAATTACAGCTCCTAGCTCATTTACTAGCAGTGAAGATATTATTTTAGACAGTAACTGTTCTTTAGATGAAACTGGAATATACCTAGAAACCATAAAATCTTTTCCTTCTCTAGATATAGCCGTGCTGGCAGCTCCCCCAGTAGCAATAGCTAAAGTCGCAAACCCGAAAGCAGCCACAAGTGCAAATCCATAATATTCTGTACTTTTACTAAGAAGTTCTCCTATATTAGAACCTCTCGCAAATAATCCCATACCCATAATTGCAGGCATATAGACTAACATTACAATACAATTTATAAAGAACTGTGGAGTTCTAAACACTATTTTAATATCTCTCATAACTAATGCTTTTACTGGAGAGCTGGTCCTAACAAATTTATCTACATTTTTTTCTTTGAATATATTTTCTTTTTTGCTATAGGTTTCAGAACTTCCCACAATTCCTTTATAATATAAATTACCACCTACAATATAATATATCCCAAAGGCAGCGATACTAATTATTAAAGCTGCCATAATAAATAGTAGCCCCTTTAATTCACCACTGTATAATAGTCCACGTGATGCGAACTTACTGGTAATTAATACGTTAGTAACTGTATCCATCAAGCTATTATTACCACTTGCCATAAGATTTGCCATAGACTCATCGCTACCGACTGCCCCTGATTGAGTAAATATATTAAAAGCAACTATCCCTGCTAACATTAAGGTTCCGCAAAACATTCTAAATGCATCCTTATGTTTAGCTAAACTAGTAAACCTCATAAGAAACATACAAATTAAAGATGCTAATATCATAGGCAAAATAGGCGTAACAACTAACGCTAAAACAATATATATATAATAAACCAAGGTAGCTTTACTTGCTATTCCGTATGCTATTAAAGGTAAAAGTAAAAATACGGCATACATATACATATCAATTAAAACTGACAAAAATTTACCAAATATTATTTGAGACCCTTTAAAAGGCAATGGTAAAATTTGTTCTACATCATTAGAAAAATAAAAAGTGTTCATTATTGTATTTATTCCAAATATGAATGTAATAGTTGCGCCTAAAAATAAAAGGATACTTAGAAGATATCCTTCTTGTCCAATTGAGGCAAGAGGTCCATATAATGCTCCTACAATAAATGCGAAGGGCATGGATAATAATCCAATACATAAAACCATACCAAGTGCTATGAGCCAAGGATTAATTTTACTTTTTCCAAAAGTTTCTGCAAGGGCATTTTTAAGAAAATATTTTGTTAATAATTTAAGCCTCTTCATTGTTAGTCAACTCCAAGAACATTTCCTCAAAGGATTCATTTTCTTTACACTTTTCTTTCATATTCTCTAAGGTTCCATTATATATTAACTGCCCTTTATTAATTATTGCAACCTTATCACATAATTTTTCAGCCACTTCTAATACGTGAGTTGAGAAAAGAACTGTATTCCCTGCATCAGCATGTTCTCTCATCATCTCTTTTAATATAAAAGCTGATTTTGGATCTAACCCTGTTAAAGGTTCATCCAATATCCAAACCTTAGGTTTATGCAGAATTACTCCCATTACAATTACCTTTTGTCTCATTCCATGAGAATAGGCTTGAATTTTGTCCCCCAAAGCTTCATCCATACCAAATCTCTTTGATAATTCTGTTATCCGGATCTTTCTTTCACTTTCTTCAACGTTATAAACATCCCCCATAAAGTTTAGATACTCTATACCTGTAAGCCTTAAAAACATGTCTGGACTATCTGGAACATAACCAAATTGCTCCTTTACTTTTACAGGATTGTCATTAATGCTTATACCATTTATCTTAATATCTCCAATAGTCGGTTGAACAACGCCAGTTATCATCTTAATCGTCGTTGATTTACCAGCTCCATTAGGACCCAACAGACCAAATATTTCTCCATCCTGAATCTCTAGATTTAGGTTATCTACAGCTTTATTGCTACCATTGTAAGTCTTTGTGATATTTTCAATACTTATCATTTTATCCACGCCTCCTAAATACATTATCTATAACGTTATCATATTATGGATAAAATTTCTATTTCTTTTACCTTAAATTTAACTTAAAATAAGTATTTTCACCATTAGAATAGCCATTATTATAGCTACCATATCTGCCATAATAGCCGCCCATATGGTATGCCTTGTTTTTTTTACTTTTACAGCTCCAAAATAAATAGTTACTGTATAAAAGATAGTCTCTGTAGTTCCCATAATAACTGAAGCTATTAATCCTAGTTCGCTATCTGCTCCATAATTTTGAAGTATATCAGTGAAAATGCCAATAGCTCCACTTCCCGATAAAGGCTTTATTATAACTAAAGGAATCAATTCTCTTGGAAGTCCTACCATTCCCACCACTGGAGCTAAAATATTATTTATAATATCCAAAAGATTAGCTTGTTTAAATATTTGTACTGCTACTATCATAGCTAAAAGATAAGGGAATATATTATAGCAAACCTTAAGGCCATCCTTAGCTCCTTCGATAAACCATTCGTATACCTTCCTACCCTTTATCATTCCATATCCAATTATGATTACAACTATTATTCCAATAATGCTCTGACTTAAATATTCCCCCATAGAATCTCCCCCTAAAAATACTTTTGCAGTATTTTACAACAAAGTATGCCAACTATAGATGCAGTAGCTGTAGAAATTATTGCTGGTAGTATTATTATTCCTGGATTGCTAGAATTGCAAGCAGCTCTAATTGAAATTATAGTTGATGGTACCAGTTGGATACACGCTGCATTCATAACTAAAAAAAGAGCCATGTCGTCACTTGCCCTGTCCTTATTAGGATTAAGCCTATCCATTTCTTCCATAGCTTTTATCCCGAAGGGAGTTGCGGCATTAGACAAGCCCATCATATTTGCAGTTAAATTCATAACTATAGCTCCAAGTGCCTTCTCATCCTTTGAAGCTTCCTTAAATAATAACTTTAGAACAGGTTTCATAAGCTTGGCCAACTTCTCTGTTAAGCCACTTTTTTCTGCGACTTTCATTACTCCGCACCAAAAGCACATAATTCCTACTAAGCTTAAAATCAATTTAACCGTAGAATCTGCTGAATTTACAATAGTTGAGGATATGTCTCCCCCCTTACCAGTAAACAATGAAACAACAGTCCCTAAAAATATAAGTCCAAACCAAATGTAATTTATCATTTTTCCTCCAAAGTTCCTTACTATCCCTTAAAATATATGCCTTGCACTTAAGATTTAGTCGTGATAGGATAATTATATAAATTATTCAAAAGGAGAGCGAATATATGGACGAAGCTAACTTGAAAATTGCTCAACAAGACATTGAAGATGCATTAAAAACTGTGGAAGAAATAGAAAATGTTGCTAATGATGCTACTTTATCTAAAGATTCAATAAAAGAAAAGTTTGTATGTTTAAATGAAAAAGTTAAGAACTTAGAAGCTATATTGAAAATAGAAGGTATCCTATAGTACATAATTTTGCGTAAACTGAATAAAAGGAACCTTAACTTATTATATATCTAAGTTAAGGTTCCTTTAATTATGTCTTTTATCTATTTAAGATTATCTACTGCAGCTCTCTCAATGGCGAGTCCCTTGGTGTAACATTTAATAAATTCGTTAAACCCGTCAACATCCTTAGGATCAGGATCCATTTTTGTACCCATTTTCCCTGCAAATATTTTCTGTGTGAGATAATCCTCTAATGTCTCATTCTCTGCTTTGTTTAGCATATAGGACGCAAGCAATGCAATACCCCATGCTCCGCCTTCTCCGGCAGTTTCCATAACAGAAACAGGAGCATCCATAGCGGCGGCCATGATTTTCTGGCCTACATCTTTGGTCTTAAATAAGCCACCATGACCTAGAATTTGATCTAGTTGAATTCCTTCTTGTTTAAGAAGAATATCCAAACCAGTTTTTAGCGCGCCTAATGCTGTGAATAAATTAACACGCATGAAATTAGCTAGAGTGAAATTACTTTCTGGTGAACGCACAAACAACGGACGTCCTTCTTCAAAATTCGTTATATGTTCACCAGAAAAATAATTATAAGCCAATAATCCGCCACAGTCTGAATCTCCTTCAAGTGCCTTATTATATAAAGTCGCAAACAACTTCGTCATATCAACTTCTACGCCCATTGCCTCTGCAAATTCTTTAAATAATCCAACCCATGCATTGAGATCTGATGTGCAATTATTACAGTGAACCATAGCTACTAGGTTACCGGTAGGTGTTGTAACTAGATCAATCTCTGGATATACTTTTGACAAATCCTTTTCAAGTACAATCATTGCAAAAACAGATGTTCCGGCAGAAACATTACCAGTACGTTTTGCAACGCTGTTAGTTGCGACCATCCCTGTTCCTGCATCACCCTCTGGAGGACAAAGTGGAATACCTGGTTTCAACTGTCCTGTGACGTCTAAAAGCTTTGCTCCTTCTTTCGTAAGAACGCCAGCATCCTCACCGGCTACCAAAACCTTCGGCAAAATATTCTCAAGTTTCCATGAGAAATTTTTGGAATCAATCAATTCATCAAACTGCTGAATCATATGTGCATTATAGTTTTTCGTATCTATATCAATAGGGAACATGCCCGATGCTTCGCCAACGCCTAAAACCTTTTGGCCTGTTAGTTTCCAATGTATATACCCTCCTAAGGTTGTCTGGAAACTGATATCGACTACATGTTCTTCCTTATTTAAGATAGCCTGATAAAGATGAGCAATACTCCATCTTTGAGGAATATGGTAGCTAAACAATTTTGTCAATTCTTCTGAAGCCTTTTCGGTAGTGCTGTTACGCCATGTACGGAATGGTACTAAAAGCTCTTCATCTTTGTCGAAAGCCATATATCCATGCATCATGGCGCTAAATCCAATTGCCCCTATCGTTTTAATGTTTACTCCATATTGTTGTTTAACATCCTCAGCCATCTTCTGATAACTGTCCTGTATCCCCATCCAAATATCCTCTAGGCTGTAAGTCCAGATATTGTTGGAATATATATTTTCCCAATCATAGCTACCAGAAGCTATAGGCATATTATCTTCACCGATTAGAACAGCTTTAATTCGAGTTGAACCAAGTTCAATACCAAGCGCTGTTTTACCATTGATTATAGCATTTTTTATCTCATTCATTCCTATACTCATAAAAAAACCTCCACTATATATCTATTAATTTAAAATAAAAGCAAGTTATGCAAATAAATCATTTTATTAACTGCAAAACTTGCTTCTATTATCCTATTATTTTTTTATTTTACATACTCTTCTTATTTTATATAATTATTTTGTTCTTCACTTTGATATATTTATTATTTTTTCTTAGTTATTTACCTGCAACCTTTACGGACTTTTCTACAACATTTTCTACAGTAAACCCAAATTGTTTAAATAAAGTATCTGCATTTCCTGATGCTCCGAAAGTATCTAATGATATAACATCTCCATCAAGACCTACATATTTGTGCCATCCAAATGATGTTAATGCTTCAACAGCAACTCTCGCTCTTACTGATTTCGGCATAACGGATTCCTTATAATCTTCATTTTGAGCGTCAAATAACTCAAAGCTTGGTAGACTTATAACTCTTGCATCTATTCCCTTAACTTCTAATTCAGATGCTGCTTTAAATATTAATTCTACTTCTGACCCTGATGCCATTAAAAGTATATCTGGAATGTCTTTCTTAGAGTCTTTAATGATATATCCACCCTTTAATGCTCTCGTAGGGTCTCCATCATATAGTGGTAACTTTTGTCTTGTTAGAACTAATGATGTTGGTGTAGTTCCATTAGTTACAGCATAATACCAAGCTGCTGCTGTTTCTTTTGAGTCAGCTGGTCTAAATACTGTCATATTTGGCATACTTCTAAGCGCTGCTAATTGTTCTATAGGTTGATGAGTTGGTCCATCTTCTCCAACACCAATGCTATCATGAGTTAAGACATATGCTACTGGTAGGTTCATTATTGCGGATAATCTCATAGCACCTTTCATGTAATCACTGAATACAAAGAATGTTGAGCAGAATACTTTAAGTCCACCATGAGCATACATACCATTAACGATAGCTGCCATTGCATGTTCTCGAACTCCAAAGTGAAGGTTTTGTCCGCTTCTATCTTCGTCTGAGAACTCTCCCTTGCCAGCCATATAAGTTTTATTTGAAGGTGCAAGGTCAGCTGATCCCCCTATTAAATTAGGGATTAACTTAGCTAATCTATTTATCATTATTCCTGAAGATTCTCTTGTAGCCATTTCTTTATCAAAACTCCATAAATCCTCATTATTCAATAATGCTTCTTTATCAATTTCGCCACTTAACCATTTAGTATATTCATTAGCTAGTTCTGGATAAGCTTTTTTATACTCTTTAAATAGTTTATCCCAAGCTTCTTCCTTTGAAACGCCCTTTTCTATGTATTCATTCATATTTGTGTATACTTCATCTGGTACATAAAATGCAGGTTCTGTTTTCCAACCAAAGTTTTTCTTCATTTCTAATATATTTTCATCACCTAATGGTTCTCCATGAGCTGAAGCTTTTCCTTGTTTTGCCGCACATCCAAAACCAATTTGATTTTTAACTATTATAATTGATGGCTTTGAAGTTTCTGCTTTAGCTTCCTCTATTGCATTTTCTATTGCATCAATATCATTTCCATCTGCAATTTTCAATACTTGCCATCCATAAGCTTCATATCTCATAGCAACATCTTCTCTAAATGCTATATCAGTACTTCCTTCAATTGAAATATTGTTTGAATCATATAATACAACCACTTTTCCTAGACCTAAAGTTCCAGCAAGTGATGATGCTTCTCCTGAAATTCCTTCCATAAGACAACCATCCCCACATATTGCGTAAGAATAATGATCAACTACAGTATAGTTTGGCTTATTAAATTTTTCTGCAAGATGAGCTTCTGCCATAGCCATACCTACTGCATTACATATTCCTTGTCCAAGGGGTCCTGTTGTAACTTCAACTCCTTTAGTATGAGCATATTCAGGATGTCCTGGTGTTAAACTACCTACTTGTCTGAACTGTTTAATATCGGAAACTTTTAATCCATATCCAAATAAATGTAATAATGAATATTCAAGCATTGAACCATGCCCTGCTGATAATACAAATCTATCTCTATTATCCCAAGTCGAATTTTTCCCATTATGGTTCATTTTTGTCCATAGTGTAAATGCCATACTAGCTGCTCCAAGTGGTAATCCCGGGTGACCAGAATTTGCCTTTTGAATAGCATCTGCTGAAAGCATTCTTATTGCATTAATCGATAGTTTATCTAATTCTCTACTCATATTGTTCCTCACTTTACTAATTAATTTTATTTTACTTCTATTATAGCATCTAATTGTTATTTTCCAAATGCTGCTGCCCAATCTGCCTTAAACTTTTCTAACCCTTGATCTGTTAATGGATGTTTTATCATTTGCAAAACTAAGCTATAAGGTATTGTTGCTATATCTGCTCCAGCCTGTGCAGCTTGAATAACATGAATTGGATTTCTAACACTAGCTGCTATTATTTCTGTTTGTATTCCATGAATTTCAAATATATCCGCAATATTTCTAACTAGTTCCATTCCATCCATTGAAATATCATCTATTCTTCCTAAGAATGGACTTACATATGTCGCCCCTGCATTAGCAGCTAACAATGCTTGTGTTGCTGAAAAAATCAAAGTTACATTTGTTTTAATCCCTTCGCTAGCTAAAACCTTAGTAGCTTTAAGCCCTTGAGCTGTCATTGGAATCTTTACAATCATATTTTTATGAATTGCTGCAATTTTTCTTCCCTCTTTAATCATACCTTGAGCATCTTCACTTATAACTTCTCCACTTATTGGTCCATCAACTATTTCTGTTATTTCCTTTATAACTTCATTAAAATCTCTACCTTCTTTAGCAATTAATGATGGATTTGTAGTAACCCCACTAATTACTCCCATTTCATTTGCTTCTTTTATATCTTCTATTTTTGCTGTATCTAAAAAAAATCTCATTTTAATACATCTCCTCTTTATTTTTTTATTTTCTATTGTCCATAATATGCATTTTCACCATGTTTTCTAAGATAGTGTTTATCTAAAAGGTGCTGTTTAACAGCTTTTACATCCTTGTTTAACGTAATTGTTTTATATGCCATTTCAGCTACTTTATCTAATACTACTGCATTATAAACTGCTGAATCAGCGTCTTTCCCCCAAGTAAATGGTCCATGATTTTTAACTACAATAGCAGGAATTTCTAATGGATTTTTATCTCCAATTGTCTCCACTATTACATTCCCTGTTTCTTTTTCATACTCTCCACTAATTTCTTCATCACTTAGGTCTCGAGTACAAGGAATATCTCCATAGAAATAGTCTGCATGAGTTGTTCCAAATGCTGGTATACACATTCCTGCTTGTGCAAAAGTCGTCGCCCATTCTGAGTGAGTGTGGACAACTCCGCCTATATTAGAATAAGTGTTATACATTACTAAATGGGTTGGCATATCGGTTGAAGGTTTATATTTACCTTCTACCACATTCCCGTCTAAATCTACAACTACCATATCCTCTACTTTCATAGTATCATAATCTACACCACTTGGCTTTATTACTACTAGTCCTTTCTCTCTATCAATTTCACTTGCATTTCCCCATGTATAAATTACAAGGCCTTTACTTCTAAGTTCCATGTTCGCTTTATACACTTTTTCTTTTAATTTATCTAACATAAAACATGCTGCTAAAACTTTATGAACTTTTATATATTTCATATTATTTTGCAACAGTCACCTCCTCAACTAAAAAATATTTTCGCATTGGTATACTTTTTCTTGCCATTACTTCATTTTAACGCTTAGTTAGCACCTCTTTTTTTCTTTTTTATTACTTCTAGCATAACAGCAAATATGATTATAGCGCCTTTTACAAATCTTTGTGGCCCTTGTTGTACATTCAATAAGTTAAGACCATTTGCAATTACACCAATTATTAATACTCCTATTAATGTACCAACAATACTACCTCTACCACCAGTCATACTTGTACCACCTATTGCTACTGCAGCTATTGCATCTAGTTCATATCCATCAGCCGCAGTTGCTACTGCCGATCCCATTCTAGCTGTTAAAAGTATTGCAGCAACAGCACAACATACCCCTGAAGTTACATAAACCAAAACTTCATATTTTGTAACATTTATACCTGAAAGTTTACTAGCTACTTTATTTCCTCCAATTGCAAACATATATCTACCAAATTTTGTGTATTTCAGTGTATACACACCAAGTGCAAATGCTATTATCATCACTACTACTGGCTTTGGAATTGGACCAATGAATCCTGCCATATTTTTAAAGAAGTCTGGCAATTGATATACCGGTTGTCCATTTGTAATTGTGTATGCTAACCCTCTTACCATTGTCATTGTACCTAATGTAGCTACAAAGGGTTGTAGTTTTACTTTTGCAATTAAGAACCCATTAAGACATCCAATCACTGCCCCAATTGCAATACCTATTAACAATGAAATTACTACTGGAATTCCAGCTCTCATAGCTAGTCCTATAACTAGTCCTGTGAAAGCAACTGTTGAACCTACCGATAGATCGATTCCACCTAAAAGGATTACAAAGGTCATTCCTACAGAAATTATCCCAATTACTGCAATTTGTTGTAAGACCCCGAAGAGATTACTTGTTGTAAGAAAATTAGGTGCAAATATCGACATTACTACTACTAAAATGATTAATGCTATTAACACCCCTAACTTATCAAATACATTATTCATATTAATTTTTGATTTATTCTTTTCCGTGCTATTTGTCATTGTTTTATTTAGCATCATATTTTCCTCCTCCAGTAGCATAGTGCATAATTTTTTCTTGACTTGCTTCTTTTCTATCTAGTTCTCCTAAAATTTCACCTCTACACATTACTAGTATTCGATCACTCATTCCAAGGACCTCTGGTAATTCGGATGAAATCATTATTATTCCAACTCCACTTTTGAGTAATTCATTCATAATATTGTATATCTCTTGTTTAGCTCCAACATCAATACCTCTTGTTGGTTCATCTACAATTAATATTTTTGAATTTGCTAATAGCCACTTTGCTATAACTATCTTTTGTTGATTTCCACCTGATAAAGTTCCTGCTTTTTGTGTAAAGCCCGTACATTTTATTCTTAGCTTATCTATAAATGAATTTGCCTCATTAATCTCTTCACCTAAATCTAATTTAGCTGGATTTGATAGAAACTTTGGAAGTGTACAAAGTGTTATGTTTTCCTTTACATCCATAGATAAAACTAATCCTTCATCTCTACGATTTTCAGTAATAAATCCAATTTTATTTTTTATAGCATCGGCTGGGGATTTAATACTTACTTTTTTTCCTTCTAAATACACTTCACCAGAGTCTATTTGATCTATTCCAAAAAGAGCTCTCATAACCTCAGTTCGTCCTGCTCCCATAAGTCCTGATACTCCAAGTATTTCGCCTTTTCTTAATGTAAAATTAATGTTCTCAAAAGATCCTTTTCTTTTTAAATTTTTAACCTCTAGTAAAATATCACCTTTTTCGATATCTATCTTAGGAAACTTATTTCCAATTTCACGTCCAACCATAAGCTTAATTAGCTCATTTATGGTTGTTTCATTCATATTAACCATACCAACAGTTTCTCCATCACGCATAATAGTAACTCTATCCCCTATTATTTTGAACTCTTCAAGTCTATGTGATATATAAATTATAGATACACCTTCTGACTTGATTGTGTGTATTATTTTAAACAAGCTATTGATTTCCTTATCTGTTAAAGCAGCTGTTGGTTCGTCCATGATTATAACATCCGCATTAACAGATAATGCTTTTGCAATTTCAACCATTTGCTGTTGTGCTATTCCAAGATCTGCTACCATTCCTTTTGGATCAATATCAACTTCTAGATGATCTAGCATCTGTTGTGCTTTTTTATACATATCCTCAAAATCTATTTTTCCAGGTATATTGGACATTGATTCTTTTCCCAAAAACATATTTTCTGCTACTGATAAATATGGTATTAAGTTAAATTCTTGGTATATGATAGCTATTCCTAATTTTTCGGCATCCTTTGGATTATTTATTTGTACCTTCTTTCCTTTATAAATAATCTCACCTTCATCTTTTGAATATGCACCAGCAAGAATTTTCATTAAAGTAGATTTGCCAGCTCCATTTTCACCAAGTAGAATTTGAACTTCACCTTTCACCGCTTCAATTCCAGCATTTTTTAATACCTTTACACCTGAAAAGCTCTTTTGGATTCCTTTCATTTGTAATATAATCTCTGCCAATGGTCTCCCTCCCTTTTTTAATACATGATGCAAATTATTTATGCATCATGTATTTTAAATTATCCCTGAGTTATTATTTTAGATATTCTGATACATTTTCTTTATCCACAATTATAGTTTCAATTTCATGCATTTTATTTTCAATTTCTTCCCCATTAATTGCTTTATCACAATCTACAATTGTTTCTTCACCAATTTTATGTGGGTTTGTATAAACACTTGCTGTACAAATCCCATCTGCTATATCACTTAGTGTATTAGGATTTCCATCAATCCCAATTGTAAGTACATCTGTTAAAGCTAAAGATTTACATGCTTGAGCTGCACCTAATGCCATTTCATCGCTTAATCCGTAAAAGACATTAATTGAACTGTTTGCTTGATACATATTAGTTGCTGCATTCATTCCTTTTTCACGTTCCCAGTTTGCTGCTTGTGTTGCTACAATTTCAATATTAGAATATTCTTTCATTTTTTCTAAAAATCCACCTTCTCTATTTTCAGTAAATACTCCTGGAAGGCCTTCTAAAACACCAACTTTAAATTTTGTATCCTTATACTTAGTTCCTAAATATTCAGCAACACTTTCTCCTGCTTTTCTTTGGTCATATCCTACATATGAATATACATCGGTTCCTTCTACTTCACTTTGTGAATTAAATATTATAACTGGTATATTAGCTGCATTTGCTTTTTCTACTGCAACTGCCATTGTCTTATCATCTGTTGTACATATTGCTATAGCTGATACTCCTTTTGTAATTGAATCTTCAACATTCTTTAATAGACCTTCATAATCATCTTCTTTTTGTGGTGCAGTAACACTTACTTCATAACCTAACTCTTCTGCCTTTTCCTTTGCACCGGCTATTGTTTGTTCATAAAATGAACTTACCATTGTTGGTGGGATAAATGCGATTGATTTCTTATCGCTTGATTCTCCTGACGTTCCGCAACTTACAAGACCAAAACCCATGGTTGAAATTGCTATTAGTGATAACGTTCTCTTAATTAAATTTTTTTTCATTTTAAATACCCCCTACAAATTTTGGCTTGATTACTGTTATATTAATGAAATTATAACCATTTGATTTTAATTGATAGGTTCTTTACTTTTAGTGTCTACCTCTAAACTGTAGATCTTATTTATGGTCAATAATCATCTATAACTCCTATCCGGTATACGGTTACATAGATTGCAGTTTTACGTCCATATTTTATATCAACAATTACTGTTCCTCCTGACTGAGTTCCATAATCAATTCCTATAACACATTCTGACTTTGACACTTTAACTCCACCTCCTTGTTTTATGTATGTACGTACAAGTATACGCATAATAATATTAAAATTCATCTTTGCTTCAGTAACTTGAACATTATAATTATTATGAAACAAAGATAAAATTTAAACTCTAGAGCATGAATCTCTAACAATAAGCTCGGCACTATATGTATATTGAGGCTTGTCTATTCTTCCTTCAATCATATCAATAATACATTTTGCTGCCCTTATTCCCATTTCTTCCTTTGGATGTTTTATTGTTGTAAGTTTAACATCTGATGAAACAGCTAAACTAGAATCATCAAAACTTACAATTGATAAATCTTTAGGTATTTTTATACCTTCTTTTCTGCAATTATCTATAACCCTTAAGGCAACTTTATCATTGTAGCAAACAATTGCCGTTGGTCTATTTTCAAGCTTTAATATCTTTTTAGTAAATTGATCTATGTACATTTCCTCATTATCTGTTATATATTCTCCTACTATATTTTTGTTTAGGCTCAAATCATATTCTTTAAGAGCTTTTATATAACCTTTTCTACGTTTTTCACCTTGTAAATCATCTGCTTTAAATATTGCAGCTATATTCTTATGACCAAGCTCTAACAAATAATTGGTTATCTTATAACCGCCCTGTTCATCGTCTACTATAATAAAAGCAGAATTTTCTTCATCACAATTAGCATTTATTGCAATATATTTTATATTGTTGTGTTCTAATTTTTTAATGCTTTCATGATGCAAATTATTTATAGTACTTTGTGCTGGCTCTACTATCAATCCAGCTATATCTTGATTTATTATATTTTCAAAACAAATTCTTTCATTTTCAATATCATTATTACTATTGAATAGCAATAAATTATATCCCTTTTTCCTAAGTTCCTCTTCTATACCTGATATGATTTTAGGAAAAATATAATCCGATATATAAGTTGTAAGTACTGCAATGTTTTTTTTAGTTTCTTTTAATTTCTTATTAGCGTAAAAACTTCCTTTTCCTCTTTCTTTATATATCCAACCTTCTTGAACTAAATAAGTAAGTGCCTGTCTTACAGTATGCCTACTTACATTAAATATACTTGCCATTTCATTTTCAGAAGGTAATTGATCTCCTGCAGAAACTTTTTTCTCTTCTACCGTGTTGATATAATATTGTTCAATAATCTCGTGTTTTGTTTCAGCTTCCTTCATTATCTTCAACTGCTTTCATCAAATAAAATATATCGTACATTCTTGAGTTACTATCCTTTATAAAATAATAGCTTGAAATAGTTGTACGTACTTAATGTTTTTTATTATATATCTATTTTTCTATTATATCAATAGCTTTTATAAATATATTTAAATATATTTCATGTTATATATATTACATTTTAATATTTCATCATGAATATCCTATTTAAGGGCTCATTACTAGGTTGTTTTATATAATTTATATTTCATCTTATATCCTATTTCTCCCTTGCAAAAAATATTTTACTATTTTATGTTGTATGTACAAGTCAGTTGTAATATAATATTGTTGTGCATACATCTAAGATTTGTTTGTACATATGAAAAGGTATACTTAATCAAATAATTATTTATTATATAGGAGGAATATTGAATGTTAAAATTAAAAAACTATGAATTTTGGTTTGTTACAGGAAGCCAATCTCTTTACGGTCCTGAAGTAATAGATCAAGTATCAGATAACTCTAAAAAAATTGTTGAAGGGTTAAACACTAAAAATTTACCTTATAAAATTGTATTTAAAACAGTTGCAACTACTTCTGATTCAATCAGAAAGGTATGTAACGATGCCAATATCGATGCAAGCTGTGCTGGTATAATTACTTGGATGCATACATTCTCACCAGCCAAAATGTGGATTCACGGATTAACTCAACTTAGAAAGCCACTACTTCACCTTCATACTCAATTTAATAAAAAGATTCCTTGGGGAACAATTGATATGGACTTCATGAACTTAAACCAATCTGCTCATGGAGATAGAGAATTTGGATATATTGGAGCTAGGCTTGATATAGCTCGTAAAATAGTGGTTGGACACTGGACAGATGATTCTGTTTCAGCTGAGATAGCTAAATGGATGGCTCCTGCCGTTGCTGTTACTGAAGGATCCGCAATTAAAGTTGCTCGTTTTGGTGATAATATGAGAGATGTTGCTGTTACTGATGGGGATAGAATTGAAGCTCAAATTAAATTTGGTTGGACTGTGGATTATTATGGTGTTGGTGACTTAGTTGAATCAATAGATAAAGTTACTAAAGATCAAGTTGATGAACTTATGGCTGAATACGCCACATTATATGATACTGATCCGAAAGCTCATATAGATTCAATCCGTGAACAAGCTAGAATTGAAATTGGTTTAAAAACCTTTTTAGATGCCAAAGGTTATACCGCTTTCACAACTAATTTTCAAGCACTTCATGGAATAAAACAGCTTCCAGGTCTTGCCGTTCAACATTTAATGGCTGAAGGCTATGGATTTGGTGCTGAAGGAGATTGGAAAACTGCTGCACTGCTTAGAGCTATGAAGATTATGGCCAGCGGAAAAGGTACAGGCTTAATGGAAGATTATACTTATAATCTTGATTCTGAAAATGGATTGATACTTGGTGCACATATGCTTGAAGTGTGTCCAACACTTGCTGGAACAAAACCAGTTATTGAAGTACATCCACTTGGAATTGGAGATAGAGAAGATCCTGCCCGTTTAGTATTTAAGGGAGCTTCTGGACCTGCAGTTGCTGCTTCATTAATAGATATGGGTAACAGATTCCGTTTAATTGTTAATTGTGTCGATGCTATTGAAATGACTGAAGATATGCCTAACTTACCAGTAGCAAGCGTTCTTTGGAAGCCCCAGCCATCATTGAAAGAAGGAGCAAAAGCTTGGATTATTGCAGGGGGTGCTCACCATACTAGCTTCTCATTCGTAGTTGATGAAGAACAATTAGTGGATTGGGCTGACATGATTGGTATCGAATGTGTCTTAATTAATAATGATACTAAAATTTCAACTTTCAAAAATGAATTAAAATTTGCTAGTGTTGCTTGGAAATAACTATATCATTTCAAACCTCAAAAGGAAGTAAGATATCTTTAATATCTTACTTCCTTTCTTTGTTATGCTATTGCTTTTACTTGATCTATAGATTTCTCTTTTCCTAATCTCTTTACCGACCTATAGAACATTATCCCTGTGATCACACTTGCAATAGAATCACATACAGGTCCTGATAACCATACTCCATTTAATCCAAAAAACTTTGGTAATATTATCATACAAGGTATCATTAATATAACTTGTCTTAACAAACTTAAGAACATGGATACTTTTGCCTTACCTATAGATTGAAAGTAATTACTACTAATTACCTGAAATCCTATTACAGGTAGCATAAATAAGAATATTCTTAGTCCATTTTTACCTATATCAATAAGCTCTGGATCGCTATTAAAGACTTTTATGAAAAGTTCAGGTACAGCTTGAGTTGCAGCCCAACCTAAAGTCACCATTATAGTAGCAGCTATTGCTGCATATTTAACAGTTTGTTTTACTCTATCGTATTTTTTAGCACCATAATTATATCCTATTAAAGGCTGTGAACCCTGATTTAATCCAAATATAGGCATTAAGAACATCATTGCTATACTATTTATTATTGTCATTGCCCCTATGGCTAAATCTCCACCGTACTCTTTTAGTGCATTATTAGCTAATACTTGAACTACACTTTGAGCTACCTGCATACTAAATGGGCTCATACCAATTGAAAATATACTAATTATAATTGTCCTATCTAATTTTAGATTTTCTTTTTTAATTTTTATATTTGACTTACCCTTTGTAAAATAATAAACTACCCAAATCGTTGAAGCTATTTGAGATATAACAGTTGCTATAGCTGCACCTTTTACTCCCATATTAAATGTAAATATAAATACTGGATCTAAAATTATGTTAATTATCGCTCCAATTAACATAGAATGCATTGCTATCCTAGGACTTCCATCACTTCTTATAGAGTGATTTAATCCGAAACTCATCATACTAAAAATAGTTCCTGCAAATATTATTCCCATGTAATCTCTTGCATAGCCTTCTGTTTCTGGACTAGCTGCAAAAATATTTAAAATTGGATTTAAGAAAATAAGTCCTAATATTGTTATTGCTGCACTTATTATTAATATAAGTATAAATGCATTACCAATATGCTTTTCAGCTTCATCTTTTTTACCTTCTCCAAGCTTCAATGAAATTCTAGCACTTGTGCCTATGCCAATTAGCATACCAAAAGCTAAAATTATAGTCATAATTGGCATTGTTAACCCTACGCCTGTTAGCGCTATGCCTCCAACATCAGGTATATTACCTATAAATATTCTATCTACAACATTATATAAAGCATTTACTAGCATTCCAATAATAGCTGGTATTGAAAATTTTAGTAAAAGTTTTGATATTTTTTCTTCTCCAAGAATATTTTGCTTTTTCATATTTTAATTCCTCCTTAAGGGATAACTTATTCTAATTTTCTCCCCTTACAATATTACCCTTGTCCTTGAATTTATTAATTGCACCAGCGACTATTATATCAATATATAATAGTTGGTACAACTATATATTTACATAAAAAAAGACTAAATTATAAAGCTTATGCTTATAATTTAGTCCTTTAAACATTTTTTATTTTGTGCTATTTCTCTTGATTATTTCATAATCAAGAACATAATGTTCTTGTTCTAATTCCTTCTTATTAAGCATCTTAATAAGCATTCTCATAGCAACAGATCCCATATCATAGCTAGGTTGAGATATTGTTGTTATCTTTGGATAGAATATTGAGGCTGTAAAGTTATTGTTAAATCCTATAACACTAACATCATCTGGGACATTAATATTTCTTTCTCTTAACTCATTTATAACACCCATTGCAATTTCATCAGATGCACAAACAATACCATCGAATTCTTTTTTGCTCTCAACGAATTTTACCACGCCATCAAATCCAGCCTTAACCTTTAAAGAGTCAAAATGCATTAAATCTTCATCTAATGATAATCCAGATTCTTCTACAGCTTTCTTAAACCCAGCAAACCTGTCTCCCCAAGCATTCTTAGCATTTTCTTCCACGCCTATGAACGCTAACTTTTTAATGCCTTTTTCAATAAGATATTTAGTACCATCATATACCGCACTAACATTATCTATAGTAACACTTGGCAATGTGCCTTTTTCATCCTTAGTTTCAACCAAAACTGTCCTTATATTTAATTCAGTAATTAGCTCTAATATTTCTTCATTAAGAGAACTACTCATATAAATTATTCCATCAACCATTTTTTCACTAAGAACCCTTAAGTACTCTTTTTCCTTTTCTGGATCAAAGTCAGAGTTACATAGTATAACATTATAATCATATATATTTGAAACATCCTCTGCTCCTCTTACAATCTCAGGATAGAATTGACTTGATATATCCGGAATTAATATTCCTATAGTCTTAGTTCTTTGTGTTTTCAGACTTCTAGCTACAATATTAGGTCTATATTTCAGCATCTTTATAGCATCCGTAACCCTCTTTTTTGTGTCTTCGTTTACAACATCGATATCGTTTAACACTCTTGAAACGGTTGCTATAGATACACCTGCTTCTCTTGCTACATCTTTAATAGAAGTTGCCATTTTCTTATCACTCCCATTTTTATTTATTTTCATCATTTAATTATACCTATATATCCTCCCAATAACAAGCAATTATCTCTTTTTTTTATAGTTTTTGTCGAAATATCAATAATTTTTTATTTAATTATTGAAATTAAAGATATAAAGAACTAATTTGTATCTTTTAATTTAATATTTATTAGATTATTTATATAAGGTCTTAAAGGGTTCGACTTTATTAATTAACATTTATGTATTTTTTTATGGCATACTCATCTCGTTGTAATATATTAGAAGATTTTATTAGGAATAATGGTGTTAGCAGTACTTGCTATTAGTTCTTACACACATTATAAAAATATTAAAAAGGATACTTTTTAGGTTTTTTAATTACAAGGGTATATCTTTATAAATATGGATATTTTAAATTATGAAGAAGCCCTATAAATTTGCAACAAGCTTTATATTATTTATTAATATAATCTTAGCTTCACTAATTTTGATATTATATAATAAGGTAGTGATATTTGTGATGTAGCATAGAGACCTGATTTTCAATTCTTCTTTGGTATTTTTATTAGAGCTATATATAATAAAAAAAGGAAGAACTCGCCCTACTTAAATTAGAACGAGTTCTTCTTTTTTATAAGTTGAGGACGTTAAAATTCTCTACATTTCTATAAGTTCCTCTTTATTCGCATTAAATACTTCTATTTTTAAAAAATCAGCTCCAAATCCTCAGATTTCCTATAACTTCTTATCTTCTTTTCTTTTTATCTTATTAAATAGATATCTTATTTTATATAGTTTCTGCAGATTTTCAATGAATATAACTGATCTAAGGACAGAAAAAGGACTAACGCAGATTTTACTCCACATTAGTCCTCTAAAATTATTAAACTACTTTAGCATCCATACTAAGAGTTTCACCATTTATAACAGTTTCAGTATAATCAGCATCCTCTGCTCCAAATACCACCTCCACTGTTAATGTTTCTTTCCTAATATTATCTGCATATTTTTTAATTACATCAATTAGCATATCATTATTAGCCACATATAGTTTAATCTTATCTGCAACTTGAAAGCCTTTTTCTTTTCTCATAGTTTGAATTTTTGAAATCATTTCTCTTAAATGTCCTTCTTGTCTTAACTCATCTGATATATGAGTATCGAGAACAACTCCGATTTCACCTTCACCTGCAAAGGCATATCCTTCTAAGCCCTGCATTGTTACAAGAATACTTTGTGAATTTAACTCTATTTCAGTGCCATTAACATTAATAATTTCAGTGCCACCATTTCTAATCTTTTGAGCTAGCTCCATTTGATTTCTAGCTGATATTTCTTTTTTAATTCCTGGTATTAATTTACCATAAGCTCTACCAAGTACAGGTAGGTTTGGCTTAAGTTCAAAATTAACATGTTGTGATAAATCTGCACCAAACTTAATGTTTTTGATATTTAACTCATTAGTTATAATCTCTCCATAATATTCTGGTAAAGAGCTAACTGAAATTAAAATTTCTGGAAGCGGCTGTCTATTTTTAATATTAGCAGCATTTCTAGCACTTCGTCCAAGCTTAACAATACTATAAGCTAAATCCATTTCTTTTTCTAAATTCTTATTTATAGCCTCTTCATCAACACTTGGCCAAGTACATAAATGAACACTTTCCGCTGCATTTTTATCTAAATTAGCTACTAAGTTTTGATAAATCTCTTCTGTTATAAATGGTATAAATGGTGCTGCAACCTTAGATACTGTTACAATTACTCTGTATAAAGTTACATAAGCTCCAATTTTATCATCAGTTAAAGTCTCTGACCAATATCTCGATCTGTTTCTTCTTACATACCAATTTGATAATTCATCAGTGAAGTCTCCTATTGCTAGAGCCGCACCTGTTATATCATAAGCTCCTAATTTAGTATCAACATCAAGAACTAAGGTGTTTAACTTAGACATTATCCACTTATCCATTACATTATCTGCTTTGAAATCATCATATTCTAATGGATTGAAGCCATCTATCTCTGCATAAAGCACATAGAATGAATATACATTCCATAATGTACTTAAAAACTTTCTTTGAGCTTCTGCAACATCATCAATTGAAAATCTTGTTGGTAACCATGGCGCACTAGCTGTGTAGAAATGCCATCTTGTAGCATCTGCTCCTTGAGCATCGAGTACCGAAATTGGATCTACTACATTTCCCTTTGACTTAGACATCTTTAAGCCCTTCTTATCAAGAACATGACCTAATACTATACAATTTTCAAAAGGACTCTTCTCAAAAATAGCAGTAGATATTGCTAACAAGGTATAAAACCATCCTCTTGTTTGGTCAACAGCCTCTGAGATAAATTGAGCTGGAAAATTGTTATCAAATAATTCTTTATTCTCAAATGGGTAGTGTAATTGTGCAAACGGCATTGAACCTGAGTCAAACCAACAATCTATAACCTCTTTAGTTCTCTTCATTTCCTTTCCACATTTTTCACACTTCAAATAAACATTATCAATATAAGGCTTATGAAGTTCTATGCCCTCAGGTACATCTATACCCTTTTGCTTAAGTTCTTCAATACTACCTATACATTCTTGATGTCCACATTCACATTCCCAAATCGGTAGTGGAGTTCCCCAATATCTGTCTCTTGAAATACCCCAGTCAATAACATTTTCTAAGAAATTACCCATTCTACCTGTTCTAATATTATCAGGATACCAATTAACAGAATTATTATTAGCCACAAGCTTATCCCTTAGAGTAGACATTGCAACAAACCAACTTTCCTTTGGATAGTATAAAAGTGGCGTGTCACATCTCCAGCAGTGTGGATATGAATGAAGATGTTTTTCAGCCTTAAACAACTTATTATTTTCCTCTAAGTATTTAACAATGCCTTCATCGCACTTCTTAACAAATTTTCCAGCCCAAGGAGTAACTTCTTCTACAAATTTACCCTCCTTATCTACTAGGTTAATGAAGTCAATTCCATTAGCCTTTGCAACTTTACTATCATCTTCACCATAAGCAGGAGCAATATGAACTATACCCGAACCATCTGATAAAGTAACAAAATCGCCATGAATTACTTCAAAAGCCTTACCTTCTACCTTACCAAAAGGCATTAATTGGTCGTACTTCATTCCAAGAAGCTCGATTCCCTTAAATTCTTTTATTGTTTCATAATCTTCTCCAAGTACTTTTTCTGCAAGTTCCTTAGCAATTATGAAAATTTCTTCTCCAACTTTAGCTTCAATATATATATATGATTTGTTTATACATAAAGCTAAGTTTGATGGCAATGTCCAAGGAGTCGTTGTCCAAGCTAGTATATATTTATTTTCTTGTCCTTCTACCTTAAATTTTGCAATACAAGTTAAATCCTTAACATCCTTATATCCTTGTGCAACCTCATGAGAAGAAAGAGCGGTTCCACATCTTGGACAATATGGCATAACTTTATGTCCCTCATATAAAAGATCCTTATTCCACATTTGTTTTAATGCCCACCATACTGATTCTATGTATGAATTATCATAAGTTACATAAGGCTGTTCCATATCAACCCAATATCCAATCTTCGTAGTCATTTCTTCCCACATTGATACATAGGAAAATACACTTTCCTTACAATCAGTTACAAACTTTTCAACACCATATTCTTCAATCTGACCTTTTCCTGAAATTCCAAGTTTCTTCTCTATTTCAAGTTCAACTGGAAGTCCATGAGTATCCCAGCCAGCTTTTCTTATAACTCTATACCCCTTCATAACTTTATATCTTGGGATAATATCCTTCATAACCCTTGTTAGTATATGTCCTACATGAGGTTTACCATTTGCTGTTGGTGGACCATCATAAAATGTAAAATACTCACCATTTTCATTCATATTAAAATTCTTCTTAATAACATCTTTTTCTTTCCAAAACTCTGCAACATTCTTTTCCATCCCTACAAATCCCTTTGGAAGTTCAACTTTTTTGTACATTATTTCATTCTCCTCTCTATTTTTATATAATTAACTTTCTTAAAATTATTTGCCTTTAAGTTCTCTATTAATCACTATTTTAGTAGTAATAAAAAATAAAAAAACTCCATCCAAAAGGACGAAGTTATATTCGCTATACCACCTATAGTAATTACATCTCATATTTTAAGATGTCTCTTCAAGTACTTTCATACTCTATCCTTTAACGCAGGCAAAAACGAGAAAACCTACTAAGCTTAAGCCTTTCAATTACCAACTCCTAGGTGATTTTTCTTAAGTTCCTCTATAACTTTCCACCAACCAGTTATTCTCTTAAAGTAGAAAACTTAAGTACTTTTCCTAATCATAATTTTTATTCATCTTATTATATACCTGAGTTTCAATATTTGTCAATTACACGCTGCTCTCATTGAATAACTTGCCAATAGTGTTATACTTAAGGTGGAATTCAATAATATCCATGAATAACAGTACATAATTAAAAATAAAAAAATATTGAAAGAAGGCTTTATAATGTCAAATCTAAAATTTAACGTTAGCGAAAGATTATCTAATGAAAAAGCAAAGGAAATAAGACAAAATGGACAAGTTCCTTGTGTGATTTATGGAGTAGATTTAGAAGAAGCAATTTCTGCAAAAATAAAGAAGACCGACTTACTCAATTTAATAAGTTCAAATACATCAAGTTCTTTAATACCTTTAAGTTTTAATGGAAAAACAAAAACTTGTGTAGTAAAAGAATTACAAAAAGATACTTATGGAAAAGTTATGCATGTTGATTTCCAAGCAGTTAATAAAAGTGATGTTCTTAAATTGAAACTTCCTGTAACCTTTTTTGGACACGATAATTTAGATATTAAGAAATTGATTTTAGAGACATTCTCTCCTGAATTAGAACTTCAAGGTGTTGCATCAAAGATGCCTGAAACTTTAGACTTTAATGTTGAGAATTTGAATTTAGACGATAAGATACTAGCGAAGGATATTAAATTACCTAAAGGTATCTCATTAACGTCAGACCCTGAAATTTTATTAGCTATAGTAGCTAATTTAAGTAATGCGCCTGAAGATAGTGAAACTGTTGAAGCTGCTGAAGCTATAGTATCTGAAGAAGCTTAATTTATTAATTAAAAGGAGGAAAACATTTCCTCCTTTTAATTACATTTCTTATTTTAATACTCTATTAAAATATAGTTCTACTTAAAAGCATTGTAAATAGCTTTTATTCCTTTTTCAAAATCATCATTTTCTATTCCAACTAGTATATTAATTTCTGACGAACCTTGATCAATCATTCTAATATTTACATCAGCTTTTGTTAAAGCGGTAAAAACTTTAGAAGCTACCCCTTTATTTTGAGCCATACCCTTACCAACTGTAGCTATTAATGCCATGTTAGGATGGACGACTATTGAATCTGGATCACAAGCTTTCTTTATTTGTTGTACTATTCTATCTTTTTTATTTCTAAGTTCACTATCTGAAATAACAACACAAACCGTATCTATGCTTGATGGCATGTTTTCAAAGGATACATCATTCATTTCCAATATTGAAAGAACCTTCCTACAGAATCCAAGTTCTGAATTCATCATAGCTTTCTCTATTGAAATAACAGTAAAGTCCTTCTTACCAGCAATACCCGTTACTGTCTTACTTTGCTTTTCGTTAGTCTCTTCTATAATAAATGTCCCCTTATCTTCAGGGCTGTTTGTATTTTTAATGTTTATAGGAATTCCAGCTGCTAAAACTGGAAATATAGCTTCTTCATGAAGTACTGAAGCTCCCATATAAGATAATTCTCTAAGTTCTTTATATGTAATGTGGCTAATAGTTTCTGGATTTTCTACTATTCGCGGGTCCGCCATTAAGAATCCTGATACATCTGTCCAGTTCTCATATAATTCTGCCCCGGTACCAGCTGAGACTAAAGCTCCAGTTACATCAGATCCACCTCTTGAAAAAGTAATTATCTTCCCGTTCCTATCTGCTCCATAAAATCCTGGTATTACAGCCCTCTCTATATTTCCCAAAACATCCTTTAATGCCTTATCGGTTGCTTCACTATCTAAAGTTCCATCCTCATCAAATATCATAACTCTTTGGGCATCAACAAATTCATAACCTAAATACTCAGCTAATATTAATCCATTTAAGTACTCTCCTCGACTCGCTGCATATCCTTTTGAAGCTCCTGCCTCAAGATCTTTTTTTACTATTTCCAAATGTTTCTCAATATTATAGTCTAAACCAAGCTCTTCAACTATTTCAATAAATCGTTCCTTAACATACTTAAAAACATCGTCTAATGCTATACCAGTCTCAACATGAGCATGGCATAAGTATAATAGGTCTGTTACCTTTTTATCCTTACTATTTCTTTTCCCAGGTGCTGAAGGTACAACATACCTTCTTTTTTTATCTGCTAAAACAATATTCTTAACCTTTTTGAACTGTGAAGCATCAGCAAGTGAGCTTCCTCCGAATTTCGTTACTACTATATTCATCTTATTTCCCCCAAATTTTTATACTGCATTCATAAAATTTATTTTATCAAATTTTAAGATATTTTCAATATTTTTTTATATCTTCATCTATTATATCATGATTTTGTTGATTATTTTTTTTAAGAGTTAAATCTTGCTTGTCCACTGTGTAATTATATATTGAATACTGTTATAATCTTATAAGAGTATTTTTGAAGGGAGCTAACTATGAATAGTAAATTTTATTTACATAATGGGAAAAATGGAAAGGCCGAGGGAGGACGTCCTTGGATATATATTGATGAAATTAATGAGTATGATGGCGAATATGAAAATGGGGATATAGTTGAAGTATATAATCATAAAAGTTATTTTATAGGAAAAGGTTACATAAATGACAAAAGTAAATTAACTATCAGGATTATGACGAGAGACATAGATGAAGAAATAGATAGAGAATTTTTTAAGAGAAAATTCAAGTGTGCTTGGGATTATAGGAAGACAGTTATAGATACTTCATCCTGTAGATTTATCTTTGGTGAAGCGGATTTACTTCCAGGCTTAACTGTAGATAAATATGAGGATTATTATGTGGTACAGATTTCTACCCTAGGTATGGATCAATATCGTAGCATAATTGTTGATATTCTTATTAATGATTATCAAGCTAAGGGAATCTATGAAAGAAGTGATATTAAAACTCGCGAAATCGAAGGTCTTGAGCAAAAAAAAGGTTTCTTAACAGAAGACTTTGATACAAATATTCTAATAACTGAAAATGGAGTTAAGTATATAGTTGATTTAGAAAACGGTCAAAAAACTGGCTTTTTCCTAGACCAAAAGGAAAATAGGGCTGCCATTCATAGAGTTTGTAAGGATAAGGATGTGCTAGATTGTTTCACTCATACTGGCTCGTTTGCACTTAATGCGGGTCTTGCTGGAGCTAAGTCTGTTCTCGGAGTAGATGTATCTGCCCATGCAATCGAATGTGCAACAAAAAATGCAGAGCTTAATAATTTACAGGACAGGGTTAAGTTTGAATGTCATAATGCCTTTGATGTATTATCCACTTGGTCTAAAGAAGGCAGAGAATTTGATGTAGTTATCCTAGATCCTCCAGCCTTTACTAAATCAAGAAACACTGTTAGTGGCGCAAAGCGGGGCTATAAAGAAATCAATCTTAGGGGATTAACAATGGTTAAGTCAGGAGGATACTTTATTACATGTTCCTGTTCTCACTACATGAGTGAAGAAATGTTAAAAGCAACTATAAATGAAGCAGCTCATGATGCTCATAAGATTTTACGTCAAGTAGAATTCAGAACTCAATCTGCTGATCATCCAATTCTATGGGCTGCTGATGAAAGTTATTACTTGAAGTTCTTTGTATTCCAAGTTATATAATTACTGCTCATCCTATGATATGTTATAATATAATAAAATATAGAAAATAGGGGGAGTTTACAATGATAACAGAAAAAATGAATTTACTTTATGATGGATTAAAGGAAGAGGGATTTGAGTTATCTAGTGCTTCTTATGAAAAGGATGATTATCACATTTTCTATAAGAGCGGATTAGTATTAACAATTGACTTATCAACACAACAAATAGAGGCTACTATGATGTATTTTGATACAAGTCATGAATTTATATCCTATATCTATGATTTAGATACAGCTACTGCCTTTGAAGATTTGTTGGAGCATATATCAAATATAATATCTACTAACAGTACACTTTTAAAATGGAATTTAACTTTATATGAAATAATCTACTTAGATAAATTAATTTTTCTTTCAAAGAGAGATCTAGAACAAGGTATTACACCTGAGAATTCAAGCACTATAAAAATAGATAGAATAATGGACTTTGATAAGTCCCTTTTTGAAATGTTGCTTGGAACATCTAATGAAAGTAATCAAATTACTTTACTTTATAATAAATTAAAAGCCCAAGACTTTAAAATAGTATTAATAGAAAAAACTAATACAGGTCTATCAAATATAACTAGAGCTTTATTTATTAAGGATGGGGTATTAATACCAATATTTTATGAAGAATCTGGCGTAGTATTATGTGGAGATATTTATTTCCAAACTAATAAGAAGATTGTAGACAATCTATATATTGATGATTCTAATATAGTAGATGAAACTAATATCTTTATTTTATATAGAATAAAATTCTCTGAGTCACTATTTGAGGATGTAATTTCTATAATGGATAACTCTAATATTATCTTTAAGAAAATGGTTGATAATGGCTATGATAAAATAGATTTATCTAACAGCGTCGACTATTTAACTAACAAATATAATAGTAATCTATCGTCTATCAGCAATGGATTATCCCCTGAATATTTGAAAATGTTAGGAATGAAATAATTCGTTTTGTTAGAATTACAAGAATAGTAGCATCAATATAATTGATGCTACTATTTTTTATTAATATTTCAACGGTTTACTTGCTCTATAATTATTTAAATAATATCTGTAATCTATCCTTATAGGACCAGGCCAAACAATGCTTAGGATATCCCTTTTTATTCGCTTCTCCTACCCTAAGTATATATCTCGTTTCCGAACAATTAATAATTTCATGCCTTAGTGCCTTTAAAACTAGTTCTACCCGGCTTGCATATATCTGCTCTAATCCATCTAAAGGTTCTCCCCAGGCAGCGATAATATAATTAGCTTCATGTATTTCCTCTGCTATTATTTTATCATTATAGAATTCATTATCATTTCCTTCTACATATTCTTTACCCTTTAATATACATTCCTCATAAATATCACCTTTATCATATTCATACAAAGCAAAAAGATTTACAATTGTCACTTTTTTTATACCCTCAATTTCATCCTTATTCTCTACTAGAAACTTAACTACTCTTTTATATAAACTGTTACAACTATCTTCCTCTAATCCCTTTGGAGCTCTTGATATAACTAATATGTTACTCCCTTGAGCTCCTAAATCAAATGAAATTTTATAACATCTTTGTCCTTCTTCATCTTCAGTAATTGTAATATTTTTCTTCTTTATAGCTCTAGGATATTTACATCTACACATTGACATTGAACTTCCCCTTTTCTAACCGATTATTTATAAATATTTTTATAAGGTCTAACTTATTCCTATAATATGCTTTTATAAATATTCGGGACCACTTAGAGTATATTTTTCAGAATTCAATACCAGTTATTTTCTTTATAAATATAAACTACCCTACCTATCTGAAGTTTTTTCCTTGATATACATCATTATCCACCATAGCCTTATCTATAGCATTTAAAACTTGCCATTTCTTTAAACTCCACATAGGACCTATAAGTAATTCCCTTGGTGCATCTCCTGTAAGCCTATGTATCACCATATTTTCTGGAAGCATTTCAACTGATTTACATAATAGTTCTATATACTCTTCTTGAGATAGAAATTCTAATTCTCCCCTTTCATATAGTTTAACTAAGGGAGTATTTTTCATTAAATGTAGCAGATGAAACTTAACCCCTTGAGCTCCTGAATGAGCAATATAATCTATAGTTTTTAGCATATCCTCTTTCTTTTCTCCAGGTAGCCCTAAAATAGAGTGAACAACAAAATCTATATTTCTCTTTTTTAACGACTGTATAGCTTCCTCAAAAACTGGAAGTTTATAGCCTCTATTAATTTTTCTAGCCACATCCTCATTTGAAGTCTGCAGCCCTAGTTCTACCCACACATAATGTTTCTTACTTATCTCCTCTATCAGGTCTAGTACATCCTCCCCTAAACAATCAGGCCTTGTAGCAATAGCTAAAGCTACTACGCCCTCTTCCATGAGGGCTTCTTCATACTTTTCTTTTAGAATATCAACCGTTGCATATGTATTAGTATAAGCTTGAAAATAAGCTATATACTTTCCGGTCTTCCACTTCTTCGCCATCATGGTTTTTATATCTTCAAATTGCCTGCTTATAGAAAAATCTCTATCTCCTGCGAAATCTCCTGATCCCCTTTCATTACAGAATAGGCAACCACCTTCACTTATTGTTCCATCTCTATTTGGGCAAGAAAATCCTCCATCTAAAGAGATTTTAAAAACCTTCTCACCAAATTTTTCTCTTAAAAAATAATTTAAGCTATGATATCTCTTTCCATTCCATTCTCTTGTCATCTTCAATCACTCCTATAGAAAATATCATAACAGATTAAATTATAATTGCCAAAGCTAAATCTTACTCGCTAGATTTAACTAATTTTCCTTCTTTAACATCCACTATATATGTTCCTGCAGCTTCTTTTTCTTCTCCTATAGCCTCCACATTAATAAATGTTCCTTCTCCTGTGACGCTGAAAATATTAACTGAATACGCTTCCCTTGGAAAGAGCTCATCAAGCTTTAATGGCATTAGTTCTCCCTTAGGATTTTTGTATATTTTAACCCTATTTCCTAGACCTTCTTGTTTTCCCTGTATAATTAATTCTCCATCATCCTTAGAAAATAATAGCTTCTCAACTTCTTCATCTTGTAAAAAATCATATCCTACAATTCTTTCTGCAATAGGTTTCTCTAGAATTTCATCCAAATTAGTATCCATATCCACATTTTCTTTTCCATCAGATTGCCCAACAGTTGCTTCTATCTCCTTTATCATGGCTACAGCTATAAATGTATTATCTCCCTCAGTTAATGTGATAGCTACTCTATTCCCTTCAAATCCAATGCTTATTTTATTAAACTCACTCTCAGGAACTGTCTCCTTGCTTAAAGTTACTTCCTCCTTCTTAGGATAAATTTCCCGAGGTAAATCTCTCATTCTTAACAATAATTTAGTTTTACCTGACTCCTCATCTCTAATTCTTAGAGTATCTTTTTCTTTATATACCTGTTTAATACTACTCACTTTAATATCATCTATTAAATATTTATCGTCTTCCTTCATTATCTTTAAAACAATTCCATCTAAATCCGCTGTTAAAGCTGCTGTATTTCCTCTTAGAACTATATATTTTAAATAGGCATAGTTAGCCCCTTCCTCAGCCTGATCTAGCTTATAAGAATTTATTTTATTTTCTTGCATTTTAACTACTTCTTCTTCACTTATATCTTTATTACGACAATAGCTATTAGCCTCTTCAATATTTCCTAATGCTAGATTCTTCATATATTCACTTCCTGTGTTCATAGCTTCCTTTATGTCAAATAGATGTACAGTTACCTCTTCCATAGATGCGTTACAGGCAACTATGGTAAAAACTAGAATTAAACATAATATTCCTATAAAAAATTTCTTCACAAAAAACTCTCCCTTCCTTGTCTCATAAATTTAGTTTTCCTAAGAAATTTTTCCTTATACTTCAAAAATAGAATAAATCACTATACTTCATTAATATATTGTTAATAGAAAAGTTTTAGAAAGTAGGTAGATTGTGAAAAAAGAATTAATTAAAATATTTCAAGTAGCGGTAGTTTTTATTGGTACCATCGTCGGTGCAGGGTTAGCCTCGGGTAAAGAAATAACTCAATTTTTTACTCTCTTTGGAATAAAGAGTTTTATTGGTATTATTCTTTGTGGTGCTTTTTACATAGTCATGGGAAGTGTAATATCAAAGATAAGTGTCAAATATAGCTTAAATTCCTACAGTGATGTAATGAATATTATTAGCCCTAATATTTTTGGTAAGCTTACCGGAGTAATTACTACACTTTATTTAATATCCAGTGCTTCAATTATTCTTGCAGGTAGCGGGGCCTTAATAAATCAATTTTTTGGCATCCCTAAAATTATAGGTTCTCTTATTATGCTAGCTTTGGCTCTGTTTTTTTTACTTAGAGGAACTAATGGACTAATAGAAGTCAATTCTTTTATAGTTCCTGCCTTGTTAATTACAATCACTACTATAACTTTGTTCTACTTCTTATTTTGTAGTGATATGGTTACCTTTGATTCTATAGCAAGTTTCCCAGCAAAGAAGGGAAACATCTGGATTTCTACCATTCTTTATGCTGGTTATAACGTACTTTCATCATCCGGGGTTTTAGTCCCGTTAAGTAGCAAAATGAATAATTCAAAAACTATGGTTAGAGGAATAATATTGGGTACCTTAGGCTTAACTATACTTTGTACTATGATTAATCTTATGCTAACTATAAATCAACCTTATATTTATGAATATGAAATACCCTTACTATTTGTGGCCCAAAGATTTGGACCAATTATGCAAGCCTTGCTTTTAGTTATTATTTGGCTTGAAATGTTCTCAACTGAAGTATCTGATGTGTATTCCATAAGTAAAACCCTTGAACAGAGCTTTAACATCAAATTTAAACATGGTATTTTTATTGTTTTAGCTTTAGCTCTGCCAATTTCTCAGATAGGCTTTACTAATTTAATTACAACTCTCTATCCTATTTTTGGTGTATTGAGCTTAATCTTCATTGTGCAATGTATAATATTTTATTTCAAAGATAAAAATAAATGTAACTCTCAAAATTTTAAATGAATATTTTAATCCTTTAGGATATAAAATAAATAGGATAAATGAAATTTAAACTCATTTATCCTATTTGTTTTAGGTACATGAAAGAAGATAACATACTGATTTGTTATTTTTTGATTGTGCCTTAATTTTTCGGGTAACTAAAGTAGGGTCTTGCTCCACTCCTTAACCTATTTTCCATTGGAGGGTAAAATCTACTATTCCCCCTAAGCTCCGCTATTCTTGTAACTCCTACATAAACATCAGAAATTTTATACCAGGTAGCATAATCTACTATTCCTGTAATAGGCAAATTGAATACTTCTTGAAATACTTTAACTGAACTAGCTGTACTTTCTCCAAACACCCCGTCTATAGCTACCTTTAGAATTAAAGGATAATTGTCAGAAATTCTATTTAAATACTCCTGAACTGACCTAACTGGTACTCCTCTTGAACCTATAGTTAAATTATATCCAGGATAGGAGGATGGACTCCCCTTAACTTGATCTGCAGTTACTAATTCAATATCATTCCCATAGTATTGAGTTAATATTTCATAAGGAACCTTACCTTGATCTCCTAAAGCTTTACTCCCCCATTGACTTAGCCATTCTGGACATATAACATTTTTACCATCACAATACTGAGTTAAAAGAGGTTGCTTTCTCCCAAACCTTCTAACATAAGTAGAAAATATTTCATCAACTATTTCACTTATACTATCATAAAAATTTCTTCCATAATTGAAAGCATGATCATATGCAGTTGAACTAGTTATGTCAAAGTTCTTACCCTTACCTCTATACCATTCTGTATATATTCTATTTAATGTGAAGGATACTATACATAACACATTTGCTCTTATTGTACTTTGCGACCATGTTGGATAAATTTCACAGGATGCAACATTTTTTAAATACTCCTTGTACATAACTCTGTAATTAGGTGCAGATGCATCCTCAGGACCACCTTGATGAACTGTAATAAATTCAGGTATTACTGGCCTTGGAAGAACTACTCCACTTGATGGTGGTGGTAAAGGTTTATCTGTTTCCTCTGGTATCTTCTCTGGATAATTGCCATTTAGTCTGTTTGGCAAAATAATAATAGTCTCTGCCCGACTTGCCCTATTTCCCATTTCAATTAAGTTTACCCTCTGAAGGGCCATTTCCTCTGGAAATACTTGAACTCCTCTTATCAAAACATCCTGAAAACCACTTCTCTCTACGATTACATCATAAATGCTGTAGGGTACATTATCAGAAGGTTCTTGTGAATATTCAAGAGGAGGTGTACTCAAATCTAATGGTTCTGTTAGTCCAATAGAATCTGTTTCAAGATTAATACCCGAAGATACTACTAAGTTATTTGCTTCAGATGGGTTTATTGTCACCTTACACTTATCCACTGGAACATAACTTTCTCCATTAAAGCATTGAACTTTTAATCTACCTCTATATTCCATTAAATACTCCTAATATATTGATTAATTATAATTTATGCTACCATATACTTTTTTGTGAATAACCTTATAATGGTTTTCTTATAAATAAAGCGCCTATCTTATATTCCTCTACATCTCCTAACTTATTTTCTAAAGGCTCTCTTAATAGCTCTCTACCTCTTAAGCTGGGGGCTACCACATTAATAATATTTAAAACCTCAATTATTTCTCTTAAACTATTATAAGCACAAACTTCACCATACCCCCAACTAATATCGGGATAGATGCTATTGGACCTATTCTTTACTGCCCCTACAATTAAATAATATTTCAATCTGTCACCATATAAAAAAGGATCATTTCCCTTACTTATTCCCCACTCCATCATAAGTGCAGCAATGCCTGTCACATGTGGAGTAGCCATAGATGTTCCCGATTTTGTATCAAATGACTCATTAGGTATAGTTGATACTATTCCCTCCCCCGGAGCTACCACACTTGGCTTAAATTCTTCATATAATGTAATTTTCCCACGTCCACTAAAGGAAGATACAGTCTGAGTTATATAGTTATAGCTCCCCACCGATATTATTGACTTTGCTGTTGCGGGAATACCCAAGGTATTATTAGATGTTGGTTGAAGAAATCTAGTCCTTTGATTTAGCCCTTCAACTATAGGCAACCACATATCAAAAAGTCCTTGAAACTCATTAATTACCTTAAGTTTAATTGTCCATTGTCCTGAAACAATATAATTTCCACCACTAACTAAAGATATTCCTATCTCACCATTAATATCAAAAGGCTTTGGACCAGTATTATAAATTTCATATCTATTTTGCGATATTACCCCATCTTCATATCCCTCTTCAACAATTAAAGCCCCAGTAGACTTTCCCATTGGAGTTATTAGCTCTATACTTACCTTAGGCAAAACTGATTTATATAAATTGATTATTACAGCAGTTTCATCATCTGCAACATTAAAACTAATAGTTTTCTCCTGCAATAAAGTTCCACCAATATGATGGCCTGCATCGCCTTCATTCCCAGCTGCAATTACAATTGTTATTCTTTCTAGTGTTGCTACAGTATTTATATATTGCTCTAAAAGACTACTCCCATTATGTGCCCCATCATTAGTGCTTAAGCTAATATTAACAGCTAAAGGTTTATTTAATTCTTTACCTTTATCTACTAAAAATTTCATACCTCTCATAATCTGAGTGCTTAAGGCAAAATTTCCTCTTGTGCATTTAACCATTATTATTGAACTTTTTGGAGCTACTCCATAGTATTGAGGAGCTATAGTTCCACCTGCACAGGCTATACCAGCAACATGGGTTCCATGTTCTTGCAAATCATAGGAAGGTACAACAGTTGATGGATCCGGACTATTTAAAGCTTGGTTTATTAATTCCCTATTATATATGGCTCCGCTTAAACTAAGATCATATATATAATCTATCCTAGTACTTCCATCCTCATTTCTAAAAGCTGGATGAGTATAATCTATTCCTGAATCAATAAATCCAATTACAGTTCCATCTCCTAATAATCCATACTCACTTTGTACTCTCGGTACGCAAGCAGCTCCATTACTTCTCACATCTGTTAAGTATAAGCTCTTAGGTAGCTCTATATACTGTATATTAGGACTTCTAGCAAGCTCTACTATATTATTAACATTTATTGTTACTATTCCAAATCCATATCCTAAATTTTCAAGCTTTGCTCCTATTTTATTAACATAATCATTTACTGCTTGAAACTCATCTCCATAGAGAATAACTACTTCTATATTTCCTTGTGTATCTGGATCTACATTTGCAGCAAAATTTAATTTTCCGAAGAGTTGTTTAGGTATGTTTTTAAACAAATTTGTTTTAATATTAAGATTCTCTATATTTATCACCCCTAGAGATTAATACTAATATTATATGAAAAAACAGGTGCTATATGTTCCTACATATATAGCACCTGTCTTATTTCTATAACGCTATTTCTAATCTTTCTAGCTTAGCAATAACATTAATATTATTCAATTCTACAGTCTCAGTTACAACTGTTCCTTCATTATTAATAAGAAGGGCTCTAGAATTTCCTATAAGTTTTATTTGTCTAATAACTCTCTTCTCTTTTTCCTCTACAAGAAAAATTCCATTATTTACATCCTTAACTAAATGTGCAAAAGCTATATCACCCTTCATTATTCTAAATCCAGACATATCGTTGTCAGATATTTTTATATATAAAACTTTATCTGCAGGATATCCTTCTACTTTATTAGAGTAAATAGGAAGTTCTCTTTCCCCTAGCACTTTTTCTAAGCTATATTCATAAATATTAACCTTTTTCAAAACTGAAGAAAATGCATCTGTCCACACATCTGATGCCTTTCCTAAAATTCTAGGTTGATTCTTTTGTTCTTTTTCGACATATTTGTCTTGTTTTCTTTCTTCCATTAAACCTTCATCTGTTGCAATCATACTTATATCATTTAAGTCTACTTTTAAAAGTTTAGCGACTCTATCAATGAAGTTTTCCTGAGGAACTTTCCTTCCGGTTTCAACCTCATTAACATACTTATCAGATACTCCTAGCTTTTTTCCTAACGCTTTTTGGGAGATCCCTGCTTTTTCTCTTTCTTCTTTAATCTTTTCCCCTACTCTACTCAAAATCCTTATCTTCCTTTCTGATTTGTGGCTATCCATTCCCTTTCCTCTATTAAATGATTCAAAAGATACTCAAAGGTCCATCCAATTGATGTTGGTGTCACTGTTGCCAATATTCCTCCAGTAACCACAGCCCTAACTTCTTTTATGCTCTTCATTAAAAGTTTTTCATCAAAATTGTTAAAAAGCATAAGTTTTTGTTCTGGCAATCTATCATTATAATTCAATATTTTTAAACCACCTATTATATCGTCAAGTTTCATATCTGCCATATCATCTGTTATTACAATCACTTCTAGGTTTGCTTTTTTAAGACCTTCTAGCTCTTCATTTGTAAGTATATAAACTAAAATGCACTTCTTATTATCTAGCATACCTTCACCCCTATTACTCTATTATTTCTGGTTGTTTGTAAGTTTCTCCAAAAGTCTCTACTGTCATACTCTTTATTAGTTGATCTTCAGCAGGTCTATCATCACGATTCCTTTTAGTATTTACTATTTCATCAGCTATTTCTATTCCTTCAATAACTTTTCCAAAAGAAGCATATTGATCATCTAAATGAGGAGAATCATTAACCATTAGGAAGAATTGACTTCCTGCTGAATTTGGATCCATAGCTCTAGCCATCGATAATACTCCCTTTTTGTGTTTCAATTCATTTTTAAATCCATTACGAGAAAATTCTCCCTTTATGCTATATCCTGGATTTCCCATTCCTGATCCTTCTGGGCATCCCCCTTGAATCATGAAACCTGGAATTACTCTATGGAAAATCAATCCATCATAAAATCCTTTATTTATTAAATCTATAAAGTTATTTACTGTATTTGGCGCTATTTCTGGATAAAGCTCTGCCTTAATAACCCCTCTATTTTCTACATTAATAGTAACTATTGGATTTTTCATATTATATTTCTCCCTTCAATTGTTATAATAACTATTGTTATCATATTTCTTGTTATACATTCATTCTTTCCATTATATCTTATTTATTGTGTTTTATAAATGAAAAATATTCCACTATATTAATCCATAGCAGAATACTGCTTTTATATTACTTCAAATTATATTTAATTGATTTTATCTACAGTCATTACCATATAATAACTTTTTACTTATTTTTAATATATTCTCTTCTTTTAAAGAATTATATATTTCTACATTTCCTTCCATTACTGAATCATTAATTAAACCTTTTATCTCTAATCTTCTCATTAATTCTATTGAAGTTCCTAACCCTCCATCTATTATAGGTATATCTCGGCCTAAAATATCTTCTATAACTGGCTTAATAAATGGATAATGGGTACAACCTAACACTATTGCACCTATTTTATTTCCATTAAAATCTTCATATTTATGTCTAATATATTCTTCCACTTCCTTACCCTTTATCTTCCCACTTTCAATAAAGTCCATTAAGCCAGGACAGGGCATTGGAATTATCTCTGCCTGATTTCTATATTTCTCCATTAGATTATTAAATTTTTTCTCCCTTAGGGTGACTGGGGTAGCCATTATTATTATTGGCCCCTGCTTTTTTAAGTTTACAGCTGGCTTTACAGCCGGTTCTATTCCAACTATAGGTATTCCGGGGTAGGTTATTCTTAACGCAGCAACAGCTGCACTAGTCGCTGTATTGCATGCAATTACTATGGCCTTTGTTCCTTTTTTCATTAGAAATTCTACTGCTTTATATGTTAAATTTCTTACATCCTCGACTTCTCTAACTCCATAGGGTGCATTTTTTGAGTCTCCGAAATATATATAATGTTCCTTTGGCATAAGTTTCATAGCTTCTTTTAATACACTAAGACCACCTACACCTGAATCGAAAAAGCCTATGGGCCTATTTTTTCTATCCACTGTATATCACTCCAATTTCTTCTTTATCTATAACTATTTTAGTCCTTTCTATTAAAGAAATCTATATTTAATAAGTAAGTTACTCCGACTTACTTACAATAGTATACTTTTACATGCCCTAACTCTTAAGTTAGGCATTTTTTTCGATATGTATCAACATTTTTTTATTAATATATGGAATTTTTTCGAATTTTGAATTATACTTTACTTATCGACAATATGAGGTGTTATTTATGAGAATTATTCCTATAGAATGTATTCGTGATGGTTCTTTTTTAGGTAAAACCATTTATGATAATAGCGGTAGGGTATTATTAAAAACAGGCGCAGAACTAACTGATACAATTTTAAACAAAATAAAAGAGCTTCAAATACTCTCCTTATACATACTTGATGAATATAGCGATGGTGAAGTTGACGATATTATAAAACCCGAGCTTAGGCAAAAAACTATATCAATACTTAAAGCTACTTTTGCTAATATTAATCGTTTTAATAGTATAAATAACACGGCTGTTACTAACATTAAAGTAACAAAACAAGATTCAAAATATTTTGACGCGATAGCTTCAGTTTCTGAAGAACTTTTAGAAAATATTCTTAGCAATAAAAATATATTAGTAAATTTAGTAGATATTAAAAGTATGGATAACTATACTTATCAACATTGCGTTAATGTTGCAATTCTTTCATTAATAATGGGGATAGGCCTTAGGTTACATAAACGAGATTTACTAAATTTATGTGTTGGAGCTTTAGTTCATGATGTTGGTAAGGTTTTCGTCCCAAAAGAAATTACAAATAAAAATGGACCTCTTACCTCTAATGAATATGCCTTGATGAAGAAGCATCCTAAGAAAGGATATGACTATTTAAGTAAATATTATCAATTAAATAGTGTGTGTAAAATTATAACTCTCCAACACCATGAAAGAATTGATGGTTGTGGATATCCGGAGGCCCTTAAGGAAGATAAAATTAATTATCTTTCAAAAATTGTTTCTATAGCAGATGTCTATGATGCACTAACCTCTGATCGTTCTTACAGACGAGCAATGTGTGCTAGTGATGCATTAGAATATATTATGGCTAATGTTGGTACTATGTTTGATTATAAAATGGTTACTATCTTTACTAAATTGATAGTTCCATTTCCATTTGGAACTATTGTAAGACTTAGTAATGGAGATATAGGAATTGTTCAAGAAACGCCTATAAGCTACCCACTACGCCCTACAATTAAAATAGTTAAAAGTTTAAATCATGAATCTGAGGGTAATTGTGTTAGCTTAGTTAAGGAACTTTCTTTAGTTATATCAAATATTGAGTATAATCTATAAAAAGAGTGATTTATTCACTCTTTTTTTATTAACATACTATTTTTTCTTTTATCATTATTTCTGGGGAATATGTCCTTTTATTAAAAGGGGTATTTTCAATTATGTATTCTGCTTCTTTATAATTTTTCGCCTTAAAAACTATAGTCCAACCAGTTTTGTCATACTTACCAGCACAGATCATGTACCTTCCATTATTACATTCCTCTGAGCCACCCTTATCTACAATAAGACTTCTCACTTCTCCAATATTCTTTAAATTTAATTTTACAAATACATCATTGTTTTTCATATTTTAGCCTCCATGCAAACATTTGTTCTATAGGCTCATTATATACAAACCTATGTTCTCATGTCAATACATTATAAAAAAAGAACCTATAATAATAGATTATTTTTACATTATCTATATTATAAGTTCAATTTTATTCTTACTACCTATTTCTGTCCCTACGCGCCTTCGGTGTAATTATTCTGCTATATTAAATACTTCTAAATCTTTCTCACTTTCTAGCCCGGCAGCTTTTACATCCACTATAGCTCTTAAAGTATCTAAAGATGTAATAATTCCAATATTCCTTTCAACAGCCGCTCTTCTTATTAAGAAGCCATCTCTCTTTGAGTTATTAGCTTTAGTTGGAGTATTAACTACTAAATCAACCTCTTGATTCTTTATTACATCTAATATATTAGGCCTTTCTTCTCCAAGTCTTCTTACCATTCTAGCTTCTACTCCTGCTTCAAGAAGAAATTCACATGTACCTTCAGTAGCTACAAATTTATATCCTAACTTTGAAAGTGCAATTGCCATTGGTAAAAATTCTTCTTTATTATGCTTATCAATTGTAGCTAAGATATCTCCCTTTCCAGGCATCATTCCCGCCGCTACAAAACCCTTATATAAAGCTTCCTTAACATTCCTACCTACTCCTAGCACTTCTCCTGTTGATCTCATTTCTGGCCCTAGAGAGACTTCTACATTTGGTAACTTTTGTGTTGAGAATACAGGTACCTTTACTGACACTAATTTTGGTTCTTTATACACATCAACACCATATCCTAGGTCTGTTATTTTTGCACCTAACATTACCTTTGTAGCCAACTCTACTATTGGGACCTTACTTACCTTGCTTATATATGGCACTGTTCTTGATGCTCTTGGGTTAACCTCAATTACGTAAAGTTGTCCTTCAAATTCTATAAATTGAATGTTAATCATTCCCTTTATACCTATTGCTATAGCCAATTTTCTGGTGTATTGTAGTACCTTTGCTTTTATCTCATCACTTATATTTTGACTTGGATACATAGTTACACTATCACCAGAATGGACTCCTGCCCTCTCTAAGTGTTCCATTATTCCTGGAATTAATATGTTTTCTCCATCAGAAATTGCATCTACTTCTATTTCTCTACCCATTAAATACTTGTCTATAAGGATTGGATTCTTAGAGTCCTTATCAAAAGCATTTTTTAAGTAGTAAGTTAATTCATCCGCATCATGAGTTATTTCCATTCCTTGACCACCAATTACATAGGAAGGTCTAACAAGCACTGGAAACTGTAATCTTCCAGCTTCTTGTAAACCCTCCGCTACAGACCAAACGCCCTTTCCTTTAGGTCTTGCTATATCAAGTTCTTCAAGTAAAGCATCGAATTTTTCTCTATTTTCAGCTAAATCAATTTGATCTGCTGTTGTTCCTAATGTTAGTATATTCTTTTCTTTTAAGAAATTCGCAAGCTTAATTGCTGTTTGTCCGCCAAATTGAAGTATAACTCCATCTGGCTTCTCTTTTTCTATTATATTTAATACGTCTTCCTCTGTTAACGGCTCAAAATATAGCTTATCCGATATATTAAAATCTGTACTTACAGTTTCAGGATTATTATTAATAATAATAGTTTCAATTCCTAACTTCTTTAATGCTAATACACAATGTACTGATGCATAATCAAATTCTATTCCTTGACCAATTCTTATTGGACCCGAACCTAAAACTATAACCTTCTTTTTATCCGAAACTTCTACTTCATCGTATTGATCATAGGTTGAGTAGTAATATGGTGATAATGCTTCGAATTCTCCTGCGCATGTATCAACCATTTTATACGAAGGTTTTATGTTCCATATATCTCTTAATCTATATATATCCTCTGGACAAACCTTTAGCATATCAGCTAAAGCTTTATCTGAAAAGCCTTTTTTCTTAAGCTTATGTAGCCATTCTTTATCTAAATCTCCAATTTTACTTAACTTTAATTTTTCTTCCTCATCTACAATCCATCTAATCTTTTCTATGAAGAATATATCTATTCCTGTAATCTTAGAAATTTTATCTACTCTATAATTTCTTCTTAACATTTCGGCTAGAGCAAAAAGTCTTTCATCATCAGGAGTGACTACTCTTTTCTTCAATTCTGTCATGCTTAATGATTCAAACTTTTTATGTTCTAGAGAATATTTTCCTATTTCCAAACTTCTTATTCCCTTAAGAAGTGCTTGCTCAAAATTAGACCCTATAGCCATTATCTCACCAGTTGCCATCATCTTTGTTCCTAGTGCTCTATTTGCTCCAAAGAACTTATCAAATGGCCACTTAGGTATTTTACATACAACATAATCTAAAGAAGGTTCAAAACATGCATACGTCTTTTGTGTTACTGCATTTTTTATTTCATCTAAACCATATCCTAATGATATCTTTGCAGCTAATTTTGCTATTGGATATCCTGTTGCCTTTGATGCTAAAGCTGAACTCCTAGAGACTCTTGGATTTATTTCAATTACTGCATATTCAAAGGAATTTGGATTTAAAGCAAACTGTACATTACATCCACCCTCTATTTTTACTGAATTTATAATATGTATTGATGAAGTTCTTAGCATTTGGTATTCCTTATCTGATAAAGTTTGAGAAGGTGCTACAACTATGCTATCTCCTGTATGTATTCCAACTGGATCAATATTTTCCATATTACATACAGTTATACAGTTACCATAAGAATCTCTCATTACTTCATATTCTATTTCTTTCCAACCCTTAACTGATTTTTCAAGAAGAACTTGACCTATTGTGCTTAATTGTAATCCTGATTCTAATATTTCTTCTAATTCTTCTTTAGTCTCAGCAATTCCTCCGCCAGTTCCTCCTAGTGTATATGCAGGTCTAACTATTACTGGGTAACCAATCTTCTCAGCAAAATCTAAACCTGGTTGCATTTGGGTAACTATTTCAGAATTGATTACAGGTTCTTTTATTCTGTGCATCATATTTCTGAATAATTCTCTGTCTTCACCTTCTTTAATTGAAGCAATTGAAGTACCTATTACTTTTACATTATACTTATCTAATATTCCAGCATCATGCAATTCTACAGCAAGATTAAGTCCTGTTTGACCTCCCATTCCAGCAAGCAAGCTATCTGGTTTTTCCTTAGCTATTACCTTCTCAACGAATTCCACTGTTAGTGGCTCTAAATAAACTTTATCTGCCACTTCTTTATCTGTCATTATTGTTGCTGGGTTAGAGTTTACGAGTACTACTTCTATACCCTCTTCCCTAAGTGCTTGACAAGCTTGAGTCCCTGAGTAATCAAACTCTGCTGCTTGCCCTATTATAATAGGACCTGATCCTATAACTAAAACCTTTTTAATATCTTTATTTAATGGCATATCTTAACCCTCCTATAATGAATATTCCATGAATTTGTCAAAAATATATTCGCTGTCCTGTGGTCCAGAAGATGCTTCTGGATGGAATTGAACTGAGAATATAGGTAAAGTCTTATGCTTTAATCCTTCTATAGTTCCATCATTTATATTAATATGAGTTACCTCTACATCCTGAGGTACTGTTTCTACCACATAACCATGGTTTTGAGATGTTATTGTAACCTTATTTGTATGCAAATCCTTAACCGGATGATTACAACCTCTATGTCCAAACTTTAACTTTGTAGTTGTACCTCCTAATGCCAATGCTAAAAGTTGATGCCCTAAACATATACCAACTAAAGGTTTTTTCACTGCAATTTTCTTAATATTTTCTATTACATTAGGTATATCTTCAGGGTCTCCAGGACCATTTGATAAGAATACTAAATCAGGATTAATTGCTAATACTTCCTCAACGGTTGCATCTGCAGGAAATATTGTTAATTTACAATTTCTCTTTTTTAAACATCTTATAATATTATTTTTTATTCCAAAATCTAGTACAGCGACATGCTTTCCTGTTCCTTCTATTATATGTACATTCTTAGTTGTAACATTTTTAACTGCGTCTACATTTGTAAATCCTTCTATTTTATCCTTAATATCTTCTTCATCCATCTCGTCTATATCTATAATACCCCTCATTGTACCTTTATTTCTTAGTACTTTTGTAAGTGCTCTAGTATCTATACCTTCAAGACCAATTATCTTATTTTGCTTTAAGTAATCATCTAGCTCTAATTCGCATCTGAAATTATTTGGTAAATTACATTTTTCCCTTACTATAAATCCACTTACCTTTGGACCATCTGATTCTACATCCTCAAGGTTTATTCCGTAGTTTCCTATTAAAGGATATGTCATAGTTACTATTTGTCCGTAATAGGATGGATCTGTTAGGACTTCTTGATATCCAGTCATACCTGTTGTAAATACAACTTCCCCAACGCTATCTTTTAGGTATCCAAAGGCTGTACCTTCAAAAACCATTCCATTCTCTAAAATAAGTTTTGCTTTCATGTTTAGCCCTCCTCAATATTTATATTTAAACAAAATACACTTTAAAATCTACTAAATGATTATAAAAAAAAGGATACTAAAAAGACGACAGAAAGACTGGTCTCCTCATTACCCTATTATAATTCTTGTTTTTAAATTTCTTCATAGACAAAGCTATGCTATTAGCTTTAAAATTCTCCATAGTTGCAGACTCCTTCTGGCCTCACGGGACCAAGTTAAAGTGTATCTTTACTTTATTAATAATTTTACCTACCTATTATAATAGTTTATTGATTATTTACTGTCAAGATAAAACATTAAAATTTTATATGAAATAAAATCCATTGAATGATTATTGGATTATTTAACATAGGTGGATTATACTAAGTATAGAGAAAAAAATTTTTTAAAGGAGGCTTTCATGAATTATTCATCAGATTTACACACACATACAATTGTAAGTGGCCACGCTTATTCAACACTTTTAGAAAATGTAGACTTTTGTGCTAAAAAAGGACTTAAGGTTCTTGGGACTTCAGATCATGGGCCTGCTATGCCTAATGCTCCACATATATGGTATTTTGGGAATTTACGAGTTATTCCTCGTGAAATTAATGGAGTTACTATTTTAAGAGGTTGTGAAGTTAATGTTCTAGATGTAGCTGGAACTATTGATATACCTAAAGATGAAAGAAAATCTATAGATTATATGATAGCATCCCTACATGAACCTCTATTTCCTTCTAAATCCTTAGAGGAAAATACAAAAGCTATCCTAAATGCTGTAGATAATAATAAAGAAGTTGAAATATTAGGACATTTAGGTAATCCTAGCTATGAGTTTGATTATGAAGCCTTAGTTAAAAAGGCTAAAGAGAAAAATATTATGATAGAAATAAATAATTCCTCTATGTTGGGAGTTTCTAGAAACGGTAGTGCTATTACCTGTACTAAAATTGCTAAGCTTTGCATGAAATATGGCACTAAAATAATCTTAACTTCTGATGCTCATATATGCTTTGCTATTGGTAACTTTGATAGTTCTATAGAAATGCTTAAGTCTATTAATTTCCCTGAAGACTTAATTATGAATGACCCAGAAAAATTAATCCCTCATCTAAAAAGCAAGGGAAGACTTTTAGACCTCTAAAAACATTAGCTCCTCAAATAAGATTTTTATCTTTTGAGGAGCTAATATTTTACAATTTATTTATATACATAGTCCTTTTATAACTCAACAACTTTAATGTTATAAGAAAATCTATCACTATATATATAATAAATATTGGTGTTAGAAAATATATAAAATTCACGAATTTTATATATATTGTCTCTACCACTGGTTGCATTACAATAATAACAAAGCACGTAAGGATGCTCCAATACAAAGAAAACTTTAAACATATAATTCCTTGAAAATTAGATTTAATCCCTTTATAATTCCAATACTCTTTATAAAATAACCTTTTTAATATATATCCACTTATATACTCCACTGTAGTTGGAACTACAATAAAACAAAAAATCAATAATAATCCCTCAACCTTAAGCACAGAATAAGTATAAATTAAAACACTTATAGTAACCCCATACATAGGCTTAAACACTCCTATTAAAAACCCCTCTTTCTTGAACTGTCCTGTTTTAAAATATGAATACCCCTCTTCTAAACACCATCCTAAAAAAGAATATAAAATAAAATTGAAGATTAAATATACAAGCCAATTCATACTAAAACTCCTTTCTAATTTAAAATTAGTATTAGTAAAATTGGCTCAAAAAATTCAATATTTAATTTTTATTTATTACATTATTTTCAATCCATTTAACTACATAATCCATGGGATTATCATCATTTGAAGGAGCTATATGTTTAGCATTTTTTAAGGCTCTTTTTTCTCCATTTTTTATGTAAAATCCATATCTAGCTCTCTCTAGCATTTCAATATCATTCATATTATCTCCGACAGCTATAACTTTTTTAGGATCTATATCATATATTTTTATCAACTCTTTCAAAGCTTTACCCTTTGACACATTATTAGAAACTACATCAAGATAATTAGATCCACTTCTAAATACAGTTCCAGTATCATATATCTCTTTATATTCTTTTTCTAATTCATCTAATTCCTCTTTATCTCCAATTAGTAATACCTTTAGCCATTCTTTGTCCCAAATTTCCTCTGGCATATTATATACTACATTAAAATTATGTTTTTCATATCTCTTGGTTAACTCACAGTTTCTATATATATAAACTACTTCGTCTGCAAAAATTTCGATTCCTAGATTAGGCTTGTCCTCTTTTATTCTTCGAAAAGCCTCTTTCCTATCTTCTTCTATAGTATATTGTGAAATTATCTTATTATTTTTATAATCATATATCTTTGCACCATTATGCAATATTGTAGGTAATTCTATTTTTAGTTGATCTATAAACAATTCTACAGATTGAACCATTCTTCCTGTGGCTACTGTAAATTTTCCTCCCTTATTAACAAAATACTCTATTGCCTTTAAGTTTTTCTTTGAAATTCTTTTTTCACTATTTAATAATGTCCCATCCATATCTGATACCAATAGATATCCTTCAAAAATATTTCCCATTGTATCCCCCTATCCCTTGTTGCTCATTGCTACTAACTTTCTTCCCAGAGCTCTTGGCAAAATCTTATTTCCTAAAACTAATATCTTATTTTTGGATCCTGGAATTACAATACACTTTCCATGCTTAAAGCCTTTATAGGCCGCCTTTGCTACATCCTCTGGTGACATCATTAGCTTTTTCATCTTTTCAGACTTTTTCACTCCAGCCTTTTCTTGAAAACTAGTCTTAACTGGACCTGGACAAAGACAGCTTATCCTTACGCCTAGAGCCTTGACCTCTTCATGAAGAGACTCAGTTAAAGATAATACATAAGCTTTAGTAGAATAATACATAGCCATTTTTGGCCCTGACACAAAAGCTGCAGTAGAAGCAACATTAAGAATTCCACCCTCACCTCTTCTTATCATATCTTTTATAAAATGCTTGGTTAACTTGGTTAATGATATTATATTTATTTTTATAATTTTCTCTTCAAAGCCCTCTTTCTCTTCATTAAAAAGTCCAAAGGACCCAATTCCAGCATTATTAATTAAATTATCCACAATCAAATTATTTTTATCCACAAATTCATATATCTTTTCACAGGAGTTATCCACAGTTAAATCTATATCTAAAATAAAGACTATTATTTTATATTCTCTTTCTAAAAAATTCCTAGCTGCTTCTAGCTTATCCCTATTCCTTGCTACAATAAACAAATTATGTTTATCCTTTGCAAATAGTTTGGCTATTTCAAGTCCAATACCTTCAGTTCCCCCTGTAATTAGGGTATATTTATTGTCCATAATATCAATCCTCTTTTATTATAATATCTTAATTATAACAAAGTAACTTTATTATAAATAGAATAAGCAGAATAAATAATCTCTATACTGCTCATTTTATTAATTAATTAAAAAACTATTCTCCAGATCTGAGTTATTATAAAACACATTCCTATTCCAGCAATAGTTGGAATTATAAATGCTATAGCAGTCCATTTAAAACTTCCAGTTTCCTTTTTAATAGTCCATAATGTAGTTCCGCATGGATAGTGCATTAAGCATAAAATCATCATATTGATTGCTGTCAGTAATGTCCATCCATTTGAGATCAATAGTTCTTTTAAATCAGCCAAACTGTCCATTCCTACAATTGTACCTGCTCTTAAATAGCTCATTATAATAATAGGTAAAACAATCTCATTAGCAGGAAATCCCAAAATAAATGCCATTAATATATATCCATCTAAGCCAATAGTCCCTGCAAAAGGTGTTAGAAACTCTGCACATACGCTTAGTAAGGTGCCTCCTGTTACTTGTACGTTTGCAAATATCCATATAACAATACCCGCTGGTGCTGCCACTGAAATGGCTCGCCCTAGAACAAACAATGTTCTATCGAATATAGATCTTACTAATACCTTTCGTATTTGAGGTTTTCTATATGGTGGCAATTCTAAAATAAATCCAGATTGTACTCCCTTTAATATTGTCTTTGACAATATTCTTGATGTTAGTAAGGTCATAAATACTCCTAAAATTATAATACAGGTTACAGCTAAAGCTGATATTAATCCTCCCTTTGCTCCCCCAAGCACACTTCCACCTATAAATATACTCGCTACAGCAATAAGAGTCGGAAATCTCCCATTACAGGGCATAAACACATTTGTTATTATAGCTATAAGTTTTTCTCTTGGCGAATTAATTATTCTACATCCAACAACTCCCGCTGCATTGCAGCCTAACCCCATGCACATAGTTAAAGCTTGCTTACCACAGGAGCAGCTTTTTTTAAAGCAGTTATCTAAATTAAAGGCTATCCTTGGTAGATACCCTAAATCTTCAAGTAAAGTAAACATTGGAAAAAATATTGCCATAGGGGGTAGCATTACTGCGATTACCCAGGCTACAGTAACATATAATCCATCCAATAATATTCCATTAACCCAAGTTGGCATAGAAGTTAAACTAAATGCTACCCTAAGCCACTCTTCTATGCTTTTAAAAATAATTGTTAATAATTGAGACGGATAATTGGCTAAAGTAATAGTCACCCATAATATAAATAATAAGGAGAGTATCATTATTGGTATTCCTGTTATCTTTGATACTAAAATCTTATCTATCTTTGTATTTAAATCGTTTTTTTTACTTTCTTTGCTACCTTTCTTTACCACTTTGCTAGCTATATCCTCAGCCGTGTTAACTAAAGTTTCAGTAATTGCATCCTCTACAGGCTTCTCCCTTTCTCTAGAGCTAATCTGAACTTGAATCTCCTCTACTTTTTGCATAATTTCATTACGTATAGATAATTTTTCTTTTATTCTATTAACTATATTTTTATTTCCCTCTACAAATCTTAATGCTATCCATGTAAGTTTCGCATCATCTATGGATAATTCAGCCCTTAAAATATCTTTTATTGCATAAATTCCTTCTTCTATATCTAAATCATATTTAATATGGCTAAGGCAACTTCTCTTGCCCTTTATTTCTCTATCCACTTTAGCCTTCAATTCTTCAATTCCTATATTATCTCTTGCAGTTGCTAATACTACACAATGTCCGATTTGTTGTATAATTTCATTATATTCAATTACAATATCTTTTTTCTTAGCCTCATCTATTAAATTTACACAAAGAATTACCTTCTCTGTAATTTCTGCTATTTGAAAAAACAGATTTAGATTTCTTTCTAAATTTGTAGCATCCGCTATAACTACAACCAAATCAGGATTATTAAAGCATATATAGTCTCTAGCTATTTCCTCTTCTTCTGAATTAGATAATAAAGAGTAGGTTCCTGGTAAATCAACAACCTTTATTTTAGAACCCTGGTATTCATAATACCCTTGTGCACTACCTACTGTCTTTCCTGGCCAATTTCCTGTATGTTGATTAAGCCCAGTAAGCGCATTAAATACAGTACTTTTTCCCACGTTAGGATTTCCGGCTAAGGCGATTTCATACTCTACTTTCTTGCCACTCACCCCCTTATCTGAAGCTAAAATATTTCTACCTGTTGAGTTTTTATTTAAGCCCATTACCCCCTCCTAGTTACCACTTGCTACTTCAATTTTCGCCCCATCTTCTTTCCTTATTGCGATTACAGCTCCTCTTATCATATAAGCTGTTGGATCTCCAAAAGGGCTTCTAAATAATACTTCTATCTGAGTCCCATCTATTATTCCTAAATCAAAAAATCTCCTTCTAAGTTCACCCTGTGCATTTATATTAACAACCTTAACAGTTGATAATACTTTTGCATCCCCTAAATTCATATAAAGTTTCCTCCTTGTTATATCCCTGTAAATCATGTATTTATCATAGTTCTTAAGTTTTTTTCCTATTCATACTTATTAATAATTTATGCTAATGATAGTTTGTTGTGAATAAATTAAGTGAAAGTGTAACTTTTATAAATGGAGACTTATCTTTTTTTTAATTTATTTCTTATCTCAGTTACAGATAAGTTGATTAATTCAAATTCCATAGTTAAATGTGAAATTATAGTTTGGTATTTATCTTCTCTTTCGCCTTGTTTCAAATCTCTTTTCTCTTGAGCTTTTAGAATATAAGAAATAAGAATAAAACTTAATAAAGCCCATATCCCCTGAGAAGAAATTAGTTCAATAATTTGCGTACTCATGTAAATCACCTCCATTATCAAGAAAATATTTATATGTTTCCTGCAACTTATTTAAAGCAGCCTTTCTATTTTTAAAAACAGCTTGTCTTGAGATATTTAGATAAGTAGCTATTTCAAAATCAGATAAGCAGTCTTTATATCTCATAGTTATTATTTTTTTCTGATAAGCTGATAAGCTAGAAATCAAATCACTAAAAACAAATATAGAATTATCTATATAGTTATAAGAACAATTTTTATCCATCTCAATATTTGTAAGTATTGAATTATAACAAATTTTACTGTTTTTAGATTGATTATGATAAATACTTATACAGTGATTTTTCAAAGCTATTGATATATAAGCATATAAAGCTTGTTCAGATTTAAAATTTAAAATATCAGTTTTTTTAATAAGTTGCCAAAGAAATAATAAAATATCATTTTTATATAACTCAATATTAAAACTCATTACTAAAAAATTTATTTTTTTCTTGAATTTAAGATAGATGTCTTCAAAGTTTTTATTACTATCCTCAGAGCATATTAACAATTCATTCAACTTCATAAGAAAAACTTCCCCCTTTAAAGTAAAGTATACAACCAATAACCAAACATATGTTCTTATTGTAAACCTAAAAAGAAAAATTTTCTGATAAATATTTATGTAATGTAGTATCTACTTTGAATTAATAAATACTGTAAACGTTGTAAGAAAACAAGCTAAGTGGTATAATTTTGTAAAGTATTTCTTTGAAAAGAGGGTAAGAATGATTGAAAATTTTAGTTCTGAAGTGAATTCTAAATTAGAATCGGATGAAATAATTGAAAAAAGTTTCGTCTCAAAAAACTATGATATGATCGAGAGAATCCCAGATCTTACAGTAGGTCCCCACTCTTTTATAATGACTTACGATTATTCATTTAAGTATTCATTTGTTATAACTAATAAACGAGTCTTTATAGGTAATATGAATTCATTTAATCTAATTCTTTCTTATAAAATCTATAATAGAGAGGATATTGTAAATATTGATGATTTTGAAGATAAGAAAAAAGTTAAATTAAGATATGTAGTTTATACTGGAGGTTTAATTCCGATATTCATAGTTCTAGAATCTTTTACTAATAGTACTCTTACCTTTTTATTATCATCATTTTTATCTATAGGATTAATTTATATTTTATCTAAGTTAATAAATAAATTTACTAAACCCGATAAATCCGTTAAAGAAATAAGTTTTAAGGATGGTAAAAAATTAATTATTATATTAAATGATAGTAGTGATTTGGATTCTTTAAAAACACAGAACTAATAAATTATTTGTTGCACCTAAAACTCCTACAATTGAAAATACAATAAGTCCTGCAAGAATTGGAATCATTAAATTAAATCCTATTACTCCAACTTGAAGTTCACTCTCTCTATTCATGTATTGATCAATTAAGCTATTATCGTTTACTAATCCTGGTACAGACCGCATACGCTTAAAAAGCCACCTCAAGGAAATATTATCCATAAGGCGGCTGATTTTTGTACTTATATGACTGTACCCGTATATTTATTATGAGCCTTTGGTTGGGTTCATTCTTAGCTTCTTGGTACTTCTATACCTTTAAGTTCACTCGAATCGTCGTCAAACGATTTGAAGAAACGAAGTTCGTAGAATCACTTCTTATACGAAGTGATTTTTAATATTAAATTTCCAATCTAGTTTTATTTTAATACTTATTTATTACTTACAGTAATTTCTTGAATAAATTGTACATCCGTTATAGCTGTATCTAATGAAATATTCTTATATCTACCTATTATATCTTTACAATTACTTAATCCTAATCCCCTATTTTCACCTTTAGTAGAGAATCCATCTTTAAATAATTTAGATAAAGAAGGGATCTCTCCTTTAAAGGTATTTGCTACAACTATGATTACAGAATTGTTTTTATTTATTAATGCAATATCCATTACTTTCTTTTCACTTTCTAATGCTGCTTCAATAGCATTATCCAAAATTATTCCTACGCATCTACTTATATCTATTATATCCATCTTAATAATTGTTATAGGTTCTACTATATCAATTATAGTCTCTACCCCTAATTCTTGAGCCCTAATTACTTTCCCTGATATTAGCCCTTTAATTTGAGATAATTTTATGTTTTTTAATAGATCTAGTTTATAATTATTTTTATTCATTTTGTTATTTAAAGGATATATGTGCTTATTAAAATGATCTTCTAGAGAATCTATATCTCTTTCTTCAATAAATCCTGCCATAGATGAAATTATATTTATATAGTCATGTCTAAATTTACGCATATCCATATATAACTTTTCTAAGTTTTCAGTATATTCTTCAAGATTATCTAATTGCAGTTGCTTATACTTGAATTTTTCTTCTTTCTTTGACATAAAAAATAGAGAACCACATATAACCATTATCACAAACCCATATATTGTAAAAATAACTCCATTTTCTTGTGATAGATAACTATTGTCAGTTAATTCATTCCAATTATAAGTTATATAAAATGAACCGAAGGTAAGTACTAACAGTAGATTAATTAAAATAATATATTTAGACTTCCAATTTTCAAATATGAAACCATTATATTTAATTAGTAATTTACCTATAAATTTACTGAAGAAATACAGTAGTAATGCTATACTAGCAAAAATAGTATAGTATCCTAAAGTAGAGGAAGAATACTCTATTCCCAATATATTTAAGAGTATGATTGAAGTAAAACTATCTATAAATACAATTACTAAACATACAAATATTTGAATCATAAAACTTCTTATTATCTTGTTACTTTTTTTGCAAAGAAAATATATAGGTGTGAAATACATCGATATAGAAGCTAGTCTAGGATAAAACATTAATATTAGTCTATTAATAAATACTATAGTTAACCCCATAATAATATATTCTTTAATGTTAAATTTATATGGACTAATATTTCTAAATGTAATTAACATTAGAATTACTGATAATAGAAACAAAAAAAATTCATTCACTCTCTCCCCACCCTTCTATTTTAATTATAGTATAAAATAGATATAAATTACATTAAAATAAATTAAAAATACACATAATATTAGGAATAATTCCAGATTATGTGTACTTAAAACTAAATAAAATCATTTTTTTCATAATTATTGTAACTTATTTTGAGTAATTTATAAGTACAAGGTAAAACACATATACTTTGAAGGATTAACGTGAACATTGTTAAATTAAATAACCCCTTATTTAATAACAATAGATTTATAAATATAAAAGTTAAAGCTGTTGCTGTTGCTGTTGCTGTTGCTGTTGCTGTTGCTGTTGCTGTTGCTTTAATTCTAAGTTTTTTTCTATGTTCTTTTCCTAATATAGGACGATTTTCTGTATCAGCTGGAGAATATTTATATAAAAAAACTGTACAAATAATACTTATTATACATGTTAAAGAAAGACTTAAGGGATAATTTACAGCTATATATGCACTACCAATAAAAGCAACTAAACTTGCAATAGTACATCCGAAATTGCTTTTTAAATGTATACCTGCTGCAGTTAATCTTAATGCTCCAAACATAACAAATAATATAAGTACTTCTTTTATAGTCCCTATAAGAAATGCCACTGTAGCTATAAAGATCAACTTGAATACATTTATCAATATAACCATAAGGCCTAAATATAGTTTTTCAATTTCTGATGACTTTAAAATCAAATGATTTTTAAAGTAATTTAATAATTTACTTGTTATAAATTCATAAAAATCAAAATATAGTTGAATTTGTATTTTCATATTATCCTCCGCTTATAATAAATAATATCCGCCCTATACGTGTAATTATATTATTTATTACTTTTCAATAAATTTGTAGGTATCTTAGGTTCATAAAAAAAGCTCAAAGTAGAGAATTTATTTGCATGAATATCCCCTAATTTTATGAACCCTGTAGCTAACTTTTTTAAAAATACACTATCTTTCTCTGAAGTCTTCATAATTAAAACCACCTTTTATAAAATAAATTTGTTTTGTATGTATTCAGTATACCGTCGTCCACAGTTATTTTTATAAAAAAATAAAAATATCCTTCATTTACCTAAAAAATGTTATATTTAATCTGATATAAGTAAAAACTGGCTATTTTTGCATAAAAATTGAAAATATATAGATTGTTTATGGTACAATATTTTAATAAAGCAAAATTTTATCTATGATAAATTTTCATAAAAATATAGTAATAAAAGGGGACAAGCATGCTGAAAATTTTTATTTGTGAAGATAATGCAGCTCAAAAAGAAAAATTAGAACATATTGTACAAGATATTATACTAATCGAAAATTATGATATGGAACTAGAGTTAAGTACTAATGATCCTTATGAAATACTAAATAGAATAGAGTATAATAACATTTCAGGTTTATACTTTTTAGATGTTGATTTACATTCTGATCTTAATGGAATTACCTTAGCTGAAAAGATAAGAAATTATGATCCTAGAGGATTTATAGTTTTTGTAACTACCCATGCTGAAATGAGTTATTTAACTTTTCTATATAAAGTTGAAGCTATGGACTATATTATAAAAGATAATTATAATAATATACAACAAAGAATAAGTGAATGTATAAAAAATGCTCATGAAAAATATAAAACTAAGTCATCTGAGCTTCAAAAAGTATTTTCTATTAAAGTTCAAGATAAGATAATTAATGTTGATTTTAATGAAATTATCTTTTTTGAAACATCTTCAACTATTCATAAAGTAATCTTATGTTCTAAAAATAGACAAGTAGAGTTTTATAGTAACATGAAAGAATTAGAAGATAGGCTAGATAATCGATTTTGTAGGTGTCATAATTCCTTTATAGTTAATAAAGATAACGTTAAAGAAATAGATAGAAAAAAGCGTATTGCTTATATGATAAATGGAGAAGAATGTCTTATCTCTACTAGGGGTATAAAAAATTTAATAGGTTAATTAAATGCTTGTTGCTAAACTTAGTAGCAAGCATTCTTATCTTTTTATATGTATAATAAAACAATTCTAATATTTAAATCTATGTTAGCCCATAGAAAAATAAAATTTCTTCCAAAAACTACATATTTTTCGCATCAAGTTCAGCACTTCTCTTCATAAATTACCTTTATTTTATGGTTCAGTATATAAATGCTTTTTGCCTTACATATTAATCTATAATTTAATTAATGAATGAGTTAAACAAAAATAATTCATTAATTATAAAAAGTAAGGGGGAAAACTACATGTATAACACGTTATTAAAAGACCCAGTATTAAGAGCAAAGATTAAAAATATAGCAGAAAATCCATCAGGAGATGCTATAGCAGAGTTAAATGAACAAGATTTAAACTCTTTAGCAGGTGCAGGTATATATTCTGCAATAAGTGCTTACCTTGGAAATAAAGGTGCATTCTGTACTATAACTAAAGAATGTCAAGCAAATTGCAACTAATATTTTTAATTTTTAAGGAGGAAAAATAATATGTCAGATATAAAGAAGATTATAGATCCAGCAGGAGAAATTAACGAAGATGAATTAAAGGAAGTTACTGAAGTTAAAGATGCTACAGGAGGAATTTCTCCAACAGTAACAGTAGCAATCTCAATAGCAGTATCAGCTTCATTCTGTCCAACAACTAAATGTTCTTCTAAGTGCTAATTCTTTAGAACAAAAAACCACCTATTTTTATAGGTGGTTTTTTTTATGTTAACTTTACACATTCACTAGTAGTAGTCTTTGTCTTTCAAAAGGTACTACTAGTAGATAATTACCGTCAAGGTCATAGTACCTTAGTTACTACTGGATTAGCAGATGTTATACTAACACCTATGGAAGCCTCAGTATTTTCTAATAGAGTCCTTAGAAATCTTCTAATTTAAATAGATACTTTTTTAAAAAGAGCTTACAAACAATATAGACATTTATAGAACTAATATAAATATGGATTATTTAAGGCTAGTAAATTAACTAGAAAAGAATACCTTGTACAACTATTAGTATTAGAAAAGTAGTTAATGATAATATAGCAGTTCTAGTTAATGAATCCAATAGAAAGCCTACTAATGTGGTTAGTCTTTTATTAGATGAAATTTTTAATAAAGAAAACAGGATATATTAAATCTGCTATTAAGGATTATATTTAAAGAAGGTTAGATGTTAAAATAATGATTTTAACATCTAACCTTCTATTTTTAACTTACCTTTTTTTCTTCTTTAGCTCTATATAGATTTGTATATAATCCATTTAAAAGCATTAATTCTCCATGTGTACCTGATTCAACTATTCTTCCTTTATTCATAACATATATAACATCTGAATCAATAATTGTTGATAATCTATGAGCTATTACTATACGTGTACATCCTATATCTTTAAAGTAATTCGATACTTTCATTTCATTTACAGAGTCTAAAGAACTTGTAGATTCATCTAAAATTATAATCTTAGGGTTACTTAAAATGGCTCTAGCTAAAGCTATTCTTTGTCTTTGTCCTCCTGAAAGGTTAAGTCCCATATCAGAAACTAATGTATGATATCCCATAGGCATACTTTCTATTTCATCTGCTATTTGAGCAATATTTGCTGCATGTTTTATATTATCCATAGTTACATTTTCTTTATTCATCTTTATATTTTCATATATAGATTTATTAAATAAAGATATATCTTGTGGAACTACACCTAATTGCCTTCTTATAGCTTGTTTATTTAAACATTTAAAGTTAATATCATCATAATAAATATCTCCTTTTGAAGTCTCATAAAGACCTAAAAGAATCTTACTTAAGGTACTCTTACCAGAGCCTGATGCGCCTACAATAGCAACTTTTTGTCCCTTCTTTATATGAAGACTTAAATCTTTTATCACATTCTCCGATGTATTAGTATAAGCAAAAGAAACATTATCTAGCTTTATATCACCAGATACTTTTAACTCTTGTGGGTTTTCAGGGTTATATTCAGATTCTGCATCTGTAATATCCTTTAATCTTTCTAGATAAGATGTTGATAAAAGGAAGTTATTCCATGTTTGAAATAATGATACTCCTGCTGAGAAGAAGGTATTAGCTAGTGAATAAAAGGCAATAACCTCACCTACGCTAACTTTACCAATAAAATATTCATATATACCGAGCGTTAATAGTATAAAAGGATTTATGGTTTGTGTTAACGAAAGTACTGTACTATAGATATTTAAAGTTTTACATCTATAACTATATTTATCCACAGCGTTTTCATATTTATTTTCCCAATTTTTATATATTTCTTTTTCAATAGCTGTAGTTTTTATTCCAAGGATAGAATAAACTGTTTCTACTTGAAGTGATTGAAGCTTTGTACTTTCAACTATCTCATATTGGTTTGCTTCCATCATAATGGGTCTCATATAAAGGATAAAAAGGCCCGTTATTAAAAATAAACCGATGGCTACTAAAGTAAGTATTATTGATTGTTGAGACATATATACTAATATGAAGACTAATGCACCTATATTTAGTACCCCTTGAAGCACTTGCTCTGACATAATATCTCTAATTACATGCAAACTATTTAACCTAAATAACAAATCACCATTAGATCTAACTTCAAAATACTTATATGGTAATTTAAGCAATTTTTTTATAGTACTCTTATTAAGATATTTATCAAAATCCACTTGAAGTTTTATAAGATTATTTCCTCTTACTAAAGTTAATACTCCAAATATTGAAATTATCCCTACAACCATTAAAATATATTTACTTAATAATGCAGGATTATTTTTCAATGCAATTTCATCTATTAGATATTGAACCATCATAGGAATCGATATACTTATAAAATAAGTCACTACCGAAAGTAACATTACTTTTAAAAACAATATTTTTTTTTCTAACAAGTTCTTTAATATAGGTTTCCATATATTTTGTTTCTTTGTTTTTGGAACAAACTCTTTTGTAGGAGTTATAGTTAAAATTATATTAGAATATTGTTCTTTAAAATCAGTTATATTAATATTTCTTCTACCAAAGGCAGGGTCTACTATTACAAAATAAGAATTTGTAGTTTTTTCTAATACTACAAAGTGCTCATTGTTCCAAAATACCACAGATGGCATAGGAAGTTTTTTTAAGTTATTCACGCTTGCTTTATAAATATGTGTCTCAAATGACCTATTCTTAAGATAATCACTTATTTGAGAGATTTTAAGGCCATCTCTTCCAGCTTCAAGATATTCTCTAAATTCAGATAATGATTCATTACTTTCATAATACCTTAAAATCATAGCAGCACAACATAAACCACATTCTGTTTGTTGCATTTGCTCAATATAAGGCACTTTCTTTTGATGTTTTATATTCATCTATTAATCATCTCCCTACGTACAACTTCAAGCGCTAATACAGACGGGAGTGTTGGATTTTTTTTGCGAAGAATACTATAGCCTATACCAGAAATCCCTGTCATAAAGTTTACCATTCCTAAAGCACCGTACAGTCCATACTTCACACCATCTTCTGCCATATAATTTATGCACTCTTTAAATATTTTTTCACTTTTATTTTCTAATTCTGGCAAATTAAGTTCTTTGGCTATAGTCCTTAATATATCTATATTGCCTAATGTACCATGACATAAACTATGATTTGATGATTTCTTAAATCCATTAGCTATAAATGCTTCTAAAGCTTCAGGAATTTTACACATTACAATTTCCTTATGTTCTTCTTTTATATAATTAGACATCTTTACTCTTGCTAAAAGTATTCCAGCAGCTCCATGACACCAATAATTTAAAGCTGAATTATCTTTACTTCTTAAATCTATCCAATTTTTAATATCTTCTCTATATAAAGAATCTTCTTTTTTAATTATTTTTAACGAAAGATTATAATAATCTTCATTTTTTAATATAGATGCTGCCTTTAATAAAGCTAATGCAAACCCGCTATATCCATGAGCAAATCCTGATAGATAATTCCATCTTTCACTATATTTTAGATGATCATAAAGGTATGTAACATACTTCTTTGCTACAGATAAAGCTACTTCATCTTTTGACTGCTTATATATATTTAAAGCTAAGATTACAATGCCTGATGCTCCTCCAATCAAATCAAAACTATCAATTTTACCTATTTCATAATTATTAAATTCATTAATATATTTTATATACTTCTCATGAAAGCTATCATCATTCATTAAATGACTAAGATTGAAGTAAATGTATATTAATGAGCCTATTCCTGAAAATGCTGATGATGCCATAGGTGTATTACTATCCTGTATAGTAAGTTCTTCTACCCCTTTTAAAGATGCCTTTGCTAAAGATAAGTATTTATCACTTTTAAGTTCTTTTCCTAGGGCATATAAGAAAAGTATAAGACCGCCACCATCATACAATGAATAATTAATTGGTCCTATTAACATCTTATTTCCATGCATATTTAAATTAGGATAAGTACATGATGTTTTATTTGTATTAAATATGGCTCTATCATATATATAATCACCGATAGATCTTAAAGAAAAATCTATATTATCCTTTGATATAGCTATGCGTTCACCTTTATATGAATCATTATGAAATATGTCTTCTTTAGTAGTTAATAAAGAATTTCTAATATAAGCGACTTGCTTTTTCATAGTTAAATCATTAATATCTCTCTTTGTTATTATGTCTTTTATTGTTGTTACAAAATAATTATCTATTATACTACTGCTATTTACATATAACGCCTTAGATGAAAAATCGGAAGCAAAGTATGGAATATCATCTTCCATAAGGCTTTCAATTTCTTTAAGACATTTTTCATTTTTTATCTTATTATTATTAAAGGTTCTAGCATCACTATCTTTTATAATATTAAATAAATTAAGTCTAGCTTCAAATGTCTTAAGATACTTTGGATGGTATGAAGCTTGAAGATACTTACTATATATAAATGTTGGTCTAAGAACTTGACGATATACCCCTCTATTTAAAACTCTATATAATAACGTTAAAAATTCTTGCTTATTATTCTTTATTAAGGAATAGACCTCTTTAAATCCACTCTCTATTTCGGAAGTAAATTCTAACGCATTTAACTTTTTTCCATTCATTATAGGCTTATTATTATTTTCAGTTGATACTACAAACTCTTTTTCAAATCGTATTTTATCAGTACCTGCATCCTTTAATTCTAAGTAAGTAATCTTACTCGATTTTTTTCCAGCATCGCCAGAAAGTCCACTTAAATCTATATCGATTGTTGAGTATTCAAGATTTTGAGGTAGAATATAACAACCTAAAACAGAATCGTTTATTTCTAAAAAGTATGCTAAAAGCAAATTATCTTCTAAACCTTCTGTATTATCATTGGTAAGTAAGGTTTCAAGATCTATTAATGCAGGATTATCCTTTGAAGCTATTATATTCTCAGAATGTATATCTCCAGTTTTTAATATATTAAATATAGCTAAGATAGCTCCTATTTTATAATAGTAATTTGAAGGCTCTTCCCTATTCAAGCAACATTCATATTTTATAAACTCTTGCCATCCATAAATTCCTTTATTTATTATATTTGTATTATAAAGCTTTGTCTTTAAAGTTTTCTTATCATTTATATACTCATATATATTATTTAAGGCCTCATCACCTTCAAGACCATGTGGTTTATACACTAACTTTTCTTCATTATCAAAATTAAATATCAGAACACTTTTGCCCCCATTATGAGTGTCTCCATTATTTAAGCTTATACTTTCAAGACTACTAAACTTTTTATTAAACTTAATTCTTAGTTTACTTATATCTTTAACTAAGTTTGTTATAGATTCTTCTATAAGATTATACTTAGCTGTAATTCTTTGATATATAAGATAACTTAAAACTTCATACTTATTTAAAATCTCTTTTATATTAGCTACATTTTTAAGGGATAAGTTATAAGATTCATAAATTTCTTTAGAACTAGTCCCACCTAAACGTTCATTTGACTTCTTCTGATAAAATTCAGTTATAAGTGTTTTTAAAGCTACTTCTATTAAACTTTCTTTACTTGAACATAGTATACTTTCAAGTACTGTATCTTCCTTAACCTTTAAATTAGAAATATTATGTTGTAGAAACTCAAACACTTTATTTTCCATATAACTTAGAAAAGGCACATAAAAGTTATCAAATACACCCTGTTCCACATATAAATGATTAGAATAATCATTTTTTAGTATTTCATTTATAAATTCTTTATATTTAAGTTCTTTCATTTTCCCAACCCTTTCAAGGTATATTTTTATCTTAAATCCATGTTTTTAATAAGCATAATATTTGAAATAAGAACTATAATTCCAAAAGCTATAATTAATATAACTCCAAATAGTCCTACGTTGTGATAAGCTGTAAGACTATCTGCTGAATAAAATGGAATTAACTTTAGTTCATTTTCAAATTCTGGGAACTTATCTATAATCATAGCAATTATACTTGGGGCAATAAAAAATGCTCCTAATGTCGTTACTATAGTAGATGTTGTATTTAAAGTAATCGTAGTTACTAAAATAGCAAAAGTACTTACAACAAATGCATATACTGCAAAAGTATATATTTGAACCCATAAATCGCTTAAAACTATTGTAACTGTTAGTTGCTCTTTTAGTACAAATTTGAATAGTATAATTATTACAGCACTTATAATGGCCATAACTAATGATAATAATATAATACTTAAGATTTTTGAAAGTATTATTGTTACTCTTGATTGCTTACTTGTAAATAATTGTGTGGATGTCTTAAGTTGAAATTCATCCCCTAAAGATTTTGAAGCATATACCATAAAAACTAAATTTGAAATAGTTGAGAAAAAACTCATTACATGTTTACTATTAAATGATTCAGGTGCTATTTTAGCTTGAATACCAATAGCTATTGAAAAAAGCATAGCTATTACTATACCCAAATATATACCTTTAGTCTTAAATATTTTTTGTAATTCTAATACTGATAATTTAAATAACTTAATCAAAGTTATTCCTCCCTTCAAATCATATTTTTATTAATTAGGTAATTCATATCTTCATTTAAAAACCATTTGCCACCTTCAATTGAATTACCTACTGCCATAATCATATCAACTTCTTCGTTACTCAATTCAGTTAATACATCATCATTTATACTATTATCTAATCTTTTTGAATTTTCAAGAAAAGCGTTTATATCTAGCATTACTTTCCCTCCTTTTAATCTATTATTTTAACTAATTCTATTTATAGTTAAATTATAAAACATATAAACCTCAAATTTTGGTCTATGTAGTTATATGTTATATTTATATAATTTTTGAGTTTCATATAAGAAATTTAATCACTAAATACGTAATTTTTGAAAGTATGATTTACAGATACAAACAAAAAAATCAGTAATATTACATTACTGATCTTTCAATACTCTAACGCCTACAACCGCATTCTAAAGTTAAAGTACAGTACGCGCCTTTATTTCCAAGGTAAACACTTAGGTAAGATAAATAGCCTGTCCCTGCTAAAGAATTTAAATCTTGTTCAGTTAACTCCGCTATAGCATCTCCTGATGGATCTTCTTCTATGTTTTTAATCTTTTCTCTTAATACGGGATCCTTTATTAACTTATTATTCATGTGATTTTTCCCCTTTGTTTTTAATATTTAATGAATTACTTTTGTCTAACTCATTCATTGATTAAATTATATATTCATCTGTAAGGTAGAAATCATTTATATACTTAACTATTAAATAAAAGTAATTTGTGAACTAATGTACTCTAATAAACTCAAAAAATATGTAGTTTTTGAAAGGTAATAATTTCTTCTACTTATATATGTTTAATCAAGTAGGAGACGGTGACTACCCGCCGTCTGATACACGCCAATCCGTGTATCAGATTTTATGTCCGTCAGGCCAGAAATTTACCTACACTGGACTTTAAATTTCACCGCCTAATAGACACCCTTAGTGTTCATGTATGTGTTTGATCTTAAGCACTGGTGACTTTCTACCCATTATAGTCCGTCGATGATGGACGTACTATAAAAATAGCCTTAGCATATTATGCTAAGGCTATTTTAAACTTTATTTAATGTTATTTTCTTCCATTAAGTCAAGGAACTTATCTTCTAATGTTCTCTTTTGCTCATATAAACTATTAAACTTTATATTATTATTATTTAAAAAATTTACTATTCCATTTGATTCTTCCTTGTTTACCGATATAGATATACTATCTTTATCACTCTTGAAAATAGCAATATTATTATCTTTAAATATTTTTGAAGCATCTATTACATTCTCAATTCCTATAGTTAATATAACTTCACTTGAATTTTTAAAGTCATCAATCTTTAATACATCTACTATTTCACCATGCTTTATTATTACAGCCTTATCACATATCTTTTCTAACTCAGATAATATATGACTTGATATTAGAACAGTTATTTTCTTCTTTCTTGCTATTCCCTTTATATATTCTCTAAGTTCATGTATTCCAGTTGGGTCTAATCCATTAGTCGGTTCATCTAAAATAAGAAGCTTCGGATCCCTAAGAAGCGCTGCTAATATACCTAATCTTTGTTTCATCCCTAAAGAATAGTCTTTAACCTTCTTATTTAAAGCATCCTTTAATCCCAATAACTCGGTAGTCTCCATTACCTTTTCTATACTTACATCATTTATACTTGCAAAGTACTTTAAATTTTCATAGCCTGTCATAAATGGATAAAAACTTGGTGTTTCTATTACACATCCTATAGCAGTGCCATCTTCTAATAGAACTTCCCCTTCAAAATTCTTAGTAAGACCTACGATTATTCTCATAAGTGTTGTTTTTCCTGAACCATTTGGTCCTACAAGTCCTATTATTTCTCCTTCATCTAATGAAAATGACACCTTATTTAAAGCCGAATAATCTTTATATTTTTTACTTATATTCTTTAATTCTAGAACCTTTGTCATAAAAACTCCTCCTAAATAATTATTTACGCATCAAAAATTTGCAATTATTATTAAAACCATAATATTTCTGGAACTGAGGATTTATCTATTTCTCTTAATAATCCATAACCAAAAGAAGCTAGTCCTATCATAAGGCCCATAGATTCAGTTCCACTAAATACTCCATTACCCCATCTATCTTTTAAAACATTATTAAACATAAAATTAAAAGTATTTGTGCATCTATTCAGAAGGTCTTTATCCTTCAATACTTTTGCTGCATATTCAACTATAGAAAGATTTCCTAAGTCACCATGACAGAAGCTAGGATTGTTACCAAAGCCCTGTTCCATAGTTGTTTCCAATGCTATTTTAATTTCATGGTCTATATAGTCATCATTATATCCACTTTCTTTAAGTATTAATCTACTCAAAAGTATACCAGGAGCCCCATGACACCAAGCTAAACTAACGTGCTTATTTTCTTCGCTAGAATACCAATTTTTATGTTCATGAGCATAAAAATGTCTTTCATAATTTAATGCTTTCTTTATAATATCTAGTATGTCCTCATCCTTTACTATTTTATATAGCTTTATAAGATAAGAAATAATGCCTGCATTACCATGAGCAAAACCAGTACAAGGAACATATATTCCTCCACTACCCCAAGCAATAGAATCACCAAAAAACTCTATCTTAGACTCTTTAATATGCTTAAAACATAACTTACATGCATGAAGTAGTTTTTCTTTAAGATCTTCATCATTAGAATCATTATATATAGATAATAAAACTCCTATAGTTCCAGATACACCACTAATAACGTCAATATTTTTATCTTTTGGTATTAATTCATAAAGTAAATGTATCTTTTCTTTTATAACATTTAAAAATCTAGGTTCTTCTGTAATTTTATAAATCTGATAAATAGAATATAAATAACCTGAAATACCGTTATAAGGACCTATTAAAAATGGATATTTAGTATCTAACACCTCTATCTCATGTATTACTCCCTCTATAGCTTCGCTAGCTGCCTGTATAAACCGATTTTTCCCTGTTACTTTATTTAAGTGCCCAAGAAAAAGAGCTATACCTGAATTTCCATCATAAAGGCTATTCCCAACAGGAGCTAAAGACCAATTACATTCATCTCTACCTATTAATATAGTGCTTATCCATGTTCTATCTAATCTATTTTCACTGTATCCACTAATGCTTTTATCAATGATATAGTCTCCAATTTGTACAGCTAATTCCCTAAGTTCATTATTATTTATAGTATTATCTACTATATTGTTAGAAAAAAGCGTATTAGTTTCATCCTTATGGGAATTTGTTGTCTTAGCTAAAAATGACATATGGATAAAATATAGTTGCCTTTCCTTATCTTTACCACTTAAGTTATTTATCTTCATAAGAACTTTATCTAAAGGAGATTCATCAAGAAATATATCAGTGTTTTCATCCTTTGAGTTTTTTATCTTATTTGAGTCTATATAAGAATAAAAATACGGTACATCTCCTTGTAAGATATCTTCAACTTCTGAAGAAACAACCTTCGAAAAATCTTTTTCCACATTTACTCCTAATCTATGTAGTAGTATATATCGTAAGCGTCAAATAACTCATCACCTAGGACTGGCAGTAAATTAATGTGATAATACTCCTATACTTAGTAGGAGGTAATTTGCATGGCAGAAAGAAGATCTAAAGAAGAATGGATGATACTTGTAAAA
>NZ_PVXQ01000007.1 GCF_002995745.1 Clostridium vincentii | reverse complement strand
TGTTCATATATTGATTTAAGTATTTTGTTAATGGCTAATTGAACAATTTTATCTTCATGAGCTGGAATACCTAGCGGCCTTTTCTTATCTGAACCTGGCTTATCTATGTACACTCTCCTTACAGGTTGCGGTTTGTAATTAAAGGATTTAAGTCTTACTAGTAAGTCATCAATATTCACTTCTAAGTTGACTCCATATTCTTTCTTTGTTACATTATCCACTCCTGTTGCTTTGTTACCACCTAATTCGTAATGGCATATAGTTAACATTTCTTTGTTCACTAAGTGCATTAAAGACGTAAATTTGTCTTTAGGTTTATTTCTAGCTATTTCTGCTATCCTATCAAGTTTTGTGTACATTTTCTTTCTCCTCTGTGTAAGAATTTCTGTTTCTCTTTTCAAGGTCTATAATATGTTACACCCTTCCCTCCATGGTCATTACCCACTTCATTGGTACTATGATGTAATCCGACTACTCACTACCATTTGAATCCCTCTGTCTACTAAACGTTGTTTTCCATACTCCATTTGGAGAATAGTGAGTCCTCCCAAGTTGACGTACTATATTAATGTGTACCATGCTACACCTTCGAACCACGGGAGAGCATATAAAATCTAACTATAACAATTTCATATGTTCCGACTTCTAGTCCCCGGAAACCATCGTCCTCTCCACTTTCCAATATTTCGTGGCTATTAGTTTCAGCATTCGCTTGTGGCCTAGTACCTAATTTGTCTACACTTAACTTATTACATCACCATAATAAGCCCAAGACTAACTAATGACTGGTTGCTAACCTTTATCATGCAGGATTTCCACCTGCTATATAGTGATAATAAAAACATTGCTTTTATTATCTTTTACGCCCTTGCTTGGCGTACCCGGGGATATTTGTGAGGAGCAAAGTGATGAGCTTGCTTTCATCTTCATTACAAAGATTTCAATAAAATAAAAAAACAAAGATGCAATTTTACATTGCCCTTTGCTTTTTTTATTTTAAAAACTTCTTATCTATTACCATTTTTGCTTTTTCCACTTAAATTATAAAATAAAAATCTATAATTTAACAATGTACACATAATAAGAAAAAACAATTCAAACAAACCAAATTGCTTTGTTATAATCTCATCACTAAAGAATATTATGCTTATAAGAAAGGCACCTAATAATTCTAACATATTTTCTTTACTTTTAAATTTAATTATAAATGTATAAGTATTAAAGATATCTTTGCGATTTTCTGAAATATTACTTTTATAGGCTCCCAAGCAAACCCCTAGTATAAGCAAAAGGGTAGTACTATTTACACCAAATTTAAAAACTCCTATATTCGCTAAAATCGGAATTAATATTATCATAAACTCCACTTGAAACTACCTCCCTATAATCTTCTGTTTTATATCATTATTCTAATAAATTATATTCTTTATAAAAAAGCTGTGTTATCTATAGATATAATAATGGTGTCCTTGATGGTAATGTAAATAGATTTAAGATGATTAAGAGTACTATGTATGGATGAGTAATTTTAAGTATAAATCAACAGAATTTACCTTACCTATGTTTCTAAAGGAGAGGTTGGTTTTTTTGTCCTGCGAAAGTTAATTATATAATCACTTGATACTCTTAGCCTAAAAAACTCCAATACAAGATCATAAATCTGATTTTGTATTGGAGTTATCTTTAGTTGATAACTAAACAGAAAATTAGAAGAAAACAAATGCATATTTTATTAGATCTTTATATAAACATTACTTCATGCTTATTTATTATCTATATTTACCATACGTGCTTTGCCAGCCATCTATTTTATCATCTCTAAACATATAAATATTATATTTATCATTTGTTTTATCACTATTTTCCTTCATATAATCCTGGGCTAAATAATTCTTACTAAATATTACATCTTCTTTCTTAATATTCTGAGTAAATACATAAACTATTTTATCTTCATCCTCCAAAAGCAGCGCATATTCATAACAATAGTTAGAGCTATTTACAGCAACATATGCCGGATATGAAAAACAATTCTCATCATATAAGATTTCTTGTGTTTTTCCACCCATACTTTCATCGATTTCTGAAAGTCTTTTTACTTCATTATTATAATCCTGTGTATCATAAGTGCAGGTCAAATACACTTGACATTTTGGGTCGAACAAAGTGTCTCTACAATAACAATAGTAATCCACATCAGATGCAGAATCAGGTAATACAATTGGAAACACATCCAAATTACTATATCCTAAAAACTCCTCCCACTCTCCATATTCAGATACAATATTCTGTACTTTTGGATTTCCTCCTGTAAAGAACAACCATGCAAAATATGCCATGCCTGCACTTAATGCAGCAACCACTAGGCTGGCAGTAACAATAGTAATACTTAATACTTTCCTATATTTTTTCAAGAAACTTATTTCCTTTTTATTATTTGTTTTTTCCTTTTGAATAGAATGAGTCATTTTTTCATAGATACTCTTACATTCTTCACATTTTTCAATATGTTCTTTCACTAAATCATTTGAAGTCTCACTTGTTAAACAATCCACATATGAGGGTAATAAATCTCTTACAATATAACATAATTTTTCATCATTCATTAGTTTCAATTCCTTTCTTTATTTTTTGTTTTCCTCTATAATATGTTACTCGAGCCCAATTTTCTGTTCTATTCAACAATTGTCCAATTTCTGCAAAGGACAAATCTCCTGTCAATCTCATAAGCATTACATCTTTTGTATCCTTATCAAAATACTGAATCTTCTTATAAATTTCAAGTTTATCATGCTTGTCAAGAAGTCCTTTCTCCATATCAGTATTTTCAATTAGTTCCCATTCTAATTCATCCAAACAAACTTCTTTTTGCTTTCTATCTTTATCTATACGCTGATACCATAAATATTTGCCTATCTGACATAACCACGTAGATATTTTACATTCGCCTCTAAATTGATTGATTTTTATAATAGCTCTATAAAAGGTCTCCTGCATCAATTCTTGTGCAAGGTCTTCATTTCTAGTAAGACTCTTTAAATAACGATATACTAAATCTGCATATTCTTTATAAATTTGCTCAATATCTTGCAATCTCTCACCTCCTTCTATACTTATTAGTCCAAAAAAAATCACATTCGTTACAAATAATCACAAAATAAATATATTTAATAACTAAAAAGAATTTCTGCTATAGAAAACAGCCATTTTAATACTATATTTAATTTATCAACTCGACTTTCACACATGATTTCTCTAGGTGATAGCCTGTAATTTCAGCATATACAGGAAACAGCATATAAGGACATTCCCTTATTTCATATAATTTAATCACGAGAAACAAAAAAACAGAGGGGAGGTCCTTAATAAATTCAATTTTAAAACAATCAAATTTTTGAAAAGAAAAAGGATTTCCTTGTAGTTCAATATTTAAAATCACTTTTTACTGATTTTTACAGACAAAACCCTATTTCGTACATTAGATTCTAAAAATACAGAATTTTTTTTGCCAAAGACACCGTATATCGATTTTTAAATTCTACACATTTCAATTTGAGAAAATTTTTATTTCTATTATCATCTTCAATAATTAAAAATAAACTTGAATTATTACTTTCTATGGAATACCTTTCTTCCTTTAGCATTTACATTGTTAATTTCAGGAAAAGAAGAAGATAGAAATAAAGCCAAAAATTGGATAGAGCTAATTTCGACAGATATTATATTAAACTATTCTATCTACATAAAGCCGTAACAATGAAGATTTACATACTATAGGCGGATTATTTTTCAGTTGTTGTGCTGACCTTCAAGATATACAATTCTTTGAAGCCACTCAAGTTATTTTAGAGCTGCTTAAAAATGCACTAGACTAAAAAATTTCCTTAACAAAAGAATAAATCCACTCATTTTCGGACTATTTTATATCTATATTACCTATGTTTCTAAATGCTTGTTTAGTTTTTTTGTACTGCGAAAGTTGACTTATATAATAAAGACTATAAGTTATATAAGTAGAGCTTTATAGAGAATATACCAACTTAATTTGGTATAATTATGAAGATTGAAACTTAAACAAAACTTCACTTCTTATTTTTTTGGAAACACTATCTAATGCGAGTAACGTTATACTAAACCTTATCAGATGTATGAATAAAGTTCCTACAAAGATAAATAGGACCAGCTATATATCAAAATGTAGAAACTTTATTACAAGTTATATATTTAATTCAATGAATTGCAGTTATTCCCCATATTATATTAAAAGTAACTCTACTCACTTAGTACAATAATGCCCATATTACATTAAAAGCAACTCTACGCTTCCAAGTATCTCCTCCATCTGCAATATCTATTGGATTAGCATGACTCCTTATATCGTTAAACATTACAGAACCAATTGCTCCTACTACAATTGGTGATGTACCATAATAAATAACAGCATGTGCAAATATTTCGCATGCAATCTGTTGTCTTGACATTCCACTTACAGCACCAGTATTAATTAAATTACTTGCTAAACCAAGACAAACTGCCTTAGATAAATACGCTCCTGACATACTAAGTGAAACGCTTCCTCCATCAACATATTCCAATTTGCTCCATGAAGTATTTCATATAAGTTATCTTTTCATACTTCACTCTAGTCTCTGTTACCATTCCGAGGGTTAGGCTTACCTGCTCACCCTTTTTATCTTCAAGATAATTCTTTTCTGGTTTTATTTTTACCTTAAAGTATACATTTCCATTTTCATTATTTATAGTTGCATCTCCATCTATCGATACTACCTTCCCATTTAAAGTGCCATATTCAGCTTGGTTCAAGCCTCCAACAGCTAGGGATACATCATCATTTTCATGAATTCTAGGTCTATCAATACTTGGTACTGATGCCTCAATTATTAATTCTTCATTCGTTATTGCAATACTTCCTATCTGACTACCACCTTGTAGTACCATTCCTTTTTTAATTTCTGTATTTAAATGAATCTTTCCACTACTAGATGCATAAAGAACATATTCATCAGTAGAACTTGTTATAGATTCCTTTTGAGCTTCTAGCTTACTTTTTTCCATTTCAAGCTGAGTTCTTTCATTAGTAAAATCTAGAATTGTTTCATAATATATCTGATCCTTTTTCACCTTAGCTTGATCTTTACCCTGTTGTATTTGTTCCTCTGTATACTGCTGTTTTTTTAAAGCTTCCTCGTCTACTTTGTATTCAGCCATCTTTGCATTACTACTTAGTAGCTTATTATAAAACTCTAGTTCATCAGTATCATTTTTATCAAAGGTATTCTTTCCCTTTGTTGCTTCATTTTCTGCTCTTTTTAGTAGCTCAATTCTTTTATTATAAATTTCAATTTGCCCATCTGACTGCTCTATCTGATACTTAGGCTCTGGTGAGCTAAATACTATAAGGGCGTCCCCTGCATTTACCTCTTTTCCTTCCTCAATATAGCTTTCCTTTACTTCCCCTGAAATCTTTGCCATTATGTTGCTTTTATTTTCAGTACTTACTATACCTTGTCCTTTAACTACATAGGTTTTTACTGATTTTGTACTCCATACTAAAAAGCCTATAATTAGTAAAAGTACAACTAAAATTATATAATTCATAAACCTTGGAGGCTTTTTATCATATTAAAGCTTACTATCTGTTATTTCATTTAATTTATAGACCTTCAACTGTTAATCCTCCCTTATCTATCTCCATAAAGACATCAGCTATCACTTTCCCATCCTTATTTTCTACAAATACAGTATAACTATCTCCCTTTAATTTAATATCATTTTCAAAGGCATATAATTGAAGCTTTGAATATGCAAATTGAAGATTTTCTTCCTTTTCTGAAAATCTTGCAAACAAACAGTTTGTAACTCTAATCTGATTACTAATATCATATGGCGCCTCAACATTATGTATTGCGTTTTTCATCTGAACCATAAGCTTCAATATTATCTTAACTTGTCCACTATCATCGGCCTCAGCAGTAGTATAATTTATCATGGGCCCTAAAATAGAATTCCCTTTGGATTTAATATAACTTTCCATCATATAGGCTACCTTACCTATATCATTGAACTCATTTTCATTAACTTCTCTAATCAATACAGTATTTAATTTTAACACCTTGTTTTCTCTAACTGTTATTTTTTCAGTTGTACTCATAATCTTCCCCCTCCTTTACCGGTTTCACTGATGTAGCCTTTTCTTTTGTTTCGATAATTTCTATATTTTCCTGACCTTCGTCTATGGTCTTAGTCTTTATCTCCCCAACCTGACTTTCATAAAGTCTATAATAATATCCCTTTTTATTTAACAATGTTTCATGATCTCCAACCTCAACTACTGCACCTTTGTCCAGCACATATATCAGGTCACAATTTCTAATGGTTGATAATCTATGAGCAATAATTAACATAGTTAAATCTTTCCCCTTAACAAATAAGGTGTTATAAATCTTAGCTTCACTAATAAAATCAAGATTACTAGTAGCCTCATCTAATATTAAGAATTTAGATTTTTTAATTAATGCTCTTGCAAGGGAAAGTCTCTGTCTTTCTCCTCCTGATAGTCCCCCTCCAGCTTCATCTAAATAACTATCATATTTTGCTGGCATTTTTTCTATAAAATAATTGCAGCTAGCATTTTCGCAAGCACTTTTTATATCATCATAGGTAGCATTATCTTTACCTAAAACTATATTTTCTCTAATTGTCCCGGAAAATAGCTCTATATTCTGTGGAACATATGCCATTGCTTTTCTTAGACAATAAATATCTAGCTCCTCAATATCATAGCCATGGTAGTTTCTATTTTCTAAGGCTTCATCCTTTCTTAATTAAGTAATTTTATAATTAAAGACAAGCTAATGTAATATCGAAATGTTATCACATTAGCTTGTCTATATTTGTAATATGTATTAATTACTCTATGTTTTGTAATATTCTCTTAAATTGTTCATAATAATGCCAAATGTAGCTTATTTCTTTTCTATATAATATAATATAATAAAACATTCAATTCAAATATCTCTTTTGTATATTCTATAATCAATTCACCATTACATTTTTCCACTGCTCTTTTTATACTTTTCAGCCCCAACCCATGATTATTTGCGTTTTCTTTGCCAGTAATGATTTTTTTGTTTTTATCGACTTTAATATTACCTTGATGAGTGTTGATAATAGAAATAAATATGTTTGTTTTTAAATATGCTATTGCTATTTTAATAGACTTTTTCCCTTTCACTTGCTGCATACAGGCTTCAATAGCATTATCTAAACTATTTCCTAATATTGTGCATATATAAGGATCATTAATTAATAATCCCTGGGGTATTTGTAAATCTAATTTTACATCAATATCATATTGAGCTGCATAACTTATCTTATATCCTAATATTGCATCAATAACCATATTTCCGCTATCTATTGGACTTTTTAATATATCATTGTCTACTAACAAATTTTCTACGTAACTTTTAATTTCATTTATTTGTCCCTTTCCTGCTAATGTCTGCACGCAAATCAGGTGATTTTTCATATCATGGGAAAGTCTTCTTATTTTATCCTTATAATATTCTTCTTGATCATATTGATGAATATAATAATTATTTTTTTCTTCTAACAACCTATTTTGGGTCTCCATTTCATACTTATTAATTATTTTATCATGCAAATGAAAAATAACCATATTAATTACTAATATTGCTACAACAGATCCAGTTGTTATATAAATAGGGACCTCGTTATTTTCTATAGTACTATAACGAAATAATGTATTTAGAATACCTATACTACTTACTGGAACTAAGAAAATATACCACCAATACACATTAGAAATATAACTTGCAGTTCTTTTTTTCTTATAATTTTCAAATACTCTAAGAATAATAAACAATAATAATTTTGAGTACACTATTTCCCATATAATATTTACACCTTGTTCAATAAAAATCGTTTCATTTATATAATTAATGCATTGCATCCCATATACCACTAATAATTCAGAAATCATTCCCATTGTATGTAAAATAATCATAGTCCATAATCTATCTTTCCAGCTTCCTTCATATAACATACAAATAATTAATGTCATTATTATATTACTCGTCAATGTTATAATTGGAATTTCTATTTTTAAATAAGCTATACTCACAATAGCATAATACAGTATATAACAAGCTATTATTTTCTTATGTGTAACTTTGCACTTTAATAAATATATATTTATAAACTTATATATCATAAACATATAAAATACATTTGAAGCTAAATATAGAATTACCTCAAATTTATACATTAATTTTAATCCTTCTAATCATTATAATATATTCTTTTCTTATATCTTTTCGTCTTTTTTCACTGATGTTAATGACTTGGTTATTTAATAAAACAGCATGGGAATAATGCATTTCCTTGATATATTCAAAATTAACTAAATAAGATTGATGCAAAAGCAAGAAATTATGCTCTTCTAATTCTTTCTTTATTTCGCTAAGTTTCATATAAAACTTATAGCTATTATCTTTAGTCATCATAAATATGGCTCTTTGACAACTTTCAAAACAGATTATATCCTTTATAGGTATTCTAACTATACTTGTCCCCATTTTAAATTCAAAACAATGGCTCTGTTTGCAAATTTTTTCATAGGCTAATTCAAATTTCCTATTGAACTCCTCTTGATTAATGGGCTTCAGAATAAATTGAAATGGCTGTACTTCAAATAAATCCATAAAATAGTTTTGTTTGCTGGAAATATATATAATAAGAGTTTCTTGATTTTTCTCTCTTAATTTTTTAATTGCATCAATTCCATTTATTTTCCCCATTTCAATATCCATAAATATAATATCAAAATAACAGCCCTCTTTTAACCTATCACAAAACTTTTCACCAGAATAAAAAATCTCTATCTCTATTTTCTGTGGGTAATAATTACTTACTTCTAGTATGTAACTTTCTATTTCTTGAGTAGTAATTATCATATCATCGCAAATCCCTATTTTTATCATTTGTCCCCCTAATTATCCTCTTTTGTAATATTATATAGTATTTATACATCATATTACAAATTTCTTAAATTATAACTACAAATTGCGGTATATAGTTATCAGAAGAATTACACCACCGCTACTTAGTTCAACAAATATTTCCATGGGATAAGGTACAATTGCTTTAGAAAATGCCTTGACCATTTCATAGTCAAATATTACATTGGTTATATTTTCCTCATCTTACTTTCCTGTAACTTTTTCAATACTTCGTAATATTCTTTATCTAATTTCTTAGGATCATCCTTTTTAGATGGCATAGAAATTCTATTAACAAGCTCTGATAGCTTGTTTTCAAGGAGAAAAATTTCACTTTCCAAATCTTTATCTTTTACATCTGTTTTATTGTCCTTTTTACACAGATATTCTTCATAACTGCCCCGAACTGTAATCAATTTGTGGTTTTCGATAGATAATATACTATTTGCAACTGTACTTATAAATCTTCTGTCGTGGGAGACAAATAGAAGGGTTCTATCATAATCCTTCAGTGCTGCTTCCAACACCTCTAAGGAATATATATCTAGATAATTTGTTGGTTCATCCAAAATAAGCAGATTAATATCACTCAAAAATACCTTTACAAAGGAAGCCTTCACTCGCTCTCCTCCGCTTAGTACATTAATCTTCTTATAAACATCTTCTTTTTTAAATAAAAGTCTACTTAAAAGAATTCTAGCAAAAGTTTCATCATAAATACTATTATCCATTACATTATCCAGAATGCTTAGCTCTTCATTAAGAATATTCATATCCTGGCTGAAGTAACCTATTTTTGCACCCTTAGCTGTTTTAATTTGAAAATCTCCATCTACTATCATCTTAATAAGAGTACTCTTACCACTACCATTTGCTCCAATAAGTGCAGTTCTTGAGCAATTATAAATATCAAACTCCGCATTGTTAAATATAATTTTATTTTCAAAAGACTTACTTATATTTTTTCCTGAAATAACTATTTTATTATGAATTTTACCTTTTCCTAACACATCTAACTTTATATTTTGTATATTTTTCGGTTTTTCCTTTACTTCAAGATGATCTATTCTAGCTTTCATATTCTTTACGTTGCTATCTAGGTTGGCCTTTGCTTTCTGATTCCCCATTTTATGAAGTCTTGCTTCTGAATTCCCCATTCTTGAGGGAGTATTTTTCATAGTACCAACCTTTTGTTTTGTATCCTCCATGGCGCCTTCAAGCTTTTTTTTCTCTTTTTCATACTGATGAAATTCAAATAATCCTCGTTCTATTTCCGAATCTTTTTGAAGCTTAAATGCCGTATAATTACCTATATAATTTTTGAGTTCTCCGTTCTCTATCTCTAGTATTTTATTGCATAGCTTATCTAGAAAATCTCTATCGTGAGATATGATTACAATAGCTCCCTTATATTCTTTAAACTTATTATCAAGAAGCTCTATGCCTTCCACATCTAAATTACTAGTAGGCTCATCCGCAAATATTATATCGTTGTCTTCATTAAAACATTTAGCTATCTTAAATCTTGTTTTCTCACCACCACTTAAATTATTGTTCCAGTTCGGAACAACTCCAAATTTATTAGCTGCTTTTTTATCTATATATCCATGTTCATTAGAAACAAGCTGATCTACAATACTATAGTTTCCATATCTTTTAACCCAGCCTTCATCTGGTTCAGCTTCTCCGCAAAGTATTTTTATAAGAGTAGTCTTACCTGCACCATTAAGTCCAACTAAGCCTATTCGATCCTCTGAATATATTTTTAAATCTTCTATATGGAGTATAAGTTTGTCTCCATAATATTTTTTTATATTTTTACCTTCAATTAATAGCATAAAAAAATCCCTCCTATAATTCGGAGAGAATAATAATTTGCTTAAGTTTAATAATTATCATAAAAACACCCTAAAGCATCACAAATAATACTTTTAGGGATAATATTTAAGGTAATATTCACAGCCACAAGTTAATATCCACTCACATTTTTAATAAATTACACAACAAAAAATCCTCAATTTGGAATCCTTATTATTTTATTTTAAAAACTCTTTAAGTGAATTATTTACTCATATCTCCAAATACCTTACCTTTCATATACTTTACTTAATTATAGAATTATGTATATTCATTGTCAATTATTCTTTTGATGTATGGTAAAAATTAGTGGAGTTAAATTATGCTCATTTTGAATGCTTTTTATCAGATGCAATCAAAATTAATAGCATTGCAATGAATAGAAAAATCCCTTCTACCAGCATTGACCAAATACTAAATGGTAGTATAGCACTCATTGTTGAAACCACTAGTACTAAAGTAAGTCCTATTGCAAATGTCACTTTATGTGGCAAAGCTCTTATTTTATCTAACATAACTTAAATCCTCCTTATATTCGTAATATCCTACGAGTTCGAAACTGGCATGTATTTATTATACTGATTAATGCACTCTGTAAACAAGAATAAATATATATGGGTATTTTTATATTAAAGATAATGGTGATTTGAAGTTACATGAACACTCTGCTAGTGTTAGCAATCACTTGAGTTCTCTTCATAGTATCTACATAACTTTAGATTATAATTAAAATATAATTTATAGGAGGTGTTGTAATGATAGGTCAAACTTTAGCTCAATGCATTCATACATGTGGCATGCATGGACAAGAATTAGCAGATTGTATTTTAATGATGTTAGGTATGAAATAGAGCTAGTTAATTTCCCCTCATAAATACTAGTGGTTTAAACTAACCACTAGTATTCTTTATTTGTTTATATTCAAACTAATTACATCACATTTCATACATAATAAACTATAAATAAATTTACTCGTCTATTACCTCTTCAATAATTAATTTATTCTATTTTAAGTTATCATAAAAAAATCTTTAATTAATATAAAAAAAATACTATACTTAATAATGAGAATATATTAAGTACTGCCTACAAATAGAAAATACTAGATTGAGGGGTTTATATATGAGAAGAAAAGATATACTTGAGTTAAAAAAACGTTTAAAGAAAGATGATTGCACCTTCACTAAAATGTGTGGCTGCTATGTTAATGGCGAAAAACATACTATTTTAAAATTTAGAGAATCCTTTATAAATTTAGATGAGGATGAATACTTTAAATACTTAGAAATTGCTAAAAAAGTCTTGTCTGGGACTATTGGGAATAATATTTTAGAACTTAACTTTCCGCCTAATGAAGATCTTATAAATGAAAAGCAAGTTTCTCTTATGCAGCTTAAAAAAAGTCAATTAAAGGATGATGCTCTTCTTGATGATTTTTATAAATCTATTATAGATACTTATGATTATACTGGTAATTTTTTAATACTTGTTTTTCATGATGCTTATGATGTTATTGCTAAAACCAAAGATAATATAAAGATAGATGAATCTGAAGAAGTATATGAATATGTATTATGTGCAATATGTCCTGTTTCACTATCAGAATCTGGTCTTAGATACTTTGAAGAAGAAAATAAAATAAAAGCACGTATTAGAAATTGGGTAGTTGATGCACCAATTAATGGCTTTGTGTTTCCTGCTTTTATTGATCGTAGTTCAGATGTTAACTCTATTATGTATTACACAAAAAATGCAAAGGATACACATCCTGAATTAATGGAAACTGCTTTAGGTTGTTATTCAAAACAAACTGCTACTATACAAAAAGAAACATTCCAATCAATTATTAAAAATTCTTTTAGTACTGATGAAAAGAAAGCTGATAAAATTTTTATAGAAATACAAGAAAACCTAAATACTATGATTGATGAACATAATGATATGTATGATGATACAGATTGTGAACCTATAAGCTTATCAAATAAGGCTATACAAAACCTTTTAATAGAAAGTGGAGTTTCCGAAGAAATTATTACTAAGATTGAAAAATCCTATGTGGAAAACTTTGGCGATGATCTTCCTTTAGCAGAAAGTTTAATTGACGCAAAAACACTTAAGGCAAATGAGCAAAGAAAAAAGGAAGAATACCTTCTGAAACAAGTAGCGATACTTCAAAATAGACTTGATGAAGTTAAACAAGAGACTGCTGTAGATAATGAAACTCAACTGTCTACAGAAATTGATGATGATAATGTGGTTTTAGAAGAAACTTTAGAGACTAATTTAGAGGAAGTTCAGGATGCAAATTCAGAAGATAATAAGGTTACTCCTCACTATGATGTTATACTTCAAGTAAATCCTGAAAAAATACCTCAGATAAAATCTCAAATAATTAATGGCCAAAAATGCATAGTTATTCCTATTAATGAGAATGAACAAACTACAGTTAATGGCTTAGATGATTTTATTTAAGTTATATAAATTAACCAATAGATAAATCAGAATATGTAAAACTAGAAAGGAGAATAATTATGCTTGAATATAAATTTGATACGCAGCTATTAATTGAAGGCGAAAATCTTTCAGAAGATAAAATTAATGAGTATATTACACAAAACATCGAAGGCGATTGCTTACTTGCTGTTGGTGATGAGGAACTTATTAAAATTCATTTTCACACAAATACTCCATGGAAATTACTTGAGTATTGTACTTCATTAGGTGATATTCATGATATTGTTATAGAAAACATGGACCGCCAGACCAATGGTCTTAAAGGTTAAATAAGAAAATAAATACCTTCAACTTCATGAAGAAGTTGAAGGTATTTATGTATACTGAAGAATTATTTACGTCATTGGGACCACTCTTGTCCAACCTTTCATTTTTCCATACTTCAGATATTTATCATAATACTCAAGCTCTGAATTAAGTAGCCCGCTCCATAACTTACGCAATGTGTCGTTCCTAATCGTCTCAATAGTTGCTCTGACATGTGTATCCAAGGAAGACAATTCCAGATTTAATATAATTCGGTACATAAATCTATCCGTGATTGTTTCAGGATCTATTGGAGCAGTTACTGGTTGTGATGGTCTGCTAGGCAGAGGTACATTAAGCTTTAGTGCTAACTGTTCAAGCTTGTTAATCTGCTTGTTATAAATATATAACCCATGCTCAAGTATTACCTTAAACTCAGTATCATGAGCAAAACTAGAGAATATAGCTATAAGTTCAATTTGTTCATATCTCATAATTATATGATCCCAAATATGAAATGCTTCTGATGTAGAAAGCGGTTCTTCTTCCTGAATAATAGAAGTCTTGAAGGTAGGATACGGCTCTTCCCAGCCTTTCAATTTACCAAACTTATAAAGGGTATCAAAATCCTCAAAATGGACTATTAAATCTTGTATGATAATACTTCTTAAATTATCATTTGTACTGGTTGAACGAACTGCATGGATAAGGGACATTAGCTGTGCTATGAGGTCATGGAATATTTTTTTATAGATATAATCATCTGTTATATCATTAATACGGGTTGCAAACTTGACATCCAAGGGAGGCCTGTTTGGCATAATAATACGAAATTTTTCACCTAATTTCTCTAAATTTTTTATTTGCTTTTCAAAATGCCCCTGAAATTTATCCAGGATTATTTCCCAATCTACGTCATGAACAAAATTCTTAAATAATTGGACAGTTTGAACGCTAACATATCTTGCTCTTAGAAGATTATATATATTAAATGCCTCCTGGATATCTACACTCTCTTCTCTCTTCTTAACTTTTTTCATTAATGAAATTACATCCAAAATGTTCACCCCTCTATTATTATTAGTATGTGTAGAATAACTTTTACATATACCTTGAGGGGTTAAATACCTATAAATTATTATAATCCGAATCTTTTGACGCAGCGACTTCTCTATAACCTTGTTGTACTTCATCCAGCAACTTGTTATTTGCCAACAACTTTTTATTCACTAGTGATAGCTCGACCTCTTGATCTACAATTTGTTGCTCCAAAGCCAATTTTGTTTTGTTAAGCTCCACTTCCATCACTTTGGATTTAGTTATATCTACAAAAGTGATTACTACACCATCGTTTTCGCTATCTAACGTGTGGTAAGGCAGAATACGCGCACTAAACCAATTCCCATTTCTAGACATGATCTGTTTTTCAACAGCAATCAGTGTACGTTGCACCTCCATAGCATCTTCTGTCAGTTCAGGATAAATAAGATCAGACGCGATATCAGTGATTGGTCGACCAACGTCACTCAAAATCAACCTAGAGACTACAGTCATTTGGTTGGTGAAACGCTTAACCAGTAACGTGTTATCCAAAAACAAGGTGGCAATCTTCGTGCTGTCCATTAGATTCTTCATATCGTTAGTGACTAATGACAAGCCGTCTAACTTGGCCTGTAGTTCGAAATTAATTGTCTTTAACTCTTCATTTGATGACTGTACTTCTTCCTTGGTTGTAGTCAGTTCCTCATTTGTCGATTGGAGTTCTTCATTACATGACTGCAATTCCTAATTGCTGGATTTGAATTCTTCTTGGGATATCTGCATTTCTGCACCAGTAACTTGCCACATTTGGCGTGTTTGTAGTAGTTCGCGCTCCAGCTCTTCCTCCCGCTTATTACTAACAGAGGTTTGTCCAGTTGCTTTTATTGTTTGATTTACATTAGGAATTGTCACATCGGTAAAAACAATCATTACCATACCACTTAGTGCCTCCGGCTCTTTGAGTGGATTTACTGATATTTCAACCATAAGCGGTCCACCTTCATTTATCACAATAGCATTCTTAAAAGTAACTTCCTCTTTTTGCCGAACAGCTTTGTAGAAGGTATCACTCAGTTTATAGTCTAGCCCTTTACGAGCCATGGCAAAAACATTCCAATTGACTTTACCAGCAGCCGGTTCAAGGTATTTACCAGTTCGCCCGGTAATATAAAGGATATCCCCTTTACCGTCGACTAGCACAGTGGCCGGTGAATAATATTGCAAAATCAGTTTATCAGCCAGCGATTGCAAGTTCTTCACCTCATTCGCAGGCTTGTTCACTACAGAACGAGCTGGGATAAAAGAGGTTGGTAATTCTACGGGCTCCGTCTGAATTAATGGTTGGAGTCGCTGGTAGATTCGCGATTTGAGATCAAGTGGTTTAAAAAGATTAGTGAAGTTCCCTACGGACTCCGCACTTCCCAGAAATAAAAAACCACCTTTATTAAGACTGTAGTGAAAAAGAGGAATGAGCTTTTTCTGAATCTCGGGTGTCAGATATATAAGTAGGTTCCGGCAGAGCAATATATCGATCTTTGTAAATGGCGGATCCTTAATCATGTTTTGCTGAGCAAAGATGACCATATCCCGAATTGACTTGATAACTTGATAACCCCTATCCACTTTGACGAAATACTTATTTAGGCGCTCGGTGGACATATCTTTTGCAATATTAGCCGAGAAAATCCCCTCCCGTGCTTTATCAATAGCTCCACAGTCTAGATCGGTAGCAAAAATTTGAATCGAAAAGTCTTTGAAAGGCTTTAATTGATCCAGTGCGTCTTTAAAGACAATCGCTAATGTGTAAGCCTCTTGCCAGTGGAACATCCAGATATCCAAACTCGAATAGTATCAGTAGGTGACCGATCAGCTAAGAGTTCCGGCATAACTTTGTCCTTTAGCAAATTCCATTCTGCCGACTCGCGAAAGAAACTGGTAACCCCAATTAAAAATTCATTAAATAACAATTTCAGTTCCTGAGGATTCTCTTTCAAAAAACTTACATATGTAGCTATATCATCAATTTGATGGATACCCATACACCGCTCAATCCTACGTTGTATAGTATTTTTTTTATATGAAGAAAAATCATGACCTGTATGTATTCGTAACAGTTCTATAATATTATCGAAGTAATTCATAAGTTTATCTGTATGTTCCTGATCATCCTTAACTATATATACCTTGTGTTCAAGATAGGAAATAATCTTTGACGGTAAAGTCTCTACTGTCGATATAACATCTGATAACCCTGCCTCAATGCCGCTGTTAGGCATGTCCTCAAATTTAGCAGTAGACGGTTCCTGGATAAATACTCCTCCTCCATTTTCCTTGATTTTTCTAAGTCCTAATGTACCGTCATTACCCATGCCTGAGAGGATGACGCCAATACTTCGCTCCTGCTTATCATCCGCTAGGGAAGAAAAAAAGTAATCTATAGGCAGATGTAGAGTGTGAGTCTCAACATAATCAAAAAGGTTTAGCACATTATCCTTAATAGACATATTTTTATTTGGCGGAATTACATAGACACAGTCTTGCTGCACTGATATGTTATCACGTACCTGAACAACATTCATAGTAGTAGCACTCTGAAGTAACTCAACCAAAATATCCTTACTATTCTTCTCCATGTGCTGAACGATAACAAAAGCCAATCCACTATTTTCAGGCACATTACCCAAGAAAGCTACCAGAGCCTCCAATCCTCCTGCCGAAGCCCCTATGCCAACTATTGAAAAGTCTGTTTTTACAGTATCTATTTTGGAGACATTATCCTCAGAATTTTTAGTCCTTACGATTGTGTCAAGTTTCCTATTCTCTTTCATCATAGCCCTCCATTCACAGATTGATGCACGCATTATTTTTCTTCTTATTATAACAAATTATTTGTAAACAGAATATATTAGATTTTAATTTTCTACATTATTTTTTCAGCAATCTATTTTAACTATGACATATATACGAATAATTCTAATTTAAGGAATAGATATCCGAGAACTCAATATGTATTCTCTCAATTCTTTCTTGTGATTCAGCTTCAAATACTCCACATATATCGTTCTCCTCAAGCTTTACTATTACTGGAAACACAATGATAAACTCTGTTCCTTTGCCGTATTCACTCAATACAGAAATTTCACCTCCATGTAGCTCCACAAGGGATTTTACTATGGATAATCCAATACCACTGCCCTCTTGTTTTCGTGTAAGCGACCTATCTACCTGTCTAAATCTATCAAAAATAATATCTAACTTATCATTTGGAATGCCTATGCCTGTATCTTTTATTGATATTATAATATTTTCTCCTTTATCATACATGTTTACTTTCATACTTCCACCTGGTTTTGTGAACTTTATTGAATTAGCAAGTAGATTTAATATCACTCTTTCAATCTTTTCTGGATCACAAGATATTATACACTCCTCTATATCAGTATCAAAAATCAAATCAATAGATTTAGTTCTGATATATTCGGATACTGACATAGTAACACTCTCAACAACATCGACGATATTACAGTTCTGTAGATTTAACTCAAAAAAACCAGCATCAAGTTTTGTAATATCAATCATATTATTAACGAGTCTTAATTGTCTGTAACAATTTTGTTTCATTATGTTACTATACTTTTTAAATTTTCTTTCTTTATCATTAATACCACTGCTACTTGTATAGGTATCCAAAAGCTGTAAAGCACTTAAAATTACATTTAAAGGCGTTCTCAGTTCATGAGAAAGATTACTGAAAAACTCCGTCTTTAAAGTTTCTGATAAAATTGTTTCATCTAATAATTTCTTGTTTTTTTCATTTTCTTCTTCTAAAAGCCTTTCTTTTAGAAGAAAGGAAGTATCCCTTACTAATAATAGTTTTGCTACTCTCCCATCAAAGATAAGTGGCATTGCTGATATTTCCAATAAGAGTACCGTCCCATCAGGCAGAACAACTCTATCCTCTTTTGGTATGATAGTTTTTCCTTGCATTTGAATGCTATTAACACCATTATCTATTAGCTCTTCTTCATCAACATTGAAGTAATAGCCATAATTTACAAACATTAATTCATTCAGATCTTTTACATTTAATAATTTTATTCCTGCTGAATTCGAAAAATAGAACATGCCATTATGTATTATATAAATAGAATAAGGCGAATTTTCAACCAACTGCTCATACTTCTCCTTGCTTCTAAACATATCTAATTCAGCATTCTTACTTCTAGTTATATCCACAAGAGATACTACTACTCCCTTAATTAAATTCCCAAACGTGCAGTATGGTGCGCATTTCAATAAATACCAGTTTCCATTTTTACTTTGAACTTCCTTCTCAGATGACATATGACTGTTCAATACTTCGCTTGCATTTATATTTAAGTCATCATTAATCAGATTATTGGATATGTGATGCATTGGACGCCCAATATCCTGTACTTTAAGATTTATCTCTTTAGTAATACTCGGTGTAAACTTTCTTATACAAAGGTTTTCATCAAGAAAAATAGTTCCAATATCTCCACTGTTTAAATAGTTTGTCATATCATTGTATAACTCATCCAATTCTTGATTCTTATATTGATACTGGATGTTGATTTTTAGTAATTCATCATTTACTGATTGAATTTCTTCGTTTGTACTCTGTAGTTCCTCATTGTAAACAAGATGCTCCTCATTTGATATTTGGAGGCATTCCTTGGTATACTGCAACTCATTTTCAAGTTGTCTAATTCTTTTATTTAACTTTTTTTCCAAATCAGATTCCCCTATATATTTGCTTTTATCAACATTATCATCCTTAGAATCCAAACCCATACTTGGCATTATATTTCTCATAATGCATATCTCCTTTTGTTTATTTATTGAAATAATAGATTTAATCCTATTATTAATTATTGCATTACTTTATCTGAACTTTAATAGATCTACATATCTACAAATATCCATAACTTTCTATAATTATACTATTTTTAACACTATATTTCTCCCGCAACTTTCGTCAAACTCTGCATATAGAAAACAGGACTAATAAGTGCATAACAAAAAGTACTTAACATAATCTTATTACATGTTAAGTACTTTTTTGCTTTATATTAATCCCTCGGCTTTTGAAATGTTGTTATATTTCCATGATAATTGCAAGAATAATTGGATTACGCTTTGTTTTTCTATATAAATATCGCTCTACGGATTTTTTCATATTAGATTTTAATACATACCATTCAATAATTCTATTATCTAAGCATTTATTAAGTTCGTTCCTGACAATCTCTTTTACTTCATTAATCAATTCATCTGATTCTTTCGCATATACAAACCCACGAGTTATTATATCCGGTCCTGCAATAATACTATAAGATTCCCGCTCTAAGGTAACCACTATAGTGAGCATTCCATCTTCTGCTAAAAGCTTTCTATCTCTAAGTACTATGCTTCCAACATCCCCCACACCAAGTCCATCTACAAATACAGATCCAGTATGTACCTTTCCTGTAACTTTAGCCTCCTCCTTTGTAAGTTCTAAAACCTGCCCTGTTTCCATAGTAAATATATCTTTATCCTGCATACCTAATTTTTGTGCTAATTTAGCATGATGCCTCAAATGCCTGTATTCGCCATGAACTGGCATAAAATATTTTGGATGAACTAATGCATGAATTAATTTTAATTCCTCTTGATAGGCGTGACCAGATACATGCACTTCTTCTAAATCCTCATAAATTACCTCTGCTCCCTTTTTAAATAATTCATTTATCACTCTAGATATAAGTTTCTCATTGCCTGGAATTGGAGATGCAGAAATAATATATAAATCTTCTGGCTCAATGGCAAGTTTTCTATGAGTAGCAAAAGCTATTCTAGCAAGGCCTGCCATAGGCTCTCCCTGACTTCCAGTAGTTATTATTGTAATATCTTTATTAGAGTAATTATGCATATCATCTATACCTATAATGTAATCTTCTAGTATATGAAGATATCCTAGGTCCATAGCTACTTGTGAGATGTTCTCCATACTCCGTCCACTAAAAACAATTTTTCTACCATACATTACAGAGGCATCTACTATCTGCTGTATTCTATGAATGTTTGAGGCAAAGGTGGCTACAATAACTCTTCCTTGGGCATTAGAAAATATTCTAGTTAAAGTCTTTCCTATAGCTTTTTCTGAAATTGTATGCCCTTCCCGTTCCACATTTGTGCTATCAGCCATAAGCAGCATAACGCCCTCTTTACCTAAATTTGAAATACGTTCTAGATCCATAACTAATCCATCAATGGGGGTAAAATCAATTTTGAAGTCACCAGTATGTAATATAACACCCAGTGGTGAGTGAATGGCAATAGCACAAGAATCTGCTATGCTGTGAGTAACTCTTATGAATTCAATTTTAAGATTTTGTAGTTCTATTACATCTCCAGCATTTACATTATGAAGCTCACAGTCTGAAAGCATATAGTGTTCTTTTAATTTATTTTCAATTAGCCCTAAAGTTAGCTTAGTACCATAAATAGGTAGATTCAATTGTTTTAAAATATAGGGCAATGATCCTATATGATCTTCATGTCCATGAGTTAAAAAAATTCCTTTTACTTTTTCTGCATTATTTTTTAAATAAGTTATATCTGGAATTACTAAATCTACACCATGCATTTCTTCATCAGGAAAAGCTATACCACAGTCTATAACTATGATTTCATCCTCATACTCAATAGCCGTTATATTTTTACCTATTTCTCCAAGACCTCCTAAAGGAACAACCTTTATACTTCCATTATTTTCCACTATATCCTCCCCTTCATTTACATCAATTATTAATATGATTTCTTTTATTCTTCTTTATTATTTTTTTTATATTCTTCTAAAAACATTGGTTCAATTGAAAGAAACGATTTTTCATTTTTACAAATTTCAGCCCAATCAAGAATAGCGCAAATAACAAAACTAGGCCCAAAGGCGCCTTCACCCTCCTCAACTCCATGTAATTTATTTGCAATATATCCTTCAACTGAGTTAACCATCAATTTTGCACTGCCTAGCTTGGCACCGGATTGGGCATTTCCTTTTTTTGCTTTGCCACCATTATTCATTGTCACCTCAACTGCAGCATCAAAAGCTTCCCATCCAAGTTGATCTTCTGAAGGTATCTTTGACGAGACAAGACCTTTAGCATCTTCAGCAAATCGGATATCACAACTATCACCGCTATAAAGTGTAATGATTGTTTGTCCGTCTGCATCATTGAGCTTTGCTTTTATTTTTTTTACAACTAAACTATCAGTATCTTTTATCTCTACATTTGTAATAGTAGGCATAATTTATTCATTCCTTTCAATATCATTTTTTATTGTCTTAAAATTAATCCGCTACGTTTTATTACTACTAATTTTTCATTATTTTTAGTTTTCTCTGAAACTTCAAAAATTATTCTTTTTATAGGCAATTGGAATTAGTATAGTAACTAACTCTTCATCTACCTAAACAACTTCCCAAAACTCTATATTTTATGGCGTTTTTATTAATCCGATTGTTTAATAAAGGTTATGAATTCATAATATTCTATAAAAAAAGCAAGTACGATTTTTATTAATAAAATCGCACTTGCTTCTGCTATTGAAGACAGATAAATGTAACTATTTATTGTTTATTTAATATCTCACAACTTCCTGTCATTATTGCTAAAGCATCATTTATTTTAGCTACTTTATCTTCATTAGTCAGAACAATCAAATAGTCACCTGGCAGAATAACAGTATCTCCCTTTGGGATTATTTCATCTTCTCCCCGCTTAACTGCTACTAGTAAAAAATAATTTGGCCAATTGACCTCTTTAATCTGTTTTCCATCTAAATCTGATCCCATACAAACTGCGAACTCTAATATAGACTTATTCTTCTTATTGCCAAAAGATATTTTTTCACCTTGACTATGTAAAAACTTTTCAAGTAATGATTCATAAATAGGCTTAGATGCTAAAATATCTGCAACTATATATGCAACTATAGAAACAATAGATAAAGAAAGCAAATGACTAAATGAACCTGTCATCTCAGTAATTAGAATAGTTCCAGTTATAGGTGCACGAACTACAGCTGTAAAATATCCTGCCATTGCAAGTATTATAAAATTATTAATATACATGCTATCAAAACTCACAAAATGCACAAGTACCATTCCATAAATATTTCCTACTAAAGCTCCAATCGCAAGGAGTGGAAGAAATATTCCTCCCGGTGCCCCTGATCCGTAACTAACCATAGTAAATAAAAATTTCACAAAAACTATAATCACTAAAATAGTTAAAGAAAAATTTTCTGTAACTAGTGAAACTATAAGTTCATGTCCTCCACCTAAAACTTGTGGTAATAAAATTCCAAGTAAAACTGATATTAATAAGGGTACTATTATTCTCATTTGTTTTGGGAGCCATGTTTGCTTAACATACATGTCCTGAGTTTTTAAAATAAGTTTATTAAACAACACACCTAAAATTCCTAGAATAACACCTAATAAAATTATATAAAAATAGAACTTAAGAGGCAATATAGATATGTTCTTAAAATTAAAAACTGGTTTTAGCCCAAAAAATCCGCTAGCTACAAAATCAGCTGATAATGCGGCTGATAATGCTGAAAGTAAAACTAATGGTGAAAAATTTTTATGAACTTCCTCTAATGCAAACATTACTGCGGCTAAAGGTGCACTAAAAGCAGCGGATAACCCTGCACTGGCTCCACTTGTAATAAGATATTTTTCTTCTATTTTTATTCTTTTAAATACCTTACTAAACCCCTGTCCCACGGCTGCACCTAATTGAACCGATGGCCCTTCACGTCCTAAAGAAAGACCTGACCCTATTGTAAGAACTCCTCCGATAAATTTACCTAGTATAACTTTCCACCATGTCATATCAATTTTTCTAAGTAAAACTCCTTCAACTTGTGGTATCCCACTTCCACTAATCATTGGGTCGCGTTTAACCATTACTCCTACAATGTATCCTATAATTATTAATGCTCCAATCCAGGGTAAAATAAGCATAGAATTTATAGATATAGCTTTATACACATCAATTAAAAGAACTCCCGCCTTTTCAAGTGCAAAACGATATAACACAACTAATAAACCAGTAATAAGCCCTATCCCAATCCCTTCAAATACAAGCTTTAATTTAAAGCTATGCCAATGGAATAATGTGTTATGGGTATTATGTTTGTTTGTTTCTTCCATTTCTATTCCTCCATTATTACTACAAAACTAATCATTTTACTCACTATTAAATGATTCCAAACGACTGTAGATAATCTCTATTTAAACCTATGATATAAGGTATTATTGATATTTTTCACCCAAATATTCATATCTTCAAATGTACTACATATATTACAATTATTTATTAGCCTACCTGTAAATTCATAATTATGTTTACTTAACACAATATTAATACTTGGATTCATTGCCCTAGATAGACTATATAAAGTAATGAACCCCATATTTTTAAGGTCTAATTCTAAAGAATAAATACTATTTGCTAGTACGCCTTTACATCTATAACACGAATAAGTGGCACAGTCAGTTATTTCTGCATTTAAGTTTTCTTTATCCATATTTGCTGAAACTACACCAATTATTTTTTTATTATAGACAGCAACTTTATATAAAATTTCCCCCTCCATTGTTTGCTTTAAATATTCTTCATCATAAACTGGAGATGGATACGTTGTAAATACGGTAGAAAATAGTGCTATCATTTCCTTTATATCACTTTCAACTGCATTCCTTATACTGTATGTGAATTTATTACCACTATATATAAAAGTATCTCTTACATCCAAGCACTGTTTTACTATTAACTCTTTCTTAGAAAAATCCTTACAAGCTTTTCTATCACTACTAATAAAATAAGACATACAAAGTGCATCTTTGCCTCTAAAATAACCATTGATTTTTCCTTCTAAATCAAATCCTGCATGAATAAAAATTTCAGAAGATTCAATATCACAATTACAAATAATTTTACTTAAATGTTGTTTTGATGAAAAGCGAATAATTCTTTTTAAATTTTGAACTGATATATTATTAAAATCAATTATTTTTACACATTTATTAGCATAGTCCATATATATCTTAGTTCGATCTATTTTAGTATAATAATTATTAATTAAGGTACAGCTATCTGCTCTCATTAAATTGTCCCCTCCTTTTTATTCTAACATTAACTTTCATTCTTAATATTATCTCTGCATTTCTTGAATTCTAATTAACCCACCTAAATCTATATTTTTTATTACTAGCAAAACTCTATATTACTAAAATAAGTCTTAATAAGCTGTAGAGAAGTCTCTACAGCTTATTAATCCTTATTATTTATATATACACTAAAAAAGCATCCTAATTAGCATGCAAAAAACTTATCTTCAACTGTAACCATACCATTTAGACATATATATGTCAATGTATATATCTACACATATATACGTTAACGTATATATTGACACGTATATATGTTGATGTTAGTATAAATATTATTAACAATTATACGCATTAGTTATAAAATCAATAAGTATATATGGAGGTTATTTATGGATAACATACTTTCGTCAAAAGAAGATTTGATATCTAAAACTAAAGAACTGATATCAAAAAATGAAGGACCATTCAGTGTTGTAGTTGCTGATATTGATAACTTTAAAAATTTAAACAACTTATATAGTAATTCTATTGGCGATGAAGTGATAAACAAACTTATTTCAATTTTAACCAATAATTTGTCTTCAACAGATGTTATTAGTAGAACTGGTGATGAATTTAATATATTACTTGTAAAAAAAGGTGCTGAAAGAAGCTTTATGGAATTAGAAGAAATAAGAAGATATTTATCAGATAATACCTTTAGCCTAAGTGATAATCAAGCAGATAATATATGCTTTACGCTAAGCTTCGGAGTAGCAAGTTATCCTAGGGATGCTAAGAATGTAGTTGAACTTTTTAGAGTAGCAGATAGTGCTCTGTTTCGAGCAAAGGAATTAGGGAAAAACAGGGTATGTCTTTCTGAAGCAGAAAGTATGGTTTTAAAATCCAACTATTTTACTAAAACTCAGCTTGATAGACTTTCTAGACTATCCAAGGCAAATGATAGAACTGAAGCATTTCTTCTCAGAGAAGCTCTTGATGATTTATTTAAAAAGTATAGTAGATAAAAAAGAATCTACTTTAAGTTTATTACTCACAAAAAAAACTGCATAAGCATTCTTGTTGAATGTGCCCAACTGTCTTCATCACTTATGTCAATGAATGCATAAAGATGGCTAATCCACAATGAACAGTCAGTACTAAAATAAAGTTACTGGCTGTTCTAACTTTATCATAATTGATTTTCCTTAATTATAACCTCAAGTCATCTTGCTCTTTTCTAACAACTGAGATATACCAGTATCCTCCCATTCCTCTATCTGATTAATGGCTTCTTGAAAAGTTTCTCCCTGACCTACAAGTACACCTACCAAAATAAATTTCTGAAACAAGTGTTCCAGATTAATTCCACCATTAGCTTCTTCTAATGCACTATTAACTAATGGAGTAATATATCTAACCCAATCATCAGGACTGAAATTATATGTCTCTTCTACTCTACTTATAGTTGCATTCATAATATTATTATTTTTTGCAAGTATCCCAACCTTAGGTACACTATTAAGAATTTTAATCATTCCATGACAAGAATTAAATTGCTCTGTTAAATCTTTTCCAGCTGTAAGACCAAAATGTGTTCCTCCTACCCAAGTTGATTCTTTGCTCAAATCATAAACTATACCTTCTATTGCTACATAAGCAGGTTTTCCGTTACTTCCATACATACTGTGATAGTTCCTCTAAAGTAAATTCTTTTTGTTCTCTATAATAATTATCTCCTATAAGTTCATTAATAGTTTTGAAATCAAAATAAATGGACATAAATACCTCTTAAATATTTCTATCTATAAATTATATGATTATAGTAGTGCAAAATGTTCTTGTAATTACTCCCCAAGTAGTCCCTACACACATGCAATATAACAAAAAAAGAGAGGATAAGCCATTGTTCAGCTTTCTCTCTTTTTATTAATTCCAACTATCTTTTTATTTTAATATTTCTTTAACTTCTTTTACTTAAAAATCAAGAAATTGACAACTATTAAATATAGTCTTAATACTTAAAGTACCTACTCATCTTACTCTTTGCCAACAACTGTGAAGTCCCTGTTTTCTCCCATTCTTCAACTTGTTCAATAGCCTCTTGAGGATTCTTTCCTAATCCAACAAGTACACCTGATAGGATAAATTCTTGATATAAGTGTTCAGGATTAATACCTTCCTTAGCCTCTGCTAAGGCACGATTAACTAATGGTGTAATGTACTTAACCCAATCATCTGGAGTAAATTTGGATGTATCCTGCCGCGCTGCACTTCTATTCATAGATGAATTATTCATATTACTGTTTAATGTAAACAGATAATTATATTTTGAAGCATGTTTTAGTTCATCTGTAATTATATTAAATAATATATCTCTATATGGTCCCCTAGGGAGTCTTCTTCTAATAATTCTATATTTTTCTACTGCTCTTAATTCTCCAAATAAAGCCTTTTTAATACCATCTAGATATGATTCAGGTCTTTCAAAAGTTTCTTCACCACCTATTGGAACTTCCATGCCTGCAAAATCTTCATAAATCATTCTAAATAATTGGTTGTGTCTCTGTTCATCATCTCTGATAGAACCTATTATTTCTTTTTCTTCACTAGTCGGGGCTTCACTAATAAGATAATCATAAAATAATTCATCTTCTCTTTCCCCCTGAACTGCTTGTTTTACTTCTTTAAGTGCCTGTTGTGACTGTTTTTTATTAGTCATTTGATTATTATATTGTTCCATAAATACTATTGATTCTCCTAAAAATAATTAACTCACTTATATTGTATTAATTCCATGTATTTATGTGCTTTTTTCTCTTTACATAATAATCCTAAAAACATATATATTAAATTAGCCTTGAATTCCTAATAGTTGACTTCCCTATACCATTCAGTAAAAATTCTATTTAACGTAAATGATACATCAGTTTCACTCATAAACTCATTAACTCCTCCTATTGACGTATAAATTCATTACTAATGAATATATATTCTATTTACTGTCTATAATTAAAACATATTCATTTACACCAATGAATTTCTCAATAAAATAAGTATTATCATTAACAATTTTTAATGATAATACTTATTTTTTATTTATCTTCGATTATTTCTGCAATTATTCTAATAAATGCATATATATACGATGAAATAAGATAAAAGAGGTGTAATACAATGGCTATTAATAAAGTTAGTCCAAGCTTAATTGCAAAAGTATCACTAGCTTGACATTTCCCTCCTACTGGAACATTTTTTGGACTTCTATTTTTATCATATACTAGATAAGTTCCAAGTACATTTCCTTAATCATCTACTATGGCTACTTTAATGTCATCTGTTTAATTTAACTAATGCTATTTTCTTCACTTTGTGTTTGTGAATTAAAAGCAGAATTATCTATATTAATTAATACTTCTGTTAATGCATCATCCTTATTTATTTTCCAGTCACCTTCTGTTTTAGTTAATGAAATATCTCCTGTTCTCTCAGTATATTTAACATTATCTAGACATTCTAATAACATACTATCATATAGTTTATTATTTTCCTCGTCAGTTGCTTTCTTATCTGAAAACGCTTGTGCGAAAGCATTTGTAAACGCCTTTTGAATATAATCTGTCATTACTGCAGCCATATCTGGCCCATTAATTTTTACATTTACAGTCGCAGAATCGCCATCTATTTTTTCAGAATTTATAGTATACGTTAAATCTTGTATAGAGTTACTTAATTTTTTAGTTGTTTCATCTGAAATTTCTTGTTTTTGTGTTTCTTCTTTATTTTCTGCTTTATCTAAGGTTTGATTTAGTAAATCAGAAAATTCCCCACTTTCACCTTTTTTTACTTCTTCTAAATAGTCTTCTACCGTATTGGATGGAGATTTAGTTCCACATCCATATACTCCCCCTACTAATGTAAAAAATAGCATAATTAAGACTACTCTTTTTAATTGCTTCATTATTGTTTCCCCCTTAATTTTTCATTCCCAATTATTCTACCATATAATGAAATTTGTGACAAAAATCATTTCGTTTTTAGTGTACATATAAAGATATCACTAAATATTTACTATCTCAGCGCCACCATAAACAAAAATATTGGCGAAATTATGAATTCCAGCATTAGTACAATACATCACTTTGCCGGAAGTGGATCCACCGAATAAAAATTGATGTCCGTTACCTGCTGTGTTGTCTGTGTTAAGCTTGTCTCTCGACTTGAATATTCCAGATAGAATTTTCATAGGAATCACGCTCCCTTCTAAAAATAGTCATAAGAAAAGCACCTACCATTTGATAGATGCTCTATGTTATTTCCTTTATTATTTATTAAATTCTGTTTCTAAAGAGTGTACTATTTTATCCAAGTCATACTCCTCTATCTCAGATACTAATAAATAGCTTCTTTTATTTTATAGGAGAAAATATCCTAAAAATATTACAAATGCATCTGTTAATCCGTGAGCTATTGCTAATGAAATCAATCCACAATTTTTAATTTTCAATGTACATAATGACATAAATACTCCAAAGAAGATTGCAGTAATAACTTGTACTATATCATGATTGGTTGGATAATGAAATAATCCAAATAAAATTGAAGAAATTGCAATTCCCCACACTTTAGAATTGAATATTTCATTTAATCTTTTAAAAAAATATCCCCTAAATACAAGTTCCTCACCAAATCCAACACAAAAGATGTCAAAGAATATAAAAAATATTAATACGCCAAGATTTTTAGGTTTGAAATTAAGAACCTCTTGAATACTAACTCCTGCTAGTAATGGAGCTATAGTAAATAAACTTAAAACTAAAAAAATTCCAATGCCAATACCAATTTGTTTTATTAAGTTATTAGAATATAATCCTACACTATTCAGCTTTTTGCCTTCATACTTCTTTACTACAAATACAATAACAAACATTAGAGTTAAATAATATATTATTGGCATTGTCATTCCTGAGAATTTAGGGAATGCAACTCCTGCTATAAATGCAATCATAAATATAATTATTGTAACAATAATAACTCCTATAGATTTTTTCTTAACCATTTTATTTTTCTCCCCTATTTAAAATTTGTAGATTTATTGTGTGAAGGCATGGTAAGCACTTTAGATGCTTGTCCTGCCTTCCCTTTTTTAGCCTGTCCCAGGAGAAAAACACCAATTTAAGGGTTCTTCTACTTTGATATGGTTTAGTTTCTAAATAATTAGAATTATCTTTATTTTACTATTCACTTTCCTCTACTGTAAAATCATTACTATCTTGTATCTCTCCACAATTATCACATACTAAAAGTCATACTCCAATATCATCGATTAACCAAGGACTTCTATTCCCTTTTTTTATTAAGATAATATCTTTCCATAACTTTTCACTATTAGTATCAATTGTATTACTTACTTCTTCATAAATGACTTTATATGCTTTAACATTATCTTTACTGATTCCATTTATAGAACCCCTTCCATATTCCATATAACCATCTTTTAATTTAAAATCTTCTTCTATACTATAAATCTCTATATTTACTGAATCATCAAATATTAATACTCCACCGGATAATCTATTAGACCATGTAGATTTTAACTTTATCAGATTTTTTGAATTATATGCATCACAATTTTTTTCTATTACTTCCTTAGGCGTTAAGTTCACTTTTTTATAATAGCTATAACTAAATATAGTAATTATTGCAATAATCACCACCAAAACTATAGCTTTAATTTTAATATGTCTCATATTCACCTCACCAAAATTTAATAACCCTATTATCTGTATAATTACCACTCATTATAGGCTGCCATGTTGGCCAATCATACCTATTCTTACTATGTGCACTATAATACATTCCCGTAGAATCCAACTTTGTTAAAATGGCAGAATGAGTCCAATCTTTTTTACCATTACTGAAAAACTGAATAATATCACCTAATTTAGAACGCTTACATCCACTACCATCATCAGACGCATATCCATTACTAATCATATCATCATAAAAATCTTTTACAACTAGCCAAGTTCTCATTTCTGGTTGCCATTTTCCATGATATTTTATCTCTTCCGCAAATGCACATTGAGATACAAAATTTGTATTATCATCTTCTTGAATTTTAATTTTTTTGTATCTAATCCTAATATAAAGACCAGCAATTAATAATTTGCTGGTCTTGTCTGCTTGTAATATATATACCTACTTATCAACCTTTATCTTTAAATATTGTTTCTGTTCATGCTTCCATATATAAAATGCCTCATCTTCTTCTATATTCACCCTATCATATTTACCCTAATTCCATTATATTCCCTTTGTTCTGCTATTGGCTCTAAACTCTTTATTCCAAATTTTATAAAGTCATCTTCCTTTGAAATCAATGCTATTTCCGAAATGATTTCTTTGATATTTTCAATATCATTAGATTGATTTTTAAGTAAATAATCCGCATCTATTGAAGGTCTACTTTTAAATTCGCTAAGACTATATAAGAAGCCCTTCTTTTAACATTAAATTTTCAGAAACCCTTGATTTTCCAATACGCCTTAAAAACTCTTCTTGGCAAAAAAAAATTAATAAAAGTTTATTATATTCTTTATATATTATCAATAATTTTCTCTAATCTATCCCCTCTAGGATTTTTGCTTACATAGTTTGCTAGTTCTTTGAAATCCTACTTAATTAATTATGACCTCATCTAAATTAAAATAAATTAACACTCTACAATTACGAATCATACAATAAATCACTTTGCTAGTGATAAATTTAAGCTTTCCTATAAACTTTATGTACAGTTAGAAGAGATTGGTGTATTTTGATAAGAATTGAGAGTTAGGGTTAATCCCCTATCTCTTATTCTATATATCTTAATATTTATACATATAAACTAATGTTTCTATTATAGATATATATCTTGTGCATCAATATTAACCTATAAATTCTTAGAAATTCTAAAATCAGTACCTCCAGTGTTTCTGTGCAAGAAAAAATCGCAGACTATTTTAGTCTACGACTTTTTGAAGATACTATTAGGACACTTTTTCAGTGGCCTCCTAAAATACCCTGTGTTAATTATTTAGTAAATCTGTTTGCCTATCAGTAGATGCTTTTTTATTACATTTTTAATAATTTTCTGTAAATATCTCAAAATAGCCTTTAGGGTGATCACATGCTGGACAAACTTCTGGCACATATTTACCTTCAAATATAAATCCACAATTACTGCACTTCCACAGAGTTGTTTCATTTTTAATAAACACAGTACCATCCTCAATGTTTTTGGCTAGCTTTCTATATCTAATCTCATGTCTTTTCTCAACCTCAGAAATTTTTCTATATACATTTGCAATATCAATAAAACCTTCATCTTCTGCCACCTCTGCAAAATTAGGATATAAAGTCGTCCACTCTTCATTCTCACCAGCAGCTCCTGCTAATAGGTTTTCCTTAGTAGCTCCTAGGTAAATAGGATAACCAGCCTCTTTAATAACAATTGGGTCTCCATTTAAATCACTGTCAGTTAAAAATTTAAAGAATCTTTCTGCATGTTCTTTTTCATTACCTGCTGTTTCAGTAAATATGTTTCCCATTTGGATGTATCCTTCTTTTTTAGCTACTGAAGCATAATATGTATACCTATTTCTTGCTTGAGATTCTCCTGCAAATGATTTTAAAAGATTTTCGGAAGTTTTTGTTCCTTTTAAACATCTCAATTTTTAGCCTCCTCATAAACTTTATATCTATATTTAATCAAATTAAATAGAATATTCTATGCTTGCCATAATCCGTGAACATTACAATATTCTCGTACACTTAAAACTTCTTCTTCTACAAGAAACTTAGCCTCAGGTTTTTCTCCAGGACTTAGATGTTTTCTGTATATTTTATTTGCAGTTTGAATTTCTATCCATTCAATGTAATGAGCTTCAAGCATTGGGTGTTCAATTGCACCAACTTTAACAAGAACTCCGCCTTTAACTTTTTCAACAACGGGCACATGTTTTTCTTTTGCTGCATCCACAGTGTTTTCAACTTGTAATTTCATTGGTTGTCCACAACAAACTAAAATCCCAACACTTTCATGTATAACCTCAATTATATTACCGCAAATTTCACATTTATAGATTTCTTTAAGTTTAGTCATAATTATACCTCCCAAATTTTTTTGCTTCATTATTAAATATTAATTTTATTATTTATAAGAAACTTTATTGCTTCTTATTAAACTCTGATTTTGTAACTCCACATACGGGGCAAACCCAATCTTCCAGAATATCCTCAAACTTAGTACCTGGTGCTATGTTTCCATCTGGATCTCCTATTGCTGGATCATACTCGTAACCGCATACTGAACAAACATAAATATCCATAAAAACATCTCCTTTAAATTTATTTAATATTCGAAACGACTTAATAGTATTTATACCACTACCCTAAAATCTATCTTACAGCTTAATGAATGATAGTAAATCTTCATTAAGCTGGTCTTTATGAGTGTACGCTACGCCATGGGGTGCGCCCTTATAAATCTTTAGGGTTGCGTTCTTTATTAGCTTTGATGAGCTAAGAGCCGCAGCACCTATCGGCACAATTTGGTCGTCGTCACCGTGAATGATAAGTACTGGTATGTCAAATTTTTTAAGATCTTCTGTGAAGTCTGTTTCTGAGAACGCCTTAATGCAATCAAATGTATTTTTACTACCTGCTTGCATCCCCTGAAGCCAAAACGAATCCATCATACCGTGTGATACCTTGGAATCGGGCCTATTGGCTCCGAAGAATGGGCCACTAGCAAGATCTTTGTAGAACTGGGAACGGTCTGCGAGGGAACCAGCACGGATCCCATCGAATACATCAATAGTTAAACCAAGTGGATTAGCTACTGTTTTTATCATAAGTGGTGGAACAGCTGATATAAGAGCAGCCTTAGCCACACGACTTGTTCCATGTCTACCTATATAGCGGGCTACTTCACCACCACCGGCAGAGAACCCAACTAAAATAACATTCTTTAGGTCTAGGGTTTCGATTAGCTCAGAAAGGTCATCGGAATAAGTATCCATATCGTTACCGTTAAAGGGTTGGCTTGATCTTCCATGACCACGACGGTCGTGGGCAATACAGCGATAGCCATTTGAGGCTAAGAACAACATTTGAGATTCCCAACTATCAGAATTTAGTGGCCAACCGTGACTAAATACAACAGGCTGTCCTGTACCCCAGTCTTTGTAATAAATTTGAGTACCATCTTTCATAGTAATAATGTTCATTGTTTTACCGCCTCCTAAATTTATAATTAACTAAATTTTAAAAAGATTCGGAATGTTTTCTATACCATAACACTTGAACAACTATAACTCAACATATTGTGACAAATAATTTTATATTGTTGACCTGTTATCAAGAAAAACATACCAATATATGGTATGTGAATTTATTCGTCATTTATACTTACACATTGGATAGCCTCTTGGTTAAAATAGATGAAGGATTTATTGCTATAATTCTAAATTAGAGCTATAGTGGGCCATTAAACTATGATAAAGAACTTTAAATGATATAAAAAAGCAATCCCAATACCTTGAATTTATATCAGGTATTGGGATTATCTTGTCTCTGATTCCTGCTCATTATATAGGTTTATTTGTTTTTCCAATATTTTTCTGCATCATTTTCCATTTTTTCAAGTCTAGTATAATAGTCAGGAAATTCCTCCAAATGTGCAAGTGCAATTTTGCCTGTAACCAATGGATTATTATCTGTGACATTGGTGTTTGAATTTATTTTTCCATGCTCAAGCTCAACTACCATGCCCATTCTAAATTGTTCTATGTTAAATTTATCCCAATTTATTCCTATATTTTCGCCTATTTTCTTAGCTTCTTGAATCGTAAATACTTTTTCTTCTAGCATAAAAATCACCCTCCGTTTTTACTGAAAATTAAGAATATTCTCTTTATACAGTATCACTCATACAATTATATTATAACACTTTTCGATAATACTTAATGAATAAGATTATTTGTCATAATTTGTTGCAATATATTTATTTACATGATATAACAGTAAAAAATTCTGAATTTTTATAAAATATAATTTAATTATAACTGTACCTATCAATGGTTTTTATTGAAATTTAGTATAGGGAACGAGAGATGCATATGGAATTTTTACGGTGGATAATAGGAGTGTTGGTAATATTATGGTTACTGGGGTTTGTACTTCATATTGGTGGAAATATTATACCTCTCCTTGGTCTCCCTTGATATTATCTTTCTTTAAATTAAGTCCCCTACCCTAAAAAAAACAATCTAAATTTTCTAATAGTCATAACCCTATCCAAATTAAAATAAATTAACACTCTCCAATTACAAATCATACAATAAATCATAAGTACTTATGGGAGAGGACAACCTGAATGAATAAGAAATCCAAATTAGCTCTTTTACTTGCAACAACTTTAACATTCACCATGTCATTTGTTGGTTGTGAAAAAAAAGTTGATACTGAATTAAAAGAAGTTCGTCTAAGTGAAGTAGTTCGATCTGTATTTTATGCTCCAATGTATGCTGCTATAAATCAAGGTTTTTTTGAAGAAGAAGGTTTAAGCGTTCAAATTAGCACAGCACAAGGAGCAGATAAGGTTATGCAAACTGTCCTAAGCAAAAATGCAGACATTGGCTTTTGTGGACCTGAACAAGTAATTTATATTAACAATCAAGGGCGTGAAGATTATCCTATACTCTTTGCTCAACTTACTCAAAAAGATGGGTCCTTCTTAGTTTCTAAAACTGAGCAACCTGATTTTACTTGGGAATCATTAAAGGGTAAGAAAATAATAGGGGGCAGACCTGGTGGTGTTCCTGAAATGGCTCTTGAATATGTTATGAAAAATCATGGTATTAATCCTAAACAAGACGTTGAAATGGTTACTAATATTGATTTTACAGCAACTGCAGGTGCTTTCAAAGCTGGTTCATCTGATTATGTTGCATTATTCGAACCTACTGCATCTATGCTAGAAGCTGAAGGCGGAGGATCTATTGTAGCTTCCATCGGTGAATCTTCAGGCAAACTTGCATATACTTGTTTTTTCTCAAGTAAATCCTATATGGATGAAAATCCTGAAACTATCGAGAAATTTACAAGAGCTATATACAAAGGACAACAATGGATTCAAGCTAACTCAAGTGAAGAAATAGCTACCTCAATTATCTCATTTTTCCCAGGTACTGATAAGGACATTATGATTAAGGTAATTGACAATTATAAAGAAATTGAGGCTTTAGCAGAAACTCCAAGCTTACAAGAAGAAGACTTAGATAAATTAATGGATGTTATACAATCTTATGATTCAGCTCTAATCCCTTCAAGACCTTCATATGACAAAATAGTTAATAATTCATTTGCTGAAAAAGTTATAAGTGAAAAAAAATAATTATAGAATAATGATGGAAGCCCAAATTTAGGGCTTCCCTACATTTATATTTCTCCTTAAATGTACATATCAAATAAGGTGGTGAAAAAATGAATTTACTCTATATTAATAATATATCTAAAAATTACCACTCATTAAAGGGGGAAACTCCAGCATTAGATGATATTAACTTTAAAGTCGAAGAAGGTGAATTTCTTAGTATCCTAGGCCCTTCTGGTTGCGGAAAATCAACGCTTTTAAATATATTGTGCGGCCTACTAGAACCCTCTACTGGAGAAATTCTTTTTAAAGGGGCTGAGATTCATAAAAATCTTAACAAAATTGGCTATATGTTTCAAAAGGATCATCTTTTTGAATGGGATACTCTTTTTGAAAATGTTACCCTTGGTCTTAGAATTAAAAATCTTATGACAGATACTAATATCCAAAGAGTAGAAAAACTTCTTGAAGATTATGATCTAATAAAATTTAAAGATCATTATCCCAGAGAACTATCAGGTGGAATGAGGCAAAGAGTTGCATTAATTAGAACCCTTGCACTTAATCCTGAGGTTCTATTTTTAGATGAACCCTTTTCTGCATTAGATTATCAAACTAGGCTTGCCGTCTGTGATGATGTTAAATCTATTATAAATAAAGAAAACAAGACAGCTATTATGGTTACCCATGATATAAGTGAGGCAATCTCTCTATCTGATAGAATATTAGTCTTAAGTAAAAGGCCTGGATCTTTGCAATGTGATGTCTCTATAAACTTTTCAAATAAAGAGGCAACTCCATTTGAAAGAAGAACTGAGCCAGAATTTAAGAACTATTTTGATAGCTTGTGGAAGGAGTTAGATTCTAAATGAGCAGTGAACATGAAGCATATATAAGAAAAATACGATTTGATAAAATGAAAGTTACTTTCTTTAGGGTATTTATATTAATTTCTATTATTACCCTTTGGGAGATATCTGCTAATTTAAAGTGGGTTGATCCATTTCTAACCTCAAGTCCAAGTAGAATGATACGTTCCTTCATTGGTCTTTATAATGATGGTACTATTTTTAGACACATCTATGTTACCTGCTATGAAACCATTTTAGGATTTTCTCTTGGTACTATTTTAGGTACAATAATTGCAATTATTCTTTGGTGGTGTCCTCTCACAGCAAAGGTATTGGATCCTTATTTAGTAGTTTTAAATGCTTTACCAAAAGTTGCTTTAGCACCTATAATCATCTTCTGGGTTGGTACTGGTACTTCTGCAATAATTATTATTGCTCTTTTAATTTCCATTGTTACTACTATAATTGCAGTATTCACAGGCTTTAAAGAAATTGATAAAGAAAAACTTCTTCTCATGAAGACTTTCCAAGCTAGCAAACTTAAAACACTTAGATATTTGATTATTCCCTACTCCATTCCAATATTAATTTCAGCTCTAAAAATAAATGTTGGTTTATCATGGGTTGGAGTAATTATGGGAGAATTCTTAGTTGCTCGTGAGGGTCTAGGTTTTCTCATTGTATATGGAGGTCAAATATCTCAGCTTAATATGGTAATGATGAGTATAGTAATACTATCCTTCTTGGCTTTTATAATGTACAAGCTAGTCTTTATGGTTGAAAAAAAATATTTAAAAGATTCTTAGGAAATCTAAGAATCTTTTTTTGTTTAACCTTTACATAGTTTACATATAAATTTCAAAGTGATACATTTATTATATATAATAAGGAGGAATTTTAAAATGAAACTTTTTAGAGAAGCAATTATAATTTTAGGGATTTATTTACTTGGAGAATTCATCTCTGAGGTATTATCTTTACCTGTCCCAGGTAATATTTTAGGAATGATTATCTTATTATTTTTATTATGTACTAAGATAATAAAGCTTGAACAAATTAATACTATTTCAAACTTCCTTTTAGATCACCTAGCATTTTTCTTCATACCTGCGGGTGTTGGACTTATGACGTCTGTTGACATAATAAAGGATAGTTGGCTTAAACTTATAGTAGTTTGTATTGCTACTACTATAATAATTATATCTAGCACAGGTCTTATAGTTCAATACATAACTAGGAAAAATAATAAAAGAGGTGAAAATCTTGAACATATTAACAAATAACCTACTCTTTGGAATAGTTCTTTCACTAGTTGCCTTTGAAATTGGTTTATACTTAAACAAAAAGACAAAACTTCCACTTCTAAATCCTTTACTTGTTGCTATAGCTTTAGTAATAATCTTTTTAGTTGCCTTTAATATAGATTTTGAGGTTTATAATACCGGGGCAAAATTTATAAACATGTTTTTAGGACCTGCTACAGTAATACTTGCAGTACCTTTATATAAACAAATCGAATCCTTAAAAAAACATGCAAAAGCAATTTTGACAGGAGTTTTCTTTGGTTCTATCATAGGTATGTTTTCAGTAATGAGCCTTTCTTATGCCTTAGGACTAGATGCCATGATAATAAAATCATTACTACCAAAATCAGTTACTACCCCAATAGGAATTGAACTTTCAAGCCAAATTGGTGGAATAGTTCCAATAACAGTCCTTGCCATAATTGTAACTGGAATAATTGGAGCTATCCTGGGTCCAACTATTTGTAAAGTTTTCAAAATCACAGATAGTGTAGCAGTTGGGGTTTCTCTTGGAACAGCAGCCCATGCCATTGGTACTACTAAAGCACTAGAAATTGGAGAAACTGAAGGTGCTATGAGTGGATTATCCATAGGAATAGCAGGCCTTATGACAGTTTTTGTAGCCCCACTTTCTTATAGCTTTGGTCACTATATCTATACTATATTTATTAAATAAACTAAAAGGAGCCCAAGGGCTCCTTTTTTTTATCTCAATTAGCTTTTATACTGTATACTCATTTAAAATCTCTTTTCCTTTAGATAAATTCTAATTCCCAATTATAATATCCCGTTTCCTCATTTCTTATATATTTAAAATAAGCAGAAAAGGTATTACCCTTTTTACTCTTTAAATTTCTAAATCCAGCTTTTCCATTTTTAAGTAAAAGTTGAACCATTTCCTTTGATACTTGCTTCCCAAAGGATGATATATATCTATCATCCTTCCAAATTGTAAACTTGCATCCACTTTTCCAGTTGCTACATCCAAAGCCCTTTTCTCCTTCAATTACAGGATTTCCACAAGCTGGGCAGTTACCCAAACTCTCAACATCCTTTGGTATTTCTACCTTAAACTTAGATAAGGCTCCAGTATCTTTCTTTATCTTTTCTACTGCCTCTTTAGTAAAATCTATAATAAGCTTCATAAAATCCACTTTTTTAAACTTCCCTTTTTCTATATCTGATAAAGTGCTTTCAAGTCTACCTGTATATTCTAAATCTAGTAGCTCCGGTACTGGAAAAATTTCAACTATTGTCCTACCAAGGTCAGTGCAAATTAAACTTTTACCCTTTGTCCGTATATATCCAATATCCTTAAGCTTTTTCATTGTTTCCGCACGTGTGGAAGGTGTTCCTATACTAAATCCACTAAGGATAGACTTCATCATCTCCTCAGAATTTTCCTTATCCTCAAGCCCCTTACCGCAGGTTTCCATAACCCTAAGCAAGGTTTTTTCCGAATGATTCTTTGGTGGCTTTTTAGTTACCATCCCTATTTTATTTTGTGCTATATCTACCTTTTCTCCTACTTCTACCATAGGTAAAATAGTATCCTTAGTTTCTATTTTTTCCACTACTCTAAACCCTTCAACTAATTGAACCTTACCCTTTGCTATAAATTCACCTGAAACTTCTTCAGATTCTGCTTTTAAGGTTATCTTACTTTCCTCAAATTCAGCCACGGGCATAAACTGCATTATAAATCTATTCTTAATTGCAGTATAAACTACTCCTTCATCTTGACTTAAACCATTTGGCTTAATATAAGTTGGAGTAATTGCACTATGGCTCTCTACCTTAGAACTATCAAAAACTCTCTTAAGCTTTACAAATTTAATATCCTTCTCATATGGAAGCCCAACCTTAATAACATTTAAAACCTTTCTAGCTTTATCAGCTAAGCTTTCATCAAGAACCACACTTGCAGTTCTTGGATAGGTTGTGAATTTCTTTTCGTATAAGGCTTGCGCTACCTTTAATACCTTATCAGATGTCCACCCCTTATATTTACTAGTTATGTATCCTTGTAAATTTGATAAATTAAAAAGATAAGGAGGATACTCTTTCTTCTTTTCAGTCTGTTTATCCACAACCTTTGCACAACTTCCCTCTAAAAGTGGAAGAAGTTTATCTAAGGCACTTTTATCTTCAAATTTTTCACTATCATTTTCATAATATAAGCCATCAAATTCATCTTTTTTTTCAGTCTTAAATGTTGAAGTTAGCTTATAATAAGTAGTAGCTTGAAAATTTTCTATCTCCTTATCCCTATCATAAATAATTTTTAGAGTCGGAAGAAGAACTCTACCTATATTTATAGTTTTATTCTTTTCAAAATTATATTTTAAAGTACTAACAGATGTTAGATTAATTCCAATAATCCAATCCGACCATTGCCTTCCAATACCAGCATCTTGAAGAGGTTCCATTTCCTTATTATCCTTAAGGCTCTCCATCCCCTTTTTAACTTCATCTGGAGTCCATTCATTTAATAGCAGTCTATAAATTGGTTTATTAACCTTAAGGTATCCAAAAAGTTCATCTGCTATAACTTGCCCTTCACGATCGAAATCTGTAGCAGATATTACCCCATCAACATCTGGCATCTCAATCAGGGACTTAATTATTCCAATTTGTTTTTTAGCTCCCTTATCCTCAGCACTTCTATTTACCCCATCAGATTTTATTTTATATTTAAATTCCTGAGGTATAAATGGGAATTTTTCAAATCTCCAACCTTTCATGCTTTCATCATAATCCTTTGCATCATACAGCTGCAATAAATGTCCAAACGCCCAGGTTATATAATACCCTTCACCTTGGAAGTATCCATCTTTTCTTGTTTTAATTTTCAGTGCTTCTGCGATATTCTTAGCTACAGAAGGCTTTTCTGCAATAATTACCTTACTCATAAATACTTCCTTTCTTAAAATAGCCCTAATAAAACAAAATAGGCACACTTCTATGCCTATTTAAATCTAGATTAGATAATCGACTATCTACATTATAGTTATAATTATATTTTTTTCTACATTAAAATTCAATACTTTTACCAATACTATTTAAACTTTATAATAAAATTTAAATCTACATCTCATTTTTCACCCAAATCATAAAGTTTAATACTCCAGCAAACATAAGCCAAAGAATATATGGTATCAATAAAAAACCTGCTACCCTATCTAATTTTATGAACTTTACAAAAGTTATCAATACAAAGATAAATAATATTACTAGCTCTATAAAGGCTAATCCATATAATCGAAAAGAAAAGAAAAGAAAACTCCACAAAAAGTTTAATAATAACTGAATAAGATAAAAAAACAAAGCCTTCCCAACATCCTTACCCTGATCTCTAATCATATATATCCTATAGGCCGATATTCCCATTAAAATATAAAGAATCGGCCAAACCACCATAAATATCCAACTCGGTGGTGCAAAACTAGGTCTTTCTAAACTACTATAAATAGCCATTGCATTTCTATTTAAATATCCCACTAATACTGATCCTGAAATAGGTAGCAGTATCGACCCTATTAAAGGCAGTAATTTAAATTGGCCATTTACCTTAAATATTTTTCCCATTATAACCTCTCTTAACATAGTATTATTATTTATATATTTATGCTTTCAAGAAATTTGTTATGCTTTCATTTTATAGATATATATCAGAAAATTCTATATCTACTACATTCTCAACAGGATTCATCTCGAAATCTTCTTCTAACTCAAAATGTTTTGAATCATGGGATCTATGCAATGTAATAATAAATTTTGTTCCTGAAGAAACATCTGATTCTAATGTTATTGTCCCTTTTTGTAAAAGTAAAAGCTCTTTGGTTAAGTATAAGCCTAAGCCGCTTCCTTCTTCTTTTCTATTTAAAGACCTGTTTATTTTTGTGAATTTATCAAATAAGAAGAGTTTTGATTTTTCATCTATTATATATGAATTATTTTTAATTACTATTGTTATTATATCAGATTCAGAGGATATATTAATATCAATTTTGCCTCCACGTTTTCCGAATTTAACACTATTTGAAAGAATATTTAAAATAACTCTTTCCATAATTTCCTTATCACATTCAGCATAAACTTCTTCTTCTTCTGAATCAAACATTAGTGTATTGTCAATTTGCTCTATATATTTATTAGAAGTAAGGGCAATATTCTCTACAATAGAAATAATATTATAGATTTTACAATTAGGAACTAAGTAGCCTTCAGAAACTCTATTAGTATCTATAAAATTATTGATTGTTCTAATTAATCTTAGGCAATTATGTTTTATAATCTCATTGCTTTTTTGTATACTTTCCATATTATTATCATTTATATTAATTTGGGTTAATTGAATAGCTGAATATATTAAATTAATAGGTGTTCTAAGTTCATGAGATATATTAGCGTAAAACTCTGTTTTTAGATCTTCTGACTTTAAAAACTCTTTATACCTTAATTTAAATTCATGATTCTTATTCATTTCAGTAACATTTTTTATATAAATAAATCTATTCAAATTATCAATATTCATAATATACATCTCATATTGACTTCCATCATTGCTTGATATGTCAATTTTGATTTCTTTTTCATCTCCAGATTGTACTTTTTTTATTAACAAACTTATATCCTTAACGTTATCTAGTGTAACTTGTTTTGATAAAATATGTTCCACAAAAAAATTAAATTTCATGTTTATTAGATCAGTATAGTCATTAAATCCAATTAAATTCAAAGCTTCTTTATTGACGTAATAAATTTTATCAAAGTAAAAAATTATTATTCCATCTGAAATAGAATCAATAAGCTGACCATATCGTTTTCCCCTCTTATCTATTATATTCTCCATTTCTACTAGAGTCCTATTTCTACCTTTTAGTATTGTATTTAATTCTTCTTCAACCTTTTTTGAACTCTCCAGATCTTTTTTAACTCTTGAATAGGAATTATATAAAACATATTTTAATATTATCTCATACACAGTATAATAGGCTAAGTATTTAAAAACTCCTGCTAAGTATATCCAATTTACATTTAAATTAACATATAGAACATAAAAACTCTGATGAAGCACAATAAATATTATGTATCTAAATATAATTTTTCTTTCATCCTTGCCTATTATATTTTTCCCTTTATAGGCTACCATTATAATGGTAAGTAATGCTAATATGGCTAACTGATATTCAGAATTCAGAATAATTGTATTTGTAATAATATTGTTATATATCCCTATTCCAATTCCTAAAAATATAATTGAAATAAATAAATTTATATATATTGAAGTCTTCAACGATCTTTTTTTAAGTTTTAAATAAAAAGCTAATAATATTACTATGTACTCTAAATAGAATGTAATTAAATTAAGCATATTTATTATATTGTATTCCAGATATACAGCAATTTCACTAAGTATTATTGCTTTTGCAAATGTTAATAAACTTATAAATAAAAATCCAATACCAACATATTTATAAAACATTTCTTCCTTTTCATCTTTTCTTAAAAAAGTTATTATAGGTACCCCCGCTGCAAAAGATGCACATAAAGCTTCTGTCAAAGAAAAAAATAAGATATCTCCTTTAGTAAACAGTAATGATAATATAACTACACTTGGAACTATGATTTTGAAATATTTACTCACATACCATCCTTCGCTTATATTAAATTGTGTTATTATCTTATTCTTTTCAATGTTCATCTAATAACCCCTTTTTAAACTTCACTTCAATTTCAGTTCCTTTATCTATTTTACTCTTAATACTTATATTTCCGCCTTGTTTTTCAACTAAATTTTTAACTACAAATAATCCTATTCCTGTTCCCGTTTTATTGAGATTTTTATTCTTATTAGACATTGAATACCTTGAGAATGCAGTCTTAGTGAATTCCTCATCCATGCCTACTCCATTATCCTTAAATTTTATTAAAACCTCTTCTGCAAGAGTTGTTATTAAAACACTGATTTCTCCATTCTCTTTAGAAAATTTTATTGAATTAGAAATAATATTAATTACTATTCGTTTTATAAAATCCTCATCTATATTCAAATAAATTTCCTCATTATCAGTATCAAAAATTAAATTTATTTTTTTACTTTTAGCATAATCAACTAAGGATGTTACTGTTTCTTCTACGATTCTAACAATATTCTCATTTTGTAAGTTTACAGATAAATAATCAGAATAAATTCTGCTATTATCAATTAAATTGTTTGTAAGTGTAATTAATGTCATACAATTAAGCTTTGAAATAACAATATATTTGTTTAATTGATCTATTTTATTGCCTTTAATGTATACATCTATAAGCTGAGCTGCTGAATATATAACATTTATGGGAGTCTTTAAATCATGAGAGATATTAGATAAAAAATCCCTTTTTATCTTCTCTTGAAATGAGGTGTTTTCCATTTGCGTCTTTAATTTATTAATTTTGACTTTAGAGGTTACATCATTAAATATTATAAGTATGTCATCTTTATTTTCTGATATCTCCATGAATTCCATATCTATGTACTTGATTTCATTATTAATAATAACTTGTCCACTAATAATTTTCACTTGGCTATTAGCATCTTCCATTATATTATCTTCTACAGAAATCAATGAAAATATCTTTCTATTTATTATGCTCTTTATCATCTTTTTATCAATTAAATCCTTAAAACTTGAATTAGTAAAAAGAATCCTTTCATTACTAGAAACAATGGCTAAGGGCATTGGAATATTTGTGAAAAAGTTTTTAAACATTCTTTCCTTTTTTCTTATAAGTACCTGAGAAAATTCTAATTCCATATTCTTTTTTTCAATCTCATTATTAATCTTATTCATATTTAAATTTTGATTATATAGATTATTAAATAAGCCTTTATAAGGACTATTTAATAACTTTTCCAATGTGAATATAGTATAAATGCAAAAACCAATAAAAGTTATTATCTCTATTATTATTTCAACCATTAATATTTTTCTTGGAAGAATTATGTAAATAATGTCTAAACAAGAAACCAAGCTTAACATTAATAATATAAATAATAAAATATTGATTTTTTTTCCTTTTATTATACTATATCCCTTTAAATTAAGTCTAATTATTACAATCAAAAATAAATTAATTATGTTTATAAAAACTGCTATTCCAGCTTCCTTTCCCTGCATCAATACTATGTGATTTATTATTAGTAAGCTAAAAAATAAAACATACATAATATTGTTTTTAACACCCTTATTATTTATGCCCCTAGTTATTTTCAAAAATACTAGTACTATCACATTCATTAATATACTTACAGTAGCTGCCCCTTTATATTGAATTATAATAAATGAACTAGGTTCACTTATTTCAGGTAATAAAAACTTCACATTATAAATTACAATACAGTAATATATTATACGTATAAATTTATAGTAACCATTCTTCTCCACTTTTAATATAGATGTGATTAATAGGATAACTATAAAGCAGGACACTAGATATATAATAGAATAGAAATGGCCACTTATATCAGGAAAATCTTTTGAAAAAATTCCTATGACACCACTTATCACTAATGCGATAATGGCGACAAAAATAGATTTATTCTTTTCTATATATAAAATCCTATCATAACTTTCTTTATTATTCATTAGTACTCCCCTATTGGTAATTTATGATATTAAATACAGACTATATATCCTTTTTTATCCATTCTATTATATTATGGATCACTTCATCTTTATTAATTTCATGTAACATTTCATGTCTTCCATCTTTATACAATTTATAATTAACATTTTCTAGCCCTATTTTTTTTAATGTCTCATATAGACTAATTACACCCTTACCTTGATTTCCTACAGGGTCCATTTCTCCAGATACCATATGAATAGGTAACCTTTTGGGGATTCTTCCAAGATTATTTGTTTCATGCATTTCCCATAAACCTCTTAATAAATCAAAATAAAATGAAGATGTACATATAAACCCACAATATTCATCCGCTACAAATTTATCAACTTCTTCTTTATCAGAGGATAGCCAATCTGAGCTTGTTCTATAAGGCATAAAATTTTTATTATATCCTCCAATGGCTAACCGCTCCATAACATTACTTAAATGCTTTCTACCATGTTTCTTAATTTCATGTTTTGAAATTAATATCCCTAGCTTTGTAATGCTTTTAGGCTTGCCATTAGTACCTGATAGAATCAAAGAATCTATATTTTCGCCATATAATTCTACATATCTAAGACTTAAAAACGATCCCATACTATGTCCAAATAAAATCACAGGTATATTAGGATTTTCATCTTTTATAATGTCAGTAAGTTGATGCATATCCTTAACCATTAAATTAAAACCATCATTATCAGCTATATATCCTAAGTCTTCTTTGTTCTTTGCTGTAGCTCCATGGCCTCTATGGTCATTAGCATAAACTACATATCCGGCTTTATTTAATTTTTTTGCAAAATAATCATATCTTCCTGCTCTTTCTTCCATACCATGAGCTATTTGTACTATCCCTTTTACATTATTATCATCAGATTTCCATTTATAATAAACAATTCTTTTCTTCTCTTCATCTATAAAATTAAATTGTTCCATATTCCACCCCTTAATGAAAGATGTTTTATTATTTTAATTTTAGCTAGTGCTACAATAATAAAAAGCAGTAACTTAGCTAAAAAAGTTGCTGCTTTTTGTTTGGTGCAGATGGCGGGACTTGAACCCGCACGAGTATTCACTCAATACCCCCTTAAGATATCGTGTCTGCCATTCCACCACATCTGCCTATATCTATATAATATATCATCTATATATATATTGCAATAATTAGAAGTTAATAATAAACGTTAACTTCTAATTATTATTTGAAAATTTCCTCCAAGCTAACAATGCCTACTAAAATATTCATAGAAATCATAAGAAAATTTTTATTATTTTTTCCTTGTGCTATACTTTCTTAATTTCCATATATTTTTGCATATATCTTATAATATGTATTTACCTTATCTACATATTTTTTTGTTTCCTTATAGGGTATGTAATGTAAATTTTCCCCATCCAAAGAGTATTCTTTACTAGCTAACCACTCATTAACTCGTCCCCTACCTGCATTATAAGCAGCTATAGATAAATCTATATCTTCAAATTCCTCATACAGATTATTTAAATACCAACATCCCATTTTTATATTATATTCTTCTTGGTATAGTTTATCCTCAGTATACTCATCAAGCCCCATCTGCTCTGCTATCCATTTTCCAGTTTCAGTGGTGATTTGCATAAGTCCCATAGCATCCTTATTAGATTTAGCTTCTGAATTAAACTTACTTTCTGCCATAATTACTGATACAACAAGATAAGGATCTAGATTATTTTCTTTTGAATACTTTAAAATCACTTCTCTATGTCTAAAAGGAAAAATATATTCCTTTACAACATAGTTAACACCACCTATAACCATAGCAACTAATATTAATGCTATAACTAATTTCTTAAACTTCATCCTTATCTCCTTTCCAGCCTAATTCTTTCAAGAACTCTACTATATCTCTGACCTGACTTTCAGTCTTTGATACTTCTGCATTGTTATCTATTATTATATTGGCAAATTGTTTTTTCTCTTCAATAGACATCTGAGAATTAACTCTGCTAATTGCATTTAAATTGGATATATTATCTCTGATTTTCACTCTTTGAATCTGATTTTTATTTTCTGCCCATACTAATATTATATAATCCATTTCTTTATAAAGACCTGTTTCTATTAGTAATGGTGCATCTAATATAACTAAAGTTTCTCCATTTGATTCATATCTTTTAAACGCTTTTTCGATTTCATCTTTTATATATGGCATTATTATAGCTTCATATTTCACTCTTTGTTTAGGAAATCTAAAAATAAAATTTCCAAACTCTTTTCTTCTAAATTCCCCTCTCCAATCAAAATATCCTTCTCCAAATTCTATTTTAACTTTCTCTAATATCTCTGGATAAGTAATTAGGACCTGTCTTGCTACAAGATCAGCATCTAAAATTTTAAATCCAGATACAAAAAGCATTTTTGAAACTGTACTTTTACCTGTGCCAATACCTCCTGTTAATCCGATTTTTAACATTTTAGAATACCTCCTTTATTTAGCTTCATACCATGTAGTTCCTTCATTTACATCTACCTCCATAGGTACAAGTAATTTAAGGGCATTTTCCATTTCTTCTTCAACTAATTTTCTTACCTTTTCCTCTTCATTTGCCTTAACATTTAAAATAAGTTCATCATGAACCTGCAAAATTAAAGTACTTTTTAATTCTTCTCTTTTTAATCTATTATATACATTAACCATTGCTATTTTTATAATATCTGCTGCTGTTCCTTGAATTGGTGCATTCATTGCCAGCCTTGCTCCTAATGCTTCAACTATCTTATTAGATGATTTTATCTCTGGGATAAATCTTCTTCTATTTAACATAGTAAGGACATACCCATCTTTCTTTGCAGTATTAACCACATCTTCTAAGTAAAATTTTATCTTAGGATATCTTTCAAAGTAAATATCCATATATTCACCAGCTTCTTTTTTTGTAATCTTTAAATCCTGAGCTAATGAAAAATCACTTATGCCATATACAATTCCAAAGTTAACTGCCTTTGCCCTACTTCTCATAATTGGAGTTACTTCATCTAAATCAACCTTAAAAACTTCAGATGCTGTCTTTGTATGAATATCACTATGCTCCTTAAAAGCATTTATCATATTCTCATCCTCTGCTATATGAGCAAGTACTCTTAATTCAATTTGAGAGTAATCACAAGATAATAAAATATCGCCCTTTTCTTTCGGAATAAATACCTTTCTGATTTCTCTACCCATTTCATGCCTTATAGGTATATTTTGAAGATTAGGTTCAGTACTTGATAATCTACCTGTTGTAGTTACCGTTTGATTAAAGCTTGAATGTATTGCTCCATCCTCATCAATTACATTTTTTAATCCTTCTACATAAGTTGAATTTAATTTTGTTATTTGTCTAAAGAAAATAATCTTTTCAATAATAGGATGTTTATCTAAAAGTTTCTCTAATACTTCAATATTCGTAGAATATCCAGTCTTTGTTTTTTTTATTACTGGTAGGTCAAGCTTTTCAAATAATATTTTTCCCATCTGCTTAGGGGAACTAATATTAAATTCCTCCTCAGCTAGCTCAAATATTTCCTTTTGAGTTTCTTCTATCTGACCTTTAAATTTAACTGCTAATTCATCTAATTTAGTACTATCTATATTGAAACCTTGGCATTCCATATCAGATAAAACAAATACTAATGGAAGCTCTATATCATAATATAACTCCTCCATACTATCCTTCACGATTCTGTTTTTAAACTCATCTGCTAGTTGTTTAATGTAACTTGCAAGCTTAGCCTCCCCGTCATCACCCTTAGGATCTTCTCCTAAGTATTCATTAACTACATTAATTAATTTATATTGCCCCTTAGACGAATCTATTAAATATGCAGCTATTGCTGTATCAAACTCCAAAGATTTTAACTGTATTTTTTCCTTATATAAAAATGATATTAATTCCTTTGCATCATGAATTACTTTTTTAAGTGACTCATCCTCCATAAATATTTTCAAAACCTTTATAGCCTCTTCTCTATTCTGTGCAAATATTTCTGTAATATTTATTTCTTTTACTAGGCTTTCTCCACCTAATATAATAGTATCGAGTTCTAGCTTAGAATATAGTAATGATTTTAATGTTTTGTAGGCAATATATGAAGTATCTTTTTCTGAATTTAATGCTTCCTTCATCTTTTCTAAGGTATTAATCTTCTCTACAACAATATTATCCTCTTCTTCCTCTTCACCCTCACTAATTTTATTTAGTAAAGTTTTCATTTGCAATCTAAATAAAAGCTTCTTAAGCTTTCCTCTATCGTAGTTTTCTCTACTTTTTATTTCATCCAAATTAATATCAATTGGTACTTCAGTTAAAATAGTTGCTAACTTTTTAGAAAAAATAGCCTGTTCTCTGTAATTCTCTAAATTTTCTTTAAGTTTATTTCCACTAATTTTGTCAATATTCTTTAATACTTCCTCTATTGACCCATAGGTTTGAATTAATTTAAATGCAGTTTTTTCTCCTATTCCTGGTACTCCAGGTATATTGTCTGACTTATCTCCCATTAATCCTTTTACATCAATAAATTGGTTAGGGGTAACTGAAAATTCTTCTATAAAGGTATCTTCATCATAAACAGCTGTCTCTGATACTCCTTTTTTAGTTATAACAATCTTAGTAGTTTTTGTTGCAAGTTGAAGCGCATCCTTATCTCCAGTAACTATGTATACTTCCATATTACTCTTTTCTGCGATTTTTGCTACTGTACCAATAATATCATCTGCTTCAAAACCATCTATTTCATATATACTTATTGCTAAAAGCTCTAATAATTCTTTCATTAAAGGAAATTGTTCTGCAAGCTCTGGAGGCATTTTTTTCCTCCCTGCCTTATATTCCTCATACTCTTTATGTCGAAATGTAGGTGCCTTTCTATCAAAGGTCGCCACTATATAATCTGGCTTTATTTGTTCCTTTAACTTTAGCAGCATATTTGTAAATCCATATATTGCATTTGTATGAATTCCCTCACTATTAGTTAAAGGTGGTAACGCATAAAATGCTCTATTCATAAGTGAATTAGAATCTAATATTAACAATTTTTCCATAGGTTCCTCCTATTTCAATTCTACCCTAGCCTTAGCTGGATATATAATTATCTTTAGGTTACATTATACCACAAGAAAAAAATGTATCGAAGGCATCGATACATTTTTATATATACAAATTTAATATTATTCCTTTTACTAATCAAGGATGTTTTAAAAATCTTACTTTTATTCTTCTCCTGATTCCTTAGCCTCTATTACTTCAGTTTTATTTGCTTCAAGTATAATTTTCTTAGCTTCTTTTTCAGCTAGTAATGAAGTCGCCTTAACTTTTTTAGCATCAGCCCTATCATTTATCTTTTTTTCTTCTTCTGCTTTTGATTTGGAATTCTTCTCAAGCTTTTCTCTCATGCTTTCTATTTCTCGCTCTAGTATGTCCATAAAATAGAGAAATCTTTTCTTGACTTTCCCACTAAAAGATAAGCTTTGCAATAAATGGCTAGCCCATCTAATCATTCCCTTTGTTTCATTTTCTTCTATCAGTGTAATCATGGTTGAATTTTCATCGCTTTTTTCAAATTTATATGTTGAATAATAAACTGTATCAGCACTTGTACTAGTTATTTTATACAACTCATTTTTTTTATACTCAGTAATTTCAACTTTTAAATCTGCAGATTTAGCTGATTTCTTCGCACCCCTAACTTTCTTTACAACAGATGTCCCAACAGGATTTTTTTCATCAAATTTAGGAAAATCTTTTTTTGCAGTTCTAATAAATACACTAAAAACTTCTTCTACTGGATACTTTACTATTGCTGAATTTAAAAATGCCACTATAATCCCTCCCTTTCAAAATATAAGTTTCTGACTTTTATAATCTATTAAAGTCATACATAAACATTAAAGGAAACACTTTAAATTAAGTTATACAAAATTTAAATTGTTTCCTTTAAATATAAATTGTTCTACCAAGATATTATGTATCCCTTGATGTTCTCTTTAAATATGACTCTTACTATTAATTTTCATAAATAATACCTATATTCCTAGAATACTTTTAACCTCTGGCATAAACTTTTCTGTTTGTCTTAATCCAAATGCAGTTGGTTTAATTGATATATATTTAATATCCTTAGAATCTAACTCTGCCTTTATTTTAGCTTCAACAAATAGGACTTCTGGTGATATAAGTACCATTTTTATATCCTTTGTTGAAATTTCATTGAGATATTGGTTTTCATTAGCATATACCCAATTTATTGGTAAATTTTCTTTTACAATATACTCACCCATAAATTTCTGGAAAGCCTTGGATTGTCCTGTTGTACCTTTACATATTACTAAAACATCATTCATTTTTTCATATCCTCCTGTTTATAATATAACTGTATGTAAACTATAACGTTATCATACTATTCGTCCAAACTATAAATTAAATTTATTGAAACCATTTACTAGTACTAGTGTATAACATTTTTCTCTAGCTGTAAATCTCAAAGATATAAAAAAATTCCGAAATTACAATATTATTTGTAATTTCGGATTTAGTTTTCTAAATTATTAGATAAGTTTTTCTAACCTATCTCTAATAGCCTTAATAAATTCGAAACTATTTGCAGTCTTAACATTATTCAAAGATGTAAGTACTGCTAAGTCTTTAGTCATTATACCATCATCAATAGTTTTTATGGAAGCTTCTTCCATTTTATCTGCAAATTCCATAAGTTCCTTATTTGAATCAAGCTCGCCTCTTTTTCTTAAAGCGCCACTCCATGCAAAAATAGTAGCTATTGAGTTTGTTGAAGTTTCCTCACCCTTAAGATGTTTATAATAATGCCTTTGAACAGTTCCGTGAGCTGCTTCATATTCATAATTTCCCTCTGGAGAAACTAGAACTGAAGTCATCATAGCTAAAGAACCAAAAGCTGTAGCTACCATGTCACTCATTACATCTCCATCGTAATTCTTACAGGCCCAAATCATTCCACCTTCAGACTTAACTACTCTTGCTACAACATCATCTATTAATGTATAGAAATATTCTATACCAGCTGCATCAAACTTTTCTTTATACTCTGCATCAAATAAATCTTGGAAAATATCTTTAAAAGTATGATCATATTTCTTTGATATGGTATCCTTAGTTGCAAACCATAAATCTTGTTTTATATCTAATGCAAAATTAAAGCAACTTCTAGCAAAACTTTCGATAGATTTATTTATGTTATGCATTCCCATAACTACTCCATCGCTTTCAAAGTTATGTACTAATGCTCTTGTTTCTTCTCCAGTTTCAGATGTAAACACAAGTTCACATTTACCTTTTCCCTTAGTTTTCATTTCAACATTTTTGTAAATATCACCATAGGCATGTCTTGCTATTGTTATAGGCTTAACCCAATTTCTAACATAAGGCTTAATTGAATCTACTACAATAGGTGCTCTAAAAACAGTACCATCTAATATTGCTCTTATTGTACCATTTGGACTTTGCCACATTTCCTTTAAGTCATATTCTGTTACTCTTCCTGCATTAGGAGTTATTGTAGCGCATTTGACTCCAACTTTATACTTTTTAATAGCTTCAGCTGAATCTAATGTTACTTGGTCATTAGTTTTATTTCTATATTCTAATCCTAAATCATAATATTCAGATTTAAGGTCAACAAAAGGATTTATAAGTTCATCCTTAATCATTTTCCATAGAATTCTTGTCATTTCATCTCCATCCATTTCAACTAATGGAGTAGTCATTTTAATTTTCTTCATTGTGTGCCCCCTCTAAAAATGTTTGTAAAAACTTATTTTAATAGTATTATTATACATTAACTGCACTCTATATGCAATTTAGACATCCTTGTAATCTACATCGATTGCTTCATTTATATCATCTGAATCATCTTCTGAAACATTCTCTTGCTTCTCTTGTGCATCATACTTATAGGTTGAACCTTGTTTATTATTTGTATTTGGTTTTCTGTTAAAGAATCCATAAATTTTCACTATTGCCCATGTTACAATTCCGAATATCAATAAATATGGAAATATCCTAAGAAAGACTCCCATAATTAAAACTATTATTATTATATATAAAATTTTATTCATATTTTTGCTCCTAGTTATTTTACTTATTATTTAAAATGTATATAAGACTTACAAACCTCATTAAATCCATCCTTTAGTAAAACATTAATAATTACTCCTTTAACTTCATAGGAAGAAGTTGGAGTACCATCTTTTCTAATTTCGCTTATTTTTCTTATTATATCTGAAACTAATACTTTAAGATCAGATTCATTTAGTTCAGATTTGCCTATATCAGTAGCTGAATTTAATATGCTAGTATAAATCTTTTTTTCTTTAAACTCTTCAACTTTTCCATTCTTCTTTATTATATTCATTATAAATTCCACCTCTTTCTTTTATTATATTATACGTTTTTTATCATATAGTATTCAACACTAATTTTTCTAATATCTCCACTTTAAAAATATCCCAAACTTTTAACAATATATATCCAAAAGAATATTGTAAATACAGCAAAAGTTGATCCAAATACAACAATTTGACCTGCTAACTCACCATCTGCATCCATCTGCTCTGCCATAGTAAATGAAGATACTGCTCCTGGTGCTGAAAACATAACAAGAAGAGTTATTAACTCCACATCTCTAAATCCTAAAAATATGCTAATAGGAATAAAAACAGCTGGAACTATAATTAGTTTACCTACTACTCCAATTATTAATTGTTTCATACCTTCCTGAGAAGCATCAAATTTAAAACTTCCCCCTAATACTACAAGCGCTAATGGGGTTGCTACATTTGACAAATCTCCTATAGTGCTTTCAAGAACATTAGGAAGTTTAATTCCTGTTGCTAACATAAAGAGTCCAACTGTCGATCCTATAATAAGAGGATTAGTTATTATCCCTTTTAATATCTTTTTAACATCTATTTTTAAACCTCTATACATTTCAAGAGAAATTACAGCTAAAAAATTGAAAGTTGGAATTATACATGCAATAAGCATAGAGACACTTCCTGCCTTTTCCTCTCCAAATAACGATATAGCAATTGGTAGTCCAAAAAGAACAAAATTACTACGGAAAATAGCTTGTACCAAAACACCCTTTCTTTTATCATCCTTTTCAATCTTAGGAATTATAAAAGTCATTACTAAGAATATTGAAACGATACTCATAACTGCAAAAATTATGAGTTTAAAATCTATTCCTGAACTTAAATCTGCATTATAAATATTAAAAAATATTAATATCGGCAAAAAAGATTTAAAGGTTAAGTTATTCATAACCTTTAATGTATGATCATCAAATAAGTTTATTTTTCTAAAAAAATATCCTAATGATATTATTAAAAATAATGGAAGTACAACATTTATTGATATTATGAGGTTTTCTATAGCAATCACCTCCTGAATTTAACTCACTATCATAAAATTTATCACATTATTCATTATTTGATTAAAGACTATTTCTAAATGAAATAGTCTTTAATGATTTAAAACTATAATTAATTTTGTTTGATAAATACAGATTTTGGTTTCTTACATATTGGACAAATATAATCATCTGGTAAATCTTCAAAGGGAATATCGCCATCATAAATGTAATGACAAACTTTACATTCGTATATAGGCTCCTCTTCTCTTTGTGAATCTTCCGCTTCGTCTTCCTTTAATCTCTTGCCTGATTTAATATCTCTATAATCACTATAAGTCATAGACTTTTCATTATTTAGTTTCTTTGCATCCACAACATCACATATGAATAGAGTATGAGTGTCAAGGTCAATCTTATCAGTGACTTTACAACATACTGTAGCTACGCACTCTTTTTCTACTATAGGGTTATTAAGTTCATCTAATCTATATTCCATACCCTTAAACTTATCCACATCTCTTCCACTAACATATCCAAACTGCTTAATTATATCTAAAGATGCTTTTTTACTTAATATAGACAATGAACATTTATTTGATTTAAAGACTAAATCATGAGTTAAACTACTCTTTAGCACTGTAAAACTTATTCTAACTGGCTCATCTGTAACCTGCCCTAAAGTATTTATTATACATCCATTTTGTTTTCCCTCATATTCTGTTGTTAGTATATACACCCCATAAGGTATAGTAAATAATGCTGCTTGATCCATTCTCATTCTCCTCCAATATGTGCTATTTTATATAAGAAAAACTGTGTACTTTTTCAAATACACAGTCCCGACTTTACACTTAATTTTATCATTAATTTTAAGCTAAGTCAATCTTCAGATTATACAAAAAGTTCCTTAATCTGCTCAGTAGAAAGAGATGTTAACACATTTCCCCCTGCATAACCAGCACTCATAACTTTATCAATAAGTTCCTTCTTCTCATCTTGCAAACTTATTATTCTCTCCTCGATAGTCCCTTGTGCAACCAATTTAAATACTTGAACTACCTTTTTTTGCCCTATTCTATGGGCTCTATCTGTTGCTTGTTCCTCTATTGATGGATTCCACCATGGATCAAAATGAATTACTATATCAGCTGAGGTTAAATTAAGCCCAGTTCCCCCTGCCTTCAATGAAATTAGAAAAACCATATTTTTTTCACTGTTGTTAAATTCATCTACTAACTCTAATCTTCTAGAGGCTCTTGTACTTCCATCTAAGTACATATACTCTATATGATTTTCATCTAAACTTTTAGATATACTAGCTAAAACTGAAGTAAATTGAGAAAATAAAATTATCTTATGTCCATTATTTATATTGTTTGTGACAATCTCCAAAGCAGCTTCTAATTTACCATTTCTTCCTTTATAGTCCTTAACTATAAGCTTCGGCTCTAAACATAGTTGCCTAAGCTTTGTTAGGTAAGAAAACATGGTTATCTTATCCCCTTTGAAATTTATATCTCCTATTTTTTCCTTTATATCCTTAACAAAAACACTATATATCTTCTTCTGTTCTTTAGGAAGTTCAACATAGTACTTTTTCTCAATTTTATCTGGTAATTCCTTTATTACATCCTTTTTTAATCTTCTAATCAAAAATGGCTTTATATATCTTTGAAGTTCTTCTATTGAAGCCTCTGCTCCTATAAATTTTTTCTTAAATATAGCTCCATTATATAGATATCCTGGCATTACGAAATCAAATATACTCCAAAGTTCTAAAAGATTATTTTCTATAGGTGTACCTGTTAGAGCAAATTTAATCTTTGAATTTATGTTTTTAACACTTCTACTACTTTGTGCTAAAGGATTTTTAATGTTTTGTCCTTCATCTATAATGCAATAATCAAAGTTCAATTTTTCATAGTAGTCCTCATCATTTCTTAATGTTCCATAGGTAGTTAAAATAACATCATATTCATTTACTCTATCTAATATTTCTACTCTTTCCTTTTTATTTCCATGAACAATTTTAACCTTAACAGTTGGGGCAAATCTTTCAAATTCGTTTTTCCAGTTATATATTACAGAAGTTGGTGTAACTATTAAAGACTTCTTATTCTTTTCTGATAGTAAAAATGCTATTGTTTGAACAGTTTTACCAAGGCCCATTTCATCAGCTAATACACCACCAAAGCCTAAATGACTTAAATTTTTAAGCCAATTAAATCCTGTTATTTGATATTCTCTTAAAGTGGCTTCTAATTCCTTTGGCAATTCATAATTGCACTCCTTAATTTCCTCAAGCTTATTAGTTATATCTTTAATAATTTCGGTGCCCTTAAAAAATGTCATATCTTTACTATTAACATAGTTTTCTAGCATAATAGCCTTACTCTTATGCAATTTTATATCACTAATATCTTTTTCATTATTGACTATTTTCTCAATCATATCAAAGAATTCTTGAGTATCTTTATTCTCAAGATTAATAAAACTATTATCCTTTAATTTATAGAACTTTCTATTATCCTTAAATGCAGCTAATATTTTATTATATTCCTTTGAAGGAATATCTTCTATCTCAAAGCTAAAATCTAAATATCCATCTTCTCTATTTTTTACTCCAGCATTAATAGTAGGGGTTTTATACACTCTTCTTGCCTTAAATCTATCTGAGTAATATACTTCACCTAATTCTTCAAGTTCTTTATACCCTTCTATTAAGAAATTATATATCCCCTCATCATCTCCATTAAAAATGAATTTTTTGTTTCTATTTAAGAAATTTAATCTATTTATAGCTTGTAGTATCTCGTCTTCCTTAACAGTTTTTCTTATAACAATTTTTTCAGTATTGTTTTCAAAGAAATCTAATATCTCATCTCCATATTTAAGCTTAACTTCTAATGAAATTTGATTTCCTCTGCTATCTAAATAGAACTCACATTGCAATTCGTTTTTTACTACATTTTTAATTGCATCATCAAGGACTACATCCTCTGATATTTTTTCTAAGGCAGGTATCACCTTATTAAATATCTCCATGTTACTTTTACTTTTGAATTTTATTATTTTCTTATGTGTCAATTGATTATAGAAAACTTTTAAATTTTGGCACTGTTTTCTAGATGGTAAATATATATTGCCATTATATAAAAATACATCAAACTTTGAATTTAAAGTCTCTGGTATCTCCCCTTCAAAACTTATCGAATATTTTTCTTCTTCCTCATTGCTTACAGAAAATTTAAGGGGCATATCTTCTTTTAGTATTTTTACTTTCTTTTCATTAAATTCAATATCTTTATGAATACATAATTCCAAAAATCCTACTAAATTACCACCTATAATATTTAAAAACTTTCCATTAACAAGAGCTGATCCATAAGGAAATTTATTTACAAACAAATCCATTTGAATGAAATTGTTTATATAATCTATTATTTTATAGTCCTCATCACTAAATTCTTGCTCATAGGGATTATATGTGAACTCTTTTCCATACTCTATTTCCATATAATTATTTTTGGCATTAACAAACTCTTTTAAATTCTTTAATACATACATCCTTTTTGTACCAATTCTAAATTCTGCCTTAACACAATCAATATCAACTAATTTATCTAATGTTAATGTAACTGATAAATCAGCTCTTGTTTTTTGTGAATTTAATTGGTCGAGTAGTTCTATTACTGCCTCACCAGTCTCACTTTCACCTGTTTTTTTACCATTCACTTCACTAAACTTAAAAAATACAGTTGCTATATGCTCACAAATATATATATGCTTATCATGACTGTTTTCTATATAATCAAAGCAATTACAGTCAGTTGAAATTATTTCTTCACTATCTGTATTAATCTCTATAGAGGTTGAATAAGTAGCATTATTATTCTCCGATTTCACTCTTCCCTCAATGACCATGTTATCGTAGTGTTTTCTTTCTAACAAATGAGTAAGATGCCCTATAAGTCTTTTTCCTCTTACTGCTTTTATTGGTTCACATATGTCATTGAAATCATCTATTATTTTCTCTAATTCTAAATGCAATTTTATCACCTCAATATATCATTATATCCTATATTTATATATTATAAAACCTTGTGTTTGTTACTAATGATAATAATTTTACATTTACAAAGAAATAACCCTATCAAATATAAGTAATTTAATACTTTATTTTGATAGGGTTATTTCCTTAATCTCTATTCACTAATAGAATAAACTTCTTTATTTCCACTCATATCTTCTATAAGTGCACTGCCTTTACTTGCATAAAACAGTATAAACCTTGGTCCATTTTTCTTTGTATAAATTTCTTTTAAGCTAGGAGTGTTTTCAAAAGCCTTTTCTAATACTTGTGCTCTTTCATCGAATATAGCCTCAGCTTTAATTCTTATCCAATTTCCATCTCTACTTGCTGTACAAACTTCAAATTTAGAATTTACCTTTAATTGTTTATAAGTTTCCTTCTGACTATCAATTCCAAAATATAATTTTCCCTCATACTCCATATGAAACCCAAAAGGACGTATCTTTGGTTCATCACCATCTACTGTAGCAAAATAGAATACTGGATTCGAGCTTAAAAATTCTAGTATATCTTCCATCTTTCTCCCCCCTGGTATAATTTAATTTTAGTTAACTATATGGTAATTATATCATTAGTTTTTTACCCTATCAAGCAGATACTATAGCTATACTAAGTTATTTACAGAGGGCCTACTTGCTTTTATAATTTATACTATTTCCATATTGAATCAGCAATTTCTTTTACTAATGCTATTTTATTCCATTGCTGATCCTCAGTTAAAATATTTCCTTCTTCAGTAGATGCAAACCCACATTGTGGACTTAGTGATAATTGATTAATATCTACATACTTAGTGGCTTCTTCAATACGCTTTATAATATCTTCTTTATTCTCTAACTCACCAGTTTTAGAAGAAATTAACCCAAGTACAACCTGCTTCTTTCCTATAAATCTTAATGGTGAAAAATCACCTGAACGTTCTGTATCAAATTCCAAATAAAAACCATCTACATTTACAGATCCAAATAAAATTTCAGCAATAGGTTCATATCCACCAGATGCAGCCCATGTAGAATTATAATTTCCACGACAAACATGCATTGTAATTATCATGTCAGTTGGATGATCTTTAAGAGCTTCATTATTTACCCTTGCAAATAACTTTGCGATTTCATTTACATCCACATTATCTTTTTGGCGTGCTTCCCAATAAGCCTTGTCACAAAACATTCCCCATGTACAATCATCTAGCTGCAAATTACGGCATCCCAAATCATAAAATGCTTTAATTGCATTTTTATAAGCATTAGCGATATCAGCTACAAGTTCATCAATGTTTTTATAATATTTATCAGTAATTATTTGATTATCCCCTCTTTGTAGCTCCGCTAGAAATTGTGCTGGTGATGGAATTGTTTGACGAGCTAGTACATCTTCACCTGCAATACTTTTCAAGAATTTATAATGATTTAAAAATGGATGATTACTAAAGCCTATTTTTCCTGAAAGTTGAACAGTTTCTGCTCTTGTTTCTACTCCATTGAAAATATAACCTTGTTGAGTTTTTACCTTTTTAACATTATCAAGTTCCCACATAAAATCCAAATGCCACCACGACCTTCTAAACTCACCGTCTGTAACTGCTTTCAATCCAGCATCTTTTTGTTTTTTTACTAATTTAATTATCTCTTCATCTTCAATTTTTTTAAGATCATCTATAGTTATCTTATCATCCTCTAAGTCCTTTTTTGCATCTTTAAGTCTCTTAGGACGAAGAAAACTTCCCACAATGTCATATCTAAAAGGTGGTATTTCTCTATTTTTTGCATTATTAAATGTTTTACTCATTTTTATATTCTCCCCATCTCTTATGTATATTTTAGTAATTTCTTGTTGATGAGGTTAGTATATCATATACTATTTGATATAGAGTAATTCTAAAATACTATCACCTGATATAGTTAAAATCTATATATAAATATATTCTTATTTTCTAAAGTTCCCATGGATTATTCTTATTTTCTGAAAAAAGAACACAACTCTTTATTGAATTCTCAACCATATCACTTACTGCCTGATTGGTATAAAAAGCTGTATGCGGTGTTACAATTACATTAGGAAAAGACTTTAAAATTGCTAGATCTTCATTATCTAATATTTCAGTTGTTAAATCATTATAATATAGATTTGCTTCATTCTCGATTACGTCTAATGCTACTCCACCTATCTTGTTATCTTTAATTGCTTTTATCAAATCATTAGTATTAATAAGCGAACCTCGAGCGGTGTTTATAATAAAAACTCCATCTTTCATTTTTCTAATAGAACTCTCATTAATCATATGAAAATTATCCTTTGTAGCTGGAATATGTAGTGTAATAACATCACTATTTTTCAATAAGGTATCTAAATCTACATATTTAACATAATCTTTTATGCTTTCAGCTTCATATATATCATTAGCTAATATCCTACAACCAAAACCACTTAAATTTTTAATAATAGTTTGCCCAATTCTTCCGGTCCCCAAAACTCCCACAGTTAAATTAGGTAATTCTTTTCCTTGTATTCCTCTTAAAGAATAATCCTGTACATTACTCTTTTCCATAATAAGTTTAACTTTTCTAATTGCCATAAGTATTAGCATAACTGTATAATCTGCTACACTATTTGTTGAATATGTTACATTACCTATATGCATTCCTAATTCTTTAGCTCTTTTCAAATCTATATGTTCATATCCAATAGTCCTTGTAGAAATAAATTTAACTCCTACTTTATGAAACTTTTCGATTAATTCTGCTGGTATCATTGTTGTAATTATACTAATACAATCAAATCCTGTTGCAAGTTCTGCAGTCTCCATGCTTGGTTCCTCATCACATAGCACAACTTCAACATTATATTTTTCACTAAATTTTTTATAAAATTCTGTTTCATCGGATCTATGACTATATGCTAAAATTTTCATTTACATCAATTCCTTCCTTGTACAATATCTATTAAGCCTTTATTTTATCATACCCATGTAGCAATTTCTAACTCACTATGTATGTTTTTAATTGATTGCTTTTAACATTTTTTTATATTTATCGACATTATTGCCTCTTTAACGCTTTTTATCCTTGACATTAATTTTGTACAATCTTATAATTAGTATAGTTTCGCAATAATTACCAATAAATTTTATTAAGAAAATATAATATGAAAAGGATGTGCTTTAAATGACAACGACTACTGAAAAAAAATACGAATTAATTTTAGATAAAGCTAAAAAAATACTGTTCGCTAAGGCTTTTGGTTCTTTTGGACCTAATGATGCTAATGCTTTTGTACAAGAATATCTTACAATTCTTAAACCTGTTAATGCAACTGAATATGAACTTTTATTTGATTGCAAGGATTTAAAGGTTACAGGAAAAGATTTAAAAACTGGAACAGATATGACTGCTTTATTAGCAGCTTGTATAGACCAGTATAAGAAGGATGGATTTAAAAAAGTGATATTTACTTGTGACAAAAACATTGTAATAAAAATGCAATTATCAAGACTTGCAAAAAAAGCTGATCTTCCAAACTTTGAAGTTATTTAATAAAAATAAAACGTGGGTAACCCCACGTTTTTTTAATATCTTATAAGCATAGTACAAATAGACCAATGAGTTCCAACTGACCATAGACAAACTATGTCACCTCTTTTTATCTTGCCAGTTTTAATTCCTTCATAGAGTGCTATAAAAGGACTACTTGTCCCTGTATATCCGTACTCATCTCCTATATAAATAAATTTATTTATATCTTGATCTAATTTTTCCGATCCAAGTATTGTAAATATCTTTGCGTATTGAGAAAAACAATAGCTCTTTATATCTTCTATTTTAAGATTGTTTCTATCGAGTAGAGTATGAATAGACTCTACCGCATGATCAACTGCAAATGTACCATTAAAAGGTGTCCATGCTAAGTTTCTGTCTTCAACTGTTAAGTTATCTTTATATATTTTAGACATACCACAAGCAGGATACCTAACTAAACGCCACTCAGCACCATTACTTTTACATGTGCTATCTATAAAACCACCTTCATCTACCTTTTCTAGGATAATAGCAGCTGCTCCATCTCCGAAATTAGGATATGTCATTTCATCACTTTTCCTACAGTGCAATGAAGCATAATCCGAACCTATTACTAAAGCTCTTTTTACATTAGGATTTCCCATCATAGCCCTTATAGTTGTTTCAACTGTTATAAGCATACCAACACAATTTGCATTAGTATCCATACACATAGAGTCTTCTTTTCCGCTAATTGCATTATGTACTATTAAAGATTGACTTGGAAATGTATATTCAGGCAGCTGAGAAGAAAAGAGTATCATGTCCATATCTTTTCCTTCTAATCCTGCACTCTTTAATACTTTTTGAGCCACTTCAATACCCATAGTAATTGTGTTTTCATAGTCATTGTCTATTATATATCTTTTATCTCTTCCGAATGATTTTAATAAACCTGAAATATCTTTTCCTTGATCTTTAAAGTGTTTAAGATAAAAGTTATTATCCACCTGATTATCAGGATGATAGACTTCTACCGCTCTAATTCTTACATTTTTCATTGATGTATTTCCTCCTTGAAATAATTCAATATCTTTATTGTATAGAAATACTGCTAAAATAGTATGAATTTCTATATAATTCTATTTTATAGAATTCATTACATATATACAATGTTTTTATTCATTATTATCTTCTATTTATTACAATATGACTTAATACGCAAAAATTATTTGTTTTTATTATCCACAACTTAAGATTGCTTGATAATCCAGCCTAATATTGCCATCTATAATGACCATGAATTGGACTCGTAAACCAGCTTAATTTACTCTCTGATGCAGAGGGGTGAGAATTATGAATAACATAAGGAATACCTTGCTCATCCCTTTTATCTGAAATGATACCAATATGCTCATATCCTTCAATAAAAACTATTATATCTCCAGGTTGCCACTCTTTCAAATTATTAATATCACCTTCCTTAAGTTCTAGAGTTAATTGAATACAATTTTTTTGAAATATACATCTTGATTTACAACTCTTCTAAAATCAATATTAGAATCCGCCTTTCCATTTACGCCCTTATATTGATCCATATTTTGTTTAATATCTTTATCTATCAAATCTTTAATTGATATATCTATCTCTTTGAAACCTCTCCATATTACATCAGTGCAAACCCCTTCGCCATCTGGTGGATATCCTCAAGAATAGTATGCATCTTTATATATAGTTTGCTGCTGCACTTCTCGCCTTGCAGAATTCACTATATCTATAGGGTCAACTATTCCATTCTCATTTGTATCTATCTTTGAGCTTTCATCTGGAACGTTAACTTTATTTATTATCAAATTATCAACAGTATTTTCTAAATAACTCTTTAATTTATCATATGGAAATTTCAGTGCTACTATTGTAGCTATTGAACATATAACCATTAAACTCACTAATATAACAATTACTTTTCTTTTTTTCACATTTAACACCCCATTAAATTTTAGCCCATTAATACAACTTATTATATGATGACTGACAAAATATCTCATATTTTATATTGTAACGTATTTCGCCATTTTTTCACAAGGCTACATTATTGATAGTTCTATCTAAAAGACCACAAAGGAACATCACCTTCACCCAAAGGTTTGTTCTCATCATAATCCTGAAAAGTATCTATACTATTATCTTCAACATTTTCTTCCTCAGCAAAATCAAATATTTTCTCTTTTTTCTTCTTTTTATCAATCGTCTTATTTCTCTTGGTTTCCAAACGTAAAAGAATATTTTCCTGCAATTTATTGTTAGTCTTGTCCTTAATTATATTATCAACTTTGTTAATGCTACTACTAGTAAATTCCAAGTTATCTTTAGCCTGGGTTTTAACAACTTTAACTTCATTCTGATCCATTTTTTTCTCAAGTTCTTTATCTTTATTATCATATATCTCTTTTTTCAGATCTTCTTTTACCACTATTTCCTTATTTTTTACCTCTTCATCTTTAAACTTTATTTTTTCTTGTACCTTAATGTTTTGATGTTTAGCAAAATTCTTAACTCTATAAACATTAACTTCATTAAGTTCAACCATTTCTAATTCTATAAATGTATCTAAGGCTAACTTAATTTGCCTAATGTCTCTATTAAATTCTATTGCTAAGGTTTCAATAGTATATGGCATATTTTTCGACATGTATAAATCACCTTCCAAATTAACCTTACCAGCTAAATTTACAAGCCTAGACCAAATATGTTGAATAAGATCCCTTTCAGGCCTTGTATCAATTATTTTTAATTTGATATCCTCGTACATATCAATTCTTATTTTCACAATTTTTCTTTGTCTCATAATAATAACCCTCCTTGTATAATGTAGTTGTCTTTTCACTTTATATATATGCTTTACTTAATATTATTACAGTAAATTGGATGATTTTTTTCTATTAAATTTCTACAAGTTTTTCATAAAGGCTTTTATATTTTACAACTTGAGCTTACGCAGCGAGTAATTACTAGTCAGGTTTCCTTTTAAATGAATTTTTACAGAAAACAAAAAAGAACCCCATTGCTAGAGTTCTTTTTATCTTCATATGTTATAGATTTTATTTATTATTTTAGCTTAATTACCTCTTTATTTATATAAGTTTATAATATATCAATTAAGAGTAATACAAAAGATACCTAATTGAGTTGATTATAATAAATAAAATAAATATAGTTACTATTAATGCTCCAGTCCATGAGTACTCAGACCGAGATTCTTCACGTGCTTCTGATAATACTCTTCTATTATATACTGCAAAAGAACCTAAGAATAATAAAGATAGATAGTTCCTAAACATACACGACGATAAAAATAAAAATAGTGTATTAAAAAATATTATCTTCCCAAACTTTTTGAACTTAATGTTATTAAACAATTATTACCTCCATGATACCAACAGGTGAAGTGTTAACTATAGCATAAATTCAGATTAATATATAACCTTAATCCTATTCTTTAGCATCTGCCCTTACGCCTTCGATCCAAAAGTTTCACCACAATTTTCTTCTCTAGCTCTATCTTAACGTAAAAAAAGGCCTGTACACAACCATAAAAGTCATATACAAAACCTTATTTTTTCGAAACTTTATTATAATTTTTTCAAACTATTTTATAAAGTTCGGACCTTTATTATGAATGAACAATTTTTGTTCCCCAATAAAAAACCTCGCCAAATCCCCCACTCCCTCTCACACCTTCTCCCACCTACCTTCCCGCCCTCTTTCCTAAATCTGTATCATAATAAAGTTCCCCACAAAAATCATAATAAAGTTCCCCAAAATCTCTACCCTATTTTCCACCTCTTATCCCTACTTTATTCCCACCTTTTCTCTGCCTAATTTATCTCTCGTTTTGCATAAGCAAAAGCAACTTAGTCTGTCTAATTTCTTGCATTTATTCTTACACCCCTTCAATCTTTCATCTCTCTTTTTCTCTTCCTTTTCAGCCATTTAATCTATCACCATACCCCACTCAAGCCCTTGCCCATCAAGCCTTCGGTTCGTTTTTACCTTTCCTTAAATCTACTCTCTAATCTGCTGTTTACGAAAGGAAAAAAATAAAAGCATGAGTTGGTGCAGGGGATAAATCCTGTACTTTATTCATGCTTTAAGATGGTGATAAATGGGTTGGGTGGATGGTTTGATATTGAAAACAGGCGAAAATAAAAGCCCTGCATTTAGCCGATAAAAGCTAACGCAGGGCTTGTCCGTCATCTATTCTTCCCGAAATCTTATTGAAAGATGGGGAGGTTTTTTATTAGATGGGGATGTTTATTTGTATGTGATCCCTCCTAATTAAGATCCCCACCGCCCCACCACCCTCTAATCCCTTCCGCCATCTCCCCTCCCGCCCTATTTCCAATTTCTGTATCATAATAAAGTTCCCCACAAAAATCGCCCCTTTTTCCCGACTTATCCACAGATTAAAAACAAGGTAAAAACCTGAAATCATAATAAAGTTCCCCAAAAATAAACACTAAATCTCAATCACTTTTCACCCATCTTTTCTCGCCTTTTTTCTCCCTAATTCATATCTGCTTTTGCATAAGCAAAAGCAATTTAATCTATTCTTTTTCACGCATTTTTTCTGCCATCTCTTCAATCTTTTATTGCTCTTCATCTCTCATCAAACCCTTTTTTCTCTCTCTTTTTCAATCCTTTTCACGCACTTAAATCAATCATCATATCACCCATAATACTATCATTTCCAAGCCTTCGGCTGACTTTCTTCCTTCTATACTTCTATCTACTATTCAAGCAAAAAATCTATCCTTTAATCTACGATTTATGGGGTAAAAACAAGAAAGGATGTAGGGAATAAATAAGGAGCTTTATTCATGTTTTTAAAGGGGGGTGGAGGACTTTGGGGATGGTCTGATGTTATATTATAGGCGAAAATAAAAGCCCCGTATTTAGCCGATTAGGGCTAAATACGGGGCCGTCCATCATCTATTTTTCCCGAACTTTATTATGAGTTTGGGGAACTTTATTATAATGGTACAAAACTGTTAACTAGTCTTATTTATTCATTCCTTCTTCAACAGCAACAGCAACTGCAACTGTAGCTCCAACCATTGGGTTATTACCCATTCCGATTAATCCCATCATTTCTACATGAGCAGGAACTGATGATGAACCAGCGAATTGTGCATCTGAATGCATTCTTCCCATAGTATCAGTCATACCGTATGAAGCAGGGCCTGAACCCATGTTATCTGGGTGAAGTGTTCTACCTGTACCACCACCTGATGCTACTGAAAAGTACTTCTTACCTTGATTTATACATTCTTTCTTGTATGTTCCAGCAACTGGATGTTGGAATCTTGTAGGGTTAGTTGAGTTACCAGTTATTGATACGTCAACGCCTTCATGATGCATTATAGCAACACCTTCTCTTACGTCGTTTGAACCGTAACATTTAACCTTAGCTCTTGCACCCTCTGAATAAGCTTTTTCTCTAACTATTGTTAATTCTCCAGTATAATAGTTAAAATCAGTTTGAACATATGTGAATCCATTGATTCTTGAAATTATCATAGCAGCATCTTTTCCAAGACCGTTTAAAATAACTCTTAATGGATCTTTTCTTACTTTGTTAGCTTTTTCAGCTATCTTTATAGCACCTTCAGCAGCTGCGAAAGATTCGTGACCAGCTAAGAATGAGAAACACTTAGTTTCTTCTCTTAAAAGCATAGCTCCTAAGTTTCCGTGTCCTAATCCTACTTGTCTGTCATCTGCAACAGAACCTGGTATACAGAAAGCTTGTAGGCCTTCTCCGATTGCTTCAGCAGCTTCAGCAGCCTTAGTACAACCCTTCTTTATAGCTATAGCAGCACCTAAAGTGTAAGCCCATCCAGCATTTTCAAATGCAAGATTTTGAGTTTCTTTAACTATTGTATATGGATCAATTCCTATTGATTCACATACAGTCTTAGCATCTTCTATAGTTTTCATTCCGTACTTTTCTAGTACTGGAGTTATTTGTCCTATTCTTCTTTCATAACTTTCAAATAATGGCATAATTTATTCCTCCTTACCTTTAAATTATTGGTGTCTTGGATCAAGTAGTTTAACTGCATTGTCAACTCTACCATATTGTCCTGATGATTTCTCTAAAGCTTCATTTGCGTCTAGTCCCTTAGCTATCATTTCCATCATCTTTCCAAGGTGAACGAATTTATATCCAGTAATTTCATTATCTTCATCTAGAGCAACCTTAGTTACATATCCTTCAGCCATTTCTAAATATCTAGGTCCCTTAGCAACTGTTCCGTACATAGTACCGATTTGTGATCTAAGTCCCTTTCCTAAGTCCTCAAGTCCAGCTCCGATAGGTAGTCCACCTTCTGAGAATGCAGTTTGAGTTCTTCCGTATACAATTTGTAAGAATAATTCTCTCATTGCTGTATTTATAGCATCACAAACTAAATCTGTGTTTAATGCTTCTAATATAGTCTTACCTGGTAAGATTTCTGAAGCCATTGCAGCTGAATGAGTCATTCCTGAACATCCGATTGTTTCAATTAATGCTTCTTGTATTATTCCGGCTTTAACGTTAAGTGTTAATTTACATGCTCCTTGTTGAGGTGCACACCAGCCTATTCCATGAGTTAAACCAGAAATATCCTTTACTTCTTTAGATAAAACCCATTTCCCTTCTTCTGGGATTGGTGCAGGTCCATGGTTAGCGCCTTGCGCAACTACGCACATCTCTTCAATTTCTCTTGAATACATCATATTGATTTTCTCCTCCTTAATTATTAAATAATTGTAGCCTATAATAAACTACATAATTGAGGTAGGCTAAATTTTGTCCCACTGGGGGATATTTTTACCCTACTTCTATTCTAACAAATCTAGCACTTTCTAACAACCACATATTGAAATTTTTTATCGTTTTAACACGAAAAATTTTTTTCTTGAATTATTTTTATAGTTATGGTATTATATTCTTGTTGTGAAAATATGCCGGTGTGATGGAATTGGCAGACGTGGTGGACTCAAAATCCTCTGGTAGTAATACCGTGCCGGTTCAAGTCCGGCCATCGGCACCATATTTTTAATAAAACGACCTTATCATTTAGTTTAACTACTATTTGATAAGGTCTTTTTATTATGTATGCAACATTATTTGTAACAACTAGATATTTGCATATTTTTTCAAAAAAAGTTCTCTCCTATTCCAGGAGAGAACTTTTATCATTATATTATCTTACAGGACAAGCTCCAGTTGCACACTCAGTATCGATGATTTCGTGTTCTTCGTCGTCATCAAGCTCTGCTAATAATTCATAGTCTATTGGCTTAATATTTTTTATACGTTCTTCATAATCTTCTTGTGCTATAGCTTCATAAGGAAGAAGTGGATAAGTCTCATCCATTAATGGTAAAAAAGTTATTCCAACTACATACTCGAAATTTTCATATAACCACTCTGCAACTACATTCCATTCTTCATCTTTTACATGTACAGTAATTGAAGTATTATGATCTGTCCAGTTTATCATTGACATTTTATAAAGTTCAAGCTGTTCTATAGCTCCAACATCATACTTTGTTTTTCCATCTGGTGATTTTACTGGGAACTCTATAACTTTTGTTGTACAATTTTCATCCGTTTGCCCATTTTCATTATATATAGGATAACATTTAAGTTTTTCTATCATTTTGTATAATGGATCAGATGTAGCAATTCTAACTCTTCGAATATAATAATTAGAATGTGAATAATGAATTCCTGAACTTACACATGGAAGTGTTGAAAGAGATCCTTCAGGCTTAATTGTAGTCATAAGCTCGGGTACAGAAATTCCAAGTTCAGTACAATATCTTGTACCTTCATTTCTAACAACCTCTCTTAAATGTTTCAACAATTTAGCTAAATGTCCATAGCTCATATTTGTTTTATTTACCATATCCATCATACCAGTTAAAGAAATCCCAATTATTCTATCCTCACTCATAACTTTATTCCATTCTTCAAGTTCAACATCTACTAAAGTCATTCTAAGTGCTACTCTTATAGATAATTTTAATATTTCTTCTAAATTTTCAATATCTAATTCGTTATTTTCATTTACAAAAGCAACTAAATTATTTGTAGATAAATTACAGCATTCATGCGATTTAAGCAAAATTTCTCCACAGGGATTACAACCCTTAAAACTATCTTTTCTTTTTTTTGCTTCACTTCCATTAATAAATCCTGGTTCACCATTTATTTTTATGGAATTTAATATTTCTTTTATTTTATCTAAAGATGGCCTTTTTTTATATAACACAGAATTATTACTCATTTTTCTATGTGAAACATCTAGATTTTCTATCCAATTTCCATTCACTATTTTGTAGATATTACTTTTTGAATTAATAACATCTGTATCATCTTCATTACAAAGAATCATCATTGCACTACGTCTTACTCCACCAGATACTACATTTTCACTTATTATAGTTGATATATCAAGAATGTCTATTGATTTTAATATACCATCAATACGGTTATTACAAACCTTATTAATCTTTTCAAACATTCTCTTTAATGATTTGTGTCCAGATGCACGTCCTCCAAATCTTTTTAATCTTTCACCTTCTGGTCTAACATAACTATAATCAAGTGTTATTTTTTTGATATTAGTATATTCTTCATCTGTAATTAATTTGAAGTAAGTTTCTAATGCCTTACACCAACCTTCTTTGCTATCACCAATTTTAATTGTAGCCATATCTTTTTTATCTAAAATAAGTTTTGTATCTTCCATATATTCTTTTGGCGTATATTTATAAACACCTTCAGTGTATATTCCACTTAAATGTATATTCCGTATTTTAGGCATATCGGCTATTAATTCCTTATCAATTCTAACTCCTACACCAGAACCAACCATAAGAAGATAAAATACATCTACAAAATCATGAAATTTCTCAATCATTGTAAAACAACAATTAAAATTTGAAAGTGGATATTCTTTTACTATATCTGTCCCACCCATATAAAGGGTTCTGCCAGATGTAAAAGTTCTTAAATTAAATAAGTTATCAAATAAAGCTTCAGCTTCTTTTATCTCATTTTTCATATTTATAATTAATCCATTTTTCTTTTTGAAGTCCATACCAAGTTCAATATTATATTTTGTTGTCCTAAGAACAGTTTCAAACCAATTTTCTCTTCTTTTTTCATCGCCTAAATACCTTGAATAAGTTCTTAAATAAACGAATTCACCAATATTGCTTAAAGGTGTATTCTCGACCTCTCTATATTCTTTTAAAAATGTTTTTGATAGTATTTCACTCATATATATTCCTCCATTTTTGTTTTACGATAATTTAATAATTATTTAAAAATCCTTTTTCTCTTTTCTTAATTATCTATTTGAAAATTAAGAGCATAAATATTATTTTAACCTATTTCAGCAAATTACACAATATATTGTGCTTAGTTAAATATATAAAATACCATATGTAGATTTTAATAAATCTATTCATATCTACAAAAAATTAAACCCCCTAGAATTATTTCAATAATTCTAGGGGGTACGTTGCCCTTTTAAGAGTCATTCTCTATTACTACCTTCATTTTAGTCTTTACTTGAAATTTCTAACTTTCTAACTATTTTAGCATATTCTATTATGTCATTTATTTAAATAAACTATGTTAAGAAGATATAAAATCAAAAAAACTGATATAAAAGCTAGCCTGCTTCTAAATATCCATTTATAATCTAAAAATAAATTATAAAGTTTATTGTCCTCAGAAGTATTCTTAGTATTCACGATACTTGGATATATTCTTTCGTAAAGTTCCTCTTCATTGTACTTTTCTTCTCCATCATAATCTTCAATATAGGATAGAATTTCATCATATCTTATTATTGGGACATCAGAATATTCTTCCCCCTGAATATAAATCCTATCATTTACAATTACAATCAAATCTATTATTTCTTCTTCTTCAAAGATGCTAGTTAAGGCCAATCTATAATTTCTAATAGTATTTATAGGACAGAGTAGAGCATCTTTTCTTTTGTTCTTTGTTTTATGCCATCTATTATCCTCTTCAATTAAAATATCTCCAGTATAATTGCACTTTACTATATTAAATATGCCCTTTTTTGTAATAACTAACTTTTCTATTTTTATATCCTGATTTTTATACTTTAAAGTTGCATCCTCAATAGTATTTCCTAGAATATTTAATTTTTTTAAATTTTTGTTTATCTTATAATTTTCCTCAAGCTCCCCTTCTATAACATTCTTTTTTATTTTAGTGTATTTAATTAATGGTATTGCTAAATAAAATCCTAATACAATGAAAAAAAATTCTCCAGAAGCACCATTAAAACCTATTTTAAGCAATCCTAATGAAATATAATAAGTAGCATATACCAAAATTAAAGTCATAATGACATAAGACCCCCGTCTTAAATTAGTAAACATAAACACCTCCAAATTCAATCTTAGACATATTAAAAAAATAGCAAAGGTATGCCTTATCTATTTTGCATCATGTGCCTTACCTATAATTTTGTCCCTGTTACATATTTTTATACTGTTCTAAAAAATATTGTCAAGAATAAATTAATATGGTAGTTTACTTTATCTGGAGGTATTTTGTGAAGAGGTTAAGTTTTATTATTCTTTTACTTTTAGTTTTTACTCTTCAAGGTTGTGGCCTTAGAGATCCTAAGTACATACACCTTGAAAATAAACAGAGTCCTAATTTTTATACAAATGAAGTCTATACAAAAATACTTAATGATGAAGATTTTTCTTTAGAGATTTTCAATACAAATATGTATAAGAATATTTCTGTTAGTGATACAGAAAATATGATAATAGAAAGTTTCATTCACTCTTTATCTGACGATGATTATAAAGAAGGGAACATCCCCACTGAGATAGAGCCTTATCAAATCAGAATAGATTTTTCAGGTACTAAATATATTATTAAGGTATATAGCTCTAGTATAGTAACCTTATATCCCTGGGATGGAAATTTTCAAGAAGATATTATAAGCATGGATAATGTTCCTACTCATTATAATTTATATGATTTTTGCACTTATATTGAAAATGAAGCAAAGAAATTTAAATAAGGCAAATCAAAAAATACCAGACCAAAGACGCCACGTATCTTTGATCTGGTATTTTTTAATTGTTCTTAAACATATAGATTTAATCTCTATGACTTACAGTATCTTTCAATTCTTTCAATAATTTAAATATTCTCTTTTTTAGTATAGGATGTATTTTATTTGGTGCAATTTCATTTAAAGGAATTAAAACGAATTGCCTTTCCTCCATCCTTGGATGAGGCAAAGTAACATAATCATCTTCTGATATTAAATCATCATAAAAAATTATGTCTAAATCCACTATTCTTGGTCCCCATTTAACTCTCCTTACTCTCTTCATATCTTCTTCAATGTTCAATAATGATTTCATCAAATCTTTTGGAGATAGCAGAGTTTTTATCTTAATTGCTCCATTTACAAACTCATCTTGATCCACTTTTCCCCAAGGCTCTGTTATTATAAAAGAAGAAACTTTCTCAACAATAATATTGCTATTGTCTCTTAAAGCTTTAATTGCAGTATTTAAATTTCCTTCCTTATCACCCATATTACTTCCTATGGATAAAAAGGCTTCATGCCAGCTTCTTTTTATTTCAATAGCGGCATATTCTAAGTGCCTTCCAATAGGCGCCCAAGGTTTCTTTAATGTTACTTTTATGCTTTTTATTATTGGATATTTAATTAAAGTCTCTTCTGCTACTTTTTGAGCTGCTGTCTCAATTAAATCGTAGGTATTTTCTGTAAACACCTTTTCTACATAATGGCAAAGCTCTCCATAATGGACTGACTTCATTAAATCTCCCGTTTTCCCAGCCTCTTCAAGAGATACACTTGCTTCTAAATCCATTATAAATTTTTGCCCTAAACTCTTTTCTTCACTAAAGACACCATGATTTGCAAATATCTCAAAGTTCTTTACTAATATCTTATCCATTTATATTCCGCCTTTACTTTGAGCTTAAAATTTTGTCTGTCATTATGCATGCTCTTTTATTTTCAAGGACATCATGCACTCTAACAAACTCACACCCCTTCATAATTCCTATAACTGTTGTTGCTAAGGTTCCTTCCACTCTATTATCTACTGGTAGTCCTAAGGCATTTCCTATCATAGATTTTCTTGAAGTTCCTAAAAGCATTGGAAATCCCATGGTTTTTATCTGTTCCAGGTTATTCATAACAATCAAGTTTTCTTCATAGTTCTTTCCAAAGCCTATACCTGGATCTAAAATAATATTTTCTCTCTTAACACCAGCCTCTAGTGCTAAATTTATACTATCAATTAATTCCATTAATATATCTTTCATAATTTCGTTATAAGGAAAATCCTCTCTGTTATGCATAAGTATACATGGAACCTTATATTTAGCTGCTATCTTAGCCATATTCTTATCCTTCTTAAAACCCCAAACATCATTTATTAAATCCGCTCCAGCTAAAATTGCCGCCTCAGCAGTTTTTGCTTTATAGGTATCTATTGAAATAGGTATATCAAATTTTTCCTTAATAGCTTTAATTATTGGAACCACTCTCTGTATTTCTTCATTATCATCTACATCTTCAGAATTTGGTCTAGTGGATTCACCACCAATATCTATTATATCTGCCCCATCCTTTATTAAGATTTCAGCTCTTTTTACAGCTAGATCAACCTCATTATATTTTCCTCCATCAGAAAAAGAATCAGGAGTAACATTTAAGATACCCATAACAAAAGTTCTCTCACCTATAACAAAATTTTTATTACCTATTATCATTTTAAATCCCCCTAAAACACGATTAATATCTTATATTAAAATTTTTCTTATCCTCACTCCAATAACATTTCTTCTCTGCCCTGCAATTAAAGCAATTTCTAGACAACTTATCACTAATGTATATTAGTTTTGAAAGCTCTTTCTCTGAACCTTCCCTATGTTCTTCAATAGCTGTTAATATACTAGCTTTTTCTTCTTCAGTAAAATCTATTTCTTTTAATATTTCTTTTGATATCTCTACGCTTCCCCTGTGGTGTGGTATTCCTTCTTCATATTCAAGGATTTTTCCTATATCATGAAGAAGGGCTATAGCATATATAACCTCTTTAGAATAGTTTAAATTATCTTCAAGCACTTTTATATATGCAATTCTTGCAACATCAAGAAAATGCTCTATTGTATGCTTACAGAATTCTCTTTCTTGCTCTAGATCTTCTAATCTTTTTAAATAATTCCTATAATTCTTATTTTCTAGTATTTGATTAACTCTCTCCAAGGTACAACACCTCTCTAATTTTTAATTAAGGATAGTACCTCTTGCCTAAGCTCACTATTTTCTTCGAAGACTCCTCGATATGTGGTTGTTATTGTTTTTGTCCCAGGTTTTTTAACCCCTCTCATAGTCATACACATGTGCTCGGCTTCTATAAATACCATAACGCCTTGTGCACCTAAGTACTCCATTATAGCATCAGCAATTTCAGAGGTTAATTTTTCTTGAAGTTGTGGTTTTTTTGCATATACTTCAACGGTTCTTGCAAGCTTTGAAAGTCCTGCCACTCTGCCATTTGGTATGTAAGCTATATGAACTTTTCCATAAAAAGGAACCAGATGGTGTTCACAGGTAGAGTAAAATGTTATATCCTTCTCTAAAACTAAATCATCCCTGCCTATACTAAAGGTTTTAGATAAATGTTTCTCTGCTGTTTTATCCATCCCAGCAAATATTTCTTCATACATTCTTGCTATTCTATCTGGAGTTTCAATTAAACCTTCTCTGGTTGGATCTTCTCCAATACCCTCTAATATTAACTTTACCCCTTGAATTATTTTTTCTTTATTTATCATTTCTGCATTATCCTCCTATTTTAAGTTTAGTTGCGTCATATTTATGCTTTATGTCAACTACACCTATCTCATCATTATAAGTAAAATCATCTATTTGTTTAATTTTCATTATACCCATAAGACTATTTGTGATGAAAACCTCATCAGCTTCTTTTAGATCATTAAGGGTAATATCTGTTTCCTGGACTTTAAAATTTTCTATAATCCATTTTCTTATTATACCACTTAATAACCCATTTTCTCTTCTAGGGGTTAAAATTCCATGGTTTTTTATTAAAAATATATTGCTACAACTAGTTTCTGTAATATAGCCTTTTTCATTCAAAAACAGCATATCATCAGCTCCATTTTTATTTGCCTTTGCCTTTTCTAATATATTTTCAATATAGCAAGTTGACTTAATATAGCTTAAAGCTGAGGTACTATTTCTTAATACCTTTGATATATTTAAATTCATACCTTCTTTATATACCTCTTCTCCATAGGGTATATTTCTAGTAGTGATTACAATATTTAAAGGAGTTATCATAATCTTTACTCCCTTATTCTCTATAGAGAGTTTACTTAAAAATTCTAGTAACTTCTCTTCCTCCAAATTCTCCAGGCCTAAAACTTCCATGCCAATTTTAAGTCTTGTTATGTGTTCCTCTAAAAACACAGGTTTTTTAAGCCAAAGAATAGTTTCAAAAACACCTTTGCCAAAAAAGCTTCCTTCATCTAATAAAATATTATCCTCTCGGTAGATTATTTTTCTCATTATAATACCCTCATTAAAGCCCTAGCCTTATCTATGGTCTCAAACCATTCCGCATCCTCTTCGGAATCCCAGGTTATTCCTCCACCAACCCCAAGGTAAGCCTTATCCCCTTTTTTTATTATTGTTCTAATGACTATATTAAAATCACAATTTCCTCTTAAATCAAAATATCCTATTGCTCCAGTGTATATATTCCTCTTAAGACCCTCTATCTCTTCTATAACTTCCATGGCCCTTATCTTAGGTGCTCCTGTTATGGATCCACCAGGAAAGCATTCCTTTATGCACTTAACAGCGGATATATTATCCTTAAGTCTTCCTTCAATAGTTGCTACTAAATGAAATACCGTTGCATATTCTTCTATCTTAAATAATTCCAAAACCTTAACCGTATTTGGTCTACAGACTTTGCTTAAATCATTTCTCTCTAAATCAACAATCATAAGAAGCTCGGACTTATCCTTCTCAGAATTTATTAGTGCATTCCTATTTTTTAAATCCTCATCTGCAGTTCTCCCCCTTGGTCTAGTTCCCTTAATAGGGCTAGTATGTACTAACCCCTCCCTTATGGATAAAAATCTTTCAGGGGAAGAGCTTATTACTTGAAACTCTTCATAATTAATATAGGCAGAAAAAGGTGCCTTATTTATCTTTCTAAGTTTTTCATAAATATCAAAGGATTCTTCCTGATTATTGCACCATAAACGCCTAGTCATATTAGCTATATAAACATCTCCACTCTCTATATAATCCTTAACTTTCAAGACAGCTTCTTCATATTCAGCTTTATTGAAATTCGAATAAAACTTATTGTCATTTTCTTTAAATACTATTTCTTTTTTCTCTTTATAATCCTTTAGTCTTATTTCAATGGACTCTATACTATTATCTATTTCCCCAAGTGAAGAAATAAAGGTTTTCTGACCTACTAAATCAAAGATAATTATATTCTCATAAACCATAAATATACTATCTGGAATATGGACATCCTCTTTGGCTGTATTAGGTAATTTTTCTAAAATTCTTCCTATATCATAGGAAAAATAGCCTAAAGCTCCTCCTATAAAAGGTAGCTCTGATTTATATTCAATCTTATATTTATCCATAAGTTTCTCTAAGAAATCAAAGGGATTCTCTCCCTCTAGCCTTTCTCCATCTAAATAAACAGTATTGCCTTCAGCTTTAAATCTACATATTGGATTTATTCCTATAAATGAATATAAGGAAAGTTCACTATCTTCCTTTGAACTATCAAGAAAAATACTATCCTTATATTCTTTAAAAAGCTTATATGTATAAAATGGATCATAGTTTTTTTCTAATTCTTTTATCTTAAAGTTCATTTTTATTAAACCTCTTACATTCTAAAACAAAATTATTTAATATCTTATGTCCATCCTCTGTGAGCTCTGCTTCTGGATGAAACTGAACTCCATATATAGGATATTTATTATGAGCTATTCCCATTATAACACCATCTTCTGTTTCTGCAGTCACTTTAATCTCCTTAGGTAAATCCATTTTCGATATTACTAAGGAATGATATCTAGTTACTCTAAGTGGTCTTTTTATATCTTTAAAAATTCCTTCTCCATCATGTTTTATATAACTCAGCTTCCCATGGACAGGCTCTCTACCCTTTATAATTTCCCCTCCAAAATAAGTTCCTATACATTGATGTCCTAGACATATTCCAAGTATGGGTATTTTTCCTTTTAAATTATGTATAATATCTAGACATAATCCTGCATCCTTAGGCGCTTTAGGCCCTGGAGATAAAATTATTCCTAAAAAATTTTCTTGTTCAATAATATCTAATGTTATTTTATCATTTCTATATACTACAATGTCTTCATTTAACTCTTTAAAATATCTAACAAGATTATAAACAAAGGAATCATAATTATCAATCATAAGTAGCATATCCATTTCCTCCCCTATCTATTGTTAGTTAAAACAAACTATAGTAAAATACTAATAATACGTAAATTATAACATAGGTTTTATATATAGAAAATTCATAATTATAGAAAGGAGCAAGATTTAATGACTAAGGTCGATTTTCATGTACATACCACATTCTCTGATGGTGTCTTAACCCCTAAGGAAGTGGTTCAAATAGCTTCCAACAATGGTGTAGAATATTTAGCTGTTACAGACCATGATACTATTTCAGGACTTGATGAGGCAATAAAAGAAGCTGCAAAATTAAATATCAAATTAATACCCGGCATAGAATTATCAACCAATTATAATAAAGAAAGCATCCATATTCTAGGATATTTTAAAGATGATAGCTACATTAATGATGAGCTTATTAAAGCTTTAGACGGTATAAAAAATGAAAGAATAATCCGAGCAAAAAAAATGATTTCTAAATTAAAAGAAATCTTTAATATTGAAATAAGCTTTGAAGCTATAATGCATGATGGAAAAAGTTTAATAGCAAGACCCCATATCGCTAAAGAAATTATAAAGGCTGGCTACCCATATGACATGGATAAAGTCTTTAAAGAACTTATCGGGAATGATTGTCCTGCATTTGTTCCTACAACTAAGCTTTCCACAGAGGATGGCATAAAGCTATTAAAAAAATATAATGCTTTGGTCTTTTTAGCTCACCCTATCTTAATCTCGAAATCTCCTATAGATGACTTTTTAAGCCTAGGCTTAGATGGAATTGAGGCCATCTACTTTCAAAATTCTCATGAAGAAGAAACATCTTTAATTGATATTGCCTTAAACAATAATTTACTAGTAAGTGCAGGTTCAGACTGCCATGGTTATTTTAAAAATGATAAGCGCCATGGTTGCATTGGATGTATGAAGATGAAGGATGAATATCTTAAAAATTTCCTTTCTGCATATTTTCATTAATTGATAATTTTCCATTTTTAATTTAAACATAAACTCCCCTAGTAGGTATTTATCTACTAGGGGAGTCTATTTTACTTTTCTTTATATCTTTCTATACATTTAGGATTATTTTCATCATCTCGAAACCACTTGCACTCAGTAGTTGGATTATTAATTAATCCTAGCATTATAAGTATGCTAAGAATAGCGTTTATGATAGCATTATAATTATCAGGTAAAACATCTAATCCAAAACCTTGTAATAGCAACGGAATCAATGCAGCTATAGAAACCCATAATCCGTAATTCTTTAAACGGGACTTATCTATCATTTAAATCCCCTCCTATTGTCACACTACATTATATGATTCTATAATAAGTTATGTTACCTAGATTGATTCTATAAGTCCATATTTAACCTTTATCCTATCTAATTTTTCTATCATAGGTTTTGATATAAAAAATAAAAATACCACAGTTGATAAAGCATGTATCATATCAAAATAAAAACCCGCTGCATATACAGCTACCACTGCCTGAACTGTTATCTTTGATGTAACCATTAATACGGAACTCATATTAACAATCCCTCCATATATAACTAAAGTTGCAATTCCTCCAAAGGCACATAGTATAGATTTATTTTTCTTTAATTTTTCCCTTTTAAATAATATTCCTGCTAAAAAGCCCACTAGCCCAAAAGCAAACATTTGCCAAGGTGTCCAAGGTCCTTGTCCAAAGAAAAAGTTAGATACAAATGCTGAAACAGCCCCTGTCAAAAACCCTGCCTGAGATCCAAAAGCTATCCCTGTAATTATGACTATAGCCATAACAGGTTTAAATTGAGGAATCATAAAAAATGCCATTCTTCCAGCTACAGCTATGGATGAAAGAACTGCTATAATTATTATTTCTCTAGCCTTAGGTTTTCGTGTCTCAAAGAGCATGAAAAAAGGCACCATTGTAAATATAATTATTAATATGCTTATAAAATAATACTGCCTATCTTTTAAAACATAAATACCAAACAAAATTGTTGCTGGTATTATTAATAAAACTATTAACATAGATAGCACAGTTTTCTTTATAGATTCTTTTTGCATAACTTAATCACATCCTCACAAGTTATTGCAGCCTTAAAAATATCTCTACTCATCTTATTTGCTGAGGTAGTGTAGAAATTATTATTACTAAAAAACTTTTTAGGTGATCCACTAGTTATAATGCTTCCATCAAAAAACATTCCACATGTATCAGAAACCTGTGCTGCAAATTCAATATCATGGGTTACCATAATAATTGTAATCCCATCCCTTTTAAGTTTCTTTAAAAAGACTCCAAGTTTCTCTTTATAAAAACTATCTAATGCTTTAGTAGGTTCATCAAGAAGAAGAATTTTAGGTTCTAGGAGTAATATTTTTGCAAGGGCTGCTTTTTGCTGTTCTCCTCCACTTAGATCATAGGGATGCATATCTAAAATATCTTCTATATCTAAAGTCTCTACAATTTTTGAAACTCGTTGTTTTTTCTCATCTTCCTTTATATCAATATCAAATAACATCTCCATTAGGTCTTCTCTAACTGTTTTCATTGTGAAAATGGATTGAGGATTTTGTGGAAGAACTCCTAAATTATTGTTAAATAATTCTTTAGACAGATATTTCCCTATTTCTTTGCCGTGAATAAAAACTTTGCCTCTATAGGCTTTATTTATTCCACTTATTAAATTCAAAGTTGTAGTTTTACCAGTACCGTTTCCCCCCACTATTGAATATAATTCTCCCTTATGTACCTTTAGAGATAAATCTTTTAAGATGTATGAACCATTTTTCTCATACTTAAACCAAACTTCTTTAAGTTCAATTACCTGATCTCCTAGGGGTTCTTCTTTAATTTCTTCATTTTCTGTAATCACTATTTCACTATTAGAAAGTAATTTATCAAGCCATCGTCTTCCATCTCTGACTGTTATAGGGCACTCTAAATTATTATTAATTTTGGTATATATTCTCATAGGTGAAGGTACTGCAAGAAACATATCATTTTTATTATCCCTTAAAAATTCCCCTACCTTTTTGGGAGTAGCATCTATAATTATATTCCCGTGCTCCATAACAACTACACGGTCCGCCATAGGAAAAATTGTATCTAACCTATGCTCAGATAAAATAACAGTAATCCCAAGATCCATGTTTATCTTTTTAATAGTATCTAGAAATTCAGCCGCCAAAATAGGATCAAGTTGAGAGGTCGGTTCATCTAAAATCAATACCTTAGGTGACATTGCCATAATAGAAGCTAAATTAAGAATTTGTTTTTCTCCGCCAGAAAGTTCTGAAACCTCCTTGAAAAACCACTTCTCAATTCCAAAATAACTGGCCATTTCAGCTACTCTAAGCCTTATAATCTCATTATCATACCCTAAATTCTCAAGTCCAAAGGCAAGTTCATGCCATACCTTATCTGTTACGATTTGATTCTCCGGACTTTGGTGAACAAAACCTAACTCTGATGCCTGGACTCTACTATCAATTTCTATAATATCCTGTCCTTCATAATATATATTCCCAAGAACTTCTCCATGGGGTGTTAATGTAGGCTTTAAATGTTTAAGTAATGTACTCTTTCCACAGCCTGATTTACCACAAATAACAATGAAATCTCCACTATTAACAGACAGATTTATATTATTTAAAGCTTTCTTATCCTTAAGAGGATATTTAAATGTTAAATTCTCTATTTTAATAATTTCCATTTAATCTCCTCCCAAATATTAATAATAATAGGAAATATACATAATATTAAATATGAAGTATAAACATAGATACTAAAAGACTCTATAGGCTTTACTATAATACTAGGAAAATAATCTATGCTGTTTTCTCCATAAACTCCGCCCATAATTACTGTACCTATAAGAATCAGCAGTATTATTAAAGCTATCCTGTCCCTTTTACTAAATTTAAATGGAGAGAAACTAGTTCTCCCCTTTAATCCATACCCTCTAGCTTTCATAGAATCAGCTGTTTCAAAAGAATTTTCCAATGACCAAGTTGTAAGAATTGATAATATCCTTATTCCATGATTTGTTCTTTGAAAAACATTTCCATTTGTAACATCCTTACCGATGGATTTCTGACCATCTGAAATCACTTTAATTTGTCTTTTAAACCTTGGAACAAATCTTAATACCATTGAGATAATAAGAGAGGTGGAAGGAATAATCCTTCCAAATATGTACATAAATTTATCAGAGGTCATTATTACATTGTAGGAGCTAAACCATATTAAAACTGATATAAACATTATTCCTGAAGCTACTCCATATGTAACAGCCTCCAGAGTTAAAGCATTTTTATTAATATAGAGAAGTATAGTCATTCCTTCATGATTAAAAATTGGATTTATTAGTGCAACAAACAAAAGGGTTGGTATCATATATAACAAATTAAACTTAATAGCCTTCATTCCCTTTAAGTAAAATGAATATGACATAGCACTAATAATTGAAATCCCTAAAAATACAGGATGCATAAAAAACATACTGCAGGATATTACCCCTAGAAAATATATAAAATTAATTATTGGATGATAGCTAGAGAAGCTATCTTCAAATTTTTTATCTTCCAAAGTTTACCCCTCCAAATCTCCTGAGTTAACCGTATATCTAAACTGAATCTTATCTCCATTTTTCACTTTATAAGAACCAGCACTTACCCTTTTAAATTCACCATTAACACTATACATCCATCCACTAGTTCCTCCGCAGTCAAATTCATATAGATTACTAATACCTTTAATATAACCTCCATTTGCATCAATTGTTATTCCACTACTTTTTAATACATCTAAAACTGTTTTTCCCTCTGTATAATTCAAAGTATTAGAATATATTATACCCCCTGCTGGTACAGATCCTTTTTTATTTGCACTTAACTTATCCATATTGCTTAAAATTGTCTTACATTCTATAGTTAAGCTAGCATATAATTTTTTCTCCTCCACTTTAGGTTCTTGAACCGTTGATTTCTCAGGCACTTGATTATCAGAAACCTGATTGATTGTGGTGTTCTTATCTGCCTCTTGAACTACACTTGCTGTACTCTTTGAAGTTTCAACATTTGAAGTTTCTTCAGATGTTGTCTCATTAGGTACTTCCGAAGGAGTACTTTCTTCAGTATTAATTACATCACTTGAGGTATCATTATTAGCCACCTCATCTACTGCATCATCTGTTGCCTCATTATTATTTTCTTCAACTTCAGTAATTTCATCCTTATTTGATGATACTACTTCCTCTGGGCTTTGAATTTCACAACTACTTACTCCAATAATTATGGATATAAGTATTAATATACAAAGACCTATGCCTTTCCAATATTTCTTCATCACTATTTTGCCTCACTAGTTATTATTTTTAAATGTTAGTAAAAGGTGCTGAAATAATTCAGCACCCTTCTATTTTATCCTAAGCTACTTCTTTTTTTCTAGCTCTAAAAGCTACTATTCCACAAATTATCATAAAGACTACTAAATATCCTATATTTGCTGAATCTCCTGTTTTAACTCCATTTACATCACTAACTAAATTAATGGTTTCATCCGTGGTTTCATCAGCAGTTATATCAACAGTTTCATCAGTAATTGTATTAACAGGTGTAATTGCAGTTTTTAATTCCTTTGCAATGAAATAATCAGAACAATGACTTATGGTAAAGAGAGCTACACCATCTTTTACAATAACCTTTGATTCTTGTTCTACTGATTTTTGAGTAGTTTCATCAAAATAGAATAATTTATATTCTCCATCAGCTAAATCTACTTGCATACTTACACTTGCTTTATCTGGAATATTTCCACTATGTTCAAAATTTATTATAAAAGCATTGTCTGCTAACGTATTAATTTTATCCTTATTCTTTGAATATAAAGAAATATTTTTATTAAAATCAATAGTTGTATCTGTGATATCACTACCTTTAAAGGTCATTGAATATTTTTTACCTTCTATTGTAGCTCCACCTATAATAATTTCCGAATTATTAGTTTTTATGTTTTTAAAAATATCTGTAGACACTATATTATCTGCAACTGTCTTAGCTTTTGATGTTACATCTGCCATATTAAATACAAAGCTTTTACCCTCATTAGATCTCTCATATGCTACAAGAGAATAAAGTACTTGAGCAGTTGTAATATCATCAACTGGAGAATCCACAGAAAACTTAAATCCATTTCCTTCCTCATAAAAAGGTGCTAGTGCTGATTCAAAATTCGCTACACTATTGTCTCCTAAGGCTACTAAAGCTACTTCTGCTTGAGCTGTAGTACATGGATTTACGCCTGTACCCCAGTCATCATGATAACCACCAGTTGCTATTTCCTTACTTTTTAAAATGTTTAAAGAACTTGCTAGAACTTTTTTTACATCTTCTCTATTATTATGCTTAGCTAATGCCTGAATTGCCATAGCAGTGGTATCAATATCCGTTACCTGTTCTCCGCCATATTCATATCCAAATCCACCTAAAGCTGTCTTTTGTGCAATGAGCTTATTAACTATTGTTTCCTTTGTATTTATCGAGCCCTGTGTTTCTACGTAATCATTGCTGTCTAAGGCAAGTAACGAATATAGAAGTTCATATACTCCTCCATCCCCTAAACCTTTTCTATCAAGTATTAACTGAACTAAATCATGTCCTGCAACATCTCTAGCATCTTTACCTATTGCATTTAGAGCTAGTACAATTTTTGCAGCATCAGAAATAGTTGTATAATCTTTATTATTATAATCTGGTGTAAATGCTTCCACCTTTGTAAATTCTTTTTCTACCTTTTCTTCTACGCTTTTATAATACTTTTCATAATAAGAAGATGGTACCCAATTTTTCGAACGAGCCATCCCTATAATTAGCCATTCCATTTGACCTCCAAATTCAGGATTAGGCTTACTTTCTTGTATTCCGTCTATTGTGCTACTTATCATATTGTCTAAGTTATTATTTACAGTAGCAGCTTCCACTACTTCAGTGCTTGGCTTGGCAATAAATATTGATACTATAAACAATATTGCCATTACCTTGGATAATAATTTTTTCATGATTTTCCCCCTCGAAAATATATTTGAAATTAGATCTATGGCAGGTCTCCTGACTTAAAGCTTCAAACCTACTATCTTAACCTTCCCAAAAAGATTTCTTTTCAGTGGTATATCTTAAGATTTCGTAGCTTTTACAGTAGCGAGGACTGCTAAGGACTCACACCTTATTCCCTATTAATATAACAACCATAGGCCTTTCCTTAGTTTAAATGTATTATAAGTTTATTGTCAATGTAAAATGCCATATTTAGATAAAAAAACAGGCTAGATTTACAATCTAGCCTGTAATAAAGTCTATGCTTCCATTAAAAATGCATGATAACCTCTAAAAGTTTCATATATATCAACCTTACTTGCAACTTCCCAAGGTGCATGCATATTTTGAACTGCTACTCCACAATCAATTACCTGCATATTATATGCAGCTAAAATATAAGCAATTGTTCCTCCGCCGCCTTGATCTACCTTCCCAAGTTCAGCTGTTTGGAATGAAACATCATTTTTATCCATTATATTTCTAAGTTCAGCCATATATTCTGCATTGGCATCATTAGATCCTGATTTACCGCGAGAACCAGTGTATTTATTAAATACTATCCCGCGACCAAAGTAAGCTGAGTTTTTCTTCTCCATAACAGATGGGTAGTTTGGATCAAAAGCCGCACTTACATCAGAGGAAAGCATTTTAGAATTTTTTAAACATCGTCTAAGCTTAATATCTGAATATTCCTCTACTCTATCAATAATTTCTGCTATAGTATTTTCAAAGAATTTCGATTGCATTCCTGTAGCACCTACACTACCAATCTCCTCTTTATCAACTAATAAACATATTGAAGTCTTATCTACCTTTTTAATATCTAACATTGCCATAATAGAAGTATAAGAACAAACCCTATCATCATGTCCATACGCCATAACCATACTTCTATCTAGGCCATAATCTCTAGCTTTCCCTGCAGGCACAATTTCAATTTCAGCTGACAGAAAATCATCTTCTTCAAAGTCATATTTTTCTTTTAAGATCTTAAGAATATTTGCCTTCACTTTGTCTTTGTCTTTATCTTTACTTTTCCCCTTAAGAGGTATGCTTCCAATAAGTACATTAAGATCTTCACCTTCAATAACCTTGTTACCTTTTTTCTCTAGCTGAGTTTGTGCTAAATGGATTAAAATATCAGATACTCCAACAACAGGATCACTTTCATCTTCTCCTATTACTATATCTATTTTAGTTCCATCTTTTTTTACTACAACCCCATGAATAGATAGTGGAAGAGTAACCCATTGATATTTTTTAATTCCACCATAATAATGAGTATCTAAAAGAGCAAGTTCAGAATCTTCATATAAAGGATTTTGTTTTAAATCTAATCTTGGAGAATCAATATGAGCTCCAAGGATTTTCAGACCTTCCTGAAGTTGCTTTTCTCCTACAATTATTAATGCGATTGCTTTATCCATATTATTAGCATAAACCTTGTCCCCAGCCTTTAATATTTCATCTTTTTTAATTACGTCCTCTAAATCTCTATATCCATGTGCCTTAGCTATTCTTATTGTTTCCTTTACACATTCTCTCTCAGTTTTACATTTTGACATAAACTCTTTATAACCTTCATTAAAATCGAATATTTTTTTTATGCCCTTTTCATCATATTTACTCCAAGCATTTTTATCTTTTTCATCCATATTGTAAGCCTCCTATAATTTAAATATACTCTAGTTTATTCCAAAGCCACTTCATCCATTCTACTTTCTATAATATCTACAGATGTTTCTTCTGACATTAATGAATGTCTATAATTAACTGCTGCTGCTTCTATTATTACTGCTATATTTCTACCAGGTCTTACTGGTATTGTGAGTTTTCTAAGTTTAACCCCTAATATATCTTCATATTTATCATCTATTCCTAATCTATCATAGTCATTATCATCTTGCCAGTGTTCAAAATGCATAGCCAATGTTATCTGTTTTTCTTCTTGAACTGAGCTTAATCCATACAAAGTTGGAACATCTATAATTCCAATACCACGAACCTCAAGCATACCTCTTGTAACCCTTGGTGATGAACCTATAAGATCTCCATCTATTTCCCTTATATCAACTGCGTCATCAGTTACTAATCTATGTCCTCTCTTAATTAACTCTAATGCAGTTTCACTCTTACCTATTCCACTCTCTCCAGTTATTAAAATACCTATACCATAAACATCTACCAATACACCATGTAGTCTTGTTTCCGGTGCTAGTTTCTCTGCAAGATAAATTGTAAGCCTACTCATTAACTTAGTAGTTACAAAATTACTTCTAAGTAGCCATATTTGTTTTTTCTTAGCGTATTCTACAAGCTCCTCATGAGGTTCTAAATCTCTTGATATTATTACGCAATTCATGTCAAAACTAAAGTACTTTTTTAGCCTCTTTCGTCTAAGTTCTATTTTCATATCATCTAAAAAACTCCATTCAGCCTTTCCAATAATCTGTAGCCTTTCAGGAGCAAAATAATTATAAAATCCTGCTAATTGTAACCCTGGCCTATTTATATCATTTACTGTAATTTCTGGTTTTAGGTTTCCTTCTATTAAAACCTCAAGCTCGAAATCCTTAATTAGTTTCTCAACCGTTACTGCCATTTCGTAAGATCCTCCTACTTTTTCTTTTTTAACTCAATTCCCTCTAATTGTCCTCTGAAATTACGTTTTACATTATCAATATATCTTTTTTTCAACTTTTGTTGAAATTCTTTTTCCTCTGTAGTTAACTCTTCCTCTTTACTCTTATTGTATAACATATTTATCTTCTCTATTACTGCTTCTATCTTCATTGAATCTACGTCCATTAGTACAACTCCTTTAATTAAGTTATAAGCTTATTTTACCTATATTCTCTCAATTTATCAACCTTTGCCATTAAATCATAAGATTTTATTTTTTTATAGCGTTTATTTTTATCTTCCTTACCTTTATCTACATACAGGTCTAATTTAAGTTATATTACTGTGATTTTTTTAATAATTTATGTAATTTATTGTATTTTATTGAAAAACGAATACAGTTTACATAATTAGTCATTATGATATAATTATTTTACTAAGTGAATTACAAAATTTGTAAAAAGAGGTGGATAAAATGTATAAAAACCAGTTAACTAAAAGGATAAAAAGAAAAAAGAGGCTCTTAAACTTTTTACTAACCTATCTTTCCCCTACAAACAAATTTATGATAAAACTTTCTACCGATTTGGACAAGCTTGTTTATATATATCAAAAGAATCTATATAAACGCTATAAAAAGAGAAATAAACATTTTCAGTGCGAAAAAATTTCTGCTTAATGTAGTCATGTAAATATGATGCATAGTTATACAACAGCAAAAAAACCTCAATATAAAATATTGAGGTCTTATATACATATATTTCCCAAAATGCCGTTTGTTTAAAAATCCATACCCGCTGTTAGCAGGTGGGTTAAGCTCATCTTACGTCAGCCTTCTTCATCATAAAATGGAAGCACGACATCAGCAAAAGTTTTGCGAATCCCGAATCAATTATGTAGGTTGAACATATTAAACTATGCGCACATCTCAGGAAGGTTATGTTTATATTATAGCACAAGGTATTCATATTGCAATGGAAATTATAAGGTTAAATGTAATCCTTTAATACGTCTTCTAAATCACCTTCAAAGGTATCATTACAAAATATAGTAATAAACTTAACGTACTCTGAACTACTTGCTTCATTATCCAATACTTTATACATACTCGAGACTTCAAACTCTTCTTCAGTCTCCTCTAATATCTCTCCTACATTGTCCTTAGCTATATCATATAAATATGAAAAAAACCAATCCTTATACCATTCATCACTTTCTTCTTCAGCATCGCTTTCTTCATTAGAATACGCTCTTGCTGCGGATATCTCCTCTTTGTCAAAATCATAATAGCATTTTATAACAATAAAATCCTCTTTGACTTTTAACTCTTTTATTTCTGATAATCCATTATCTTCTAGAAAATTCATTATTTCTGTAACTTCCATGATTTCACAACTCCTTAATATAAAAGCTTCTTATATTCCTTTGTTACTCTTTCGAATTCTTTATCATCTTCAACAAGATTTAATTCTTCTTTTTCATCAACAATATCTATTCTAAAAGCAAATACATCTTCACTTTCTTCATCTAAAGGTGCTAATAAAACATATTCCGTTTCCTCAACAAATATTCTAGCTATTGCTTCAAGATCTACTTTATTTCCATCCTCATCTTTAAAAGACATTATTTGTTTTTCCTCTTTTTCATTTTCTTCCATTAATTTCACCTCTTTATATAAATTTATAAATTTTTCAAATAATAAGACACTTATTCTAAATAAGTGTCTTATTAAAATATATTCTACATTAACTTTATAAAATCTTCAACCATTTCATCAGCTCTTTTATAATCTTCTTCAGATGGTACAAATTTAAACTTTAATCCACCTTCTACAATTTTAAACTTTAAAGATTTAAGTCTATCTGTTAGCATAGGTACACCTTCACCACTCCATCCATAAGAACCAAAGGCCATTGCTGCCTTTCCTCTGTTAATGACAGGGTTAACTAAAGATAGTAAATCCCACGCTGGTTTAACTGCATCAGAATTTATTGTTGGAGAACCAATCATCAATCCCTTAGCCTTTTCGATTAACTTTATAGCTTCTTCTATAGGCATGGAAGTTATTTCATGAACTCCTGCCTCAAATCCCTTTTCTTCTATCTTCTTCTTTAAGTAATTAGCCATATCGCCTGTGTTTTTATAGGCTGTTATATAAAATATTTCCACTTTCTTAGGATTCACTGGTTCTATTATAGCCCATTCTTCATATAACTTTAATGCTTTAGCTACACTTTCACCCCTATGAATCGGTCCATGGCTAGGAGCCATAATATCTATATCTAAATTCTTTATTTTTTCAAGGCCTTTTTGTACAAATGGCTTAAAAGGTCCCATTATACATTCAAAATAATACTTCATTTCCTCAAAATATTCCTCTGCTCCTACTTCTTCAATTGACTTTTCTGGACAATAGTGACATCCAGTAAAATCACAAGTAAATAATACATTCTTTTCCTTTATATATGTAAACATAGTATCAGGCCAATGTAAATTTGGTGCTGCAATAAATTGTAATGTTGTATTACCTAAATTTAATTCTTCTTTTGCCTCTAATCTATTAAACGATTCATTTATTATATTGTCCAAAAAGCTTAAAGCACTTCTTGTTCCTACAACAATAATCTCTGGATAATCTTTAATTAACATCTTTATTGTTCCACTATGATCTAGCTCTGTATGTTGAACTATAACATAATCTAACTTTTTATTTCCTATAACTTCCTTTAAATTACCTTTAAATTCATCATAGAATCCATTTTTGCAAATATCCACTAGAGCTACTTTTTCATCATTAATTACATATGAATTATATGTAGTTCCTCTTTTAGTTTCCATTATAATATCAAAAACTCTTAATCCTGGGTCCTTTACTCCTACCGAGTAAATATTATCCTTTAACTTTTCAGCTGTCATATCTTTACCTCCAAATACCAATTATCTTATAATCTTTATTATACTAGTATGAATTCTTTATTACAAGAATTTTAGCCCTTTACATTATAAGGTTCTAGTAAAGTCGTAATATTATCTTTTTCAATAACATATTCCAAATGAAGAGCTCTAGTTAAAGAGACATATAATAACCTTTGATCTAATAAATTGTCTCCATAAGTTTCTGTGCTTGGATTAAATATAATAGTTGCATCAAATTCTAATCCTTTAGTTAAATATGAAGGAATTATTATTAATTCTTTTTGAACTTCCTTCTCTTTTCCCTTAATTAATTCAAAGGAATATTTACTCTTCTTTTTTAGAATTTTATCTAATATTAAAGCTTCCTCGCTATTTTTAGTTATAATAGCCACAGTACTTTTTTCCTTATTTTTAACTTCATCTATTATTTCATCAATAGTCTTAGGATATTCATCCTCATGACTAACCTTTTTAATATAAGGTTTCTCTCCATGTCTTAATACAGGCTTAGCATTTTTAAGTCCAAGATTCTGTGCATTTAATGCACCCTGTGCAAGCTCTATAATTTCAACAGTTGATCTGTAACTTTGAGTTAATTGAACATACGTTGCCTCTCCGTTAAACAATCCTAATGTAATATCATCCCAAGTTTTTATTCCCTTATAGTAATATATCCCTTGAGCCAAATCCCCAACTAAAGTTAAAGAATTCCTCTTAGCAATCATATTTACAAGAAAAACTTGGAAAGGACTATAATCTTGAGCTTCATCTACTACTATATGTTCAAATTTTTCTGATTCTGCTATTCCTTCAAGGATAATTCTTATATATAAAAGAGTAGGCAAATCATCCTCATCTATAATGTTATTCTCATAATTTTCATTAAACTCGTCCCTCATAAATTTATATAAGTCATCAGGGATTTCATTATCAGTTGCTATAGAAAATAATTCTTCATCATTAAAGAAGTTATAATAAATATCTTTTGATCCTATTCCTCTCCAATTTTTGAAATATAGATTTAATTGCTTTTTTGCATTTTTAGAAATATCATTTTTTATCTTATCTCTCTCATCATACACCGCAATTAGCGCTTCTCGTCTCTCCTTTGAATCTTCACCGCTTAGTCTTACTTCTTTTATTTTAATATCCCACTGAAGATCTGTTTTATAAAGCAGTACGTTTACCCGTTCTTTTATTTTAAGATTAAGATATCTTTTAATCTCATCTTTTCTTTTATTAATTGGGTACGATTTTAAATCCTTCAAATATAATCTAAGTATTTCTTTTTTACTAAATAGTACCTCATTTGCTACAATTATATCTTCGATATCTAATTCTTTGCTTTCAACCAAAGTAATATATCTATCTATCATAGCTTTATAGATTAACTTACCCTTTATTTCACTTGAATCTACTATAAGTTTTTTCTTATCTTCATCTTTTTCTTCCATTATACTTTTAAGCTTTTCATCCTTATTATATATCTTGCTTTTTATTTTAAGCTTAGATAATACTAACTCCTCAAATGTATCTTGCTCAACTTGAGATGCCCCAAGGCTTGGAAGAATATCTGAAATATAATCTAGAAACAATTTGTTTGGTGCAAGTACAAGTATATCTTTACCTTCCATAGTTTCTCTATACCTATAAATTAAATAAGCAAGTCTATGTAGGGCAATGGTAGTTTTTCCAGATCCTGCAGAACCTTGAACAATAATAGGCAGATTTTTAGGCCACCTTATAATTTCATTTTGTTCTTTTTGGATTGTTGCAACTACCTCTCTAAGTTTTTTACCTCGGCTCTCCTCTAGATTAACTTTCAACAGTTCATCAATTAATCCTTGACCAGCTTCTCCGTTGATCATAAGTTCATTAATTCCCTCATCAAAAACCTTCTCTATTTCCTCGTCATTAAATAAAAATTTTCTTTTAAGGCTCAGTTCACCTTCAATAATTCTATTTGGTGCTTTATAAAAGGCTTCTCCTCCTGTTCCACTATAATAAAGGTCTGCAACAGGAGCTCTCCAATCTACTACAACCTCTTCACCCTTTTTAACATTACTTATTCCTTTTTTGCCTATGTATATACTTTCTTCTAATCCTCTATGTTCTCTAAAATCTACTCTACCAAAATAAGGTTCCTTTAACACGTCTTCATAACTAGTAATTTCTCTAGTTAGAACTTCATAAACCTTATCAGTAGTTTCCTTTTCTTCACTATATCCACCTCCTGATTCCCTACTAATATTCTTAACCTTTTGTTCTATTGCATTTATATTCGACTGTTTCTCCTGAATTTCTTCTTTGATAAGTTCTCTTTTTTCTATTAAAATTTCTTTTTCTTCTCGCATATTCTTCTTCATATTTTACCTCTATCTCTTAGTATCATACTCTTATTATAGCCCTAATTCTCAATAATATAAAGGCTATTTAATATATACTCCAAATATAAAAAAATCAGGAGTATACTTTTATACTCCTGATTTAGCTCCTACAATATTTATTTACGCTGCTTCTTTAACTTCTAAGAAAGTGTTATATATACTTTTCCTTCTAGCTCTGGCTAACGCTTTAATTATAACGAAAGAAATTATAGCATCAACAGTATGATGTATTATTATGAAACCAGCCATAAAAACTAAAAATTTATAATCAGCAAATCCTACAAAAGGTATTACGACTAAAGCTTCGGCTAGTCCATGTATAGGAGCCGTAATTACTACCGCTTTAACATAATTTTTATTTTTTTGAATTATTTTAGCCCCAATATATCCAACTAAAATATGTGTAGCAGCTCTTACTACTATTGGCAAAGGTAGTCCTGTAAGGAAAAATCCTAAAGTTGATCCGACCCCAACAATTATTGCCACAAATGGTGAAATAAACATCGCCATAAACATAGGCACATGCGATGCTAATGTAGCACTAAATGGTGGAAAATAAACTCTTAAAAAAGAAAATTGTATTGGAATAATAATTGCTAATGCAGTTAATAATGCTGCATATACCATTTGTTTTGTTCTACTGTTCATTTATATGCCCCCTCTTTACGATGAATATACACTAGCATACCAAATATGTACACGCATGTAAAGTTTTTTGTAAATAAAAAAGGCTGTTTTAAAGTGAATCTAATCCCCTTAAAACAGCCTAGTAAAGTTATATTTAATTAATTAAATATTTGCCTTGCGACTTCAACAGCTTCCTTTGCATCCTTAGCATAATAATCTGCTCCTATTTCCTTTGCGTATTCAGGAGTTAAAACTGCTCCACCAACAAATACTTTTCCTTTGTATCCATTTTCCTCTAGGGATCTTATAGTTTCTGCCATACTCTTTAAAGTGGTTGTCATTAGTGCACTTAGTCCAACTAATCCCACGTTATTTTTTAATGCTGCATCTACTACCGTCCCAACGGGAACATCTTTGCCAAGATCTATTATCTCATACCCATAATTTTCAAGGATAACCTTAACTATATTTTTTCCTATATCATGTATATCTCCCTGAACTGTAGCTAAAATTATTTTTCCTTTTGAAATACTAGCAGAATTATTTAATATAAGACTTGCTTTTATAACTTCAAAGGCCTTTTTTACAGTTTCAGCCGATTGTATAAGCTGTGGAAGAAAAATTTCTCCCGTTTCAAACTTTTTACCTACTTCATCTAATGCAGGAATTAGGAGTTTATTAACTATTTCAAGTTCAGTATTTGTTTTTAGTAGTTCCTTAGTTTCTCCTGCTGCTTCATCTCTTAATCCCTTTATAACTATGTATTTTAGATCCCTTTCATCAGTAGAATTATTATCATTTTTACCAGATTTAAATCTGACACTTCTATCTACCTTTGCTCCACCATAGATAGAAATGAAATTTGCTGAACCCTTATCAATATTAGCTAATACTTTATAAGAATTAACTACATCCATCATTCCTGTACTATTAGGATTCATAATAGGTAAATCCAATCCATTAGCAAGTGCGGCTGCTAGAAAAGTTTCATTTATAAGATCTCTACACGGAAGTCCAAAAGATATATTAGAAACTCCAAGTAGAGTTTTAACTCCTAATTCATCATGAACTCGTCTCACTGCCTTTAATGTTTCTTGAACTTCTGCTTGTTGCGCAGATGCTGTTAGGACCAAACAATCTATAAATACATCTTTCTTATCTATTCCATATTCCTTTGCTTTATTTACTATCTTTTCTGCAATTTCAAATCTTTCCTTAGCAGTAGGGGGAATTCCTCGCTTATCTAAAGTTAGTCCAACTACACTTGCTCCATATTTTTTAATAATAGGAAGTATTTTATCTAAAACTTCGTCTTCTCCATTTACTGAGTTAACACATGCCTTCCCATTATATATTCTTAATGCTGCCTCTAAAATTTCAGGGTCTGATGAATCTATTTGAAGAGGTACATCCATAATTCCTTGAATTTCCTTGATTACTTTAATCATCATTTCCTTTTCATCTATTTGAGGTAATCCAACATTAATATCTAACAAATCAGCCCCAGCTTCTACCTGATCTATTGCTTGCTTTAAAATATAATCTAAGTTATTATCCTTTAAAGCCTGCTGAAATAACTTTTTACCTGTAGGGTTTATTCTTTCGCCAACTATCTTTACCCCTTCTATTTTTAGCATATTTGAAGGAGTACAAATACAAGAATATGTTATTTTATCTCTCTTAAGCCTCTTGTTATTATCTGCTATCGCCCTAAGTTTTTTGATAAACTCTGGTGTAGTACCACAGCATCCGCCTATAATACTAACCCCTTCGCAAACAAACTTTTCTACCCAATATGCAAATTCTTCCGGAGTAACATTAAATATAGTTTTCCCCAATCGCAATTCAGGTAATCCAGCATTAGGCTGTGCCATTACAGGTATATTAGTAGCTGCTACTATTCTTTTTATTATTGGTAATAACTCCTTAGGTCCTAAAGAGCAATTAACTCCTACCGCATCTGCACCCAATCCTTCTAGAACTACTGCCATACTTTCTGGAGTACAGCCTGTAAAAGTTCTTCCATTTTCCTCAAATGACATTGTACATAGTATAGGAAGGTTTGAATTTTCTTTTGCTGCAAGTACCGCAGCTTTAGCCTCATATAAATCTGTCATTGTTTCTATAATAATTAAATCAGCCCCTGATTTAACACCTTGAACAATTTGTCTTTTAAATATTTCATAGGCTCTTTCGAAACTCAATGTTCCCATAGGTTCTAAAAGTTGCCCTATTGGTCCAATATCTAAAGCTATATATATCTTTTTATCTTCTCTTGCTTCCTTAGCTATATTTATAGCTGCATCAATTATTTTCTCAACACTGTATTCACAATGTTCAAGTTTTAATTCATTTGCTCCAAAGGTATTAGTAGTAAGAACCATAGCACCATTTTCTATGTAATCTTTATGAATATCTTTTATTATTTCTGCCTCTTCTATGTTAAACACTTCTGGAGTTTCTCCAAGTTTTAGCCCTTTTACTTGAAGCATGGTCCCCATGCCTCCATCAATTACAAGGATATTATTTTTTATATATTCTCTAAGATCCACAAATAATCCCCTCTCTCCTGAATCCACAGGTTTCATAGTTTTTACAAGTTTTGCATCCTTTTTCTTTTAATTCATGCCCCATTGGTATTAATCCTATGATAGCTGTGACGGATTTCCTGGGAAATAGTATATGATGGTCAGATACTGTCAGGCCTATTGTCTTATCTGCCTTTAAAATGCTTATAACTTCACCTTGTATAGTTAAAGGCAAATCTCCATACCCAGGACTGTACCTAAAGGTTATTGATAAATTATTTTTGTTTGCTTCCATCTTTATATAATCCTCTATTTGATCACAAACTTCTTCCACAGCTGTTGTAGCACATGAATCTAATATTAATGCTTTAGTGAGATTGCTTTTTTCATAGAATTTTATTTTCGTCTCTATTTTACTGCCTATTGTCACTGCCATTACACTAACTTCATTTGAATATTTTAAATGTTCCTTAATATCTTTTCCTTCAAGAACTAAATTGGTGCCCTCTAGCAATACGCCATTATCTTGTAATTTGTTTTTATAGCTTCCATAAACAAACTTTGGAAGTAGCAATTCTTTAGACTCTTCAATAGTTTCATCAATTAACTTATTTAAGGATTCTTCAATTTCCTGCTTCTTATAGCCTAAATACCTAAGGACTTCATCCTTAGGTATTCTAACCATCTTAAGCTTTAACACTTCTTACTCCCCATATATGTTAAGAGAAAAACCTCTATCTAAGGCTTCCTTAGCATATTCTTTAGCTCCAAATAGTGATAAATCCTTATAATTTCCACATTGAATTTCATTAGCTGCTGGAATTTCCTTAGATTCTAATACAATCTTTAATCCATATTCTACAGCTTCTTTTATCTCTGCTGGTTCTCTATCTCCCCAGATGCTTAAATAAAATCCAGTCCTGCAGCCCATTGGTGATAAATCTATTATTCCTTCAAGCTTATCTCGAAGTGAATGAGCTAAAATATGCTCAAGTCCATGCATTGCTGCTGTTCCAAAAGCTTCTTTGTTAGGTTGAAGAAATCTTATATCAAATTTAGTTACCTTATCTCCCTTTTCTCCATCGAGCAAACAACATTTTCTTATATAAGGTGCTTTAACCTTTCTGTGATCTAATTCAAAACTTTCAACTTTTTCCATAATATACTCCCCCATATCAAATTATTTTTTATTTTCAGTTGCTAAAATATTCGCTTTGCTACTTACCTTATTGGCTATATAACAAAAAATACCTAAAGGGTATCCTTTAGGTATAATAATTTACTATACTATAAAACAACCCTTATCTTTCAGCTTCCGCTGCAGGATTTAGCACCAAATATACATATGATAATACATACCGGTTGCTGGGTTTCATCGGGCCATTCCCTCCACCACTCATGATAAGTTTATATTCACTTTCATACATTGTATACTATATTTTTATCTTTGTAAATAAATTTTAATGCTTAATTAATAATAGTATGATAGATATAGTACTAAATATTACACTTATACCAATAATAAAGCTTACTGTTTGATTTATAGAAAAACCTTTTTCCTCTAGCCTATAATGTATTTGACTCCTATCCGCCTCATATACTGGTTTACCTTCCCAAAATCTTTTAACTATAACAAATAAATTATCAAAAATAGGGACTGCTAAAGCTAAAATAGGAATAAACAAACTCAAAACTGTGGTTTGCTTAAAAGCTCCATCAATTGCGATTATACTGAGTAAAAATCCAATTAAGTTTGCTCCTGAATCTCCCATAAATATTTTTGCAGGATGCCTATTATACATTAAGAATCCTATCATAGTACCTGAAAGGATTATAGAGAACATTGCTGATTCTCCTTGCCCTAATATTATTGCTACTATAAAAAAGGTAATTGAAGATACTAAAGAGATTCCCCCAGCAAGTCCATCCATACCATCTGACCAATTAATTACTGTTGTAACTCCAAAAATCCATATGATTGTTAATACGAATTGTACTCCCCCTGATAATAAAACATATTGTCCTGTAAAAGGGTTAGCAAAACCTTCAAATACAATCCCCGATTTAAATACTAATATAGCCGCAAGTATTTGTATAATAAGTCTTGGATATATAGGAAATTCCTTGCCTTTTGCCTTATAAAAATCATCTACTATACCAATTAAAAAAATTAATGTAGCCGCTATAAATATCCATATTTGTTCACTTCTATTTTCTTTCATAAATATAAAATACATTATAAAAAAGCCTATGTATATTCCAAAGCCTCCGCATAATGGAATTTCTCCTCTATGTTTCTTTCTTTCTGTTGGTTTATCTGTAAACTCCAACTTATTTGCTAGCTTCATTAACATTGGCATAACAAAGTATACAATTAAGAAAGTCGCTACAAGTGGTTTAATATATTGCATATTTAATTTTGCTCCTTACCTTTTATGTCTTTCTTTACAACTTTTTTTAATCTTATAAATGGATTATACTATTATCGACTTTTTTTAGCAATTACAAAAATCTTAATATTCTTTTTTATCTATATTATATAAAGAAAAAAAGCTTCCCTAAGGAAGCTTTTTAATCTACTCTTTGTTCGATCATGCTCTTAACTTTCATAAGTCTAGTTATAGAAGCTCTTTCATTTTCATCAAGTTTCATTCTAATATACTTGATAGTCTCTTGAAGCTGGGGAATTGTCATATATTCAAGAGCATTAACTCTTCTTCTTGTCTTCTCTATCTCATCAGCCATAAGTTGGCATGACTTTTCAACTTCTGCAAGTTCAAGTAGCTTTGGAAGTATTCCATAAAGCTTGGATATTGCATCATCTAGTTCTGAAGAAGTGCTGGCAAATCCATAAGGATAAATGCTACCCTCATCTCCTTCAAGTTCACGCTTGAAGTTCATTACAGGAACAGATACACTCATAACATTTTTTGTGCCTACTTCAACAGTTATATGTTCTTTAGGATATGCTATAGCTTCCTCTAAAAATTCCGAACTCATTAAAGCTCTCGCCATAACGAAATCCTTTAAAGAACCCTCTAGTTGTTCTTCAACTGCTTTTCTTAGAGTATTATTATATTTAATTAAAATAATGAATTGTCTCATTAATTCATCTTGCTTATCCTTTAAGAGTTTATGACTTCTTGTTGAGGTTGCTAGTCTTTTTTTTAGTTTTGAAAGTTCCATTCTAGTAGGATTCACATTAAGTTTTGCCATACACTACTCCTCTCTTGGCATATACTTGTCAAGGAATTCATCTCTGATTCTCTTAAGCTCAGATCTTGGTATCATCTTTAATAGTTTCCAACCTAAGTCCAAAGTTTCTTCGATGGTTCTATTTGTAGTAAAGCCCTGAGATACATATTCAAGCTCAAAAGCTTCTGCAAATTTTGCAAGCTTTTTATCAACATCTGACAAAGCTGACTCTCCAAGGATTGCAGATAATTCCTTTGCTTGCTTACCTTGAGCATATGCTGAAAATAATTGATTCATAGTATCTGCATGATCTTCTCTAGTCTTTCCTTTACCAATACCCTTATCTTTAAGTCTTGAAAGTGAAGGTAAAACGTCTATTGGAGGCACAATACCCTTCTTATATAATTCTCTTGAAAGAATTATTTGACCTTCAGTTATATATCCAGTTAAATCTGGAATTGGATGAGTTTTATCATCCTCAGGCATTGTTAATATTGGAATTTGTGTAATAGACCCTTCTTTACCTTTTAGTCTTCCCGCTCTCTCATACAAAGTAGCAAGGTCAGTATATAAGTATCCAGGGTATCCACGTCTGCCTGGGACCTCTTTTCTAGCAGCTGATATTTCTCTTAATGCTTCTGCATAGTTTGTAATATCAGTCATTATAACAAGAACGTGCATACCTTTTTCATAAGCTAAATATTCAGCTGTGGTTAATGCCATTCTTGGAGTAGCTATTCTTTCGATAGCTGGGTCAGATGCAAGATTCATAAATAGAACAGATCTATCTATTGCTCCTGTTTCTTTAAATTCATCTACGAAGAATTGAGCTTCTTCAAAGGTAATACCTATAGCTGCAAATACAACAGCAAACTTAGCATCTGAGTTAAGAACCTTTGCTTGTCTTGCAATTTGAGCTGCTAGTTGTGCATGAGGAAGTCCTGATGCAGAGAACACTGGTAATTTTTGTCCTCTAACTAGCGTATTAAGTCCATCAATAGCTGAAATTCCTGTTTGAATAAATTCAGATGGAAAATCTCTAGCAACTGGGTTAATAGGCTCTCCTTCTATATCTACTCTTTTTTCTGGTATTATTTCAGGACCATTATCATTTGGTTTACCCATACCAGTGAAGACTCTACCTAGCATATCTTCTGATACACCAATTTCAAGAGGTTTTCCTAAGAATCTAGCCTTAGTTCCCTTTAAGTTAATTCCTGTGGAACCCTCAAAGATTTGAACCATTGCATTGGATCCATTAATTTCAAGAACCTTACCTCGTCTCATTTCTCCAGTTTGAAGTTCTATTTCAACTAGTTCATTGTACTTAACCCCTTCAACACCTGCAACAATCATCAAAGGGCCAACTACTTCAGTAACTGTTTTGTATTCTTTAAGCATCTTGTAACCCTCCCTTGCTGCTAATTAACTTTTTGATTTCAGCCTTTAGGTCTACATTAGTTTTATCTATTTTAGCTAAATCCTCTTCCACAATGTATTTACTTCTTGCAATTCTATCTCTTATTTCTTCAAGAGCTAAAATTTCATTCAAGTACACGCCTGCTTCTAGTGCTTTTTCTGCTTCTCTCTTAAATTCAATTATAAGCTTTAACATCCTATATTGCTTATTAAGTGAAGTGTAGGTATCTACTTCATGGAAAGCATTTTGTTGCAAGTAATCTTCTCTTATTGACTTAGCAATTTCAAGCTTTAATCTATCCTGTTCTGATAATGCATCGACACCAACAAGTCTTACAATTTCCTGTAAAGATGCTTCATCTTGAAGTAATGACATACTTTCTTTTCTTAATATTGACCAATCTTCTTTAATGTTTTTATCCATCCATCCATCTACAGTATCTGCATATAACGAATAAGATGTTAACCAGTCAATTGATGGAAAATGTCTTTGGTAAGCAAGATTTGCATCTAGTCCCCAGAACACTTTAACAATTCTTAAAGTTGATTGAGTAACTGGTTCTGAAATATCTCCACCTGCAGGTGATACAGCCCCAATCGCTGTAATTGATCCTTCTCTTTGATCCTTACCTAAACATATAACCTTACCGGCTCTTTCATAATAGTCAGCAATTCTTGACCCTAGGTAAGCAGGATAACCTTCATCCCCAGGCATTTCTTCAAGTCTACCAGACATTTCTCTTAGAGCTTCTGCCCATCTTGAAGTAGAATCAGCCATAATTGCTACTGAGTAGCCCATGTCTCTAAAATACTCTCCAATTGTAATACCTGTGTATATTGACGCTTCTCTTGCTGCAACTGGCATGTTAGATGTATTTGCAATAAGAACTGTTCTTTTCATTACGCTTTCCCCTGTTTTAGGATCTTTAAGTTCTGGGAATTCGTTTAAAACGTCAGTCATTTCATTACCACGTTCTCCACAGCCAACGTAAATAACGATTTCTGCATCTCCCCATTTAGCAATTTGATGTTGAACTACTGTCTTACCAGCCCCAAAAGGACCTGGAACTGCAGCTGCGCCACCTGTAGCTATTGGGAAAAATGTATCTATAACTCTTTGTCCTGTGATCATTGGTGCTATTGGATTCAACTTAGTTGCATATGGTCTACCTTTTCTTACAGGCCATTTTTGCATTAATGTTACTTCCTTGTCACCCTTAGCAGTTTCTATAATACAAACTGTGTCAATAACTGTAAATTGGCCTTCTTTGATTTCTTTAATCTTTCCTGCTACATCATAAGGTACCATTATCTTTTGCATAATAACTGTTGTTTCTTGTACTGTACCAATTATATCGCCAGGATTAACTTCATCTCCGATTTCAACTACCTTTTTAAATTCCCACTTTCTCTCTCTGTCTAATGATGGAACTGAAATACCCTTTTTTAAGAAGTTAGACTGAGCTGCTTCCATTAATGCATCTAAAGGTCTTTGTATTCCATCAAACATTGATTCAAGAAGTCCAGGTCCAAGTTCAACACTTAGTGGTTCTCCTGTTGTAGTAACAGGATCCCCAGGACCTATTCCAGATGTTTCTTCATATACTTGGATGGATGCCTTATCGCCTCTCATTTCGATAATTTCACCGATAAGACCCATCTTTCCAACTTTACATACGTCATATATATTAGCTTCTTCCATCCCTCCAGCAACTACCAAAGGTCCAGAAACTTTAATTATCGTTCCGGTCTTCACCTAATCAACCTACCTTTCTATAAGATATTAACACCTACAGCTTTTTCTACATTGTCACTAATTCTTTGCATACCAATATTTAATGTTCCTTGGTTGCTTGGAATTAATATTACAGCAGGAAGTGTCTCTTTATTGTACCTTTCAATTGTTTCTTCAATTTCTTTTGCAACTTGTTCAGTTACAAATATTACTGCGTAATTATCTCTTGCTAATTTATCAATAGTTTTTCTAGCTTCATCAGGCTCAGTAACTGGAAATACATCTATTCCCAATGCTTTGAAGGCTAAAACTGAATCTTTGTCTCCAACTACACCGATTTTCTTAAACATAAATATCACGCAGCCTTTCTCTTATTACTTCCTCAGTAATATTATTGAGCTTGCCAACCATTATAATTCTTACTACCTTTATTTCAGTTTCTTTTGCATAAATATATGCAAGTAAAGGCTCTCCACCAGAAGTTATCATCTTAGCATTCTTCATCATTCCCATAATATAATTATCAATTAACTTCTCTAAAAGAGATGCTGATCCACTAACTACATATTGGTCTATGCCCTGTTTTAACACTTCAGCATAGTTAGTATATGATAGCTTACTTGAAACATTTTCTACTGCATCATTAAGTAAAGTCACTAATTTGTCATTATCTATAGAGCCTCCATTTATAACTAAAGTTAAGAAAAACTCTCTACCCTTATTCTGCTTTTTAACTCTTAATAGACTTTTTATATTAGTTAAGTCTATTAAAACTTCAACATATTTTCGGGTAAAATCATCCTCTAATTTCTTCGCTATTTCTACCATCTCTTCAAACATAGCTTTATCTAATATAATATCAATCCTTTGAGGATCACCTTTAGCATTAAAATCATCTATAGCTACTTCAATACCTTTTCTCATAATTGGATTAAAATCAGTTAAGCTATTTGTATCTATAGAAAGTTTTAATTTAGAAACTTCAATCATTCCAACAGGTATCAACATATAAGAAAAATCCTTTTTAAGAAACATTCCCTTTAACATAACCTTAATATTGTGATAATCATATTTAATGCTCATTATATCTACAAGAGATTTTAATGGGGACATGTCATAAGCCTCATGATAGACTCTCTTAAGTTCAGCACTTAACATTTCTTCATAATCTTCTGTTTTTTTAACATTTATCATAACATTTGCATACTCTGTTTCCTGAAGCACCTTTAATGCCTCTTGTGCAGAATTAGAATCTATCATTCTGTCAATCTTGGCCTTATCAAGGAGTCTAGTTTCCAATACTCTAATTCTTGGAATAACTTGAGTAAATTCCATAACATCCATTATTTAACCTCCTTAACCAAATAGTTCCTTTACCACTTCAAGTTCTAATTCATCTCTTAATGAGTTTACTAAAGCTTCAAAAGTACTATTTATTTCAATACCATTTCTTTCTAAAATAAATCCGCCCTTAAAATCTCTTATTTCTAAGCTTATAGTTAACTCACCTTTTTTGCCCTTTAGAGCAAGTTCATTATTTATTTCCTTGATTAAAACTTCATCAACAACTTTTTTTCCTTGTTCATTAAGAATTAGTTTTTCATCACCGGATATATCTAATGACAATATGCTATTTTTAAGAAAAGCGATAAATTCATCTTTACTTAAATTACAAAGTTCTTCTATACTTTTTTCAAAAACTTCCTGTATAATACCCTGCTTTGCTTTGATTTTTTCATTTCTTGCCTTAAGTAAAGCACTAGAAATGATTCTTTCTTTTCTTGTTTTAGCTTCAATAATAGCTTTATCTAACATTGTCGCTTCTACTAATTTTGCAGAGTTATTTTTCTTTTTAAGAATATTAGCTTTTTCATCTTCAGCTGCAGCTAAAATACTATTTTTTCTTTCTTCTGCATCCTTTAGGATTTTAGAAGTCAGATTACTTACATTTGACATAACTTCACTTCTCCAATCCTAGAATAAATTGTTAACTAATAAGAATGATATAACGAATCCTAAAAGAGCATAAGTTTCTACCATTGCTGTTAGAACAATACCCTTTGTATTATGTTCTGGTTTCTTAGCTAAAATTTGAACTGAAGAAGCCGCCGCTTTACCTTGTGCAATACCTGAGAATAACCCAGCTATAGCTATTGGTAAACAAGCACAGAACAAGTAAAGTCCTTGTTGGAATGTAAGAGATGTATCTAATTTACCTAAAACTACAAACCCTATAACAAATCCATAAAGACCTTGTGTACCTGGTAATAATTGAAGTACTAAAGCTTTACCAAACTTTTCTGGTTGTTCTGTTAAAAGACCTGCAACAGCTTGACCTGCTAAACCAACACCCTTTGCTGAACCTATACCAGACATACCAACTGCTAATGCAATACCTAATGCTCCGAAGATAAACCCTCCGTTATTATCAATAAAAAACTGAATCCAAGTTGCTTCCATGTATAATCCTCCTAATCTCTTTTTAAATTAATGTATTTATTATTTGTTTTGAATGGAGTAATTGCTTTTCCTCCACCCTCGTAGAATTTTCCAAAATATTCAACATATTGCAATCTACAAGTATGCACATAGGCACCTAATAGAGAAAGCCCTAAGTTAAATAAATGTCCTAATATAAATATTAATGGTCCTGCTATAAATATTGCTACTCCTGGCACCATATCTATTATTAAGTTTAATGCGCTTGCAATGGAACCACCAGCAAGTCCTAGTGCCATCAATCTTGTATAAGATACAAGATCTCCAACATAATTAGTTATTCCATATAATGCATAAACTCCTTGACCTAATTGAGCACCTTTGCCTTTCATTTCTCGTCCTGCAGTAAGTATAATTACAAGCATTCCAAATATCATAACACCCATTGCAATATTCTTACCTAAATCAGATAATCCTAAGGTTCCAGCACCAAGTAGTATACCTATAGCTATAAGGGTAATAACCCAAATACCTACATCATAAAATGCGTCTTTATATTTGCCTATTCTTATAAGCATATATGCTTTTATTCCTAAACCACAGAATATCTGAACAATACCAAATACTATTGATGCAATAAGTATTGTATTAACATCTGTATTAGGATTTATTAAACCCTTAAACTTTATAAAATCTCCAAAGAAAGAACCATAAATAAGTCCAAATCCTATTACTGGAAAACTTAAATAAAAGAAAAATTTAACAAATTTCTTTGTAGCTTCATCAAATTTAAATAATTTAAGAGCAGCTAATGTTGCTACTAGTTGAATTAATCCATAACCTACATCTGCTACCATCATTCCAAAGAACAATAAGTAAAATGGTGTAAGAAGTGGTGTCGGATCTATTTCGTCATATCTTGGGACACTATACATTTCTGTGATACTTTCAAAAGGATTATTTAGACTGTTATTGTGTAATTTTATAGGAACATCTAAAATTTCTTCATCCTTTACATCTTCAAAAACAAAGTAAAAATCCCCTGCTAATGTTTCTTCTATTATATTTTTAAATTTTTCATTTTCATTTATCGGAAGCCAACCTTGAATAATCGTAACATTTTCTGTTTTCAAAAAATTATTAACGGCTTCTTTTCTAATGACCATACTATCATAATAGTCGTAAGCTAATTGAAATAGCTTATGTTCTTCATCTAGTGCTGATAATGATTCACAAACAAAAAACTTTTTTGATTGAAGTTTTTCAATCTTATCCATGCTATCATGAATAAGTTTTATAGGAACATCAGTTAATTCTGTCTTGAATTGACTAAATCCAAACTCTCTTAATTTTTCAGCAATTTCCTCATTTTTATCTTCTCCACAAATAACTAAAAAGAATAAATCTTGATTATTTGAAGATATAATTTCAACATATGAGTCAGTAATTTCTAAAGCAAAAGTTTCTTCATATTGTTTAGGAATACTTCCTAAGAAGTGAGGAGTTTTCATTGAAGATAGATCTTTAAAAGAAACATCTAATTTTTCCCATGGAGTCATGGTATCAATTATTGTTTGTAGTTTAGTTATCTTATTGTCTAAACCATTTATACTATCTTCCTTATCCTTAACTTTATCATAGATTTCTTCCCAGCTACTTTTTAGCACCTGATCTTCAATCTCCTTTAATGTTAATTCCTTCTTTCCTTCCTTCATTGCCTTAAATCCTGATTTTTTAGGAATATACTCTTCTAAAAACTGGAGAGCAAATTTAGCCATAGATAATTTTTCTTCACACTTTGCATACTGTGAACCTGAATCGTCCTTATACAGGTCAATAAGCATTTCATTATTCTCGATAACATCATCATCTTGTAAATTAATGAATTCTACTTCTGAAAAGCTTTGTAACTTTTCTAAAAGCTCAGCTTTTTGTGATTCAAAGGCTAACAAAGTGAATTTATTCATTTTAACTATTGCCATTTACCTTCACTATCCTTTCAACCACTAATTTAACAGCATTATTCTTAATTTCTTTAACTATGCTAGAAATATCCTTTGAATCCTTCACGCCGTTAGCTAATATAGGTTCTGCGTCCTTATTTCCTTCAGCCAATGCTTCTTCTAAGATACCACTACATTTTCTCTTCGCCTGGTCTAAAACTTCATCATATTGTTTTTCAGATTCTTCCTTGGCTAATCGAACACTTTCTTTTGCTTCTGCTGTTGCATCCTTAATCATTTGGTCTGCTTCAGCCTCAGCATCCTTCACTTTTTTAATTGCATCTAATGCCAAAATATCACCACCTTCATGCCCTTAACTTGTGTCATATGAACAAAATATGTATTAATGCTTTATATAGTATTAATTACTTTGTCCCATATTCTCATTATACACTCATCCCTATTTTTTTCAACATTTTATTACTTTTTTTAATGTCAGTTAAAAGAATATTCTTATCATTTCTCCATTATTCCCTACCAAGTAATAACTTTCTGTGTTTATTATAACATTTTTATTACAATATTTGTCCATATCTATGGAGAAATTTTCAACACTATATTCTTTAAATGAATATTCACTTCTATATTTATCTTTTATTTTTTTGTGAATATCATCATTAATTTCCCCTTTTATATAGCTAGGTATTCCTCTTTTTTTATTAAAACTTAAATAATCATATTTTATAACGTCTTTCAAGACTCTATTATCCGCCTTCAGTACTTCCATATTAAAATCTAAAAAAACTTTATAATATTCTGAGTTCCCAATATTTCTATTAAAGTAACCCTTCATTTCAAAAAAATCACCTAATTCAGAAAAGAATATAAAAGGAGTCTCAAATTTCGAATAAAAATAATTAAGAATATTATTGAATTTGTGACTATTATAATATTTATCTACCACTTCTTCAACTTTTTTCAGCTTAATTAACTCCTCATAAGATAATGTATCCGTACTTAATATTTCATATGGAGGATAAGGGGAATATTTCATACCGTACTTTCCACTCTCTTCCCTCATAGACGAACCTTTAAGAAGTTTTAAGAAGCCAAGTTGAATTTCCTCAGGTCTTATACTATGTACATCATTAAATGATCTAACAAAGGAAATATAATCTTCGCCTGGTAGTCCTGCAATCAAATCTAAATGTTGCTTTATGTTTCTAATTGATAATAATTCTACAACCTTTTCCTTTATATCGCTGAAATTCACGAACCTATTTATATTTTTAAGAACTTGATCATTAGTAGTTTGTACTCCAACTTCGAATTGAAACCTACCCTCTGGCGCTTTTTTTAGAAGTTCTATCTCTTCTTCTTTTAGTATATCTGCTGATATTTCAAAGTGAAATTGTGTCTTAGTATCTGAATTAATTAAGAAATCCCATATAGCCATGGAATATTTATGATTACAATTAAAAGTTCTATCCACAAATTTTACCAAAGTCACTTCTTTATCAATAAAGAACTGGAGCTCCTTTAGAGACCTTTCAACTGAATGAAATCTAACTCCATGAGTAGTTGACGACAAGCAATATTTACAATTAAATGGGCATCCTCTGCTTCCTTCGAAATAAACTATTTTATTATTTAAATCATCTTCTTCTCTATATGGAAAGACTAGATCATCCATATCCATTAAAGGCCTACTTGAATTAGAATAAATATTATCTCCGTGTCTATAATGCAGTCCTTTTATGCTATCAATATTTTTATTTCCTAATTTAAATTCCACAAATTCTCTAAATGTCTTTTCACCTTCTCCTTCAATTATATAATGCCCAACATTATCTTTTAAAAATACTCTACTATCAAAAGATACCTCTGGTCCACCATATAATAATTCTATTTTAGGATCTAGCATACTAATTAGATTAGCTAAACGAGTAACCATCTCCACATTCCATATATAAGTTGAAAATGCAACTACATCAGGTTTTTCCTCTATTATTTCTTTTAATACATTCTCTACCCTATAATTTATAGAAAACTCTCTAATTTTCCCCTCATATGGTAGATCAGCTGTAAATTCCTTTAAATATTTGACAGCTAAATTACTGTGAACAAATTTAGAATTTATGGCAGTTAGCAAAATTTTCATCTTTAGTCCTCCTTGTCTTATGGTACCTTCTTTTTTACACCTTTAATAAAGAATATATCTTCCCACGTTTTAGTCTCTACTATTTCGTAATACTTTTCAAGAGTTTTTTTCACTTCTTCAATGCTACAAGTTATTAACGGATTATAATTTTTTAATACAACCCTTTTAACCTTATCCCCAGGGAGTACTACTTCAACTTTATTATCAATGAAATTTCCCCTCTCCTTCTTTATATCCCATATATATATTTCTCCAGTTTCTTTTAAATAAGTATAAACCTCTTTAAAAAGACTCTCCCTTTTTTTAAATCCCCAAATAGAGCTTATATTAAAGAAAAAGGTACACGCATCATATTCACTTCTCCTTAGTATATTTTTATTATCTGCATCTATATAGTCTATAGACAGTTCCTCTTCTGTTTCCTTTGATATATTATATATTATTCCTGTATTTTCTTTTGCAACATCTAGAATATCTCCTTTAATATATACATCATTCATATTGATCACCAATGTCTTACCCATAAAATCACCTCTTCCTAGTTAATTTTACCATATTTTTACATCCAAATAAACATAGTCTTATATTAACTAAAAAGAATTCATTGAAAATCAATGAATTCATCTATAATTTATTTATGAAATTTCTTAGTAAGTTTTAAAACTAAAATTGATAATAATACAAATGTTAATCCTAAAATAAATGTCCAGATTTCAATGGGAAGTTTAAATCCTAACATTCCTTGTTTTTGAGAGATTCTATAGATACAGCCTAAACTACTATCAAGAATTAAAAATTCATCCTTATTAAAAATAATATCTTTGATTTCACTGCTCTCCTTTATCTTGAGAACTTTAAAATAAATATTCTCTGGACTTAGTGCACATATCACAGCCTCTTCTTTATCCCAAAAGAGAAGACTATCCTTTTCTAAAATAGTTCCTTCAGTATCTATAGCGAGTTCTTTTAGTGTATCTAAAGTTTTATGTTGATATACTAGCCCGTCTATTACATGTGTTGGAGGATTCGCAATTAGAGGCTGAATTATTTCTTCTTCCTTAAATCTAGGAGAACTTATAGGATCCCCCCCACTATAATCTGGCCATCCGTACCATTTATCTATTTCCACTTTATATATATAGTCCTTATCTCTATTCACAGGCCTTAACCCTTCATTTTTCATGCCTGAAAATATTGCCATCATCTCATCTTCGCTATTGAAATCAAATCCTGTTATACCTCTAATTCCATTTGAATATAAATTCATTTTATTATTTTTCAAATTTATATAGTATAGTGCCCCATTTCCAAAGGCTACCTTGCTAATCTTTTCTCCAGCAGAACTAATTATTCCCTTTACCTTAAATGCACCTGTATCTTTATAATTAATTCCTGTTAAAGTTATATCCATTGAAGGTAAATCAACCTCGTTACCTTCAGCTATTCCAGAATTTGTAGATCCTCCAACTGACAAATATATAATGTCGTCCTTTAATAATAACTTCCTATCTATTCCATTTCCGCCATTAGGTATCCCACTATATAAAGTATTAACCAGGCCACTATCCAAGGAATACTCTTCAAGTTTATCCCCTGATATATAAATAATTTTATTTTCGTAATAAATTATATCTTCTATATCTAATTCCTTATTTTTAAATAATATCTTTTCCTTACCTTCATTATCAATAGCTTTTAACCAATCTCTATACGCAATATAGAGGTTTTTATTATCATCAGTTGCAATTGCTTTAGCATTTTCACAACTCTTAGAAATTACTGTAAAATCTATGTCTCCCTTTAATACGCTCATACTATATTTGTTTGATATTTTAAACACCGAAAAGGCGGCTGTTACTATTAAAATAGCTATAATAATATCTCTAAGAAGTTTTCTCATAGTTCCTCCTAATTTATCTCTTCATTAATTTATATTTTCTAGGGTTTAAATTATTACTTGTCTCCTTGAATAATCTTAACTTAATGCTATACTATAACTAATTATTGACCTAAGGAGGAAAATTATATGAAAGATCCTAGATTTACACAACTAGCTAATAATTTAATAAATTATTCATGCAATTTAAAAGAAGGTGAAAAAGTATTAATTGAAGGAATAGGTGATTGTCATCCTTTAGTTAAGGAGTTAGTTAAGGCAGCTTACATCGCTAAGGCTATACCTTTTGTTACCTTAAAAGATAAGGAAGTAGATAGAGAACTACTTATGAATGCCACAAAAGAACAATTAGAATTTATGGCTAAATATGAAGCTGCTAGAATGTCCGATATGGATGCTTATATTGGAGTTCGAGCTGGCAGAAACACTTCTGAAACTTCAGATGTTCCCGCTGATAAAATGTCCCTTTACGGAAAATATTTTGGAGAGCCTGTTCATGGAAAAATTAGAGTTCCAAAAACAAGGTGGGTTGTTTTAAGATACCCTAACTATTCAATGGCACAATCAGCTAATATGAGCACTGAAGCCTTTGAAGAATATTACTTTAATGTGTGTAACTTAGATTATTCAAAAATGTCTAAGGCTATGGATACCCTTGAAGCTCTAATGAATAAAACTGATAAGGTAAGGCTTACTGGGAAAAACACAGACTTAACATTCTCCATTCGCGATATTCCTGCTGTTAAATGTGCTGGAGAAATGAATATACCAGATGGTGAAGTTTACACTGCACCTGTTAGAGATTCAATTAATGGAATAATTTCTTATAACACTCCATCTCTTCGCGACGGCTTTACCTACGAAGATATTAAGCTTACCTTTAAGGATGGAAAGATAATAGAGGCAACAGCTAATGATACCGAAAGAATAAATAAGGTCTTCGATATGGATGAGGGTGCAAGATTTGTAGGAGAATTTGCAATTGGAGTAAACCCATATATTTTAGAACCTATGAAGGATACTTTATTTGATGAGAAAATAACTGGTTCTATCCACTTTACTCCAGGAAGCTGCTATGATGATGCTCCTAACGGAAATAATTCAGCCCTTCATTGGGATTTAGTCTTAATCCAAAGACCTGAATACGATGGTGGAGAGATCTATTTTGATGATATATTAATTAGAAAAGATGGACTTTTTGTTATTGATGAATTGAAATGCTTAAATCCTAAAAATTTAATTTAGTTTATAATTGTGAAAGCTAGGTAATTTAAAAAAATTACCTAGCTTTCTTTTAGTTATAACAACTTCCACCATTTATTGGAACTTATTTTAGATTTATCAGCTTTCATACATTTTTTAATAAAACTAATTAAATTTGCTTTTTCCGAAGGCATCCCATAATATAATCTCTCAGCAGCTCTAACAATCAGCCATTTTGAAAATTCACTCCAATCAAACTGTTCTATTTTATTGCAATTTGAGATATACCTTCCTGAAATCAAATTCCCTACAGTGCTTGTAATGAAATGTTCCATTTTTGACACACTTTCAATTTTCGGTGTATTCTTCATTAATATAAATGTATGTGCTATATCTGAAAGTTTCCTACCTGATGTCACTCCAAACCAATCTATTACATAATACTTATCCTCTGAAATAATTATATTACCTGGATGAAAATCGCCATGGCAAATATCATTTCCTTCTGGAAGTTCATCTATAACATCAATTACAAAATCTTTCATTTCAGAATCTAACATTTCTACTTTTGATATAAGATATCTAGCTCTTTGTTTTATGGGACTCAAATTCAAACCTTTTGCAGACCCTGCAATTTCTATTTGAAGACTTGCAAGCTTTTTAACTTGAGAAAATAGCTGATAAGGCTTTTTCTGCATCTGCAACAACATGGTTTTACCATAGATTCTTTGCATAATTATTGCCGGCTTATTATCTACATTTATAAATTCATATACTTTGGGAACTTCTTTTCCATTATCTTCTAAAGCTTTCATAACATAGAATTCTGTTAGGGCATAGGCTTTATCTTGAGGATTTCTAAGTACCCTTAATATTTTGTCATTATCTAATTCATATATATCTGCTTGTCCACCACTTGCTATTAATTTTAACTTACTCAAATCATACATTTTTTTAATTCCCTCTTAATTTAAAATTTAATAAACTATAAAAAAAGTGCCTATTATATTTATAACAACAATTAAATTTACATCTTTGTTAAATAATTTCTAGGCAATCTGCTTTAACTTTCAACACATTGTACCACATATTCCCAAACAAATAATATCCACAAAAAACTTATGTAGAAATTATAATAGCTATCTCTCCAGTACCAACTACTAATATAATATCTCCATTATTAATAGTTCCTAAGTTTATAACTTCATTTCTAACATCAAATCTTTTATATAGTTTCTGATTTCCATTAGAATCAAGTATTACTAAACTTGTAACATTATTGGGAGTTATAAGCTTAGCCGTAGCATTAAACGGCTGAATTTCAGAAATATTATAGATTCCTTGTTTATAAGTTTTTGAACTTATAATTGCTTTTGGGCTTTGAGTAAACCCAATTATAAATATTAGAAAAATCATTAAAATTCTCTTAATTTTCATTTTATACACCTCATTTTATTATATTTTCGCTAATATAAAAATTAAATACTTAAAATATAATATCCCAATTTTCTTTTAAGAAATCAAAGCTTCTCCCTTTCCAATTATTGATATTTTGTAGTCAGCTTGAAGCGGTAGCAAATTATATTTTTGTGATTTAGGTTGCAATCGTATAGATTGTTGTATAACTTCATCCTTATCAAAAACAAATATATTAATACTATTGGTTGTGGAAACATTTTCAATAATATAAATAATATCTGATGAAAATTTTAACTCATCTACTTTGTAAACACCTTCCTTTAATACAGTTGCCGCCGCTACCGGTGTTGCTATTAACATATTAAATGATAAACATATTAAACTTAATAATAAAACAGTAAATTTTCTCATTGCATAACCACCTTTTAATTTTATTGTTAGCAATAAAATTAATATTATTCTAATTTTCTGTTTTTTTGAATATGCTTTATTGTAGTTAAAGGGGTGAACAAGCTTTGCATAAGGACAACTTTTTTAGAAATTCATTTTTATTAACGGCTTCTAATATAACCACAGGAATTTTGGGTTTTATTTTTTCCATATATCTTTCTCATGTATTAGGACCTGAAGGAATGGGATTATATAATTTGGTTATGCCTATATATAATCTTTTTATTTGCATGATGTCAGCTGGAATTTCAACATCTATTTCTAAAATTTCTGCTGTGTATGCTGAAAAAAATCAAAATAGTAATTTACTCAAGACAATTAATACTGTTGCCATATTTAATATTGCATGGGCAATTTTTATTGGAATAATGGTTTTTTTCTTTGCACCTACAATAGGAGGGCAAGGGATAAACGATATTAGAACCATCGATGCAATTAAGGTGACATGTCCTGCTATGGTTTTTATAGCTCTCTCTAATATATTGAAGGGATATTTTTGGGGTACTTATAAAATAGCAGTACCGGCTATAATTGATATTTTCGAGAAAGCTTTAAGAATATTAACTGTAGGAATTTTAATCTATTTATTTACTGCTAAGGATCTAACTTTATTAGTTACTCTTTGTTATGTTGCCCTTTCTCTTGGAGAATTGCAAAGTCTTATCTTGCTTTATATTTATTATAGGCGGTGTATTAACAAAATTCCAAAGACCTATGAAAAAACAGAAAGACGTTCCCAATTACTTTTCAACGTGCTAATTCTCTGCTTGCCCTTGACCTTGAACGGGTTTTTAAGCAATATATTTAATACTTTATCCACCTTAGTCATACCTAGGTGTCTAGTAAATTCAGGCTTTTCACATACAGAAGCCTTATCAATGATTGGAAAATTCACAGGTATGGCAATGATGATTATTGGAATGCCCCTTATAGTTGTTGGCTCCATTAACATCCTGCTTATTCCAGACCTTTCCCAAAGTATTAGTAAAGGAAACTACTACGATGCTGGGGTCCGGATAAAAAAGGTTATGAAGATAGCATTCCTTTTAGGACTAGCTACCACAACAATATGCCTCCTAATACCAGATGCTTTAGGAGAAATGCTTTATCAAAGAAATGATTTAGGCGATTATATTAAATATGGTGCTTTATCAGCTCCAATATTCTTCACCTCAGTTACTATGTTTGGGATATTAAATGGTATAAATAAGCAGGGAATTATTCTTAGAAATTCATTAATAGTCGCTGTATTAGAGCTTATAGGTTTATATGTATTTACCTCTATTCCTAGTATAAATATATACGGATATACTATCACATTATTTGTAACCTCCATTGTAAGTGTGGTACTTAATCTTTATGAGGTTCAAAAAACAATTTATCTTAATTTATCCATAACTGATATAATTATCTACCTTTTGCTCTTTGGCATAATTTTGATTGTTTTCAACATGTTGATACAGAATGTAATTGGACCATTAAACGTATTTAAAAACATTCTAATTATACTTATAACCTTCGGACTCTTCACCTTCCTTGGAACATTTGGTCAACAAGAATATTAAGGTACATGAAATAAAATTAGGCTTTAATATAAGTATTTTTCACTTATAGTAAAGCCTTTTTATATAAGGTTCAAACTCCCTATAGGAGTTCTTGTGTTAAGAACTCCACTGTATTTTCAATCACTTGCTCTTCCCATTCTTTTTTATCAAATGTATGATTAGATCCCTTAATTATTTTTAATTGAGAAGCCTCTTTAAAAATTTCAATATACCTTTCTGATGCACTTAATTGAACTACAGTATCTTTGTCTCCATGAATTATAAGCGATTTTTTATCATACTCAGCAGCTTTTTCGTAGATTTTTATATCTTTAGCATTATCCACAAAACCTGCTCCAAGAAGCAACCCTTCAACATCAAAATATCCTTGTTCTCTAAATTCTTCATATTTATCCCCAATATAACTCTGTGATAAAATAACTTCATCCATATTTCCTGCTGGTGCCCATAGACATTGAGCCATAATATCATTTTTTCTTCTACCTGCAAGCATGCTTGAAATTGCCCCTCCCATACTTAACCCTAAAAGTGCTATTCTCTCATTATCTACAAAACTTAAATTCTTCACATAATTTAAAATATTATTAGCATCTTCTAATTCTGTTTCCATAGTCATATCTATAAAATTTCCATCGCTTTCGCCACTTCCGATAAAATCACATCTTATACTTGCTATTCCCATTTTTTCTAATAATTTAGAGAGTTTCACAAACATAAAATGTGGTCCCATCATATTGCCACAAAATCCATGCAAGATTATAACTATAGGAATCTTCTCATTTATATTTTCAGGAACATGGAGCATTCCTCTAATCTTTAATTTTCTACTTTCAATTTCAACAAAAGTTTGCACTATTTTACCCCCTAATAATTTATATATTAATTATTATTATTATCTTCATATGTTTACTATGTTTTATTATAATAATACTTTAGGGCAAATGTGTCAATACTTATATAAAAAAAGTGACACAAAAGCTATATTAAAAAAATACTAAACTTATTAGCATTTTTAAATATAGCTCTGTATCACAATTTTTCAATTTATCTAAGCTTTATACGCATAAATCTTGGAAGTATTGTCATTATTTTAGGAGATATATTCTCTATATCCTTTTTTGTTATACCTCTCATTAATATCATTAAGTATGCATATACAAATCCGCCTAATGCCACTCCAATTATACAAATTGGTATTGCTGTAAGTCTTGACGGCTCAACAAACCTATATAAAAATTCAAATGGTAATTTCATAACATAAATAACTATTGCCATAGCTGACGATGCTACTATAGGCCTAATTATTAGTCTTATTATTGGCATTCTCATCTTCATAATGGAACATATCTTTCTATGATTTAATATAGCAGGTATTAGATGCCATAAGCAATTACCTACAATTACACCATAAATATTTATTTCTGGTATTCCAACTAAGACATAATTAACTATTATTTTAATTACAATTCCTATACAAAAGGTCCCCAGAATATAATATAGTCTATTAATTCCCTGCATTACTATGCTTTGTATCTGTGTCATAGACATAAGAACCATAACAAATGAACCCATAAGCATCATATCAGAGCCTCCATCACTTAAATAAAGACCCATGTATATATCTGAGCTAAGTATTGATAAACCAACTGCTGATGGAATTGCAATCATAAATGTTAGTTTAAAGGCCTGACTTATACTTTTCTTTAATTCTTGTCGATTCTTAAGTACAAGTGACTTAGCTAAAGCAGGTAAAACGGTTGTCCCTATTGCTGTAATAATTACTAAGGGAACGCCGTATAAAGTTCTATATATTCCTAGCATACCATATAAAGCATTTGCAGCATCCTGACTAAAACCTGCGACTAAAAGCCGCTTAGAAACATTAACCATATCTACTATACCGCCAAAATTTTGCAATCCTGCACTTATAGTGATTGGAACAGAGTACATAATTAACTTTTTTAGGATTCTGCTATCTATTATTTTTTTATCCAGGGAAGGAGCCTCTAAAGCCTCCTCTTTATACCTTTGTTTATCATAACAATAAATTATATATAGACATGCAAATAAAGCACCAACAGAAGTACCAATCTGTGCTCCTGCACTTCCTAGAGCTACACTGCTTTGAACTAGTATATAAGCTCCAAGTAGACTTAATGTAACATTTATTATTTGCTCAAATATTTGAGAAATTGCAATTGGCTTCATGTCACTTTTTCCTTGCATAAATCCTCTAAGAACAGCTAACATTGAAGTTATTAAAACGCAAGGACCTAATACCATTATACCGATTTTCATTTCTGGTGTTTTAGAAATATCAGCAATTACGCCTGCAAAAACTATCATTAAAATCCCAAGGATTGCCCCTATAAAAACATAAAATTTGGTGGCTACTTTTAAAGTTCTTATTGCTCCTTTAGGATTTTTTAATGCCGTATACTCCGCAACAACCTTTGCAACAGCTGGCTGTACTCCCATGGAAGTTAAAGCATATATAAATACAAATACTTCTGTACTCTTTGTATATACCCCATATCCTGTAATTCCTAATATTTCTCGTAAAAAAGGTGTATAAAACAAAGATATTACCTTAGCCAGAATACCAGCTATGGAAAGTATAAACATACCCTTAGCTACTGAAGATTTTTCTCTCATAATCGTCACCTATCTATATATCAAATTTAAATGTGTCCAGTTTTATCTTCTTAAATATAGGAGGTAGTGCTTGAACTATAGTTTTATTTCTTAAGTAGCTTAATTTTCCTCCTACTTCTCTAAATATAATCTTATATGCATAAAGGAATTGATGCTCTAATCCAAATTTATTTACAAAAGATGAATTAAGCTTTTTATCCCCATACTTAGAATCTCCTATAAGAGGGTTACCTAAGTAAGTAAGATGAGCTCTAATTTGATGACTTCTTCCTGTTATTAAATTTATCTCTAAGAAAGATAAAGCACCATTTGTTTGGATGCTAGTAACTTCCATAGCAATTTCCTTAGCATTTGGAGCCATATGATCTAATACTTTTGAAGTATTAGTTTCTTCATTCTTTATGATATAGGCGTTATATAATCCACTTTTCACTTTACCCTTAACTAGGGTAAAATAATACTTCTCGATTTGCCCATCTCTTATAGTTTCATTTAACACTCTTAAAGATTCAAAATTCTTTCCAAACATAACCATACCAGATGTATTTCTATCTAGTCTGTTACAAGCTGCTGGTGTAAATGTTATTTCTTCTTCAGGAATATATTGTCCCTTTTCATTTAAATAAGAAAGTACATAATCTGTTAATGTAGCTTCTTCCTTCTTATTGCTATCTGGATGTACTAATACCCCTGGCCATTTTTCAACAACAAGAACATTCTCATCCTCAAAGCATATTTTAAGTCCACTTGAATCCACCTTGATGAATTTTTCAGCAGTGTCTTTAACGCTTGTAATATATTTAATTTCTACTACATCATTTTGTTGCAAGGAATACTTTTCTTTTTCCTTTTTTCCATTAACTCGAACATCTCCCTTTCTTAATGCCTTAAATATAGCACTTAAAGGTACATCTTTTAAAAGCTTTCTTAAGAATTTATCTAATCTTTGTCCAGCTTCATTTGTTCCTATCTCTATTCTCAAAATAAAATCAACTCCTATTGTTATCCTTTTGTTCATAAATATCCATTATACTAGAATAATATTAAATCACTTCTTTGTCAAATATTCATATACTATGTCGCATTGAATGGCGACTCCTAGGGGCAATGCTCTCTCATCTATGTCGAAAAGACTACTATGAGCAGGTTTATCCGTATTCTTCGCAACATTTCTAGTTCCTAAAAAATAAAAGGCAGAGGGTCTTTCATTAGCAAAATATGCAAAACTTTCAACACCCATACTAGGATTTTGTTGCTCTACTACATTTTCTTTTCCTAAAATAGCTTCAGCTGATTTTCTTACCCTATCAACTGCATCATCCTCATTATATAAGCATGGATATCCTTCTTCTATTAGGACTTCTGCCTCCGCCCTAAATGCAGTACATATCCCTTTAACAAGTTTTCCAATTCTGTTTGTGCAATAGATTCTGTCTTCATTGGTTATAGTTCTAATAATACCTGATAAAATTACCTCTTCTGGTATTATATTTTGTGCTGTTCCTCCATGAATACTTCCTACAGTTATTACAGCAGACGCTAAGGGTGATACTTCCCGGCTTACAATTGTTTGAATTGCTGTAATTACATTTGCTGCCACTATAATAGGATCTATGGTATCATCTGGATGAGCACCATGTCCTCCACTCCCTTTTATCTTAATTATAAAAGGATTTGACGCAGCATTAGATGTACCTTTTCTTACTTTTATCTTTCCACAATCTAAATCTTCAGTAACATGAAGTCCAACTATCATATCTACTCTAGGATTTTCTAGAACCCCTTCTTTAATCATAATAGGAGCTCCTCCTGTAGTTTCTTCTGCTGGTTCAAATATAAGCTTTACTTGACCGTGAAAAGACTTTTTATATTTATTTAATATTTTAGCCACTCCAAGTAAGATTGTAGTATGCCCATCATGCCCACATGCATGCATTTTCCCTTGAACCTTTGAACTATATAAACATTTTTTCCTATCTTGAATTGGAAGTGCATCCATATCAGCCCTAAGGGCTATAGTTTTATTCTCTCCATCTTTCTCCCCTTTTATAATTCCACATACCCCTATTTTTGCAAAAGAACAAAAAGGTATTCCTTCCTTTTTCAAAAAATCTTTAACTATTTGTGAAGTTCTTAAGACTTCGAAGCCCAATTCTGGGTTTTCATGTAGATCTCTTCTGATAGTAATTAATTCTTCTTTAATATTCTCTGCTTCCTTTAAAAAGGCAATCATTGATATTCCTCCAAAAAAATACTAGGCATATGAAAAAAATATGCCTTAATCCCAATAAACCTCTATTTGATCTCCCTCGGTTAACTTATCTGTATAGGCAGCTTTCTCACCATTTAATAATAATCTAATATTTCCCCTAATGGTTGTTAAATCAAAATTCATATGATTAAATATATCTACAAATATATAGGAAGAGTTTCCACTTAACTTTACCTCTTCTTTATTAACCATTACAGTAAAAAATTCTTGTTTCTCACTATTTTTTTCAGTTGTTATAGCCACTTCTTCCTTATCATTATTAGTATATAATTTTATGCCATCTTCTAGTATAAAATCATCATTTATTTCTTCATTATCCTTAAGTAAGGCTTTTTCGTCTTTTAAAATATATTTTTTAAGCAATAAAAGAGTGTTAGGTATAAATACTTTTACATCATCCTCATCCTTTATTTCTTCTGTAAATTCCTTAATTTCTTCATTCACTATACATATTGGCTCAAGGTTAATAATTTTATTATCTACATAAATACTTATAGAATTAATATCCTCTATAAATTCACTAACCTTAGGAGAAGAATCCTTACCATTTTGTGCGTAAGTAACCTTTATTGAATCTCCTTCTTTAATTTCAGATTCAATATTTGCCTGAGAACCATTTATAGTTATGCCAGCATTTTGTCCAATGCTACCAAAGGCTAGTCTCTTTTTACCATTAGCTACAAATCTTATATTCTTACCAGCCTTGCCAATTAAAAGACTTGGATTAATTCCAGCCTGAAGAAGAACATCCATTACCGTATGTTTATGAGAATTAAATAAACTTACAGCATCATCATTTAACTCTACATTAATAAAGTCATTTCCCAAACTTCTTATTGCAATCAAAGCAATTCCTAAAACAGTAACCCCTGCTGAACCAAGGTCATTATTTGCTACACACTCTGGCACTGAGGTCCTATCCTTAATTGCAATTCTTTGAGTTGGAATATTAAGATTTGCAGCAATTTTCTCAAGCAGCCCAGGTGTATGAGCTCCTCCCCCAACTAAAAATACAGCTGCAGGTGATTTCCCTCCATTTATTTCAGTTATTTTAGTTGCAATAGCCTCAGCTATTTTACTAACAACTGGGTTTATGAGCTTTCTGAGATTTTCAGATGAGACAGTATTCTCAAGACCTAATATATCTGTATATGTAATCTCCTCTGAAATCTCTATTTTTCTTTTTATGTCTTCCCCAGCATTAAAATCCACTAAGTATTCTTGTGCTATAACCTCTGTTACCTCATCTCCAGCCATAGGTACCATTGCATAAGAACTTATAGTCTCCTTTGAACTAATTGCAATATCTGATGTCCCTGCTCCAATATCAACTAAGGCTATATTTAATAATCTTAAATTTTTAGGAACAACAGCCTCAATTGCTGCAATAGGCTCTAATGTTAAATTAATAACCTTAAGTCCAACCTTATTCATTACTGTATATAAAGAATCAATAACAGAACGTGGCAGGAATGTAGCTATAACATCAACTCCTACTTCTTCGCCTTTATGTCCTAAAATGCTTGAAATTACATAAGAATTTAAATAATATCCCTTTCTTGAATATCCTACACAATATAATTTTCCAGCTGTATTTTTATTAACTTCCTCTTCAGCCTTTTTTACTGCACTCAATTCAATACTTCTTACAATTTCCTTGTCAATTTCCTGCTCTCCATTTAATGATATATCTGCCCTAGCTTCACAGGTTCTTAAAAATCTACCTGCAGCTGCAATAGAAACCTCTTCTAATTTTATCTCTAATTCATTCTCTATCTTTTTCTTTATACCATCTACAACTTGAACAACTAAATTAATATCATGTATCTGTCCATCTATCATAGCTCGCTCTTCATGCTCCTGATATTTTTCGCATAAAACTTCAAATTTTTTATTTCTAACAACACCAACTGTTCCTATTATAGAACGTGTTCCTATATCTAATGAAAATATTATGTCCTTTGGATTAAAAGTAACTTTCTCCATCATAATCTCATCCTTTTTTTTATAAGTTAAAAGCTTATATTCTAGTGAATATAAGCTTAATATAAATTATATAATATTACCATTTAACATTCAATGGCATGATTTATTTACTTTTGCCAAATAACCCTTTTAAAGTTATACCAATTCCTGCTGCTGTCATTCCATACATAAGTATTGCTATAAATAAAGTAGTCCGTCTAAAGCTTATCTGTAGTCCCATTAGTATTCCTAATAAAATAAATATTACTCCAAAAATAACTAATAACCATCCAAGTATTGACTTTTCATTGAAAAATAAAACTATTATTCCAATTATCAGTGGCAATAATACTAGTCCAAAAGGTGGATCAAATCCTAACATTCTTGATAAACCAAAATTACTTGATATGGTAGTGTTTTGAAATATTAAAAACACTCCTATTCCAAAAACAATTATCCCTACAAAAAAGGTAAAAAGATTTCCCTTCTCTCTTCCCTTATTTCCACCATATGAATATTCATCTAAATCATTTTTATTTGCCATAATTACCCCCAATTAAATATAATCCTTTTATTAAGCTACTATTATAATATGAGCTTAACAATTTTAAATCTATAATTTATATTATAGTATTTTGAGTATATCTGTCAATTGAGTAATAATATTCTACATGTCATTAAAGGGAAGCTAATACTTTCGTAGCATCAGCCCTCTATAGATTTATATACCATACTCAACTATAACTTTTTTAGATAATTTTCTTTCACTTAATATGTATACAATCATTCCAACAATTGCTATTATCGATGCTATTAAAAATATAAGATTATATCCTCCTAGGGCCTCTGCTACCATTCCCCAACTAAGAGACCCTATTCCAAAGCCAGAATCTATAGCAGCATAATACATGGCATTTGCAGTTCCTCTTATCTTTTTTGGAACAGCCTTAATAACCATAACATTAAGAATAGGCATTAGAGTTCCAATTACTAATCCATATGGAAATGCTAATAAAATTAATATATTTTTAGACATTACATTTGCCATGAAAAATAAAACAATTATTAGTATCACAAAATCACATAATGCTATTTTATGAACTCCAAATTGATTTGTAATTTTAGTTATAAACAATCTAGATATAAGAGTTGCTAAAGCAGATTACTGTAGTTTGAGCTATTGCCAAAATAAATATAATTGCAAGTGGTGCAAAAAACTTAAGTCCTAAAGAAAAGAATTTCACTTCTTTTTCTTCATCTTCCTTATTTATAATTATTTTATGGCCAGATCTTTGAAATTTATATTTCACAGGAAAGGCAGAAACTGTTGTTATTGCTGCAATTATAAATGTTATGAAGAATAAACTCTTAAAATTACTATAGTCTGATCCAATTATCGATAATGCCATTGTAGGTCCTAAAGCAGATGCCACCGTTGCAGCTATGCCTGCATATCCTATCCCCTCAAGGAGCCTATCCTCAGGAATAATATCTGTAACAATGGTTGCAATTGCTGTAGATGTTATACCAAATCCAATTCCATGAATAATACGTGAAATTATAATTATATATATATTATCAGTTATTCCATACATTAAAGCCGCTATTGCTGTTATTATCATTCCTACAATAAGGACTTTTTTTCTCCCAACTTTATCTAAAACCTTGCCAATAAAAGTTCTTACAAAAAGAGCTGATAGTGTGAAGACCGTAGTCATAAACCCTGCATATATATCCGATCCAGTAATTGCCTTTGCATGTATTACTATAGTTGATAATAATAGATGGCTAACCATATTAATTCCTATTGAAAGAAGTATTGTTATAATATAATATTTACTCCAAAGCTTGCTACCATTTTTTGAACCCATAATTTCCCCCTAAGTTTCCATTACCCTAACAAATTATAATATACATTTTTTCTATTTTATACATTGAATTTGTATATCTGTACTAGTACACACTACTGATAATCTCTAATTTCATAGCGTAGTCTGTTACACATTTAATATTTTAACCATATACTAACAATGAAAATAATATAAATTTGGTGTAAAAGTGAAACATAGTAATTGGATAATATGGAGACTAAGAGATGAGCCTAACAAAAAATCATTTACTCTAGATGAAGCATCAAAAATAGCTAAAACTCTAGGAATTGATTTTTCTAAACAAGAGTTTGATCTCGAACAATTTAAAATTGGTTTAAATGTAGAACTGGAGCATGGAGATAAGTTCCCCCAGGCTAATGTAACTCAAAATGACCCAATTTTAACTGGGAAAATAGCTTTAGCACATTTATTGGAATTCCCTGATTATTACATCAGAATAAAAAAGCTTGAAGATGAAGCTACTGCCTATTGGAGTGCTAAAAGAAAAAAATAGAAAAAATCGTTCTATTCATATAATTAGAATAGAACGATTTTTTACTATAATTAGTTCTTAATAACAATTTTACCTTCAAAATTACTTTTCAAATTATCTATTTTAGCTCTTAGTTTAGCGGTAATTTTTCTTTCTTGTTTTATCTTTGCCATCAATTCCTTTAGCTCTTCATCATAATCTTCTTTTTCAACTTTATTTAAAAAAGAAAATTTAATATATTCAATTTCTAGTTCTTCTATTTCAACAGGTTTATTTTTAATTTCTTGTTCAAGTTCTTGAATCAAGCTCTTGAATGCTTTTTCTTTAACTATGTCACTGATTTCAAATTTGCTCATAATATTACACCACCTTAATAACGATATTAATCAATATATTCATATTAACTAGAGTATATTTCTACATATTTAAGTTCTTTCCTTCTTTTTCTGTGTTAATTTAATGTTAATTTTTTATTTACTCTATTATTATTCATTATGTTTTGTAATTAAATTATTACAACTTTCTATTACTGCAATACGCTATGAAAACTATCTATTTTCCATTCGCCATCTTCCACCTTAAGTTTTATATCTCCATTATCTGCAAAAGATTTGTCAAATGAATTTAACGGAATGATTCTTTGCTATTTAATTTGTTTTATTAATATAGTGGTAATATCCCCCTTAAATGACTTGTACATCTCATATATAATTTTTACAGTATAAATTATAATTAATATAACAAAACTTTAGGAGGTGCACTTTCTCATGAGTATTAAAAAAGAAGAACTATTAGAAAAGATTTTAAGAGAGCTTCAAGATATTAAGGTTATGGTTCAAGCAAATTCTGATGACATTAATTACTTAGTAAAAAAACAGGACAAGCAGGACTAATTTTTATTTAATTTATAAACGTGCAAATATTTTTTTAGAAATCGAGTAGGAGCTAAATAATTATTTTATTTAGCGTCCTCTCACACCACCGTGCATACCGTTCGGTACACGGCGGTTCATTAGAAATTAATGTATCTTTTGATATTTGCTTGTTAGGCTAACGAAT
>NZ_PVXQ01000006.1 GCF_002995745.1 Clostridium vincentii | reverse complement strand
TATGTGGATTAAAAGGATTTGGAGATATTAGTTACAATTAAGAGTAAAAATGCTTAAGGGAAGTTATAAATATATACTGTAAAATAATGGATAATAAAATAGTTGCCCACTTTTACTTGACTCAATCCATGATATACCCCCTAGTTTTTCTCATTAATTTTAATGATATCATTTATCTATACATCAGCACAATATTTCTCTTGATATTTTCCAAATATAAAAGTAGATAGCCGAAACTATCTACTTTTATATAATCCTATAATTAAAAATTCCGTTCAAAAATTTCTATCTTCTTAGGATCTTCAAAATCCTTTAAGGAAGTAATTCCTATTCTCCCTAAGACCTCATCCATTACATGACTATGAGTTGCTACCTTTACTGGAGATTTATACGCAGCTTTATCCACAGCTTCTTTCCCTTTCTCTTTATCAATTAATTTTTTAGGTCCACCTACACAACCTCCAACACAACCCATACCCTCTAGGAAGGTTGCATCAATTTCTCCATTCTGAGCTTTCTTTAAAAGTTCCCTGCACTCTGGAACCCCATTTGCTTGAACTGCTTTAAAATACTTATACTTTTCTGGATATAGTTCTTTAACAATATCTCCTATTGCCTCAGATACTCCTCCTGTTCTTGCATATAGTCTACCACCTCTAGAAGCATATTCTAAAGCTGGAATTCCCTTCATTTGAGCTGGTTCAATACTTAAGGCATCAAATATAACCTTTAACTCCTGAAAAGTTAAAACATAATCTACATCTCCTACTAAATCCTTATCCTTTGCTTCTGATTTCTTAGCTATACAAGGGCCGATAAATACAACCTTTATATCTGGAGATAATTGTTTCAGAACTCTAGCCATTGCAATCATTGGCGAAACAGATGGAGATACATGCTTAACTAAATCGGAATAAACCTTCTTCAACATGCCTACCCACATAGGACAGCAACAGGAGGTGATAAGTAAATCTTCTTCATTATTTACATGTTTATCAAATTCTACAGATTCTTTAATTGACAGCATATCTGCTGCAAAAGCTACTTCTATCATATCTGTAAATCCAGCTTTAATAAAAGATTCTCTTAGCATATCCAAATTAACATCTTCTCCGAACTGACCACTTATAGCAGGAGCGACAGCTGCAATAACCTTCTTTCCACTTTTTAAAATTTCTGCAATTGGAAGGAATTGAACAGCATCCATATACTTTCCGCTATCACAAGCTTTAACACATTCTCCACAGGACAAACAAATGTCGTAATCTATGTATTTATTATTGTCTATGGGATTCACTAATATGGCATCAAACGGACAAGCACTTACACATTTAGCCTCTCCTCCATCCTTTGTACATTCATTTCCACATTTTTGTATTTTACTTACAATATCCTTTTTAACAGAATGCATAGTTATAGCTTTCTTTAAATTGTATATGAAATCCTTTTCTTCAAAATCCACTTCAACTCCACAAAGATTAGCGATAACCCTTTGAGCCTCTTTTTTATCATTGAATTTATTTTCTATTATATACTTTATTGTATCTTCAAAATCTCCATTATAATAAGCATCCACTAAGCCTTCGAATATTTCTTTATATTGATCTTTCACTAAAACACCTCCATTGAGTTGAACTATGTAAAAAAAAGAAACACTTACATGTGTTTCTTTTTTATCTATTTATATTTTAAACATATTATAGATTTTTTATTACATAATTTAATAATTTTCTTTGAATACTTCAAAGTAGCCTTGTGGATGTGCACATGCAGGGCAAGCCTTTGGAGCTTCTACTCCTTCATAGATATATCCACAATTAATGCACTTCCAAAGAATTGATTCATCTTTTTTAAATACTTTTCCTTCTTCTATATTCTTTGTAAGCTTGTTATATCTTATTTCGTGGCGTTCCTCAACCTTTGTAATTTCTCTATATACTGCTGCAATTATTGGATAACCTTCTTCTTCTGCAACCTTTGCAAAGCTTGGATAAAGATCTGACCATTCTTCATTTTCTCCAGCTGCTGCTGCCTTTAAATTCTTTACAGTTTCCTTATGAAATGCTACAGGAAAAGTTGCTTGTATTTCTATAGTTTCATCAACAAAGTCTTCCTTAAGAAATTTATAGAATCTCTTAGCATGCTCTTTTTCTTGATCTGCTGTTTCTGTAAATATGTTTGCGATTTGAACAAAACCTTCTTTTTTTGCAATGCTAGAATAATAGGTATACCTCATTCGTGCTTGTGATTCTCCTGCAAATGATTTCATTAAATTTTCCGCTGTTTTGCTTCCTTTTAAACTCTTCATACCTTTACCTCCTAATATTTATAATTGTTTCTATTGTTCTACTAAAATTATAACATTATATAGAATATTTTATATTATTTTACCTTATTCATGTTAAAATTTCAAGGCTTTATATGGTTTTAACTATTTACTTGTAAATTATACTAATATATTTAGAAAATTTTTTATTTCATCTTCTTCTAAATAAATTTGTCCTAAAGTCCCATGTTTTATATCCACTTTCCTTAAGGAGTGAAAATCCGAACCTGCAGTATAAATTATGCCTTTCTCCCTTGCTACCTTAATAAATCTTTCAGTATCATTTTCTCTATTTCTATAATACTTAGCTTCTATTCCATCAAATTCAAGTTCTATTAACTTATCGAAAACATCATATTTTATTAACGTGGGATGAGCTAGAACTACTTTTGCTCCATAATAATGCAAAAATTCTATCCCAGCATTGGTAGTTAGCTTTCCCCCTTCATTTCTAAAACTTATATTTCCGTTATTCTTCATTTGACATTTCTTAAATTGGCCTTTGTTTATATTCTCTAAAGTAGTATTAAATTCTTCACCTTCATATATGTCCCTGTAGAAATATCCTAATATATGAATTTTATTCCCCTTATATCTTGTAGATAATTCTATTCCTGGAATAACTTTTATCCCATGTATTTTACCAACTTTTATCGCTTGTTTATTTCCACATACAGTATTATGATCCGTTAATGCAATTATGTCCAGATGCCTTTTTTTAGCTAAAATCACTATTTCTCCTGGTTTTAATTCTCCATCAGACTCCGTGGAATGAACATGAAAATCGCCTTTCTTATACACAGACCCTCCTAAAATTTTATTAATTTTTTCTTATAAAATCTAAGAATATTTTATTAAATGCCCCTGATTTCTTACTTGATACGAAATGATCTCCACCCTTAATAATAACAAGTTTACTATTATTAATTGATTTACTAATTAATTTAGTGCAACTCTCTTTAATTAAATCATTTTCTCCTGCAATTACCAATGTAGGTATAAATATTGTTTTTAGTTCCTCTTCTTTAAAGCAAGGTTCTTTTATCATCAGTCCTATTATCTCTTTTTTCTTGTTAAAGGAAATTAAACTGTAGATACCATATTCAATTACTATAGGGATTCTAGCAAACATCTTTATATCTTTAGGTTGTAAGTTAGCACCTACTAAACTCAATGTCTTTATCTTCTTTGGATTTTTCATTGCAATTTTTAGTGCTACATTGCCACCATCACTAAAGCCTAATAGATGAATCTTATCTATATTTAATTCCTTAATCACCTTTAATACATCCTTAGCCATTAATTCCAAGGATAGTCCTTCCTCTCCAAATGAGGACTTACCATGGCCTCTACTATCCATTACTATTACTTTATACTTTTTTGAAAATTCCCTAATCTGGGGTTTGAAATAACTTGAGTCTTCACCATTCCCATGTAAGCATAGAATAGGTTCCCCCTCGCCATGTACTTCATAATATATATTTGCACTGTTACATCTTATATATTCATTTTCCATTGCTATTATCTCCTTTTTATCTTTATTGCCATGCAGATCTCATTGACTTTTTATGATAATAATTTTATCATAATCTATAGAACAAAATAATCAATCATTTTTTACAGGAGGTATTATGGCTACTACATTATTATTAGTAAGACATGGTGAAACTAAATGGAACAAATTAGGCAAATTCCAAGGTTCTCAGGATATAGAATTATCTGATGAAGGTATTTTCCAAGCACAATTTCTCAGAACTAAACTTGAGAATTCCTTTGATTATATTTATACAAGTCCCTTAAAAAGAGCTGTAGATACTGCAAAAGTAATATGCTCTAACACAGATAAAAAGCTTGAATTAGAGCCAGCTTTAAGAGAAATAGATTTTGGTGAGTGGGAAGGCCTTACTATAACCGAAATTAAAGAGTCTTACCCAGATAGCTTTAAGATTTGGAGAGATGATAAAATTGATGCCCCTTTATGCGGTGGAGATTTAAGCATAAGGCTGGCAAGCATTCGTGCTAAGGAAGGTATATTAAATCTTTTAAATAAACATAAAAATAAAATAATAATAATTGTTTGCCACGGTGGAATTATTAAGGCAAGCTTAATAGCATTGTTCGATTGGAATATGTCTATGTACCATAAGATGAATTTAGGAAATACCTCAATATGCAAGCTATCCTTTAATGATGAACTATACCCAAAATTAGTGACTTTAAATGATACAAGTCATCTTCCTCATGACTATAAAATTAAATCCTATGTTTAATTATTATAATTAAAGAGCAGATACCATTATATTGTGGCATCTACTCCTTAGTGTTTTGACCTTTATAAAGGCTATTGTATTTATATTTTAATAAATTTTGTATTTTATTAATAACATCTTGTCTATCTTTAATGTCTTCGAAAAGTAGATAACTCTATTTTTTATAATATTTCTAAAAATTACACAAAAAAGTTCTGAATAACAGAACTTTTTTTTGCATTTGTTCCTATTCTCAGGTAAAAATTACTCTAAAAGTTATATTTTAAACTTTTCAACAGTATCACTCAAGGTTTTAGCCATCTCCTCAAGATAGGATGATTGATTACTAACCTCATCTATTACAGCCAATTGTTCCTCTGTAACTGCTGAGGAATTTTCACTATCCCTAGATAATTGTTGTGTGTTTTTATTTATAGATTCCATAGATTCATTTATATATTTTATTTGAGTTGAAACATCTTCAATATAATTTACAATATTAGTTGTTGAACTTTTAATATCTTGATTAGAATTATAAATATCTTTAAATGCTATTTCAACTTTTCCCGCTAGATTTGTATTTGCCTGAATTTCATTCATTGCAATTTCTGCTTCTAATGAGATTTTATTTGTTCCATTTTGAAGATCCATTATTATGCTTTCAATTTCTTGTGTTGCAGAGGTACTTTGTTCTGCAAGATTCCTTACTTCCTCTGCAACAACTGCAAATCCTCTTCCTGCTTCTCCTGCTCTAGCAGCTTCAATTGATGCATTAAGCGCTAGAAGATTTGTTTGTTCTGCAATACTGCTTACCATATCAAGAACTTGCCCTATCTTTAATGAATTTTCATTTAGATTTCTTGTTTGATCCTTAAATGAGTAAATCATAGTATTTATGTTTTTAATTTGTTCAATCATAGTAGTCAATGTTTCTTTACCCACATTTGTATTAGAATCTGCTACTTCAACACGTTGTTTTAAATTCACAACATTATTAAGAGTATCTTGAATATTGCTATTAACTTGACCAATCTTCTGAAAGGTTTGGTCAATTGAATTTGCTTGAATATTTGCAACTTCGTTAACAGAATTAATAGACTCTACTACAACATCATTAGCCCCTTTACTTTGGCTCATATTTATTGCTAAATCTGTAGATGCTTGTGTTACACTAACAATACTTTCTCTAACTATACTTATTGTTGAATTTAGAGACTTCTTCATATCCATGAAAGTGTGTTCTAAAATATTTAATTCATCATTAGTATTCTTATTTTCTTCAGATTTTTTATCAGTATTTCTTAAATCCCCATTAGCTATTTCCTGAGCTATTTCCTTAAGTCTTATAAGCCTTCTGCTTATGCTACTAGAAAATGTTATTGAGTATACTAAGCATGCTATTACAATAACTAAAAGTAATGCCATAGCCGCTATTATATTTATACGGAACGATTTATCTATTTCTTCCTGTACAGTTTTCATATAATTAACTTCATTAGATAATAATTCTCCATTAATTGATTCAACATATTGAACTTTTTTCTCCGCTGAATTATAAGAATCTGAGGATTTCATTGCTGTTTCACTGTTTTTATTATATATTATTGCATTATTACAATCGATTTTAGTATTTATAATTAAATTTTTAAGAATGTTATAAGTACTGATACTTTCATCAGATTCAATAGTATTATCTAAATAATTACATATATCCTCTATTTCTTTCCAATGATTGTTAATTTCATCTAAATCTTCCTGCTTATTATTTGTAAGATAATTTCCTGTAAGATCAACCATGGCCACTGAGATTTCCTTCAATCTTCCTTCTTTCATTGTATTATCAATTAATACTGTATACTTTTGATTATTACTGTAACTTTTATAAATAGAAAATATATTTATTACAAAAAGCGATACTATTACTACTATAAAAGTTGTCATCATTCTTGCTTTAATACTTCTATTACTAAGTGCTTTTATATTTACACTGCTCATCTTTTTCATAATTATAATTTCCTCCTAGCTTTCACTTTATTGTTTAGGTCTTTGGTCTTCTGGTACATTTTTATATACATCCTCAAAGGACTGAAAATTATACTTTACAACGGTATCCACCATATTCTCTTTAGTTACAACAATTGGGTCTAAATAATATGCCTGTACATCTATTTTTCCATTAAATATTTTATTATTTGCTTCAACAGTTTCTCCCTTTGCCATTTTGACAGCTAGTTCTGCAGCCTTACTTGCCATTTCGTTAGTTGGTTTATATATTGTCATTAGCTGTTTCCCCTCTACTATTCTTTGGCATGCTGAAAGTTCTGAATCTAATCCTGTTACAGGTATCTTGCCCACTAGGGAGAACTTCTCTAATGCTGCAATTGCCCCAGATGCAGTTCCATCATTCGCACAAACTATTCCTTGAATATTACTATCTGTAGTCAAAAGATCCATTACATTGTTATAAGCTTCCTCAGCCTTCCAATCTGTAGAGTATTTATCCATCACTATATTAATAGAATCTTTATTACTCTCTAGCACTTTCATTGCTCCAGATCTAAATAATATAGCATTATTATCTGACGGAGATCCTCCTACATAAGCTACATTTCCACTTTTAACATTTTTCAATAATTCTTGTGCTTGTAATTCTCCAGCTTTAAAGCTATCAAGCGCTACATATAAATCCACATCACTGTTTTTTATTAATCTATCATATGCTATAAGCTTTATGCCTGCATTGTGAGCTTTCTCTGCTGCCTCAGCGGTAACTTCACCATCATGTGGAGCTACTACTAATACGTTTACCCCTTCCGCAATTAATTGGTCTATTTGTGCTAATTGTAATCTGTCATCACTGTTTGCTTGCTCTACTCTTACTTCTGCTCCAAGTTCCTTAGCTCTACTAATAAAAGCATCTCTACTTACTTTCCAAATAGGTTCTTTTAAAGAATCCATGGAAAATCCAATAATAACCTTTTCTCCAGCCTTTAACTTATTATTTAATCCTAAAGAATCAATATTTTCCTCGTAACTATCTAATTCATAATTGCTTAAATCTTTTGTCACTGCTTTATTATCTGTCTTTGAGGGTCCACACCCTAAAAGTGATATTGATAACGACAATGTTAGTATTACCCCTAATGTTTTTGGTATTTTCTTAAATAGCATAAGCTTCTCAATTCCTCCCTAATTTTCATATGTTTATATTTAAATATTATATTACTATAATAAATTTATTTTTTTAATATCTTTTCCTATTAGAACTGTATTCTTTAGTTTACTACAAATTCTACAACTGGCTAAGTATACACTATCTATGAAAAGGTTTTAAGCAACCCCAGTTATTGTTCTATTGCTTTTACTAAAAAATAGAAGTATACTATGACCAAGGAGTCATATGACTAGTTAGTCATGACGGAGGTGAAACAAATGCCAAAGGAAACTTTTTTAAAATTACCACATGAAAAGAAAGAAAAAATTTTTCGAGAATCCATAAAAGAATTTGGAGAACAGGGTTATGAAAAAGGAAATATCGCTAAAATTGCTAAAGAGGCAGGTATAGCTAAAGGTAGTCTGTATCAATATTTTCAAGATAAAAAAGGATTATATCTATATTGCGTAAAAGAGTCATATAGTATCTCTATGCGATATGCCTCTTCAAAAATAAAAAATATTGAGGAAGTTAATATTATAGATCTTTTTTATGATGGCTTTAAAGATACATGGCTATTTTTAAAGGAAGAGCAAGACTTATATATCTTTCTTTTAACTTTAACCTATGAGAATAAGCATAATATAAAAGATGAAGCTTTAACTTATATTTTAGAACAAGGTAGAACTTTCATGAGGAATCTTATAGATCGCAATAAAGAAAAAGGTTATATAAAAAGCGATATATCTACAGAAAGTATTTTAGTTTTTATCGAAGGTATTTCAGCTAGAATGAAAGAATCTATGCGGGATTTTGCAGAGGAAAGCCATAAAAATGCTTATGATATGAAATTTGAAGATTACGAAAAATTTATAAAGGAAATTACTTATCTAGTAAAGCGTGCATTAACTTAATATATTGGAGGTTACAAGTATGAATATTATTGAAATTAATAATCTTACAAAGACTTACGGAAAATCAAGAGGAATCTCTGATGTAAGCTTTAATGTTGAAGAAGGAGAAATTTTCGGCTTTATAGGGCCTAATGGTGCTGGTAAATCTACTACACTTAGAACTCTATTAGCATTAATTCATCCCACTTCTGGAAGTGCTACAATTTTCGGTAAAGATTGTATTAAATCAGCTCCAGAAATAGCAAAGGAATTAGGCTATCTGCCATCTGAAGTATTTTACTACAATAATATGAAAGTAATAGATTTATTGAAATATTCAGCAAGTTTTTATAAGAAGGATTGTAGTAAAAGGATAAATGAATTAGCAGAAATAATGAATCTTGATCTTAATAAGAAGATTGATGATTTATCCTTTGGAAATAAAAAGAAAGTTGGAATTATTCAAGGATTACTTCATGAGCCAAAGTTGATTATACTAGATGAACCAACTAGTGGTCTTGATCCTCTTATGCAACAAAAGTTCTTCAACTTATTAAAAGAAGAAAATAAAAAAGGTACAACAATTTTATTCTCTTCCCATATTCTAAGTGAAGTTCAAAAATTATGTAATCGCGTTGCTATTATTAAGGAAGGTAAAATTATAAAGGTTGAAAAAATTAGTACTTTACAAGAAAATAATTATAAAAAAATTAAAATAGACTTGAAATCTAAGATAGATAAAGATCTTTTCAATATTATTGGTGTAAATAATTTAGAAATTAAAGATAATACAATTACTTTTCTATTTAAAGGAGATATTAATTTAATCACAAAAAAACTATGCGATATTGATTTATTAAATGTTTGGATAGAAGAACCTGATCTTGAAGAAATATTTATGCATTATTATGAAAAGGAGGAATAAACCTATGAATATGTTTCTTCATGAATTAAAGGCCTATAGAAAATCAACAATTATATGGACAGGTTCCTTGGTTGGACTGATTATAATGTTCTTATCAATTTTCCCTAGTTTCTCAAAAGATATTGAAGGAATGAAAACTTTACTTGAAGGTTATCCTGAGGCAGTAAGAAAAGCTTTTGGTCTCACACTAGAATCTTTTTCATCTATTTTAGGTTTTTATTCCTATATATTTACTTATGTAACCTTATGTGGATCTATTCAAGCTATAAACTTAGGACTTTCAATTGTATCAAAGGAAGCCCGGGATAAAACAGCAGACTTTCTTTTAACAAAACCCGTCACCCGTAAGCAGATAATTACTGCTAAATTGCTTGCTGTATTAACATCTATTATTATCACTAATATAATTTATATAATAGTAGCTAGTATAATGGCATCCTTTGTTGCAACTACCGACTTTGATATAGAACTATTTATAATGATTTCTATTACAATGTTTTTCATGCAATTAATGTTTATGTCCTTAGGAGTTCTTATTTCTGTTATTGTTCCTAAACTAAGATCAGTAATATCTATTTCACTGGGCACTGTGTTTAGTTTTTATATTATAAATATGTTTAATTCAGTTGTTGGTGGCGATGTATTAAAATATATAACTCCATTTAAATATTATGATACAGCCTATATTATGAAAAATACTTCCTATGAAACTTCATTTGTAATAATTGAAATACTATTTATTGCAGTTTCAATAGGAATGAGTTACTTTATCTATTCTAAAAAAGATATTCATGCTGTCTAGAAACTTTAAACTGAATAAGGAGGAGTAAGATATGAATATATTTGCTCGAGAAATGAAAGTTCATGCTAAATCGCTTATTATATGGTCCATTGGAATGGTCTTTATGGTTTTCGCTGGCATGGGTCAATATGGGGGTTCAGTAGCCTCAGATCAATCTATGAATGAACTTTTAGCTCAAATGCCAAAATCATTGCAAAACATTATGGGAGTTGGAACTTTTGACTTATCTCTTGCTAGTGGATATTATGGGATACTTTTTTTATACTTAGTCTTAATGGTGGCAATTCATGCAGCTATGATGGGAGCAGACATTATTTCTAAGGAAGAGAGGGATAAAACATCAGAATTTATATTTGTAAAGCCTGTATCTCGAGATAGAATAATTACTTCAAAACTGAGTGCAGCAGTTGTAAATATCCTAATATTAAATTTTGTTACTTTAATTTCTTCAATTGTTATTGTTGGATATTATAGCACGGGAGAAGATGTAACTAATGATATATTAAAATTAATGGTTGGGCTGTTTATTCTACAAGTACTATTTTTATTTATTGGTACAGCTATATCCGCTTTATGTAAGAAACCGAAGAGCTCAATCTCAGTAGCTACAGGAATATTACTATTTATGTTTATGCTATCTATGGCCATTGATATTGAGAGTAATCTTGAACCTTTGAAATACCTTACACCCTTTAAATACTTTGAAGCTAAGAGTTTAATGTATGGCGGAGAATTTCAATTAACTTTTGTATTTTTGTCTATTTTAATAATCGGTATATGTAGTTGTGTAACTTATCTATTCTATAGAAAAAGAGATTTAACCATATAAATAAAACCACCCGTAAATGGGTGGTTTTATTAAATATTCTTTTTAAAAGCACTTAAATGACTTTCAGAACCATCCCTTAATTCTATAAATACAGCTCTCACATCTTCAGGAATATCTTCTTTTAGAAATTTTTCATACATTGCAATGTTTTCTATTTCTGCAGCAACTCCCGCTGCAAAACTTTCATTTAAGTTATCTGGTACCACTATAAAATCCATTGATATATCCTGTGGAATTAAAATGTTATATTTACTAAATAGTACTGTTAATTGTTCAATATGATTCACTTCTGCTTTTATAATATTTGTAAAAGGTTTCTCCTCACCAAACTTATCCATGATAATTTCATATTCGCTTCTTGCCAAGTATTCATCTTCTATTGAATATGAAATCATATCTTCCAAAGTTAGTGTATCATCATTTTTTGCCCCTTGAGCTCCAAATTCTTCAAAAGCAACATTTTTTTCCTCATTTAAAACAAGACTTGAATCATTACTAGTTGATATATTCTCAATATTACTTGTGCAAGCTGTTAATCTAATTGAACCCGCTATTAAGCCTACTATTAAAATTGCAAATAATTTATTTTTCATACTTTATTCCACTCCTTTTTATTATTATAATATAATAATACTTTATAATTTAATTGAAAATGTTATGGATTTGTGATGGATTTGTAAAACATTCTGTAATACATTTATATATATATATTCCTCTATTACTCCTTAATTTGTATATTCAATCCATTTAAAAAGCAGGAATACTTAATCTAAGTATTCCTGCTTTAAATAAACTATTTTACTGATTTATTCTTCTACTTTTTCGAAATCTGATTTTGGAACTCCACATAATGGGCATACCCAATCTTCTGGAATATCCTCAAATTTTGTTCCTGCATCAACACCATTATCAGTGTCGCCATCTGCTGGGTCATAAATATAACCACATACTGTACAAATATACTTTTCCATAATAATCCTCCTTACTATAACCTTACTAGGACAAATCATATCACCTTTCAGCTTATGAACCTATAATAATAATTATAACCTATAACATCCAGGTTAACCACGAAATTATTCCTTACTTACTCACTTGTTATGATGATGCTAAAACTTCAAGTGCGACTGCATCATTTGATAAGTAGGGCATTGCTTTTAGTGAGTATATAATTTATTATGTTAAAGGTTAGAATTTTGAAAAAGAAAGACTATATTAACAATAAATTATTATAGTTTTGCTTTATTAAAAATAATTTCATGCTATTATAATTTTTGCAAATTAAAAAAAGGGGCGATTAATATCAAATTTAAAAATTTAAAACTAAACAGTATCCGTACTAAATTAATTATTAGTTTAGTAACAATTTGTGTGATTCCATTAATTATAACGGGAGTTGTTTCGTATAATCAATCAAAGTCAATCCTTAATAAGAAGTTAACTCTTACAAGTACACAAACACTTATGGAAATAAACAATGGACTACTTGATTACTTTAATGGATTTTCTAATATGGTTTCAATGGCATCAGGTAATTATGATTTTACAAATGTTGATGCAGCAGATAATTTTAAATATGTACCCGATGTATTGAAAAGCATAAAAGAAAGTAACAAAGATATACTTTGTATGTATTATGGAACTGCATCTGGCAAGTATTCCAATTATCCTGCTACAAAAATGACAGATGGATTTGATGCAACTAAAAGACCCTGGTATACACAAGCTTTGGAGCATAAAGGTGAGGTTGTAATAACTCCTCCCTATGTAGATGCTGCAACTGGAGACAATGTTGTTACACTTGCACGAGCAGTAGAAAATAACGGACAAGTAGTTGGTGTTGTGGCAATGGATTGTACACTAGCTACACTTACAGAACGAATAGCTACAAAGAAGGTAGGCAATACAGGCTATGTTTTTATAGCTGATGTATCAGGTAATATTTTAGCTCATCCACAAAAAGAACTTGTTAATACAAATATATCCTCCGATTTATCCTTTTGGGATAAAGCAAAATCAGAGGATAATGGTTTTGTTAATTATGATGATAATGGTTCAGAAATGTTTGGAGCATATCAAACAAATGAATTAACAGGTTGGAAGTTAGTTGCTACCTTAGATGAAAGTGAACTAACCAAGGATACAAAGTCTATATTACAAACAACTTTCTTAATAATATTAGTAATAGGCTTAATTTCAATAGGTATGTCATTGTTATTAAGTAAGGGTATATCCGATAATATTAAAAAGTTAAAAGACGTATTTGCTAAAGCTTCAAATGGAGACTTAACTGTTTCTATAACAGCTTCAACAAAGGATGAATTTAAGGATTTAGCTACGTCATTTAACTCAATGATAAAAAATATATCAGGTCTTATGAATAGTGTTACAAAATCATCTACTACTGTATTAGAAACATCTACAAGTCTTGCAAGTATGTCAGAGGAGGTAACAGCCTCTATAAGTGAAGTATCAAGGGCGATAGACGAAGTTTCTATGGGAGCAACTACTCAAGCACAAAACGCTCAAAATGGTGCTTCTCAAATGGATGATTTATCAAACAGATTAGATAGAATTAGTGTTAACTCTAATGAAATGGATAAAATTTCAAGTACCACTAAAGCATTAGGCTCAAAAGGGCTTTATATGATAGATACCTTAATAGAGAAATCAAATAAAACTAAAATTGCTACTACTGAAGTCAACAGCATAGTTCAAGATATGAATGAAAGTACTAATCAAATAAATTCCATTTCCGAGACAATATCCAATATAACAGAACAAACTAATCTTTTATCATTAAATGCAAGCATTGAAGCTGCACGTGCTGGTGAGGCAGGCAGAGGATTTTCTGTAGTTGCAGAAGAGATACGAAAACTTGCTGAACAATCTAAAACTTCAACAGAAGAGATAAAGGTAATTATAGCGAATATACAGAAAAAATCAGACACAGCGGTAAATGCTATAAATTCCACTGAAATGGTAGTAAATGAACAAGAACTAGCGGTAGTTCAAACTCAGGACATCTTTAGTGAAATCCTAAAATCAATTGAAATAATGATTACTAAAGTTAATGAAGTAAAAATATCGATTGCTGATATAAATGTAAAGAAACAATCTACAGTATCAGAAATTGAGAACATTTCATCAATATTAGAGCAAACAGCCGCGGCTTCACAAGAAGTTACTGCTTCAACAGAAGAAATAACAGCTACTATGCAAGAGTTTACAAGGCATTCAAGCGAACTTGAAACTTTGGCAAAGCAATTAGGCGCTGAAATAAATAAATTTAAAATTAATTAATTTAGGTAGAAAGAGCTGTTGCAGAATGATTTTTAAAATCATTCATGGCAACAGCTTTTTTTTAAATTATTCTTCCATATAACTAAAAAGTAGGAATACTTAATCTAAGTATTCCTACTTTAAATAAACTATTTTACTAATTTATTCTTCTACTTTTTCAAAATCTGATTTTGGTACTCCACATAATGGACATACCCAATCCTCAGGGATATCTTCAAATTTTGTTCCAGGATCAATACCATTATCAGTATCACCTTCCGCTGGATCGTAAATATAACCACATACTGTGCAAATATACTTTTCCATAATAACCCTCCTTAAATATAGCATACCTAGGACAAACCACCTTTCAGCTTATGTACCTATACTAGTAATTATAACCATTAATATCAGTATTAACTACCAAAATATAATTTTATCTACTCAATTATTATTTTATTTAAATTTTAAACTTGTTTACTTCCTTAATCATTTCATTAGTCATAGTGCTAAGCATTTGTGCTGCGGCGGCAACTTCTTCTGTAGATGCATTCATTTGTTCTGCTGATGCTGCAATTTCCTCTGATGAGGCTGAAACTTCAAGCGCAACTGATGATACACCATCTACTCTATCCAAAATAATATTTTTATCCTTGTTTATATCTTCAGCAGAATTTTTAACTGTTTCTATTTTAGGAATCACTTCATTCACCGCTTCTATAATCTTCTTGAAGGATACTATTGAACTATCTATAATCTTAACTTGGTTTATTAGTTCATCATCCATATCAACAGAATCTTGAACTATAACATCTGTATCTTTAGATATTCCATTAATCAATCTACTAATATCTCCTGAGGATACCTTTGATTGCTCAGCAAGTTTTCTTATTTCATCTGCTACCACAGAAAATCCTTTTCCGGCTTCCCCTGCTCTAGCTGCTTCAATAGCAGCATTTAATGCTAATAAATTTGTTTGCGCCGCAATATCATTTATTATATTAGTGATTTCATTTATTTCATTTATGTTTTTTCCAAGACCAATAATTTTCCCATTAAAGCTCTTGAAGGAATGGCTAACCTTTGTTACGGACTGGTTTAATTCATTCATTTCACTACTACTCTCATTTGCCATCACACTGATTCCCCTAGAATTTGAATCTACAACTTGTATTTCACTAACCATTCCAGATAACTTGTCACTAAAGTCATTAAGAATTTCGGTTACATTTATTAGATCATCAGCCTGGGAACTTGTACCTTTTGCAATCTCGTTTATTGCTTCTGCAACATTTTGAGTCGAACTAGAAATCTCTTCTGCAACTGCAGATAAATTTTCTGATTGAATATTAATATTTGAAGAATTACCTTTTATACCATTAATCATTCCCCTTAATGAGTCTTGCATTACCTTCATAGAATTAGTCATATCTCCAATTTCATCCTTTAGTTTCAGAGATTTAGGCGAAACCTCTTCACATAGATCTCCCTCTGCTAATAACTCTAAATGTTTTGAAGTGGATTTTATTCCTTTAGATATACTTGTTGAAATTATGTAAACTACTCCAAATCCAATTAATAAGAATACTATGGATACTATTAAAGTGGAAATCCTCAGACTATCAAGTTCTGATAATACCTCCGTTTTTGATACTACTACTGCTAATGACCATCCAGTTTTTCCTACAGGTGCATAACCTACATACTTGTCTACTCCATCAAACTCGTATTGATCTATCCCTGTCTCTCCTAAAGCCATCGTCTTTTCGATATCCGCTAAAGGCTTTAAACTAGCATCATTTTCAGACTCTTTAATGGCATTATACATTTTTAATACTAAATCTTTATTACTATGTGAAATGGTTGTCCCATCCCCTTTTATCATAAATGCATTACCTGTTTCTCCAAATTTAACTTCATTAGTTAAATTACTTAATTGATTTCCATCTCTTGTTGATATTAAAACTCCTACAACTTCATTATTATTTGTAATAGGAACTGCATATACTAATATTATTGAGTTATCAATCTTACTTACTATTGGATCAGATAGATTTTTTTCTCCTGCTATAGCCTTTTTGAAATATTCTCTATCTGTAAGATTTAAATTTGTTCCATCAGTAAATTTTGCCTCTCCATTTTTATCCGCAATCGCCATTTGTATATTTCCATTTCTTTTAACTTCCTCTAAAAGAATTAACTTTTTATTTTCCCACGAATTCCCAGAATCTTTTATGTCATTTCTTGATGCTACAACCTCTAATACACCCAGCTGTCCTTCAATTCTCCCTTGAATATTAGTGGCTGCTTGTTCTGCAATTTTAGGTAGCGTCTTACCTAGATTTGAAGTTAGCGCTTTTGATGCGTTAAGGAAAGAAGTCACACCTAACCCTATGCATATGCCCCCTATTAATAGTGCTAAAAATACTATTAGTTTTGCTTTTATACTTTTCATGATTTCCCCCTAAATTTAATTTGTTTTCGCTGAAATTTAATTTAGTACATAGTAATCTGATAAAGCCCTTTTTTCTTATGTGTAACAATCACTTATTTTTTTCTCTGCTACGGTTACAAATAACCATATTATGTAACTTTCAAATATTATCTCTTTATTTATTCATATATTTAACAATAAGCTTATCCATTTTCTTACTTACACTTAGTCTTTTTTTTAATTGTTCTGTGTCTTCATCTGTAGCACAGATTTCATTTAAAACATCTCTTAACTCTTCAATATCCCTTTTAAGTTGTACTTTATCAATGTAATAGTTTATCTCCCTATTCATAAATACCTACCTTTAAATATATTTAAGAGTTCTTATCCATATAAAAAAGCTATTATTTAGACAATATTATTTTCTTTGTCTCACCATTTATTAATCAAGTAGCATAAGGAATGATTTTTATTTATATAAAGGTTTTTTCTTTAACTTATAAATTCATCACCAAACCCCTTATAATCAACTCTATTTTACATAATATTATACTTTATACCATATTATACCTAAGTAATATAAAATAAAGGATATGCCATAAGCCTACTATTAACATTAGCTTACAGTATATCCTTTGTTTTTATGTATTTTTTTCATATAATTCTTTATCTTACAATGTGAGGTAAAATTGCTTTTGTAATTTCTTCGATAACCTTGGCCTCTTTTTCTGAACATTTGTTAATTAACTCTCGTAAACTATTATTCTCTTGGACCTTGTGAACCTTTCCAAATATCAAATAATCTATTGATATATGTAAACACTCTGAAACGTTTATCAATGTACTAATGCTCATTTTTCTCTCGCCTCTTTCAATTTGACCTATAAAAAATGGAGATAGGTCTAACAATTCCGCGAATTTTTCCCTTGATATATCGAATTTTTCTCTTTCAATCCTAATTTTATCGCCAATTTCCCTATAATTAATTTTTCTTTCCATAGTACTTTTTACCTCAATTATGCTATACTTAATTGTTTTTTCTAAATCTATAATATTTATTTATTTCTTAAATTTTATTGATTTTTTAAATTGTAATTGTTTACCTCTTTTATATATTTAATGACTGCTGAAAACTTTCAGCAGTCATTAATAACTATTTATTCTATATCTAATCCATCAATATCAACTTGATTTAAAATATCCTTTAACTGTTTTAATTCCTCTTTGTTTAGTGTTATACCTTTTCCCATTTGTTCATGATTTTCATCCCATTCACGAATATCGATCTTTACCTTTTTATTGTTCCAAGTCATTAAATTAACTTCTCTTTTCCATCCCTTTGCACTTTCTGATATAGTGCCTAAAGTCTTTTTGATATCAAATTTAAAATCTGCCATTTATATCACCCCTTTTACTCAACTTATAAATTCACCCTAACGCATAGTTTATATACTTTAGTTTACCACATTTTCATCTTTTTTTATTGCTGTACTTTTCTATTTTAATTTGATTGAAATTTTCTTATAAATATCATAAGGTATAAATAAATTATTATCTTTTCCAGTTCCAAGCTTTATTTCCGGTCTATTTTTACCATGATAATCAGTTCCGCCAGAGATCATTAGATCAAACTTTTCTATTAAATAATCTAAAAACTTATAATCCTCTTCTTTAAATGAAGGATAATATCTTTCAAGTCCATCTAAGCCTACACTAATTAAACATTTAATTTCTTTCTCTATATCTTTATTGTTAAGCCCAGCAAACCCTATAGATTTATTATAATGAGTTAAAAATGATAGACCTCCTGCTTTTTTTATAATACTAATTGCATCTTCTGATTTAATCAATTCTTTATCCCTAAAAGGAATTGGATTTAAATACTTATCCCAGACTTCTTAAGCAGTGTTGCATATTTTATTCTCAATAAAGTATCTATAAACATCATATCTATCTAAATATTTCCCTACAGCTTTTTTTCTTAACTCTTCTATTTCTATAATTATCCCTTGTTTTTTTATCTCTACTAATATAGGTTTTATCCCTTGGTCTCTAGCTTCTCTCATTTCATTGTAAGCACATAGAAACTCTTCATTATATAAATCAATTCCAATCCCTAAAATATGAAGTATTCTTCCATCTTTATATAAAGTGCTTATTTCAATCCCTTTTAGAAAATCTATGTTATTATTTTTTGCAAACATAGCTGCTTCTTCTACTCCAGCAATATTATCATGATCTGTAAGTGCTATTGCTTTAATATTTTCTTTGACAGCAACTTCTATTAATTCCTTAGGAGTACATGCTCCATCTGAAATATTCGTATGTGTGTGTAAATCTATTTTATAATTCATAATTCCACTCCTAAATAATATTATTTATAATTCACTGTGTTCCAATTTGATAAACAATGTCCCTTATCTGATTACGTTTATCTTCAATATATCATAAAGAACTGGAGGAATAAACCTTGCAGCAACAATGTGTTAAATGTAGTAAAGTAATATTGTTTCCTATCTTTTATTACTGTAATAAATCTTTAATTAATTTGGGTTAGATTTACTATACTAATAAAGGTATACTGGGATTACTGATTAAAACTAAATCTAAGGGAGTTGATTGGATGGATTATTTACTAACATTATTAATAAGAACATCGTTAGGCACATTGTATATGACAGGAATGATAATTCTTGTAGGTTTTATTCTTGGATTTTTAAGGAACCATTCAATTGCAAATTTTCAAAGGAGTTTTGGCTGGAAGGCTGTTGCTATTACTGCAGTTATAGGCGTTCCAATACATGAAATATCTCACGCTATATTTTGTTTTATCTTTAGACACAAAGTTACAAAGGTGGTACTGCTACAAAAGAGGGATGAAAATGGAGTACTTGGATATGTAACACATTCTTATAATCCAAATAGTATCTATCAACAAATAGGAAACTTTTTCATAGGGATAGCTCCTATCTTCGGAGGGATTGCAACTATAATTGCTTTAATGCACTTCATAATCCCTGGGACATATGATGAATTCATAACTATATCTATGAATAATTTAAGCATAACTGATATAAGCGGCATAAATTTGAATGGAATATTTACCTCTTATCTTGATTTAATAAAAATAATTTTTTCAATTAATAATCTAAGTAATCCATATTTCATATTGTTTCTATTTTTAGCAATATGTATTTCAGCTCACATATCATTGAGCTCTGCGGATATTAAAGGAGCTTCTTCTGGATTCTTTATAATCGTACTTATAATATTAGGTCTTAATATCCTTGGCTTTTCAAAATTCAATATAGCTGAAAGCATATTAAAATATAACCTTATACTAATAGGATTTTTGATAGTAGCACTGATTTTTTCAAGTATAACTTATTTAATAAGTTTAATACTATCACTTATAAAGAAATAGACTGAATAAAAAAGTGAAGGAGATTTTGGGGATTACCCCTATATTTCCTTCACTATTTTTTATCTCTTTATATCAATTTTCAGAGCAGTTCCCTGATTTACTTTATATTTTCTATTGATAGATTTACTTTATAATTCCCATATTTTAAAATTTCATCTAATATACCTACAAGTTCTTCTTGAGTAGATGCTATTACTTTTATCAAATAGCAACCTTCCCCACTTATTCTATTAGCTTCAGCTATCAGCAGGTTATTTTGAATATATTTTTGAAATGATCCATGGTTAGTTGTTTTCATGAAAATAGTTACAAAAGCAGTTAATTCTTTACCAATCATCTTAGAATTTATTTTTATAGTATATCCCTGAATAACTCCTAGTTTTTCCATTTTCTTTATTCTATTTCTAACTGCCTGTCCAGTTAAGTGAACTTCTTCACCAATTTCCTGCCACTGCATCCGTGAATTTTTTGTAAGCAAATTTAAAATTTGTATATCTGTTTGATCAAGCATAATTACTCAAATCCTTTCATGATGAAATCATTTTCCCCCTACACTTACTCTAAGCAAGTAATATTAATTATATAATAAAGAACTGGAGGGATAAACATTGAAGATTCAATTGATTCGTCATGCTACCTTAATAATATCCGTAAATAATAAAAGAATCCTTGTAGATCCTGTTTTAAGCGAATCTGGCTCTATGGAACCTATTAAGAAAATACCCAACCAGAACTACAATCCATTAGTAGAATTGCCTACAAGCATTGATAATATTACTAATTGTGACGCTGTACTTGTTACCCATACGCACCGCGACCACTTTGATGAGGCTGCAGCAAAACTACTTCCTAAAAGTATTCCTATCTTCTGTCAGCCCAAAGATGAACTAAAATTGCATTCCTATGGATTTTCTGATGTGCACCCTATTAAGTATACTTACATTTGGAATAATATCCTCTTTAACCGCACTAAAGGAAAACATGGTCACGGCGTACTTGCTATGAAAATGGCGCCCGTATCTGGCTTTGTTGTTTCCTCCCAGGGAGAACCTTCTGTCTATATTGCCGGGGATACAATATGGTGCAAAGAAGTTGAAAAATCTATAGAAAAGTTTAAACCTGAAGTAGTTGTCTGTAATTGTGGTGGAGCACAATTTTCCTTTGGAAAACCAATTACTATGGCAACTAAAGATATAGATGAAATATGCTGTAGATATGCAAATATAAAGGTTGTTGCTGTACACATGGACGCATGGAATCATTGCAGATTATCAAGAAGATATTTGAGAAATTATATTAACGCCAATAAAATCACCTCAAATGTATTTATCCCCGAGGATGGAGAATTATTAATTTTCTAAAATTTAAATCCTCATTTTTGTTAAAACTTAAAATAATTCTTTTTTAATCATACAAATAGCCTAGACCCCTCATGTTTCCTATAACTTCTTTTCTTCTTTTCTCCATATCTCATTATATTCTGCAGCGTATTTATTCTACAGAATATTTACTCTCCAATGAAACGTTCAAAACCATCAGCATATTTTGTAGGTGAAAATTCAGTTATTTCGTATTCTGCAATTTCATTAATATAGAATGGATCTTCTTTAATTATTGTTTTAACTTCCTCCATATTCTTTGCATTACAAATAATTACTCCACCTACTCTGGGATTTCTTCTGCCTGAACAAATAAATTTTTGTAACGAATAATATTTCTCTAGATGTTTTATATGTGACTTTAATTCTTTTTCAACTTCGTCTAGTGACTTTATGTACTTTAATACTAAAATAAACATTAATGTTCTCCTCCTAAAAATTATTTCTTCAATTCTCTTATATAATTCAGTGATTTTTTATATGCTACATAAGATAAATAGATCTATATAATTGTAGCGATTACTACGATATCAACATAATCTACAACTTATATTTCCCCCATTAAATTTGTTCACCCAAATAATGCTATATTTAAATCATAATACATAAAATTTTTATAATCAATACGCGGCATGTTTTTTCAACTACCTTATTTAGTACGTTTAGTACTATCTGTGAACAAACATCAGAGTTTGATGGGTATTCCTAAAATAAAAATTGTCCACACTAAAACTGAATTTTATAGTTCTACTGTGGACAACTTTGTTTATAACATATGGGTCTACACCAAATGGATCCCGTTAGGCTGAATTTTAATTAATACTTTAAGTCGTTTGATTGTGTTTTGAATTTCCTGCATAAGCAAATAGTGGAGAGCCCAAATTAAATTCAAAAGCCTCTCGATTGACTGTTCCAACAACCTCACGACTATCATACAATTGAAGTAAAAAATCAGCCATTTCTTTGCTAGTATGATAAGTACCAAAAGACTTATCATAATCGTAGCCTTCTATATTATTAGCTACGTTTCCAAAGTTTGTTTTTGTAGCAGCCGGCGCTAATACTTTTGCTTGTAATTTGGCATGAGATTCTTGCAATTCTCTTGCCAATCCCTCAGTGAATGTGCTTACAAAAAATTTGCTTGCACAATAAGTAACAGCATTTGGAACAATAGTATAGCCACCAGCAGATGAAATATTTATAAGTTGAGAACCCTCAATATTTTGATAATCATGTACAAACAAGGAAGATAGAATGACCAATGTTTCTACATTCAATCGTAGCATAGTTTCTACCTTTTCTAAACTTTGATTAGCTACGCTGTCATAATTACCAAAACCAGCATTGTTTATCAATGTTTCAATATGATATGGCTTTAGTTCTTGATACAACTGATAAACATTGGGGGTAATAGATAAATCAACATTTTTAACTATGACATTTAATGATGGATTATCATGTAAAATCTCCATTCTTAATTTTTCCAAATTCTCTTTGTTACAGGCAACAATAACTAAATTCTTACCCCTTTTTGCAAATGCCTTTGCAGTTTCATATCCAATGCCTGAACTTGCACCTGTAATAACTGTATATTTATTATCTTGTTTCATTTGAAAAACCCCCTTTAATATGTTATTATTCACATTATATAATGTAGAGTTAACTCTAGGTCAAGTATTAAAAGGAGATTTATAAAATGAATTATTCAATCGGAGAATTTTCAATTCTTACTAATACGAGCATATACACATTACGATACTACGAAAAAGAACATTTAATTATTCCAAATCGCAAAGAAAACGGTAGACGTTGTTATAGTGAACAGGACGTGACTTGGATGCAATTTATAAAACGATTAAAGGATACTGAAATGCCTATCAAGGAAATTCAGAAATATGCCAACCTTCGTGCTGCTGGTGATTGTAGTATGAATGCAAGGATGGCAATGCTGATAAAACATAGAACTGCTCTTAAAGAAGAAATTGCCAAATCCACTGAACATCTTGAAAAATTAAATGATAAAATTAATTTTTATAAAATGGCAATAGATAAACAACCTATATAAAGAATGTGAAGACCACTTGTTTATCCAGGTCTTCACATTCTTTAGATTCGTCTGATAAACCAACAATTAACTTGCCTCCAGCTGTATTTGTAAATGCAATAATGATCTTGATGTATTTTTTACTTTCTGGAAGTTTTTCTTTTAATTCTAGTTTCTTAGATTCACCTTGTAGACTTTCTTCTAATATCATTTATTGTCTCCTTCTTTCCAGAATTCTTGCAATCTTAGTAGATATATTATATCCCTATTAATTACAAAAGTATAAGAGAGCCTTGCACCCCTATTATGCTTTTTTACTCTAAGGTTCTTTTACTCTTTTATTTTCACCTTCTAAAAATTTTAAATTGTGCAGACAGTGTATGCACAATTTAAAAATCTCCAAAGTTTATTACAATATTAAAAGGGCAGATGTCATCATGACATCTGCCCTTCCCCTTAAACTCTACTAACCAACCCTTCCAAATCTTTAATTATAGTCTGAACCATCTCCAACTTTGCCTTAGCAAAATCATTTTCCGGCTGCTGTAAACAAACATCAGAGTCTGTCCCAAATCCCCCATCACTCCAACACCCTCTCATCCCTTCACCCCCAACCCATTCCACCCATTCCAACCCTCAACCCAATTTCTCCCACAAACATTAAAGTCTGTCCCAAAATCACTCCTTTTCTCTCCTCCATTCTCCTAAAATACTCCTAAATCACACACAAATACGAATATTAAAGTCTGTCTTTTTTCATTAATTTAATCTACCCTTCCATCATATTTTCATACCCTTTTCCCTACTTAAATCTATCATCCTATCCGCCCTTAGCTCCCTCAAAAGGTCTGACGACCATTCTATTAATCCCTCTCATATCAAGCCTTTCATCAGCTTTGTTTCTATTTTAATCAATCATTTTATCAATCCTTATTCAATCTTTTCTGTTAGTTCTTCAATCATTTGGTCAATCTTTTTATCTGTATTCAGTGGCTTAGGCAAAGGAGGCACAATGATAAGAGAAGGGGCGGTAAACCGCCCAATACCCTATGTTATGGGATATGGAGAGATTTATATTTGAACAAAATAAAAGAAAAATTGTCCACAGTAGCACTCAATTTTATGAGTCTGATGTGGACAGTTCTGTTGATAACTCTATTTAAATATACCTGGTATTTTAACCTATCAATCCACCATGGCGTAGCCTTAGGCCCATTCTCTCACGCTTTTTTCTTGAATTTATTCGGGTAAATTATCGGGAGGGTTGGTCGGGTAGGAATCTGCGATTAGGGGGCGGGGGAAATAAAAAAATGAAGGAAGGCAGGTTGGTGTTCCTGCGTTTCCTTCATATATTGAGACAGACTTTATTGTTTGTGGACAGACTTTAATATTCGGGGACAAGGTTTATTGTTTGTGTACAGCTGCCACTCTAATCCTTGATTTAAGCATTTTTCTGTTTCTCTATATTCACTTAGTAGATTATTAATGTTTTCATTCATTAACTACACCTCTTTATTCAACAGTAACAGATTTTGCAAGATTTCTTGGCTTATCTATATCAAAATTCTTTTCCTTTGCTGTATAGTATGCTAATAATTGTAGTGCAACTGCAGCAACTACTGGAGCTACCATATTTAGAATCCTTGGTATTCTTATAATATTATTGAATACTGATTCATCTATTTCATCACCTTCGTAAGCTAAACCTATAGTCTCTGCTCCTCTAGCCTTAACCTCTACAATATTACTTATCATCTTTTCCTTTAATCTTGTTTGAGTTAATAAAGCTATAACTTTTGTACCTTTTTCAATTAAAGCTATTGGTCCATGCTTTAATTCTCCACCAGCATAAGCTTCTGAGTGAATATAAGTTATTTCCTTAAGCTTTAATGAACCTTCTAATGCTAAAGCAAAATCAACTCCTCTTCCTAAGAAGAATACATCCTTTTCCTTAGCTAAAATCTTAGCCACTTCTTCAATTTGTTCCTTATTAGCTAGAAGTTCTTCTATCTTTTCTGGAATTAATAATAAAGCATCTTCTAATTCCTTTTCAGCTTCCTTAGTTAGAGTTCCCTTTAATTGTCCAAAGTACATTCCTATTAAATTCATAACAACAACTTGAGTTGTATATGCCTTAGTAGATGCAACAGCTATTTCAGGTCCAGCCATTGTGTATATAACATGTTCAGCTTCTCTTGAAATAGTACTTCCAACAACATTAGTTATTGCTAAAGTTTTAGCCCCTGCTTTTTTACTATCTCTAAGAACTGCTAAAGTATCAGCAGTCTCTCCTGATTGACTTACTGTAATTACTAATGTCTTATTTGTAACTAATGGTTCTCTATATCTAAACTCTGAAGCTATATCAACGTCTACTGGAATCTTTGCAAACTTTTCTATAGCTACTTTTCCTATAAGTCCTGCATGGTATGCAGTACCACAAGCTACTATATAGACTTTATCAATTCCTTCAAGTTGTTCTTTTGTTAACTTAAAGTCTTCAAATACAACCTTTTTATCTGCTGATATCTTACCAGTTAGAGTATCTCGTATTGCCTTTGGTTGTTCATGGATCTCCTTCATCATAAAGGAATCAAAACCACCCTTTTCAGCAGCCTCTGCAGTCCATGTAACTTTATATATTTCTTTATCTATATTTTCCCCATCACTATTTAGAACCTTTGCTCCTTCTCTAGTGATAAGAACAAATTCATTATCTTCTAAAAGATATATATCTCTTGTATAACTTATTACAGCTGGAATATCTGAAGCAATGAAAGTTTCATCTTTTCCAAGTCCTATTATTAACGGGCTATCCTTTCTAACTGCAACTATCTTATCTGGATCATCTCCACAAATTACACCTAAAGCATAACTTCCTTCTAATTTTTCAGTAGCTTTTACTACAGCTTTTAAAAGATCTCCTTCATAATAAAAGTCAATAAGGTTTGGTATTACCTCTGTATCTGTTTGAGATAAGAATTCATAACCTTCTTCCTTAAGCCATTTCCTAAGTCCAAGATAATTTTCTATAATTCCATTATGAACTACAGTTATATCTCCCTTTGAACTTCTATGTGGATGAGAGTTAGCATCTGAAGGCTCTCCATGAGTTGCCCATCTAGTATGTCCTATACCGATAGTTCCTTCCACAGGGTTCTTTTCTAAATCATTACTTAGATTTAAAAGACGTCCCTTATGCTTTACTACTTCAATTTTTCCGTCCTTTTCAACAGCTATCCCCGCTGAATCATAACCTCTGTATTCAAGCTTTGATAATCCATCTACTAAAAAAGATGTTGCCCTCTTATTTCCTATATAACCAACTATTCCGCACATATTTTTTCTTCCTTCCTTCTTTAAATATTTATTTATTTTTATCCTCTTTAAATCTCCGTCCTAGCAAAAATCTTATAGGTATAATGCTCCTAGGAATAAAAGGACTTAAATGAAGGTTTTAACACCAAGCTGAGTTTGTACTATAAATCACTTTATAGTTTTGTCAGCCGTTTACGGTAGTGCAATACCGTGGGGCATCCGCCGAAGGATTCGATACTCCCCATCCTCGTCAACTTAAGTGAACCTTGCAAAATCATAGATACGTTATACCATTTCCAAAAAGGAAACTCGACTCTCTACTTTCGCTGAGTAAGTTCGATCAACCAAATCAAAGATTTGGAATCTCACTTAAGTTCTGGCGCTTTAACTAATTTAATCTATATTTCTCTCTATAATAATACACTTCCTTTTTTTTGTACTTTATACCCTATAAACATTTTATCATAATTACTAGGATTGTCTATATAATATACTATTTGAAATCTTACAATTGAGTTACAATTAATATTATTCCAATAAAATCATGTGAAATATACCTCGTCTCCCTTTAAGATTATTCTGTGCAATAATGCCATAAAAAATCGACTTATCGTAAATAGATAAGTCGATTTTTTATTATCCCTTAATAGCTTGCTTTAAATCACCTAATATATCATCGATGTTTTCTATTCCTACTGAAAGTCTTAATAAATACTCATCTACACCTAATTTCTTTCTAAGATCATCTGGCATTTCAGCATGAGTCTGAGTGAATGGATAGGTTATTAATAAATCTACTCCTCCTAAACTTTCTGCAAAGGACACTACTTTTACACTTTTTAAGATTTTAGCTACTAACCCTATATCTTTAACCCTAAAGGATAATGTAGTTCCAAAACCAGAACTTTGAGATTTGTTTATTTCATAACCTTCACTTCCCACAATCCCTACATAATGAACCTCTGTAATTTCTTCTTGCTTATCTAACCAGTTCGCAACTGCAATGGCATTATCCTGTGATCTATCTAGTCTTATATGAAGAGTCTTAATTCCTCTTAAAACTAGCCAAGCCTCAAAAGCTCCTAGTGTTGCCCCCGTAGACATTTGAATATATTTTAATCTTTCAACATGGGTCTTATCCTTAACTACAATAAGTCCTGCTAAAACATCATTATGCCCTCCTAGATACTTTGTTCCACTATGTACTACTACATCTGCTCCAAGCTCTAAGGGTCTTTGATAGTAAGGAGTTAAGAATGTATTATCCACTATAAATATAAGATTATTCGTTTTTGCTATTTTCCCAATGGCTCTTATATCTGTAATTCTTAAAGACGGATTGGAAGGAGTCTCAATTAGTATTCCCTTAGTATTTTTCTTTACCGCTTTTTCTACTTCCTCTAAATTTCTAGTGTCTACAAAGGTTGCCTCTATTCCAAGGTCATTATATATATCATGAAATAATCTAAAAGTTCCTCCATATAAATCTTCTGAAATAATAACATGGTCTCCGCCCTTAAATAAATGAATACAACAGGTAATCGCTGCTAGACCTGTGGCAAAAGCTAAGGCCTCTTCACCCTTTTCTAATAAAGCTACTGTCTTCTCAAGTTCTTCCACAGTTGGATTTTGAAGTCTTGAATAATCATATCCTGTACTTTCATTTAATCCAGCGTGCTTAAATGTTGCACTTTGGTATATTGGAAAACTTATGGCACCAGTTATACGATCTCCCCCTGATGCTCCTCTTACTGCTCTAGTTTCAAAATTACATTTATCACTCATATTCTTTAGCCTCCATTTTTTTGTACAAAAAAGTCGCTTCTTTTATAAGAAGCGACTGTTATCAGTCTAAATTTATAGTCTAATGAGACTATTATTTTTCTTATCTGCCAGGAGATATTCCTGCAGGATTTAGCACCACGTAATAAAACATTACAGGTTGCTGGGCTTCAAAGGGCCGGTCCCTCCACCACTCTTAATAAGGTATACTTATTTATTTAATTGTCGTTAGACTCTATTATACATTTTATTTTGGGATTGTCAACGCGACTTAAAGTTTTCCACTAAGATTACTTATTTTCTCTGATTTATCTTCTTATATAATTCATTTTTAATACTTAACCATTAAACTTTTCAATTCAAAAATTTAATGTTAAAATTAAGTAATTAAGTTAATTATTAAAGGGGTGAATTTATGATTAGGGTTGATAATTTAACTAAGAAATTTAGAATTAATAAAAAATATCCTGGATTTAAAGGAGCTATTAAATCCTTTTTTTCTACTGACTATACTAATAAAGTTGCTGTTAACAACATAAGTTTTGAGATAAAAAAAGGAGAGATAGTTGGATATATAGGTGCTAATGGAGCCGGTAAATCTACGACAATAAAAATGATGACAGGCATTCTTACACCCAACTCCGGAACCGTTTACGTTAATGGGCTTATCCCGTATGAAAATAGGGAAGCTAATGCTAAAAATATAGGTGTAGTCTTTGGCCAAAAGACTCAGTTATGGTGGGACTTGCCTATTTCAGAAACATTCACATTGCTTAAGGATATTTACAATGTACCTGATGATGCTTTCAAAGAAAGGATGTCTTTTCTAAATGAGGTTTTAGACTTGCAGCCTTTTTACTTAAGCCCTGTTAGAACTTTATCTTTAGGTCAAAGAATGAGAGCTGATTTAGCTGCTGCATTAATTCATAATCCAAAGGTTTTATATCTTGACGAACCAACAATTGGGTTAGATGTTGTAGTAAAAGAAAAGGTTAGAAAAGCTATTAAGCTTATTAATGATGAGTTTGATACAACAATTATATTAACAACTCATGATTTAATTGATATAGAGGAACTATGTAGCAGGATTATTATTATTGATAATGGTCAAAAAATATATGATGGTAAAATCGATGATATAAAAGCGCTTTATGGATATTTAACAACTATAGAAATTCAATTTAAGGAAGACATAAAATTAGAGGAACTAGATCTTAAGAATGAATTGGACCTGCAGGATGATGAGTTTAAAATAGAAGTCATAGAAAATAAATTTATGATAACATTTAATAAAAATAAAATAACTACATCTGCTATCATGTCAAAAATCATGAAACAATTTACTGTTTTAGATTTTTCAATTAAAGATACAAGTATTGAGGATATTATTAAAAAGATGTATAGAAGAGGGGTGTAGGTTATGAACTACGTAAAAAATTTAAAAACCTACTTACCCTTTGCTACTAATACATTTCAACGGCTTATATCTTATAAAGCAAATGTACTTATATTTATATTTGGTGAATCATTAATGCTCGCAGTAACCTATTATTTATGGAAAGCAATCTATGGAAGTTCTACAGGTGCTTCTATACATGGATTTAGCTTTAATGAAATGATAATATATCTATTTATTTCATTTTTGACAAACTTAATGATATCTGTTGATATTGGCTCTGATATCTCTAGAGAAGTGAAAGATGGATCTATTGCCATTAATTTAATTAGACCAATTAGCTATGAGAAGAGAATGTTATTTCAGGGCCTTGGAACTATATTTTATAATTTTATATTTATATTTATAGGTACCTTCTTGATCACAACAACTATGTTTTATAGATTCTTTGGGTATATAAGTATAGTAAATATTTTATTTTATTTCATCAGTATGATACTTGGAATACTGCTTAATTTTTATTTTAATTATATCTTTGGGTTATTATCATTTAAAATAACTAATATGTGGGGCTTATCTCAAATAACACAAGCTATAGTCCAACTTTTATCTGGAATTATGATACCAATTGTGTTTTTTCCAGTATGGGCACAGCCTTTATTTAAATTTTTGCCTTTTAGTTCTATGATTTATACCCCTACTATGATATACCTGGGAAAATTAAATGATTTTGAAATTTTAAAAGCATTAACAGTCCAAGGTATATGGATAATAATATTAATACTAATAGCAAAAATAATGTGGAAAAAATTAATTAAAACTTTAACTATTTTAGGAGGTTGAGTATATGAAGAGATATATGAAATTATATTTAAAATTTCTACAGCAATATATTAAAACCTTAATTGAATATAGAGCAGATTTTATCTTAGGATTAATAGGTTTTGTGTTAGTACAATTTGTTGGTGTAATTTTTATTCAATTAATATTTAATTCTATTCCAACTCTTCAAGGATGGAATTTCTACGAAATATTATTCATCTATGGATTCGCACAAATCCCTCGAGGAATTGATCATGTTTTTACAGACTATTTGTGGATATTTAGCTGGAAAACAATAGTTCAAGGAGAATTCGATAAATATTTAGTTAGGCCTCTTAATCCACTTTTTCAAGTTATTTCAGAAAAATTCCAACCAGATGGCTTTGGTGAAATAATTATAGGTTCAATCCTTCTTATAACATCTTGGATTAACCTTGAAATTGAAGTAACTATAATTAAATTGCTAACACTAATAGTTGTAATTTTATTTGCAACATTAATATATACATCTATAAAACTCGCAGTTACTTCCTTAGCTTTTTGGGTTAAATTTGCACAAAGCTATATGTTTATGGCTTATCAATTAAGTAGTTTTGTTAAATATCCTATTTCTATATATCCTTTTGGTATCAGATTTATAGTAACTTTCTTAATTCCTTTTGCTTTTACTGGATACTATCCAGGAGCATATTTTTTAGGAAGAGAAAACTTTGTACAGGGAATATTATTAACCTGTTTAATTGCAGTAGTAGCATTTATAATTGCTTATAGAATATGGGTTATAGGTATTAGTAAATATGAAAGCACTGGAAGTTGATTAGTATTTTTTAGCTTTAGACATAAAAAAGTCGCTTCTTTTTATAAGAAGCGACTTTTATCAGTCTAAATTTATAGTTATAATTCGGATATTATTTTATCGTTGTAACCCTACTCTTGAAGCTTTCTACTAAAACGTCCTTTTCTTTTCTGGTTAGTTTTTTTATAGCATATTCTCTTTTCATAGCATCCACCTTATTTTCAAAGACTTCATGATATACAATTTCTAGGGGCCCTCGCCCCTTAGTATACTTAGCTCCTTTTCCCTGTTTATGATCTTCAAATCTTTTTTCTAAGTTATTTGTCCATCCTGTGTATAAGGTATTATCTCCACATTTTAAAATATAAACATAATTCATTTTTAAACAGCTTCATCACTAATCTTATCAAATTGTGAATTATATAAATTGCAATAGAATCCATCAGCCTTTAATAATTCTTCATGGCTTCCCTGTTCTACTATATCTCCATCCTTCATCACTAAAATTAAATCTGCATTGCGAATAGTAGATAATCTATGAGCTATTATAAAGCTTGTTCTGCCATGCATTAAATTATCCATAGCTTTTTGAATTAAAACTTCTGTTCTTGTATCAACAGAGCTTGTTGCTTCATCAAGTATTAATATCTTTGGATCTGCTAAAATAGCACGAGCAATTGTTAAAAGTTGCTTTTGTCCTTGAGATACATTACTCGCTTCTTCATTTAACTCCATATCATATCCAGCAGGCAGTGTTTTAACAAAATGATGAACATGAGCTGCTTTAGCAGCTTGAATAACTTCTTCATCAGTTGCATTAAGATTACCATATCTGATATTTTCTCTTATACTACCATTAAATAACCAAGTATCTTGAAGAACCATTCCAAATAATTCTCTTAATTCACTACGATTAAAATCTGTAATACTATTTCCATCAATTAAAATATCACCGCTATTTAGATCGTAGAATCTCATAAGAAGCTTAACTATAGTAGTTTTACCAGCTCCTGTAGGTCCAACAATCGCCACCTTCTGTCCCGGCTTAATCTTAGCTGTAAAATCATTAATTATAGTCTTATCAGCATTATATCCAAAATTAACATCTTGGAAAGTAACTTGACCTTCAAGACCTTCAATAGAAACAGCTTTTTCAGATATTTGTTCTTCCTCATCTTCATCAACAAATTCAAATACTCTTTCTGCTGCTGCTGCTGTAGATTGCATTAAGTTCGCAATTTGAGCAACTTGTGCCATAGGTTGAGTAAAGGATCTTATATATTGAACAAAGGCTAAAATGTCTCCAACTGCAATAGTCTTTTTAATTGCAAGCCATCCACCAAGTATTGATACCATAACATATCCTAAATTACCAATAAATATCATTATTGGCATCATCATACCTGATAAGAATTGTGACTTCCAACCTGAATCATATAAGTTATCATTTAGCTTATCAAATTCTTTTACAGCATCTTCTTCACCATTAAATGCCTTAACTATATTATGTCCACTATAAATTTCTTCCACTTGCCCATTTACATGACCTAAAAATTCTTGCTGAGCTTTAAAAAACTTTTGTGATTTCTTAACTACAAGAGCAATTAACACTCCTGAAACAGGTATCATTAGTAATGTTGCAATAGTCATAGTAGCACTTATTGATAACATCATTATAAGTACACCAATCATAGTAGCAATAGATGATATTACCTGCGTCATACTTTGATTTAAATTTTGGCTTACTGTATCTATATCATTTGTAACCCTTGATAATACTTCTCCATGGGTTCTTGTATCAAAATACTTTAAAGGCATTCTATTAATTTTCTCTGAAAGGTCCCGTCTTAATTTATAAGAAACCTTCTGAGTAACACCACTCATTATATAGCCTTGAATAAAGGAAAGTAGTGCACTAATAACATATAAGCCTAAAAGCATTAATAAGGTCTTTCCTAAGGACTCAAAGTCAATCCCATCTCCAGTTCCAGATATTTTAGCTAATAAACCTTCAAATATATTTGTAACTTGTTCACCTAGTATTTTAGGTCCAACTATATTAAAGGCTGAACTTCCAATGGCAAATATTACAACCATTATTATTGATGTTCTATAAGGCTTTAAATATTTTAAAAGAGTCTTCATAGTTTCCTTAAAATTCTTAGCCTTTTCTCCGCCTTTCATCATTGCGCCCATAGGGCCTCCGCCCATATCTTGTTTTTTGTTTTCCTTACTCATGGTCTAGCTCCTCCTTTGAAAGTTGTGATAAAGCTATTTGCTTATATACTTCACAATTATTTAGAAGCTCTTTATGGGTACCTATCCCAACTACCTGACCTTCTTCTAGCACTATAATTTGGTCAGCTTGTAAAATTGTACTTATTCTTTGAGCAACTATAAGTACTGTGCTTTCTGCTGTTTCATGCTTTAATGCTTTTCTTAAAAGTGTATCAGTTTTAAAATCTAGTGCTGAAAAACTATCATCAAATATATAGATCTCTGGATTCTTAGCAATAGCTCTTGCAATAGATAGTCTTTGTTTTTGCCCACCTGATACATTTGTTCCACCTTGGGATATTTCAGTTTGAAGCCCTTCTGACATTGAGGAGATAAATTCTGTAGCTTGAGAAATTCTTGCTGCCTTTGTAATTTCTTCTTCTGTAGCATTATCTCTACCATATTTCAGATTAGACTCAATTGTTCCAGAGAATAATATGCCCTTTTGTGGAACATATCCAATTCGTTCTCTTAAGTCATGTTGAGATACATCTTTAACATTAACTCCATCAACTAAAATTTCACCCTTACTTATATCGTAAAATCTAGGTATTAAATTAATTAACGTAGATTTACCACTACCTGTACTACCAATAAATGCTGTTGTTTCACCTGGTTTTGCTGTGAAACTTATATTACTTAATACATTTTCATCTGCCCCTGGATATTTAAAGGCAACATCCTTAAATTCAATTACTCCCTTTTTATTATCATCAAAATTCTTTTTATTCTTAGGATCTTCTATTGAAAGACCCGTTGATAATATTTCTTCTACACGAACAGCTGATACAGCTGCTCTAGGAAGCATTATAGATACCATTGATATCATTAAGAATGCCATTATGATTTGCATTGTATATTGTATAAATGCCATCATATCTCCAACCTGCATTACACCATCATTAATACTATGGGCTCCACTCCATACAATTAATATTGTAATACCATTCATAATTAACATCATAAGTGGCATCATAAGAGACATTGTTCTAGTTACAAAAAGATTTGTTCTTGTTAAATCTTGATTAGCAACATCAAATCTCTTTTCTTCATGCTTTTCAGTACTGAATGCACGAATTACAAGTATTCCTGTTAAAATTTCACGAGTTACCAAGTTAAGCTTATCTACAAGTTTTTGTACTATCTTAAACTTAGGCATTACTACTGCAAATAATAATATTACAAGGGATAAAATAGCCATAACTGCCACTCCTATTATCCATCCCATAGAAGTATTAGTATTTAATACTTTAATAACACCACCAATTGCAAGAATTGGTGCATAGAATAATATCCTAAGTAGCATAACCATAAGGGTCTGAATTTGTTGAATATCATTAGTGCTACGGGTAATTAAAGATGCTGTTGAAAATTTATCCATTTCTGTATTGGAAAATGAAACAACCTTCTTAAATACCTTACTTCTAAGATCTTGTCCAAGTTTTGCTGCTACCTTAGCTCCTAAGAATCCTACTGCAACTGTAGCAATCATACTTATAAGTGCTAGCCCAAGCATTTTAACGCCTGCTAGTAATATATAATTTTTCTGAAAACTATCAGTGTCTAATCCTAGATTGGTATATTCAGCCTTTACATAGGAAACTGCGCCTTGAGTTATTATAGTATCTGGCATTTCCTCAAAACTTTTGTTTATTTCATCTGTAATATTCGTTAATTGTTCTTGAGGTAACATAGCTAATATTTTAAGAATGTCCCCATCAGCTGCCTCTATCATTTGAGGTGGCATATTAGCTAATAATTGTTCCTTCATAACCTTTGTTTGGTCGCTATCTTCATTAATACCTGATACTATTAGCATCGGCTTTCCAAATATAGCATTAAGATTATCAAGTTTCTCTTTATCTTCAGTATTTAACTCATATACGGCTCCATCACCACTAAGTTCTTCCTTTGTAGCGTCTGAAGCCTTATCTAAGCTTTTATAATTATCTAAAACTATATTTTTATCTTCTTCATTCATAAACAAAGTTAATTTTTCAAGTTCACTTTTACTTATTACATCAGGTACTGCATTTAGAACACCACCCTGTTGTATCCCCACATTAACTATTTTAGATGTATAGTCTGGAAGGGCAAGATCACAGGCTGCTTGTAGTACTAAAAGTGCTACTATAACCATAACTGACAAGGCTGATTTTTTCATGTATTTTAATATTTTTAACATTATCTATTATCCTCCACTTCCTGGCTTTCCTTAGATTTATCACAACCTACAACTAAATTATCTCTTATCTGCATCAATAATCTTCTTAACACTATCTTCTCGTCTTGAGTAAAATTTTCAAAGCATTCCGCTTCCATTCCTTTGTGTATCTCTATTAACTGTTTACAAACATCATTACCTTTTTCAGTAATATAAATTCTAGAAATCCTTTGATCCTTTTCATCCTGCTCACGTTTAATAAAATTTGTTTTCTCCATCCTTTTTATCATTACCGTCATAGTGGCAGGTTGTATTCTCATTTTCTTTGCTAGATCCTTTTGACTTTGTCCATTTTTTTTATAAAGTGCAAATAGTAATGGAGGTTGACCTGGGTATACCCCTGTTTTTTCCAAAAAACTATGTGTCCTTAAAAAATGTAACCGTCCTATTTCTGCAAACAAACCATATACGGAATCTTTAGGGAAACATTCCATTTCAAACCTCCTTTAATTAGTCGACTAACTAATATAATACTTATCTTATATAAATATTGCAACATATTTATACAACATTTAGACATTATTAATATTATCGTCATATTTTAGGATATTTATAGTTAGGTGGCTACATATTAATTCATTGTATAAAAAGTAACTATGCCATTTTTTTAAATTAAAAAAGGAGTCTTACTAAATAATTTAGTAAAACTCCTTAATTCTAGAATTAATTGATACTAGTCTAACTTCTTGTTAATCCAGCTCATCATTCCTCTTAATTCAGCACCAACCTTTTCGATTTGGTGTTCAGATTCCATTCTTCTCTTAGCCTTGAAGTTTGGTCTTCCTACTTGGTTTTCCATTAGCCAATTTCTAGCAAATGTTCCATCTTGAATTTCAGTAAGAACTTTCTTCATTTCTTTCTTAGTTTCAGCAGTGATTATTCTATCACCTATCATGTAGTCACCGTATTCAGCTGTGTCTGAGATTGAATATCTCATTGTAGCCATACCACCTTGGTACATTAAGTCTACGATTAACTTCATTTCATGCATACATTCAAAGTAAGCATTTTCTGGAGCATATCCAGCTTCAACTAAAGTTTCAAAACCAGCTTTGATAAGAGCTGTAACTCCTCCACAAAGTACTGCTTGTTCTCCAAATAAATCTGTTTCAGTCTCGTCTTTAAATGTAGTTTCAAGTACACCTGATCTTGCACCGCCAATTCCATTAGAATAAGCTAAAGCTAATTCCATAGCATTTCCTGAAGCATTTTGATGTACAGCTACTAAACATGGAACTCCTGATCCTTCAGTATATGTTCTTCTAACCATGTGTCCTGGTCCCTTTGGAGCAACCATGAATACATCTACACCTGCTGGTGCAGTTATTTGTCCGTAGTTTATGTTAAATCCATGAGCGAAAGCTAAAGCATTACCTTCTTCTAAAAATGGAGCTATTTGTTCTTTATATATTGCGCCTTGTCTTTCATCTGGAACTAAAACCATTGTTATGTCTGCTTCCTTAACAGCATCTGCAACAGTAGCTACCTTTAATCCATCTTTTTCAGCTATTGCCCATGACTTACTTCCAACATATAACCCAACAATAACATCAATTCCGCTATCATGTAAGTTTAATGCATGTGCATGTCCTTGGCTACCATAGCCTATTACAGCCACCTTCTTGCCCTTTAAATAATCAAGATTTGTGTCTTTTTCGTAATACATTTTTACCATTTTAATATTCCTCCTTAAGTTTTGTTAAAGATCTTCTTCGCATATTATTTGATTAATTGGCGCACCAGGTGCAACCATAGGAAAAACTTTTTTATTATTATCTATTCTATAATCAATAAGAACTGGTGTCTTACTGGCTAAAGCTTCTTTAAGTATACCACGAAGTTCTTGCTTTTTGTTAACTCTATAGCCCTTAGCCCCAAAAGCTTCTGCTAATTTAACTAAATCTGTCTGCCTATCCAATGTGGTATTTGAATACCTTCCCTCAAAAAATAAGGTCTGCCATTGTCTAACCATCCCTAGCACATTGTTATTCATAATAACTTGAACAATAGGTAATTTGTTTTGAACAGCTGTTGCAATCTCCTGACAATTCATCATGAAACTTCCGTCTCCAGCTATATTAATAACCTTACATTCTGGCCTTGCAAATTGAGCTCCAATTGCAGCTCCAAGACCAAACCCCATAGTCCCCAGACCACCTGATGTAATGAAGGTTCTAGGCTTTTTAAAGTGATAATGCTGTGCTGTCCACATTTGATGTTGTCCAACCTCTGTTGAAATAATCAAGTTTCCTGGATCTAAAGAATTTAATTCTTCGAAGAAATACTCTGGAGTTAATTCCTCTCCTTTGCTTTTCTTATATGCACTTAATGATTTCAAGTTCTTCATACTATCTAACCATTCTTGATTTTTTGCTTCATTAACATTAGGTAGCAATCTTTGCAAAACTGACTTTAAATCCCCTATAATAGATAAATCAACCTTAATATTCTTGTTAATTTCAGCTGCATCAACATCAATATGAATTATCTTTGCATTACTTAGATTTTCACGATTTGTAATAACCCTATCAGAAAACCTCGCTCCTAATGCCATGAACAAGTCACATTTTGTTGCACTTATATTTGAGGCCTTAGTTCCATGCATTCCAATCATTCCTGTGTACAATTCATGGTCAGATGGTATTACTCCCCTTGCCATTAAAGAATTACAAATCGGAGAGTTTATTTTTTCAGCCAAAGCAATAACTTCTTCACTTGCATCTGCGGCTATTGCTCCACCACCTACATAAATAAATGGATTCTTGGCATTGTTAATTAACTCAATAGCTTCCTGAATCTTTTTATCTCTAATTGTAAACTCTTTTCTTTCAATCTTCCAAGGCTTAATTTTCTTATACTCAGTCTTCTCTATTTGAATATTCTTAGGAATATCAATTAAAACCGGTCCAGGCCTACCTTCCTTGGCAATATAAAATGCCTCATTTATAACAGCTTGTAACTTACTTATATCTTTAACAATATAATTATGTTTTGTTATAGGCATTGTAATACCTGTTATATCTACTTCCTGGAAGCTATCTTTTCCAAGCAAATTCATTGGAACATTACCAGTAATAGCAACCAATGGAATGGAATCCATATAAGCAGTTGCTATTCCAGTAACTAAATTTGTAGCTCCAGGACCAGATGTAGCAATACATACTCCAACCTTGCCTGTAGCTCTAGCATATCCATCAGCAGCATGTGATGCCCCTTGTTCATGACAAGTCAAGACGTGCTTTATTTGGTCTTTATACTTATACAATGAATCATAAAGATTAATTACTTGACCACCTGGATACCCAAAGACTAGATCAACTCCCTCATCAATAATAGATTGTATTACTATGTCAGATCCTGTTAATATCATCTAGTCCCCTCCTTTTCATAAAATTCAATATTATAAATTTACTCATTTAAATACCCTAAATAATGCTATTTAAATATTGCTCCAGTACTAGCTGAACTTACAAGTTTTGAATATCTAGCTAGATAACCTTCAGTAACATTTGAAACAAATGGCTTTAAATCTTTTCTTCTTTCAGCTATTTCCTGGTCTGAAACCATAAGTTCAAGCTTTCCTTCAATCATATCAATAGAAATAACATCTCCATCTTGAACTAGTGCTATAAGTCCGCCTTCAGCAGCTTCTGGTGATACATGACCTATCGAAGCTCCCTTTGTAGCTCCACTAAATCTTCCATCAGTTATAAGAGCAACTGATCTATCAAGTCCCATTCCAGCAATTGCTGATGTAGGTGACAACATTTCTCTCATTCCAGGGCCACCCTTTGGTCCTTCATATCTGATTACAATAACATCTCCAGCTACTATTTTCTTCCCTTTAATAGCTGCAATACAATCTTCCTCAGAATCAAATACCTTAGCAGGTCCTTTATGTTGATGCATTTCAGGTGCCACTGCTGATTTCTTTACAACTGCTCCATCTACTGCAAGATTACCTCTAAGAACTGCTATACCACCAGTTTTGCTATATGGCTTATCTATTGGCATAACAACATTATAATCTAAAACATTCTTGCCTTCTATATTTTCTCCTTGAGTTTTACCTGTAGCAGTTATGCAATCAAGATGAATAAAATCCTTCTTTGAAAGTTCATTAATTACCGCTTGAATACCTCCTGCATAATACAAATCTATTATATGAGTTTGTGATGCTGGTGCTAACCGACAAAGGTTAGGAACTCTAGCTGCAACTTCATTAATAATATCAAGATTTATTGGTAACTTAGCTTCATTTGCTATAGCTGTTAAATGTAAAACTGAATTTGTAGAACACCCTAATGCCATCTCTACAGATAAAGCATTTTCTATAGAATTTCTAGTTACTATATCCCTAGGTTTTATGTCCTTTTCCAAAAGATTCATAACAGCCATACCAGCATGTTTTGCAAGTCTTATTCTTTCAGAATAAACTGCAGGTATTGTTCCATTACCTGGTAGTGCAAGCCCTAAAGCTTCTGCTAAACAGTTCATTGAGTTTGCAGTAAACATTCCTGAACATGATCCACAAGTTGGACATGCATTATCTTCTAAGTCCTTAAGATCAGCTTCCAGCATTGTTCCATTTTCAAAAGCTCCAACACCTTCAAAAACAGTTGTTAAAGAAACATCTTTTCCCTTAACCCTGCCTGGAAGCATTGCACCTCCACTAACTAATACTGATGGAATATTAAGTCTTAATGCAGCCATCATCATACCAGGTACGATTTTATCACAATTTGGTATAAAAACTAAAGCATCGAAAGCATGTGCCATTGCTACACATTCAATTGAATCTGCGATAAGTTCTCTAGTTACTAGAGAATATCTCATTCCTTCATGGCCCATTGCTATACCATCACATACTCCTATGGTTGGGAATACTAATGGTGTCCCCCCTGCCATAAGTATGCCTTTCTTAACACCTTCAACTATTTGCCCTAGATTAATATGCCCTGGAATTATATCATTTTGTGATGTTACTACTCCAATTAGCGGTCTATCTATTTCTTCATCAGTAAGACCGGTAGCTTTGAGTAGTGATCTATGGGGTGCTCTTTCAGGACCTTTTTTTATAGCGTCACTTCTCATAACTTACATCCCCTTTTCTATTTTTTCCATTACTAACTTTCCAATTTCTGTTGTTCCAACAAGTTTCATGCCTTCACTCATTATATCTCCTGTTCTATACCCATCTTCTAATACTCCTAGAACAGCCTTTTCTATTACTTGAGCTTCATCTTCTAATTTAAAGCTATTTCTAAGCATCATTGCGCCTGATAAAATAGTTGCAAGAGGATTTGCTATTCCTTTTCCTGCTATATCAGGAGCACTTCCATGGATTGGTTCATACATACCAAAGCTATTTTCTCCTAATGATGCTGATGGTAACATACCAATTGAACCTGTTACCATGCTTGCTTCATCTGATAATATATCTCCGAATAAATTTGAAGTAACTATTACATCAAATTGTGTTGGATCCTTAACCATTTGCATTGCAGCATTATCTATATATAAGTGACTTAATTCAACTTCTGGATAACCAGTAGCTACTTCCTCGACAACTCTTCTCCACAATCTTGAACTTTCAAGTATATTAGCCTTATCTACTGAAGTAATCTTTTTACCTCTTTTCATTGCTGACTCAAAACCAATTTTTGCAATTCTTCTAACTTCTTCTTCATTATACTTTTCAGTATCATAAGCCGCTGGAATTCCATTATCAGTAGTTAATCCTCTTTCACCAAAGTAGATACCACCTGTTAATTCTCTTACAACAAGAACATCAATTCCATTTGCTATAATACTTTCCTTAAGTGGTGATGCATCCTTTAATGGAGCATATAGTACAGCTGGTCTTAAGTTGCAATAAAGTCCAAGTGCACCTCTTAATCCTAAAAGAGCTTGCTCTGGTCTAATTTTTGCAGTTGGATCATCCCATTTAGGGCCGCCTACAGCTCCAAGTAAAACTGCATCGCTTTTTCTACAAATCTCTAATGTTTCCTCAGGAAGTGGTGTTCCTAGTTTATCTATTGCACAACCACCTGCTAAAAGATATTGGTAGTCAAATCTATGTCCAAACTTTTCTCCTACTAAATTAAGTACCTTAACTGTTTCCTGAACAACTTCAGGTCCTATTCCATCTCCAGCAATTACTGCTATATTGTATTTCATTACATGACCTCCATTTTATTTTAAACTATTAAAAACTATTTTTTACTTTTTATATATCCAATTAACCCATTATTATCAATGATTTTTTGCATGAAGGCTGGGAATGCTTCCCCTTGATAGCTTTCATCTTTTGAAAGATTTTTTATAATACCAGTTGAAAAATCAATTTCCACTTGGTCACCAGCTTCTATTGCCTTAACAGCTGCTTCGCATTCAAGTATTGGCAAACCTATATTGATCGCATTTCTGTAAAAAATTCTAGCAAAAGTTGTCGCTATAACACAGCTAATTCCTGATTCTTTTATAACTATTGGAGCATGTTCTCTTGAAGAACCACATCCAAAATTTTTATTTGCTACTATTATATCACCAGGTCTAACATTCTTTACAAAATCAAGATCTATATCTTCCATAGCGTGAGCTGCAAGTTCTTTATGATTTGATGTATTCAAGTATCTAGCTGGAATTATTACATCCGTGTCTACATTATTTCCGTATTTAAAAACTTTTCCTGTTACTTTCATTATTCATATCCCCCTTAAACTAACTCTGGATCTGTTATTTTTCCTGTTAATGCTGAAGCCGCTGCAACTGCTGGACTTGCTAAGTACACTTCTGACCCAACGTGTCCCATTCTTCCAACGAAATTTCTGTTAGTTGTTGATACAGCTCTTTCTCCATCAGCTAATATACCCATATGTCCACCTAAACATGGCCCACAAGTTGGAGTTGAAACAATAGCTCCTGCTACTATTAAATCCTTAATGATTCCTTCTTCTAATGCTTGAAGATAAATCTTTTGAGTTCCTGGGAAGAAAATGCATCTAATTCCCTTCTTAACTTTCTTACCTTTTAGGATGTCTCTTGCTATTCTTAAATCTGTTATTCTACCATTAGTACAAGATCCTATAACAACTTGATCAATTGTAATTTCACCAACATTATCTATTGTTCTTGTGTTATCAGGTAAATGTGGGAATGCTACAGTTGGTCTTAATGTGCTTAAATCTATTTCATAAACTTTATCATACTCTGCATCTGCATCTGCTTCATACTTTTTCCATTCTCTTTGTGCATGTTCTTTTAAATATTCTTCTGTCTTTTCATCCACTGGGAAGATACCATTCTTTGCACCAGCTTCTATTGCCATATTAGCCATTGTAAATCTATCGTCCATAGGAAGATAATTTAGTCCATCTCCTACAAATTCCATTGATTTATATAATGCTCCATCAACACCAATCATTCCTATGATATGTAAGATTATATCCTTACCACTGACCCATTTTGCAGGTTTTCCCTTAAGTACAAACTTAAGAGCTGAAGGTACTTTAAACCAGCATTCTCCGGTAGCCATACCAGCTGCCATATCAGTTGAACCAACTCCTGTTGAAAAAGCTCCAAGAGCTCCATAGGTACAAGTATGTGAATCTGCTCCTATAACTGCATCTCCAGCAACAGCTAATCCCTTTTCAGGAATAAGACAATGTTCTATTCCCATTTCTCCTAGTTCAAAGAAGTTAACTATTTCTTTTTCATTAGCAAATTCTCTAATGTATTTTACTTGTTCTGCTGCTTTTATATCCTTATTTGGTGTAAAGTGATCAGGTACTATAGCAATTTTTTCTTTATTAAATACCTTATCTAACCCAAACTTCTTAAATTCAGTTACTGCTACAGGTGTTGTAATATCATTCCCTAATACCAAGTCAAGTTTAGCTTCAATTAATTGTCCAGCTTTTACGCTTTCTAATCCAGCATGAGCTGCTAATATTTTTTGTGTCATTGTCATACCCATTTTATTACTCATCTCCTTAAAATTTTGTTTTTTCACTATCTTTTATTAATTTATATTCTATAGAGTCTACTAAAGCGATCCAACTGGCTTGGATAATATCCCTAGATACTCCAACTGTACTCCAGTTTTGCACTCCATCCGTAGATTCTATTAAAACTCTAACCTTCGAACTTGTAGCACTTTCTGAATCTAAAACTCTAACCTTATAATCCACAAGCCTTACATCATTTAGTTGAGGATAGAAAACTTCCAAAGCCTTTCTAAGTGCCTTATCCAGTGCATTTACAGGGCCATTTCCTTCTGCTGCACTCATTTCTTCCTTTCCATCAACAGTTATATTAATCATTACTGATGAACTAAACTCTCCAGCACTTGAAGGTTGTTCTGCAAAAGCCTTAAAATGGTTTAGCTTAAAGAAAGGTTTATATTTATCTACAATCTTTCTCATAACTAATTCAACAGTTCCTTCTGCACCTTCAAATTGATATCCTTCATACTCTAGTTCCTTTAGTCTATCAGTGATTTTTTGTATATCTTCACTTTCTTTAGATATATTAGGAAATATTTTTTTTACTTGTGAAAATATTGTACTTTTACCACTAACTTCAGATATTAAAAACCTTCTGTTATTGCCCACAAGCTCTGGAGCAATATGTTCATAGGCCTTTGGTGCCTTGCAAATAGCATCAATATGCATTCCCCCTTTATGGGCAAAGGCTGCACTTCCTACGTAAGGGGATTCATCTCTTAACGTTATATTTGAGATCTCAGCTATAAATCTTGCAACACTGGTTAATCTTGAAATATTTTTATCTTCTATAGTGTTGTATCCTAGCTTTAATTTTAAAGTTGGTATTATGGTGCTTAAATTTGCATTACCACATCTTTCTCCTATACCTATAAAAGTTCCTTGAATGTGATTTGCCCCAGCTTGTGCTGCCACAATGGAACTAGCTACTGCCATACCCATATCATCATGACAATGTATTCCAATATTTCCCCCTACTTTTTCTATAACATCCTCTACTATTTCTTTAATTTCGCTAGGTAGTGTTCCCCCATTTGTATCACATAAAACAATAACATTTGCTCCAGCACTCTTTGCTCTCTTTATTGATTCTAAAGCATAGTCCTTATTATCCTTATATCCATCAAAAAAATGCTCCGCATCAAATATTACCTCTTTTTTGTTTTTTACTAAATATTTTATTGTATCACTTATCATATTTAAGTTTTCTTCAAGAGAAGTTCTTAATATATCTGCAACTTGAAAATCCCATGACTTTCCAAATATTACTGTGACCTCTGTATCTGCCTCTAATAAATTTTGCAGATTCTTATCCTGAGCTGGATCTGTTCCTGGTCGTCTTGTAGAGCCGAATGCTGCTATTTTTGCTTTTTTGAGCTTAATATCCTTAATTCTTTTAAAGAATTCCATATCTTTTGGGTTAGAGCCTGGATTTCCTGCTTCTATATAACTAACACCTATATCATCTAAGACTTTAACTATTTTTAGTTTGTCTTCTAATGAAAAGGAGATTCCTTGCCCCTGTGCACCATCTCTTAATGTTGAGTCAAAAATGCTTACATTCCTATTCTCCATAATGCCCCCCTTTATAAACTTTATAAACTTTATAAACTATATTTCTTCTCTATAATCGTCATAACTTACTATAGTCTTATCTCCTCTTTCAAGTGCTGCAACTCCCGTTCTTACCATCTCTTTTATTCCGTATGCTTCCAACAATTTTACCAGTGCGCATATTTTACTTTGATCCCCAGTAAGTTCAATAGTTAAAGTATCTATAGATAAATCAATAATTTTACATCTGAATATATTTACGATTTCATTTATATCTGCCCTTTTTTCAGCTTTAGCATTAACCTTTATTAGTACTAACTCTCTATATACTGAATTATTAGCCTTAAGATCAATTACCTTAATTACGTCCTCAAGCTTATTTAATTGCTTTTTAACTTGTTCTAGAACATCACTATCACCCGTTAAAGTTATGGTCATTCTTGATATTTTTGCATTTTCAGTTCTTCCTACTGTTAAACTGTCAATGTTATAACCTCTTCTTGAGAATAGACCCGATACTCTACTTAATACACCTGACGAGTTTTTTACAAGAACTGACAACACATGTTTTTGTTCCATCTCTACCCCTCCTTAATATTAAATAACACTTAAATTTGTACTTTCCCCTATAAGGTATAAAAAAACCACCTTTAATGATAAATACACCATAAAAAGTGGGATAATACTCCGCCTAAATATAATATCACTAGATTCCAACAAACCCTTGCATATAACGGATGCTCACCGGATATCGCTTACTAACTTTATTAGAGCTTTCTGGATTCTGCTTAGGAATGATATCTATTCAACTAAAAACATCAGTTTGCACCAACCACTGACTCTCTTAAGCTCTTAACGTTAAATAACCTTCTCCATCTTGGCATTTCTATAAATTTCAGGAATTATTTAGTTTTGCTTTATTTAAGATTTTACTATCATAATCATATAATGTCAACAATCTATTCTTACTTTTAAGAGTTTATTGTTATAAACTTTTTCTTTATTTTCTTATAAGTAAAACTTTACTATTATATAATTCTACCTTATTATCTATGATAACGGAAATACATATTAGTTATGAGTAGTATAACTATCAGTTATATCAAAATAAAATATCATTAATATTATGTATATTTAGATATTTGATTACTTCTTGACTCCACTACCCTTAAAACATTTATTTCTATGATAAATCACATGAGTCTAAATTTCCATGTCTTAACACATTTAATCGATTTTTATAACCAATCAACGTTGCATCTATATCAAAAAAAACACAATTTTTATTTTATCCATTCTCTGCCCCTTTATACATACTTAAAGGCTACCATAAATATCATGGTAGCCTTTATCATTAACTAGAGGTAATATTAATTCCTTACATAGGCTTTTACTGTAGCTATTTTTTTGCCTACAGAATCACCGTAAGGACTAATTGTATATTCAACAATAGATGCTGGAATTATAAATGTTTCTGCATAATTCACTATAAAAGGTTCAAATGCACTTGTAGGAGATTCTACAATAGCTTGGTCTCCTTCTACTAAATTTAATACATTTACACCATCATTCGTATTGTGCAATACTGTCTTAGTAAACCAATGTCTTCTAGTTTCTATAAACTCCTTTTCATGAAGACCAGTTCTTTCTTCAATCCAGCCATCCCCCTCATCTATAACTTCAACTCTATTAACAAGGTTTTTCATAGTCCATTTGGTATCTCTATCAAATTGAACTACCTCTTCACCATGAGCTATATTAATTGGTCTTGGTTTTCCATCCATACCAAGTCTTGACCAATCCCAAAGCTTAAATGTAAATAAGTTTGGAGTTGCTGATATCTCCAAAACCATAGTATCCGCTCCAGAACAGTGAACTGTTCCAGGGGGTATTAAGAAGTGATCATGTTTCTTAGCTTGTATTTTATTTGAATATTCTTCTGGATTAAAGTTGCCTTTACCATCCTGAGCTTTTCTTAAGGCACAAAAGAATTTTTCTTTTGTGATTCCATCTTTTACGCCAAGATATACAAAAGCATCTTTGTCTTTCTTTACATCTAGAAGGTAATAAGATTCTTCTTGGGTATAGTGTAACCCAAACTTTTCTTGTGCATACTCTACAACTGGATGTACTTGAAGGGATAAGTTTTGTCCGCCCATTGTATCTAAAAGATCAAATCTTATTGGAAAGTCCGCTCCAAATCTGGCATACACCTTTTCGCCTAATAGTTCTCTAGGATGAGTTAGTACTACATCAATTGATGGAACTTCTACTACAGTATTTCCGACTTTAAGCAAAAGAGAATTTTCTTCCGGAACGCAGTCAAAACACCATGCATAGTTTTCCATATTTCTATCTAGGTCACAGACTTCTTTCATCCATTGCCCTCCCCATAACCCTGGATCAAAGAACGGAACGACTCTAAATGGTCTGTTTGCAGTCACTTTCAACCCTGCTCTAAAAGCTTCACCTGTAATCATTTTAGGCTTATTTTTTAAATTTGTATCAAGTATATAATCAAATTTATCAAATCTACGCTTCTTATATCTATCAGCTACTCTCCATTCAAAGAAATATCCTCTTTTTAATTTTCTTAAAGGATCTTCATTATAGTTTTTGCCTTTCCAATTTGGAATATTTCCCGATCTATATCTTTGTTGAATTTCCCATCTTGCTAGGTCTGCAAATATGTATATATCAGGTTCAACTAATAAATTTATACCTACACCATATACTACAACAATCCCTTTAGCGTTATTTATTTTTTCTTTAGTCTTACTTAGGCTATCCAAATTAATAAAATCTTCAAGGGTATCCAAAGAAATTTTTCCAAAAACTCTATCCTCAGTCACATCGTCTTTAATTCTATCTTCTACAGTACTTATATCTTCAAAAATTTCTTCATCCGTATATACTGATAACTCAGTGTTTAATCTATCTACTATACCAGATTTAATTTCTTCTGTTCTGATCCCTGGGTAGAAATCAATTGCCACTATCTTCTTTTCTGATGATATAGTATCTAACTTTGATTTTATTTGTGAAACAATATCATCATATCCATTCCAATCATGGTCATTATTATATCCCTTAACTTCTACATGGGGTTGCTTATCATATTTAAAAGCCATTTAAATACCTCCCTTTAATCTCTAAATATTGTTTCATTATTAATTTTATATACTCTTTTAGGGAAAGGCTTATTCTCTATTGCTTTATAATCATGTCCAGCTACATCTCTCCAACAAGCCCCTACTTTAAAATCTATATCACCAGTATTTATTAATCTATGTGCATAATTTCCATGAATATAATGAACAGAGCCTTTAAATACTTTTTCACAAAAACTATTCCCATCTTCGTCCATATACATAAGTAAGCCTTGTCCACCTAATCCAAAGTACAGTTCAGGTTCAGTTCTATCTAAGTGAAAATGCCCCCTAGTAAGGTTACATTCTTCATTTACAGTAATAGGATGTAATATTGTTAATCCCCAAAGTAGAGTGTTTTCTCCACCACAATTAAAGAAATAGACTTCGTACATCTCAGTATCTAGTGCTAATCCTTTATCAACATCCGCATATGCAAAGCTAATATCTTTATATGTTTTTTTATAAGATTCCACATTTTCCCCATTAATTACACCATTAAAAAAGTCATGTGTATATTTCGGTTCTCTAATTTCCATACGAACGCCTCCTATAATTAAGGGATAAATTTTTCCCAAATCTCTTTATACTTAAACGGATTTGTAACAAAATCAAATTTAGTTCTATTTTCTCTATATTGAGTATATATTGATTTTGTATAATCTAATTTAAGCTCTTCATACTTTCTTGCTTTTTTAATTTCTAATTTACATTCTGAATATTTAGGATTCTTTTCAAACTCTATCTTTCCATTTTTAACTATTGGAAAATATGATAAACCATTATGAGCTCTTACATCTACATAGTCGAATCCATAATCTCTAACGCACCATGCTCCAAATATCATATAATTTTCTGGGCTTGCGTTCACTGTGTAGTGTGCCCAACCAGGTGGTACAAAAACCACATCGCCTTCTTCAGCCTCTACCACAAAAACTCTACCGGGATTATCTTTAGCACTTTCTTGCATAAATATAATTGCTTTTCCATGCCATATTTCATATAGTTCTCCTGTAGAGTAATTACAGGAGCTTGATATAGCATGAATATGCCCTTGAGATCTAACAGGCTCATCATCCATCATCCCATTAGAATAGATACAAGCACCATATAATAAATTTCTATTTATTAAATCTTCTCTATCTTCTTTTAAGCCTACATCCATTGCTATACTATATACAATTTCTGGCCCATTACAATTAGGATTTTTAAGACTTTTCCTTATATCATCTAATTTTCTTTTTTCTGTAATTGGACCAAAATTGTTTGTCCCATAAATGAATTCCCTTGTATTAAAATTAAATTCTATTCCAATTCCGTTATTGAACACTATGTCTCCTCCTTGATATATGGATTCAATTAACTTACTTTATCATTTTTCTATCCGTAACTATCCAGATTTACAAATCTCCGCAAACCACTTTCCTGATTTTTTAATCTTCATTTCTTTATTTTTTTAACTCTCTCTATAAAAACCATATCTATTCGTGTCTCTGCTTCCCTCTACGCCAGTAGCCCAGGTAGCTCCTTCCCATAAAGAATTCTTAGAAAATTTTAGTCTGTACACTTTAGACTCCTTGTTATTATCAATTCTTTATACCACGATGCACTCTTCTTTAATTTAGATTCCTTTGTTATTAAATTATATTCAACAAATCCGTAACAATTTAAAAATTGATTACTCGGTGACCATAAGTCAATAAATGACCACATATGATACCCTTTTAAGTTACTTCCATCATTTAAAGCCTTAATGCATGACTCTAAATGTTCAGTAACATATTCAATTCTATAATCATCTTGAATTACTCCATCTTTCCCTCTAAATCTTTCTTCTTCTTGTACACCCATTCCATTTTCTGTTATATAACATTCTATGTTATTATATTTTTCTTTTATTTTCATTAATGTATCATATATAGATTGCGGATATATTTCCCAACCTCTAAATAGATTCATTCTTCTTCCATGCATAATATGATTGTCATAGAAAGTATGCATAGTTAATGGAGCATTCGGATTTGGAATACTTTCTTTTGCTTTTACTCTTTCAGGAAAATAATTGTTAATTCCTAAAACTGAAATAGTATTATTTTGAATTATTTCTAAATCTCCATCTTCCATATCAATGTTAATTTTATGCTCCTTATATATTTGAAATAATTCATCACTAAACTTTCCAAGTATAAGAGGGTATAACCATGCTTCCTCTTGAAGAATTTCAAAATATCTTTTAGCTTTCAAATCAAATATATTCTTACTTCTTGGATAAATATATTTTACATCTACAACTGAGCCTATCTTACAATTATTTAACCCTAACTTCTTAAACTCATTTACAACCATTCCATGTGCAACTATCATATTGTATTGAGCTTGACAAGACTTATCAAAGTCTACCTCATTTGGATAACACATTTCCTCTTGATATTTGAACATTAAGTCTACCCCAGGCTCATTATAAACATAGAATATATCTACATACTCATTAAATAACTCAATAGCCTTTTTAGAATACCTAACAAAACTATCTACTACTTTCCTATTTGAAAACCCTCCTATATTTTCTAAATAAACAGGCATATCAAACCAGTATAATACTACCCACAATTTTATGCCTTTTCCTTTTATATATTTAAAGTAATTCCTATAGAATTCTATTGCTTTCTCATTTACATTTTCACCATCTGGTATTAATCTTGCCCATGTTATGGATGTTCTAAAAGATTCTAAACCCATTTCAGACATTATATCAACATATTTTTTGTAATCATGATACCAATTTAAAGTCTCAAAAGGTCCTATTCCACCTTGCATTCTATTGGGTTCATCCAAAGCAAACTGTTCCATAACAGTTAACGACTTTTCATCTTCATTGTAAGCGCCTTCAGTTCCTTGAGCCCATACTGCTGCTCCTAATGTGAACGTTTTTGGTATAGTATAAGTTCTCATTATTTTCATCTCCTTATTTATTAAGATAGATACTATGCCTTCATACAATAGTATCTATCTTCTGTTTTTTAAAATCTAAAGACTTTGAATTTTTTCATCACTTAAATGTTTATTATCTAAAATCTTCAAAAATGGGATCCATATTACCATTCCAACAGCAAATAATATTACTTGAGTTGCTACACCCATTACGTTAAAGTTTGTTGATATTAGACCACTAATAAATATAGGTGTTGTCCAAGGAACTGGTAGTACTGGTATTGGTGCAAATTTTATTGCACATAAGAAATAAGCTAAACCTATTTGTATAACTGGAATTATTACAAAAGGAATAAGCAATATTGGATTCATAAATGCTGGCATTCCAAATGTATATGGTTCTTGTATATTAAACATTGCAGGTGCTATTGAAAGATTATTTATAGCCTTAGCTTGTCTTGATTTCATAACTATAAATCCTGCTGTTATTGCACATAAGATACCTTGTGCCCCACCAACCCCATAAACTTCTCTGAAAGTTTGAGTCGCAATATATGGCAAATCCAATCCTGTTTGAAAAGCAGTTAAATTAGCTAGTGTCATTGTTGTCTCAATTGGTCCCCAAACTGACATAACAATTTGAGTTCCATGTATTCCGAAAAACCACAATATTTGTTGAATAAATGTTAAAATTATTATAGAAATTGAATAGTTTGCCAAACTTGTTAACGGTTTAGTTATTAATGTATAAATTGCATTTTGCAATGTACCGAATGACGTCAATTCTAAAATATTTCTGAATACCAAGAATAAAATAAAAACTAAAAACATAGGAATTAAACTAGCAAATGACTCCGATGCATTTTTAGGAACTGATTCTGGCATTTTGATTGTCCACTTTTTGCTAATAAAAAATGCTAATAATCTAATTGCTACAAAAGAAATAATCATTGCTGTAAACATTCCTTCTGCACCTAAAAGATTAGCAGGAATAACATTTGAAACAGTTAGGCCTTGTACTTCTTGTCCATTTAAAATACCATTAGTTGTTATTGTGAAATTTGTCATTATTATTAAAGAACAAACTGCTGTAAGTATACCTGCAATTTCGCTTATTTCTAGTCTTTTGGCATAGTTATATGATATTGAAATAAGTGCTGCAAGGCCTATTAATCCTAATGTAGCGGGTGTACCTTGTGAAAAAAAATGTTGTATTTTACCTACAAATTCAGGTGCTACTGTATTTAAATAAGGTATATTTCCAAGGATTAGCACGAAAGAACCAAATAGCATTAAAGGTAATATTGCCATCATACCATCTTTTAAAGAACCTACAACTTTATTTGTATTAAGATATGCTGCTATAGGCATTAACTTATCTTCTAAAAATTTTTGAAATTTATTCATTATTTTTCCCCCCATATATTTATTCTAATTTACCTGTCATTTTGAATAACTAAGCGCGCTTATTTGTTATAACATTATAATAATATATCTTTTGTATCCTGTCAATATTTTTCTATAAAAAAAATACACCATATTTATAGTGCATTTATATTTATAGTATTTAATTCAAATCTACTGTTATCACATAACCTTCAGCAAGATATCTTGTATATGTTAGCTCAACTGGAATATCATTTGAAAACCCATACTTTTTTCTAGTTATTATAGCGGTTACTTCATTCAGCTTAAATATCTTCTTATCTTCCTCATTTGAAATTGTTGCAGTTATTTCTTCCCTTCCTTTAGTTATTGGATAACCTTTAGATTCTAGCAATTTATAAAATGATTTCGTAAAGTCATCCTTAATAGTTACTGGTATATTAGGATTAATAAAACTTTTAAATACACCAACTATTTTTCCATTTACTTCTATAATTCTTTTCATCATTATTAAATTTGTTGACTTATCTATATTAAACAACTCTAAAATATCTTTTGACGGTTCAACTACATCTACCTCTAATAATGTTTTTTTAATTTTTTCACCTTTTTCTTCTAATTGTGTAAATGAAGATTTCATTGAAGTTGAAACATCTTCTCTCTTTATTACAACTGTACCTTTTCCTCTTCTTCTAATTATATATCCTTCTTCGACTAAATAACCTAATGCTTGCCGCATTGTTATTCTTGATACTCCAAACTCATTTATTAATTTCATCTCCGATGGCAAAATTTCTCCAACCTTAAATTCATTGTTCTTTATCATCTCTTTTAATATACTTGCAACTTGACTCCATAAAGGTTTTGATCCATTACTATAATCTAAAAACACAGTTATACATCCTTTCTACATATAATTATTCAATTAAAGTATAACACTAAATATTAGAAACATTCTAATATTGTTATTACATAATACTACCTATTTATATATAACTGCAGCTATATTTAATTTTAACCTAAAATTACTTTATTTTTATTCTCCAATTTTATACTTTTTCAATTTATTGCACTAAAAACATAATGTTATAGGATCCAATACTTTTTATTATTGTCTCAATTAACTGATATAATTCTCAGTTATATTAGAACAAGATATAAAAAGAAACGCCAAATTAAATCAGCGTTTCTTCTATTTAGTCTATCTACATTTTTGAACTATCATATCTGCAAGATTGTGAGCCATTTTATTAAGCTCCTCTTGATTTTCTCCCTCTAGCATAACCCTTACCAGCGGCTCTGTACCTGAAGGTCTAATTAAAACTCTACCCTTTCCTTGTAATTTTCTCTCTATTCTTTTTATCTCTTCTTTTATTTCTTCATCCTCTAAGTATATATTCTTCTTATCATTTGGTACAACTGCATTTGCTAGCACCTGTGGTAAATTGGTCATAATAGAACATAATTCACTTAGAGTCTTTTTCTGTTTCTTAACTATAGATGCAATTTGAAGAGCTGTAACCAGTCCGTCCCCTGTTGTATTATAATCTAAGAATATAATATGACCAGATTGTTCTCCACCTAAAACATATTTTCCTTTGATCATTTCTTCAAGAACATACCTATCTCCTACCCTAGTCTTTAGAGCATTAATCTCTAATCCTTGACAAGCTATATCTAGCCCGAGATTACTCATTACAGTTACAACTACAGTATCATCCTTTAATCTATTTATTTCTTTTAAATGTTTTGCACATATTGTTAGGATAAAATCTCCATTTATTAGATTTCCTTTTTCATCAACTGCAAGACACCTATCTGCATCTCCATCGAAGGCAAATCCCATATCACAGCCTTTTCTAACAACGTAATCCATTAGTTCTTCCGGATGGGTTGAACCACATTTTTCATTTATATTTGTACCATCTGGATTATCATTTATTACGTAAATCTCTGCATTCAGTTCTCTGAAGCCTCTTACAGCCGCTTCATAAGCTGAACCATTAGCACAATCTAAGGCAATTTTCATTCCTTCTAAATTAGTAGCTGTAGTGCCTTTTGCAAAATCTATATATTCATCTAAAGCGCCTATCTCTACTACTTGCCTTCCTATACCTGTCCCAACTGGACTTGGGACTCCATAAAAGTCTCCTTCAATTACGCTTTGAATTTGATCTTCTAATTCATCTGAAAGCTTATAGCCTTTTTCATCAAAAAATTTAATTCCATTATATTCAACAGGGTTATGAGAAGCAGATATCATAATACCAGCATCAGCATTATACTTTCTTGTTAAATGTGCAACTGCTGGTGTTGGAACTACTCCAAGTATTACAGCTTCAGCTCCTACCGATAATATTCCTGCAACTAAAGCTGACTCTAGCATATCTCCTGAAATCCTTGTATCTTTCCCTACTAATATCTTTGGCTTATGGGCACCTTCAGTTAGAACAAAAGCTCCAGCTCTTCCTAAATTATATGCAAGATTTGCAGTTAACTCCATATTAGCTATACCTCTAACTCCATCGGTTCCGAACATTCTAATCATATTTTGTACCTCACTACATTAATATTATTTGGTGTTTTTTTCTATACGTTATTATAAACTGCAACTACATTTATTTCAACTTTATATTTCTTTTAATCTTTCAAGAACTAGCTTATATCCATCACTTCCATAATTTAAGCATCTATTTATTCTACTTATGGTAGCAGTGCTAGCTCCAGTTATTTCTCCTATTTCTGTATATGTTTTCTTTTCACTTAACAATCTAGCTACATGAATTCTTTGAGACAATGCCTTTACTTCATTTATAGTCGCCACATCTTCAAAAAACTTATAACAATCCTCTATACTTTCAAGTTTCAATATTGCGTTAAAAAACAATTCTACTTCATCACTTTTAATTTTCGAATTATTACTATGCATTTCTTCACCTCTTCTCAAAAAAATGGTTTAGAAGTCCAGTGATGCTAATTTTCACATCAACCTTAAACCATTACCACTTCTAATTATATTAATTTAGACATCAGATTTCAATAGATTATTAAGCCTTAATTTCTATAGCTCAATTTGAAAGGGGCTAGCAGGCAATCCGTTCACTCCATATAGATTTATATTACCATAATTAAACCATGCATATCTTACTATTTTTAGCTTATTTCCAAAATCATTTTTTATAATTACCTTATTGCACTTAATTTCAGCAACTGCTGCAATAAATTTTTCTCCATCTTCTGAAATTTTAAAACCCTCTAACTCTCCACCATCTTTTACAATAAGTTCATTTTCCTTTACATTATCAAACGAAATAATTATTTTTCCCTTATCAACCTTTATTTCTTTATATATTGGTGAATGTCCATTTACATTTTCATTATAAAACTTTTCGCGAACAAGTAAGGCTACCCTCTCACCAACATCTTTTTTATTAATTGGATGTATGTTATATCTTTCTCCACAATCAAATGAAATAACAATATCACTACTTTCATCATTTTTAGCAACTAATAATTGAGCATTCCTTACAACTGCCCAATCCTTATTTGGTTTATCATCTTCATAAGAAGGTAATTGTACGATAATAAATGGTAAATTATTGTTTACCAAATCCCGTCTCCAATTTTCAATTAATAATTCTAGTAATTCTTTATATAAACCACTGTTTTGGGTATCCTCTTCTCCTTGATACCATATTACTGCTTTTACTTTAAATTTGTTAATCTTCTTAAACATAGTACTATATAATCCACAAGGACGTAAAAATGCTTTCCTTCCTATTGGTGGTGGCCACGGTGTATGTCCAACTTGCTTTTTTACGTCTCCCAGTGTCATATTCGGATTTTCTTTTGTATACTCTTCTAATTTTTTTTGATACACATTGAATATTTTTTCATATTCCTTATTCCTCTTATTTTCTTCTTCTTGAGTTAAATTAGCTATTACTGAATTATATTTATCCCAATATACTTCTTTTATCTTTTCATTCCTAACTAAATACTCTTGATCCATCCAACACGCTATAGAGGTCCCCCCGCTATTACATCCAATTATTCCTATTGGAATATTAGTGTTTCTATGTATTGATTTAGCAAAATAATATGCTATTGCGGAATATTCTTCGGAAGTGTTTGGATTGCATATTGTCCACTGTCCTTCATCTAAATTAGGTATTGTTTCTTTTTCATCCTCATATTCAATTTTAGGAACATCATAATATCTTATGTAAGGATAATCAGATTTTTCAATTTCTTCATCTCCACCTAATGAATCCTTTAGCATAAACTGAATATTTGATTGACCTGCTGCAATGTATACATCACCTATTAAAATATTATCAATCATTTTTTCTATATCTTTTGTTTTTACCACCATGGTATATGGTCCGCCAGCCTTCATAGGTGCTAAGAAAATCTCCCATCTCCCATTGTTAGACCTTACCTTCTTATACTGTCCACAAAAATCCAATTCTACTTCTATACCACTTACTGCATTACCAGAAATAATTGCAACTTCATTTCTTTGCAATACCATATTATCTGTAATGATTGCATCTATAGTAAAATCCTTATTCATTTTAAGAGACTCCTCACTTAATTATTTTTCTCTAAACTTCTGTATTGCTCTTTCCTTCAGGATTTCTCATTTGTTCAAGCCCCATAGCTTTAATATCGCTATATATGCTCTTAGTCGGTAATAGCCACACTTCTCCTGTCCCTGAATACACATTCAATAATCCCTCTCCATTAGTTGTACTTCCAATTATAGAGGATGATTTTTCTACAGTGAATTTAACATTACTTGTTCGTAAAACAACTAAATTCCCATCAACTCTTATAGTGTCATTAAATAATTTACACTTAAAAACCTCTGATTCTGGAACAGGTAATTCTAATACAACAATTCCACTTCCTAAAATCTTAGTTTGAAACAGACCCTCATTTCCAAACATCATGGAAGATATGCTTTTTTGCATTGATGAACCAACCTCTACCTCTTCTTCGCAGGCATAAAAAAGTCCATCATCTACAATTATTTCCTCATCCTCTAATTCAATTAAGGCAAAATTTCCAAAGGAAGGCTCTAAAAATATTTCTCCAGTTCCCTCATAGGTTGGCTTGAACATTTTTTCTCCAGTAAGCTTACTGTTTATAAATTTCTTTCCTAACCCAATAACTCCACCAGTTTTATTTTTTATATTTATATCACCCTTCATATAACTTAAGGCTCCTGATTCTAGTTTTACTGAACTATCTTCAAGTATTATTCTCACTTGTTTAAGTTTAATTCCAGTGTTATTCATAATATTTATCCCAAATGCAGTTTGAACATCTAAAGCACCCTCAAGCTTATCATATTCTAGAACTTGGAATTTTGCGTCATTTGACATTTGTGACAACATTGTTAACTTATTCTCTGAATTTATTGTCGTTCTCATAATTCCACTCCTTATCAAATGTAAAATTAAAAAATGAGAGTGCATTCACACTCTCATTGTTTATCCTAGTAAATTTTAGCTTTTTCTTCTCCATTTAAAACTCTAATAGCACCTTGTGCCAAAGCTAACAATTCATCTTCTCCTGGATAAACAGTAACTGGAGCGATCCACTCTATATTTGCTTTTAAATCAGGTACTAATGTTGGTGAATACGCAATACCCCCAGTAAGGACAATTTGATCAACCTTACCTTTTAATGCAGCTGCCATTTCTCCAACAGATTTTGTGATTTGATAAATGAATGCGTCATAAATTTTTTCACATTCTTTATCTCCCTCTTCCATCTTATCTATTGTTCCTTTAACATCATTTGTGTCTAAGTATGCAACAAATCCACCTTTACCAACTACCTTACCATATACTTCTGCTTGACTAAACTTTCCGCTAAAGCACATTTTAATTAAATCTCCAACTGGAACTGATCCAGCTCTTTCTGGTGAAAATGGGCCATCCCCATCTAGTGCATTGTTTACATCAACAACTTTTCCGTGTTTATGAGCTCCAACTGAAACTCCTCCACCCATATGAACAACTACAAGATTTAAGTTTTCATATCCTTTTCCACTTTCTTTACCGTATCTCTTAGCCACGGCCTTCTGGTTTAAAGCATGGAATTTACTCTTTCTTGGAATTTCTGGCATTCCTGATAATCTAGCTACAGCTACTAATTCATCTGTAACAACAGGGTCTACTATAAATGAAGGTACTCCTAATTCATCCCCAATTGATTTAGAAATAATTCCTCCAAGATTTGAAGCATGTGGTCCTTGTACTCCAACTTTTAAATCTTCTACCATAGAATCATTAACAGTATAAGTTCCACCTTCTACAGGTTTAAGCATTCCGCCTCTACCAACAACAGCACTTAAAGTCTTTATATCAAAGTTCTTTTCTTTAAGAACCTTTAATATAACTTCTTTTCTAAATCCAAATTGATCATATATTGTATCATATCTCTTTATTTCTTCATTTGTATGTCTTAATGTTTCTTCAAATAATTCTTTCTCATCTTCATAAACACCAATCTTAGTTGAAGTTGAACCTGGATTAATAATTAATAATTTATATGACATATTTAAAACCCCACTTATTGTTTATTTTGTAGATTCTGCAACTATCGCTGCTAAAGCAATTGAATTTACCTTAGTTTCAAAACTATCAGCTCTTGAAGTTAATATAACCGGTGCTGATGTTCCTACTAAAATTCCACCATTTCTTGATTTTGAAGTATAAGTTAAAGTCTTATACATAACATTAGCTGTTTCAATATTAGGAAGCATTACTATATCAGCCTTACCTGCAACTGGTCCAGTTATTCCTTTATGATGAGCAGCCTCTTCCGATAAAGCATTATCAAGGGCAAGAGGACCGTCTATAATACATCCCTTAATTTGTCCTCTATCGTTCATTTTTGCTAATAATGAAGCATCTACTGTTGCTGGCATATCTACATTTACTACTTCAACTGCGCATACTGCTGCAACTTTAGGACAGTCTATTCCACAAGCCTTAGCAACATGAACTGAATTATTTATTATTTGGACTTTAGCTTTTAAATCTGGATATGTATTAAATGCAGCATCTGTTAAGAATATCAATCTATCAATGCCTTCTATTTCAAAAACTGCCACATGAGACATAACTTTTCCTGTTCTAAGGCCAACTTCTTTATTCAATACGCTTCTTAAGAATGTAGCTGTATCCACTAATCCCTTCATAACCATATCTGCTCTACCACTTGATACTAATTGAATAGCGAAAAGTGTAGCTTTTTTCACATCTGGTTCATGAATTATCTCAAATTGACTTAAATCCATACCAATTGAATCTGCTATTATTTTAATCTTTTCTTTATCTCCTACTAATATCGCATCAGCTATCCCTTGTTCCTTTGCTGCCTTTACAGCTTCTAATACTGGTTCATCTTGAGCTACTGCAACAGAAACTTTCTTTCTTTCGCACCCTTTAACCTTTGATAATAAATCGTCAAAATTTTTACTCATTAAACTTGCACCCCTTATTAATAAATTATTTATTTTAATATGTTAATTTTATCACAATCAAGTAAGTAACTTAATAAATCACACTAGTCTTATTGTAACAAAAAATATTCTAAAAAGCCAAGTTATCAGAATATTTCCAGGTTATATTTCTTTATATTCATTTACTATTTTCTCAGCGACCTTAATTCCATCAACAGCAGCTGATATAATTCCACCTGCGAATCCGGAACCTTCTCCTGCTGGATATAATCCTTTAGCACTTATACTTTCAAGAGATTCATTTCTAACTATCTTTACAGGCGCTGAAGTTCTAGTTTCTATTCCAGTTAAGACAGCATCCTTCATAGCATATCCTCTAATTCTACTATCAAATTTTATAATTCCATCCTTTAAAGTTTCTACCACATAATCAGGTAGACATTTTTTAAGTTCCCTTAATTCTACCCCTGGAGTATAAGAAGGTTTAACCTTTCCTATTTTAGTACTATTCTTATCCTTAAGAAAATCTCCAAGAAGTTGTACTGGAGCCTTATATGCTCCTCCGCCTAGATTGTAAGCTAGCCCTTCATAATATCTTTGGAATTCCATACCATTTAATGGAGATGAACCCTCAAAATCCTTTGGACCTACAGTTACAACTAGAGCAGAATTTGCATTTTCTAAATCTCGTGCATGATAACTCATCCCATTTGACACAAGTCTATTCTCTTCTGTAGGTGCAGACACTACCATACCGCCTGGGCACATGCAGAAAGAATATACGCCTCTATTAAACTTAGGACTTTGATAAGCTAATTTATAGTCTGCTGCTTTAAGTTTTGGATGATTAGCAAACTTTCCATATTGACTGTTATTTATTAATTCTTGTGGATGCTCGATTCTAACCCCAATTGCAAAAGGCTTACTTTCCATAAATACTCCAGCTTTATATAACATTTCATATGTATCTCTAGAACTATGACCTATAGATAATACTAGTGCTTCACAGTATATTTCGGCTCCATTTACTACTATATTTTCAATCTTTCCCTCTTTAATATTTATATATTCTAGCTTTGAATTAAAATGAACCTCTCCACCTAATGCTTTAATCTCTTCTCTTATATTTTTTACAACATCCTTTAATATATCTGTTCCTACATGAGGTTTACCAACATACTTAATCTCCTCTGGCGCTCCAGCTTTAACTAATTCTTGTAAAACGAAACTACATCTTTTATCTTTAATTCTAGTTGTAAGCTTACCATCTGAAAAGGCTCCTGCTCCCCCCTCTCCAAACTGTACATTCGATTCTAAGTTTAAGTCTGAAGTTCCATTCCAAAAACTTTCCACAGTCTTTGTTCTGTTATCCACATCCTGTCCACGTTCGAAAACAATTGGCCTATATCCTTCCTTAGCTAATGTTAGTGCTGCAAAGAGTCCAGAAGGACCTAATCCTATTACAATAGGTCTAGCTTTTAAAGTCTTTTTTCCGTGGACTAAAGAGAGTACTTCATAATCTTCTACAGGTTTAGCATCTTTACTTTTAGATTCAGATAATACTCTTTTTTCATCCTCACACTTTATATCGACAGAATAATTAAATTTAATATTATCCTTTTTCCTTGCATCTATACTTTCTTTAATTATTCTATATTCTAATATATCCCCTTCAGATATCTTTAATTCTTTTGCAATTTTTCTCGTAATTGATTCTTCCAGATCATCTATATCTAAAATTATATTGTTAATTCTAATACTCATATTTATCACCCTTTCCTTTTAGATAAGTTATTTATCGCAAAAAAAGTGGCTATGCCACTTTTTCACTTATCTTTACTTTAACTTTTTCAGGCTTACTTGATATTTTTATATTAGCATTAGATTCTACTAAGCTAACATCTAGTTTCACTTCCGACTCTCCAACTACAGCTAATTCAGCAATAGATGCCGATGCTTTAAAATCTGTTAAAGTTAACCCACTTAAAGCTTCCGCTGTACCCCTTATAGTAACACTAACAGTTGGTACCTCGTATGTAAATTTTTCTTTTTTATCAGCAAGATTTACTACAATTCCATCTATAATTTTTGTTATAGTCTCTTCCTCTTTAATTTTAATATTTGCAGTAACGTATTTACGATTACTTGCTATACTTGTCCCTTCAGGAATTATAAAATTTAAGTTAATATCCTGAGTTGAAGTGATTTGAGATAGGTCAATTGGTTGTGTTTCTATTTTATCGATTTCTCCGATAACATCCGGATCACCTATTATAGTAATTTTATTACTAGATAGATCTAAGCTCTCAACCTTTAATCCAGCTTTAAGGCTACCTGAATAACTACTTCCTATAGAAACGTCCTTTTGACTACCTACCTTTAATAAAAGTGTACCTTCTGTTTGACTTAAGTTAACACCAGTAACCTCATTACCACTATCATCAATAGGAATTATGTTGAAATTTTCCTCATAATTCTCATCAATATCTAAAGCTTCTCCAACCAAAGAGGCTGATGTAACTTTATTAACAGCGCTTGCGGGCCCAGAAACCTCAATACTATTGGGCTTTACTACAGCTGAGCTTTTAATAACCCCACTTTTAAAACTTGTCTTTACATTTGAATAAACATTAATCTCTTTTTCTATTAATTCCTCTATCGTAATCTTAACTGACAGAGCAGCATTGTTCTTAATATTTATCCCCGTAGGATAATCTTCAATTTGCACTGGAATATTATTATCTCCTATTTTCAAAGCATAGGCACTTAAATCCGCTTTTATAACAAACTCCTCTTTGTTTATAGAATAAATTTCATTGGCAGTACCCTCTAAATCTAAATCTACAGTGATTTTTTGACCTGGAGATATGGACATATTCGATTTAGCTAATGTATCCTCATTTGTAAGTTCAACTTGTACAGACTTTAAGGTTGTTGATCTCGTAGGATTATCCACATTAGTTATATACAACCATAATACAAAGGCTAATATTCCACAGATTATCTTTATACCTAGTCTTTTTTCATTCCCTTTATCCATGTCTTCACCTTCTCCCCAGCAGTTTTAACTCTTTTTGAATCTCTATTTTCCATTATTTTTAATAATATTGTTTTCAATTTTTCTTTGTCATAATTTCTTGTTAATCTTCCGTTTACTGCTAGGGATATTACCCCAGTTTCTTCTGATACTACTATAATTAGCGCATCTGAATTTTCCGACAATCCAATTGCAGCTCTATGCCTTGTTCCTAATTTCTTATTTGTTAAATTATTCACAGTTAATGGTAGAACACAACCGGCTGCATAAATTCTATTCTTTTTTATTATTGTGGCGCCGTCATGTAATGGGGTATTTACAACAAATATATTTTCAAGCAAATTTGAACTAAGCTTCGCATCTATAATTGTTCCCGATGCAAATACTTCCCCTATTCCTGTTCCTTGTTCTATAGCTATAAGTGCTCCTGTTTTACTTTCAGCTAAACAACTTACGGCCATAACAATTTCATTGACTGTTTCACTTCTCTTTTCGACATTTTGTCCATTATGAATATCCTCAAAAGCACTTCTTCCTAAATGCTCTAAAGCTCTTCTTATCTCAGGCTGAAAAATAATTATTACTGACAGAACTCCTATAGTTAATGTCTTATTCAAAATGAAATTCAGCATATCTAATTTTAATATACTGCTAATAGGAATAAGAAGAACTATTAAAACGATTCCTTTTAATAATTGTTCAGCTCTAGTCTCCTTAATTAATAAGTAACCTTTATAAAATATAAAAGATACTACTAATATATCCAATACAGACCAGATTGATATATTTTTTATTGTGTTTAGTAACAATGTATATAATTCTTGCATAGGTCACCTCTTATAAATACTATATTTAAATTATACACCAATTTAGCCATCCTTCAATATAAGACTCATTACAAACTTATGAATATTTCTATTTTATTAAAATATATATTGTAATAAGTATTATTTTTAATAAAAAAAGGAGATGTACTAATGAATTTACAAAAAATTAAATTAAATTTGAATAAAAAGCTTATTTATCTCTTAGGTGTATTATTGATAATACCCTTAATAATTCTAGTAATAATTAATTTAACCCCAGCCAATAGAAATTTAACTGACTTAAATAAATACGGGGATGAAATTAGCACCTGTAATTTATCTCTTAAAGATGCTTTTGATAATAACGGAATAAATTTAAATTCTGCCGAAAATATCTTATCTACAAAACTAATAACTTTAACTGAAATAAAAGACAATATTTTTGCTCTTGAGGTTGTTGACGAGAAACTTAATTCCAAATCCAAACTATTGGAGACTTTAGATTATAATATATCTATTTATGAATTATGTTTAAGTTTAATACGAAATCCAAAGGACAAAGATATTATAACTACTTATAATAAATATTATACGACCTATTCTCTATGTATCAATAATTATGATAGCCTTTCTTTATTAGGCATTAAGGCAAAATTCCCTAAAGATGCCACTAGCTTTTTCGAGGCTTCCTTTAATTATTTTAACATACTCATAAAAATAAATAGAGAAAGTGATATTACAACTGACCAAAACAAAGCTTATATATCTAGCATGAAAGATTGTATAACTCTCTTTGAGGATATAGATGAAGATTTGCAGCCTGCATTAATTAATATTAGAGAAGAGAAAAGAAGCTTAGATCTTCTTACAAGTGATATAAAACTAAAGAAATCAAAATTAAATGAAATCAAAAACAAATCATATTCCATAACAATTCCAGATTCAGGTAATAATTGTTATAATCTTTTATCAAATACTATAAACTATTATGACTTATATATAACCTCATTAGAACATTCCATAGTTGTTGAGAAGTCTCTTTCAAAGGATGAAAATGATGAAATCAATGAAGAAAATTATAATAATAGTTTTTCAAAATATACAGATTTTATTAAAAGTTTTAAGGATTTAAATGCAGATCTGGATAATTTTAATAAATAATAGTATATAATATCTTTTTTTGGCTATAATATTTTGTGACCGGGTTAGAAAAGGAGGTTAATATGAAAATATCAAAAAAACTATGTTTGCTTTGTTTAGCCCTCTCACTTGTATTCCTTTGCAGCAATCCTGCAACTGCAAAAGCCCTTTCTATTTCTATTAATAATGAAATAGAATCAACTACTGAAAATACCGAAAATAATATAGATACAGCAGTAGAAGTTTTCAACAGTGGTACCCAAACATTATATTTAACTCGCTCAGATATCGATTTAATGGCAAAACTAATTTATGCCGAAAGTAGAGGTGAACCTTTCGAAGGTAAAGTAGCTGTAGCTTCTGTCGTATTAAACAGGGTCGTAGATCCTAAATTCCCAAGCACTGTAACCGATGTGATATTTCAATCTAAAGCCTTTTCTTGTGTCCAAAATGGAGATATAAAGGCTTTTCCAGATGAAATTTGTTACTCTGCAGTATATGAAGCTATAAGAGGAACTGACCCCACAAATGAGGCTGTTTTCTTTTACAATCCTACCATTTCCACCTGTTCATGGATGAAGTCAACAGAAAAAAAGGATTCAAAATCCATAGGACACCATTTATTTTTTAAATGTTAAAAAGAGGGCAATATTGCCCTCTTTCTCTATTCAAAAGTTCCTTTTACAACCGTCTTTCCACTTACAACTAAGGGGGCGCCTTTTCCATATACACAACTTATATTAAGGTTTTCTTTATCAACTAATACAAAATCTGATAAATATCCTTTTTCTATTTTGCCTCTATCCTTCAGCTTAAGCATCTTTGCAACATTTGACGTTATTACGCTAATAGCTTTTTCAATAGGTACGCCCTCTTGTAAGATTGCATTTCTAACTTCACTATATAAAGTTTTTACAGAGCAAACGCTAAGTGCTACTAGTTCTCTTTTTTCATTAAATACTGGCATACTTCCATTCCCATCAGAAGAAAAAGTAATCTTCTCAATTGGTACTTTAAGATCACAAAATTTCTTTAGTGCCTTGCTGGCTGTTAACTCTCCTGGATCTAAAAAATTTTTGTCTGAACTAGTGGTTAAATCAACATATCCACCTTTATTTATATAGTCTATACTCATATTAAAAAGTTGTATACTTCTATTTATATGAGTTGGTAAAAGTTGTTCTCCCGGTATCTCTGTATTTTCAATTAAAGAAAATAACATATCTAACTTCCTAGCCCCACCGCCTAGATGAACATTCACTATTCCAGCCTTATTAGATAGCATTCCACCTACCCTTGCCTCTGCAACTAAATTAACAAATTGTTCATATGTGGGCTGAGAACTTCTATGATCTGATAATGCCACTTCTCCTACTCCTATAAATTTATCAATCAACATTAAATCTTCCTTAATACTGCCAGTGAGAGTTTTTACTGGTATATCATAGGAACCCGTATAACAATAAGTTGAAATGCCCTCTTCTTCTAAAGCCTTTGCCTTTGCTATCAAGGTTCTGGAATCGCGACATACGCTATCTGTACCAATACATCCAACAACAGTAGTTATTCCTGCACTAGTCAAATCTGTAAACTTAATTTCTGGAGTCCTAGTCGAAAAACCGCCTTCTCCGCCGCCTCCGATAATATGAACATGGGAATCAATAAATCCTGGGAACATTAATTTCCCTTCCCCATTGACTTCATTAATATGAATAAAATCCTTAGGGATATTTATATTATCATAAATCCCCTCAATTTTATCATTAACTATTACTACCTGTTTTTTTCCTAAGTACTCTGGACTATAAACCTCTATATTTTTTATAATAGTAATCAATATACCACATCCTAATTTATTTATTATCTAGTAAATTAGAAATCACTTGATTATTATATATTGAGTCTGCATGATCTTGCCTTATTTCCTTAGCATATAATATACTCTTATCCCTATCTTTATCCATATTGAGAATTGCTAGTTTATATATAGTCTCAGATATATAAGTGTCTTCTTTATATGTATTATAATATTCGCCATATTCTTTTATAGCATTATCTACATTTCCTAACTGTTCGTCAGAGGCAGCATTAAAAAATATTATATGAGGATATAAATAATTTTTTGCCCCATATTCATAACCCTTTACAAATTGGATCTTTGCTTCATTAAAATTCTTTTCGCTATATAATTCAGATCCTTTTTTATAGAAAAAGCTTACTCCTTCAGTCTCTAGAATCTCTTTCCCCTTCAAATAAATTGCTTTTTCTTCTCCTTGTATATTCTCTACGGAAATATCCTTCATTGAATTATATATTGAATCAAAATCCTTATTATTGATTCTTTCCTGCAATTCATCATAATTTACTAGATTTTCAGTTTTAGTTTCTCCCGTTTCCTCTTTCTCATCCTCGTTAATAGGGGACACTTCCTCAATTACTTCTGTTATAGATTCAGATTTTGAAATTTCTTTGTCTTTATTTATTTCTATTAGTCTATATGTGATAACTACTCCAGTAAAAATTAGACATAAAACTATTATTACTATTGTGTGCTTAAGCATATTATTTTTTTTAGTCACCTCTAGCTTGATTCCTTGAACCTCTTCTATTTCCTTTGCTAAAGCTTTAGCTCCAGAGTTATTTTTATCTATATTTAAAACTTTAGAAACATAAACGCTACTTGTACTATAATCTCCTTTTTTTCCAAAGCAAATTGCCAATGCCAAATTTACTCTTATTGCGTTAAAATCGCTTTCCTTACACTTATTTAAACTATCTATAGCTTCATCTATAGCCAGGCTCTTTAATAGCATTTCTCCATTTCTATATAAAGCTAATCTTTCCATATCACTCTTAGAATCATAAATGTAATTTTTCGCCATGGAATCATCATTAAAATCAGAATTTATTTTCCATTGGGTAATTGCTCCATCTAAATCACCCTTAAGATATAATAATAAACCCTTTAAATTAAGGGCTGAGGAATTTTTCAAACTATTAGAAATAGACTCTTCACATTTTTTTATAGATTTTTCTATTTCACATTCCTCATAATATCTAACAGCTTTTATATATGCCTTATCTTTTTTAATCTTTTCCAAAATTAAAATCCTCCCCATAATATTATTCCCAAAACCGCTGCTATTGCTATTGTCGCCATAGGATGTACTTTCTTTGATAATAAACAGCCGCCTATAATTAACGTTACTATTACTGACTTCACATCAATATATGCGCTTTTCGCTAATGATAAAAAAGCATTTATAATTAGAGCTATTAAGACAGGTCTCATGCCTAAAAAACAGGCTTTTAAGATTATAGAATCCTTAAATTTGTTTATCAATTTATTTGCAATACTTATTAAAATAAATGATACCGCGGTCATCCCTAACGTTGCAGCTATACTACCTGCTATTCCTGAAACTTTATATCCTACAAATGTAGCAGAATTAATTGCAATAGGCCCTGGAGTCATTTGAGATATACCTATTATATCAATAAATTCACTTATAGTTAACCAGTTATTAATGTCTATAATTTCACTTTGCATAAATGGGAGCATTGCATATCCACCACCAAAGCTAAGTGCACCTATCTTAAAGAAAGTTAAAAATAATTTCAATAATATCATCATTTATTTTACCTGCTTTCTTAAAAATATTATCCCGTATAAAGCTCCACCTAGGGTTATTATGACTGGATGTACTTTAAATATAACCAAAGCAATCAATGAAATTACCACAACAGCTATATTTGCAAAATTCTTATTAACACTTTTTCCCATACTTATAACACCAGTTAAAACTAGCATAGGGACAGCTGCAGCTATACCTTTAAACGCTAAATTTACGTAATAGTTATCTCTAAATTGCATAAATGACATAGCTACAACTATTATTATTAAAAATGATGGCAAGGTAACTCCAAGCACTCCAATAAGTCCGCCTACTACTCCTCCTAATCTATACCCAATAAATGTACAACAATTTACTGCCATGGTTCCAGGCAGACTTTGGGATATTATAAGCATATCCATGAATTCATCTTTACTAACCCATTTATTCTTATTTACTACCTCTTCTTCAATAAATGGTATCATAGCATACCCTCCACCAAAAGTGACCGCTCCTATTTTAAAAAAAGAGATAAACATTTTATATAAATTATTCATATTTCCTCCTTCTTCATATTTTCTAACATATCTAATTCTATCATAATAGTATTTTATCTTCATAGTAGTAAATTTATTAACATATATTATATATTGGCACCCTTTAGTTAATTTATAATTAACTTTTATTCGTGGTATAATTTTTTTATGAAAGGAGTTTTTTATGAATGATTTTATAATTATGGCTGATTCAGCCTGTGACTTACCGATAAATATAATAGAACAGAATAATATACAATACCTTGGATTAAAGTGCCTTTTTAAAGGAAATGAATATATTGAGGATTGCGGAGCATCTCTTACCTATAAAGATTTTTACAAAGGAATACGAGAAGGAGAGATGCCTACTACCTCTCAGGTTAATAATTTTCAATTTCAGTCAGCCTTTAAAGAAATAATAGAGGCTGGTAAAGACGTCTTGTATCTATCTTTTTCTTCAGCTCTAAGTGGAACAATAAATAGCGCTAACATTGCACGCTCTACAATATTAGAAACTTATCCCAAAGCTAATATAACTATACTTGATACGAAGTCAGCCTCTTTAGGTTATGGCCTTTTAGTTATTCAAGCTTGTAAACTAAAGTCAGAAGGTATGCCCCTGATAGAAATAGTACAGAGAATTGAAGAAACTATACCAAAGCTTAATCATATTGTTGCAATGGACGATTTACAATACTTAAAGCGAGGTGGGCGCCTCTCAGGTACTGCTGCAACTCTTGGAACCATTCTTCAGTTAAAACCTATGGTTAAAATCAATGATGTGGGTCAACTTATTAATTATAGTAAGGTACAAGGACGAAAAAAGTCCATAAACACTCTATTTAAAGAGTTCGAAGAAAGAACTGTAGATATTACTTCTGAAAGCTTAATTGCCATCTCTCATTCAGATTGTATAGAGGATGCTGAGAGGCTTGCAAAAATGATCAAGGAAAAATACTCCATAAACATTTTAATTAATGATATTGGATGTGTTATTGGCAGTCATACAGGATCTAATACAGTTGCACTATTCTTTCTAGGAAGAAATAGATAATATAAGGGCCTGTAGTATATTTATATACTACAGGCACCTTATTATAATATTAATAAATACTTTGACTTTAATCTTCCGTGAAAAGTATTTACCCTAATCTATTTCTCCTCCCACGCTTGAATAAGTTTATAATTAGCTATCTCATATTCATTTAATGTGGAATCTGTACCATCATAACTAGGATTAGGCGCATACCAGCTTTTGTTCGCAAAGTAGCTTTTAAACTTTTCTTCATTAAATACATACCCGTGACGAGCATATATCTCATTTCTACAAAGTGCGAGTTCATCTTTGCTTAAACTTTTAATATCCTCATCAGTAATATACGTATTACTACTTTCTTTTAAAATATAATCACTAGCATTATTAGGGGTAGTTGTAGTGGTCGTATTAGATTTATCTATATTCACTTCGGTTGGAGTCCTACCATCTTCATAGACTTTGTAACATTTAGAAACATCTTCTGATGATGAAGTCACAAGACTTGTGCTGTTTGAAATGATTTCATATATTCCATCATTATCAGCATCCTCTACCTTAGTATAATTATTTCCAAATATTGTTCCTTTTAGTCCTAATTTACTATCACCCACACCAAATACAGATATAGCAAACCCTTCTTTCATATTTTCATAATTTACAAATATCCCCTTTTTGTCAGTGTCATAGGCATAAATGCCTTCCAGCTTTCCACTATAAGCACTATTTATAGATTTACTATCTACTAAATTATATTTTCCATCTTTATATTTATACAAATTCATTTTAATTTGACTACTATTAGCGTAATATGAACTCTTACTTTCTAATTGTACTATTTCATCAAAAGAATCATCATCCAAATTTTCATAATATATTGAATCGCTTTCCATGAGGAAATTTTTATTACTTCTTAGGCTAGTCCCCGCTAACTTAGAAATAGTATTTAACATTATATCATCATAATTGTTATTAGCTTTAAAATCTCCCCCTAACTTATCTATTTCGTTAAATTCTTTAAGTGCATCACTATAATTTGATTCATTACAAAGATCATCTATTTTCTTTTCTTTTATATCACTAGCTATATTTTTATAGTCTCCTTGAGATAATATAGCAGATATTTCTTCAAGTTTTTTCTCAGCCAAATCCACATCATTCTCTGCTATGTCAACAATAGTTTTTTTAAGTAAGTTCTTACTCTTAGTTGAATCAAAAGCTTTAGCAGCCTTTGTTGCATAGTCAATCTTATCCATTCCATTTAATGCACTATTGCTTTTTGACATATAGTATTCTCCCTTTATCCTATTAAAGAAAACACCAACTAATATTGCTAGGATTAAAAATACTCCTATAATTACCTTTGGAAAAACACCTGATAAGAAATTCTTATTGTTTTTTTTAGATTTTCTTACAACTGCTTCATTGTTTTTGGTATAATCCATAACTTTAGGTTTAGAAATTTCTTCTTCAGCCTTAAAGAATGAGTTACTATCCAAATTCCGTATGTTTTCTGAATCTGAAGATTCTATATTTTGAGGTTTATTTATATCAATTTTATTTATTTCATTTCCACAATTTTTACAGAATTTTATATCAGGTGAAATGGGCTTACCGCAGTTTTTACAAAATTTCATTATTACACCCCTAATCTCTATGTGCTTTTTAATTTTATTTACTACCTAAATTATCTATTTTCTTTATTGAATATACCTTGAATGCTGAGCCAATTTTATTCACAACATATGTTGTTCTAAACTCAGTAATTTTATATTCACTTTTTTTGCCATAATATATGTTGTATTTTTCATAAATAACTACCTCATACTGAGTATCACTTATTTTATTTATAGCTTCAATTTTATGATCTATTAAGCTTTCACTTATATTTTGTTCTTTGTAGCTTACTACAGTATCGTTCAATTCAGCTAATAAACTTCCGTTTAAATCTAATATTTCCTTAATATAATAGGTATCCTTATTATTTATCATTTGGATAAAATTCCTCAGATACTTGTCCATTGTATTCTTAATATCTACTTCATTATTGTCATAGGTATTAACTGCATTATTAGAATTAACAGTTTTAGTAGTATCTTTGCTTTTTTCTGGAGCTAAATAATTTACCTCTGCTATTACTTCCTTATCATTTTCCAAGTAAGCCAACTTTATATTTCTTTTTCCAGACGTACTTTCATCTGAAGTGTTATATGTTATTAAATACTCATTTTCTTCTATTGCTGAGTCAAGTTGTATATTCTTTTGAAAAGATTCATCTTCTTTTACAGTAAAATTTTCTCTAACAATATCTTCTGAATAATTATCAGTTTTTATTCTTATTGATATATTAGGATAATTAGTTGTATCTGCGTTTAGTATATCTATTCTTTGGCTCTCATCTTTTGGATTAGAATTTATTTTTATATATGTTAATGTGCCAGCTATTGAAACTATTAAAATAGTTGTTATTGCAAATAATATTATTTTAACTTTCTTTTTATTAGTTTTTTTATCTTGATGAACCTCATTTGTACCATCTTCTAAAAATATTTTCTCAATTACATTTTCATCATCTGAAATATTTATATTATCACTTAAATTAACTACTTCTCCACATTTTGTACAAAATTTAGCATTTTCCTTTACTATTTCTCCGCATTTTTTACATATGCTCATAAATTATTCCCCCATAGTTAATATTTAATGTAAAAATAATATGTCTATTTATCCTCAATTTTATACTAAATGAAACTTCCCATTGTTTCGAAAGCATTTGAAATTTCCATAATAGAACTTTCAAATTGTTTTGTAACGAATATTGCGAGTACAGCCGATACCACTATAAACAATATTGCCATTATGATAAATACCTTGTCATTTTTTTCTTCACTTAATTGTCTTATACCACTGTATATAGTAATAAATGATAATATATATCCAGAAATTAATATAAATGCTCCAAAAGTAGCACTAATAAAAGTCACTATAGTAGCTACTCCTAAAGATAATACTAATGGAATATATGATGCAGTTGATATTATTAATATATCTTTATAACTCATCCTGTTTTTTAAGATAACTGAATTAATAATAGCTAAAATTATACCTGTTAATATTATTATTCCTACTACTTGACCAGTTCCGTTAAGGAACACATCTTTATTATCCACAAATGCACTAATGTTATTTTTCATATCAACAACTTCACTTGATAAAAGTAATTCTTGTTTAGCAGTTATTGCTTCTTGTGCAGATATTATTCCAGATTTAGATAAAATATCTGGTAGCTTATTAAACATACTAAAAAAAGAATTAATTAATGATGACGTATATAAAATATTTATCAATCCATATATTATAGACAACCCTGCAAGTAACCCTACAGATGTTTTCACTGTATCATCATTTTTTAATTCACTAAAAAATGATAACGGCTTAATGAAATAGGTTTTTATTAATTTTATTATAATCAAATCTCTTGGTTTATCTTGTTTAATTCCTTTTTGATTTTCTCCAGGTTGTCCACAATTACCACAGAACCCATCGCCCTCGGCAATCTGACTACCACAATTTTTACAAAACATTATTATTCCCCCTATTTATATATATTTTATAAAATAACAAAACAACATACCTTATTAAAATATTTTTGTGCTTAATAAGGTAATACATTAAAATAATACCATAAATCCCATTAATATTATAATTATTTTTTCAGCAATTATTTACTTGTAAAATTCTGAACCCGCTCTTTTAATAATCTATTATACAAAAAAGGAACTGATGCATATTAGGATTTTAAAATCCTTTTGCAACAGCTCCTATTTATTTGGTTACTTAGACACAATCAAAAAAATAACAAATGAGTATACTTGTATATTTCCTTTCATGTGCCTTATTTCTTATTCTTGTTCTAAAATTACTCTTTTAGCATTAAGCATTGAAGTAGCACTCATCGAGAATTCATCCAAACCATATTCAACAAGAGTTGGTATAGCAATGTCATCTCCAGCCATTTCTCCACACATGCCTACCCATTTGCCCTGCTTATGAGCACCGTCGATAGTCATTTTTATAAGTCTTAATACTGCTGGATGCATTGGGTTATATAGGTAAGATACCTTTTCACTCATTCTGTCAGCAGCTAATGTATATTGAATTAAGTCATTAGTTCCTATTGAGAAGAAATCAACATGTTTTGCAAGTTCATCAGCACAAACTGCAGCAGATGGGATTTCAACCATAATACCCCATTGTATATCTTCTGCGAAGGATTGTCCTTCTGATTTTAATTCTTTCTTACATTCTTCAACAACTTCCTTAGCCTGAATAAATTCTTGCAACCCAGATATCATTGGGAACATAACGCAAAGATTACCAAATACAGAAGCTCTTAATAAGGCTCTTAATTGAACCTTAAATATATCTTTTTTATCTAGACAAAGTCTTATTGCTCTGTATCCTAAAAATGGATTCATTTCTTGAGGTAATGGCAAGTAAGGAAGAGTCTTATCTCCACCAATATCAAGTGTTCTAATTACAACTTGCTTTCCTTCCATTTTTTCAAGAACGAATTTATAGCTTTCATATTGTTCATCTTCAGTTGGAGCACTTTCTCTATCCATATATAAGAATTCGCTTCTAAATAAACCAATACCATCTCCACCATTTGCTAGTACAGTTAATACATCTTCAGGCTTGCCAATGTTTCCACAAACCTCTATTCTCTTACCTGACTTAGTAGCAGTCTTAACATCTATTAGTTTCTTTAATCCTTCTTGCTCAGCAATGAATTTCCTATTTCTTTCATGGTACTCAGCTATAACTTCTTCTGAAGGATTAATAAGTACATGTCCTTCAATACCATCAAGAATAACTGTATCTCCAGTCTTAACTGAAGTAGTTATATCACTAAGTCCAAGTACAGCTGGAATTTCTAATGTTCTAGCCATAATTGCAGCATGAGAAGTTCTTCCACCTACATTTGTAACAAACCCAATAACCTTAGTTCTATCTAATTGAGCGGTGTCTGATGGTGTTAAATCATTAGCAACAACTACTGTATTTACTTCAGTTATAGCAAATGCACTTCCGCCATTCCCAGCTAAATTAGATATAATTCTCTTTGAAACATCCTTTATGTCAGCTGCTCTTTCTTTCATGTAGGCATCTTCCATTGAGTCAAATATAGCAACAAAACCATTTGTCACGCTGTCGACTGCCTTCATAGCATTAATACTTTTTGTTTCAATCTCAAGCTTCATAGCTCCTGTAAATTCTGGATCATCTAATAGTGTAATGTGAGCTTCAAAAACTTCCGCTTTTTTTGCTCCCATCTCAATTGCTGCTTTTTCCTTAATTTTTTCTAATTGTTCTTTTGAAGCATCAAGTGCTTTTCGCAATTCTTTCTGTTCTTTAATTACATCTGTAACCTTAGCCTCTGTTATTACTATTTCTTCATGTTCTTGAAGAAATACTTTTCCTATTGCATATCCCTTTGACGCGGCAATACCTTTTTTCATAAATAATTGTCCTCCTCGAAATATATATTTAAGTTAATAAAATTTATCCCCATATTTCTCATTAAAAATTTATCAACTCTTAGTAAACCTTTAACAAATTAAAAATATCAAGATAATTATAACATATTTTTTTAATATGTTGATCTTTTTTAAATGATTATTTTTATTTTTTATTTTTTTATAGGTCATCTAACAAAGTTGCCGCTTTTGCATACGCTGTCGATTTACCTTCAAAAAAGTCAGTTTTAACTGAATTTGCATCGGCTAAAACATCTACCCAAGCTGCTGGATTTTCATTAATATCCGTATATATTTTAGGTAACCCAATTGCTGATAATCTAATATTTCCTAAATATTTTATATAATCTTCGATTAATTTTTTATTAATTCCCTGTATGCTATCTCCAATTACATACTGTCCCCAGGCAATTTCATGTTCTACCCCAGTCTTTACCATATTGACCAACTCTTGATTCATCTCTTTAGTAAATAATTCCGGTTCCTCTTCTTGTAATTCCTTTATTATATTTCTAAACAGCCATAAATGAGTATTTTCATCCCTATTTATAAACCTAATCTCTTGAGCAGACCCTATCATTTTACCATTCCTCTCAAGGTTATAGAAAAACATAAACCCTGAGTAAAAATATATTCCTTCTAAAATATAATTAGCCATAATTGTTTTCAGTAGATTTTTCTTTGTTGTGTCTACAATGAATTCATTGTAGAGCTCTCCAATAAACTTGTTTCTTTCTAAAAGAATTTTATCATCCTTCCACTGATAAAGAATTTCATTTCTTTTCTCCGGGGAACAAATAGTATCCAACATATAGCTATAACTTTGTGAATGTACAGCTTCTTGAAACGCTTGTATTGTAAGGCATAAATTCACCTCACTTGCAGTTATATAGCTTGATATATTACCTAAATTTGCTGTTTGTATAGAATCTAAGAAAATTAAGAAGGATAGTGTTTTATCGTAAGCCACCCTTTCCTCTTCTGAAAGCTTCCCATAATCCTTTAAATCTTGAGATAAATTTATTTCCTCCGGAATCCAAAAGTTATTCATCCCCTGTCTGTACCAATCACTAACCCAGGAATATTTCATATTGTTAAAATCATTAAGATTTGTGGTATTACCATTTATCATCCGCTTCTTACTAGTCTCAACATCTCCAAACTCATTAAAAAGTGGTTTTCTATTTATACTCATATTAAAATTTCTCCTCTCCTAAGCCGAACAGTTTTCGCAATCTCCCACAGTTAGGGATTTACTTCTTACATAATATATTGACTTAACTCCAAACTTACAGGCTGCTATATAAAGATTCATTATTTGTCTCATTGTGTAATCAGTTGTTATATATAAATTAAAGGATTGCCCCTGGTCTATATGCCTTTGCCTTATTCCATTAATTTTCACACACCATTCTTGATCTATATTATAGGCTGAATTGTAATACCAATAGTTATCCTCACATAAATCTGGAGCAGTTTTAGGAATAATACTTCCCTTCTTCTCCTCTAGATAAAATCTTGACATTACAGGATCTACACCTTCACTAGTACCTGCAATAGTTGCAGTAGAACCATTTGGAGCAACTGCCATAAGGTATCCATTTCTCATCCCATACTCTTTAATATTCTCCTTAAGTTCTATCCACTCACTCGAATTATATCCTCGTGATATGAAATAATCTCCATTTTCCCAATCTGACCCTGTAAATTCTGAATATCTTCCTTTTTCCTTTGAAATACTCATACTTGCTTTAATTGCATGATAATTAATTCTCTCATATATTTTATCGGCAAAATCCAAGTGTTCATCTGCAGTCCAATGGATTTTGTTATTAGCAAGCATATGATGATAGCCACTAGTCCCCAAGCCTATCCCTCTATACTTTTTGTTAGTTACTTCTGCATAGGGAACTGAATAATAATTTAGATCTATAACATTATCCATAGCTCTTATCTGTGTTTCAACAACATATCCAAGTTCCTCATCATTTAAAACATCTATATTTCCTAAAACCACTGAAGATAAATTACAGACAACAAAATCCCCTGGTTTCGTCCTTTCAACTATTACCTTATCTCCATTCTCCTCAATTATCTCTGATTTATCGATTTTTAAAGGACTCATATTTTGCATTATTTCCGTACATAAATTTGATGAATAAATCATCCCAGTATGCTTGTTAGGATTCATTTTATTTGCTGTATCTCTATAGAATGCAAAGGGGGTACCTGTTTCTGCAGCGCTTTTAATTATAAGCCTTACTATATCTTTTACTGACATAACTCGCTTCGGAATCTTATCATCCTCTACACATTCATAATATTTCTTTTCCCACTCTTGTCCATAAAAGTCCTCTAAAGAATATCCCTTTGCAATTTTAATTTCATGGGGACACATCATATACCAGTTAGCATCTATATCCTTTTCTGCTAATTTCCAAAATAAATCTGGATAACATAAACCCGGAAAAATATCATGGGCTTTTTTTCTATCATCCCCATTATTAGTTTTAAGTTGCAAAAATTCTGGCATATCCTTATGCCATGCATCAATCCAGATTGCGACTGATCCATTTCTTACTCCAAGTTGATCAACGGCAATTGCTGTGTCATTATATAATTTCACCCAAGGAATTACCCCTCCTGAAGCTCCTTTAAACCCTCTAATTGGCGAACCTAACGCTCTAATCTTTCCTAGATATATCCCCATGCCACCACCAAATTTAGATACCTTTGCAAAATTATCTAAAGTCTTATATATTCCCTGCAAACTATCCTCAACAGTGTCTATAAAGCAAGAGCTCAACTGATAAAAAGGCTTTCTTGCATTACTTATAGTAGGCGTTGCCATTGTAGCCTTAAGGGAACTTAGAACATCATAGAATCTTTTTGCCCACTGTACCCTCATTTCCTTCTTTTCGGGAATAGCTAGGTGCATAGCGATTCCCATAAACATTTGTTGTGGAAGCTCCACTATATCGCGATTAAAGTTATTAATTAAATATCTTGAGCTTAGCAGGCTTATTCCACTATATGTGAATAAATAGTCTCGTTCGGGTTTTAATTCCTTTTCTAATATGCAAATATCTTCTTTAGAATAGTTCTCTAGAATATATTTTCCATATAATTTTTTTTCAGTTAAGTCTGCTATGAAATCATAAAGTTCTGAATATAAATTCTTATCTTTATCCAATCCTCTATTTTTTCTAACTTGATCATGTAATCTTTCTATATATAATCTTGCAGCTACAAATTGCCATTTTGGTTCTAGCTCAGTTGTTAACTCCAAAGATACTTGCATTAATGAATCTCTTACCTCACTAGCATTCATATTAGGTCTTATAATATGCTCTAAAGCCTCTATAATTCTTTCTTTAGTATAAATTCCTTCATGATCCTTTATAGCCTCCAAGGCAAATTCACATAGGTTATCTAACGTATTCATTCTTTTCCTCCTATACAATATGTAGTGCATGATTTTTATTTTAATTCATCTATCTACAATATATAGTATATTATAATTATAACTTCTCTATCTGTAAAATATAAATTACCCCTTTCTGCCCTAATAGATACCTATATTAAAATATCTCTCTTATTATCTCCTTTTATCTGTAACTATTATTAATTAATATTTCCTATTTCATCTAGTTTGAAATTACAACTATACCAATCATATATGTCAATGACATTAAAAAAGCTGACTCCTGCATAGTACAGAAATCAGCTTTTAGTAGCTTAAACATCTTTTTTCTTTTTGACCCCAAACATAAAGCATGTTACTGAAAATCTTCTGGAAATCTCATAACATAATAATGTAATAACAAAGGTCATTACAACAATTAAACCAAACTGCAAAGGAATAATATTTGTAACCTTTAGCACATAAAAAGCAATGACAACTAACACTGTTTGATGGAAGAGATATATTGGAAATGCTGCTGGTGAAAAATACTGCGTAAATTTATTGTTAAAATTCAAATATCTCTTTCCAAATCCCATAATTGCAAGTATCCCAATCCAAGTAAGCATACGTTGCTCAATATCCCATACCAATCCATGACCTCCATTATTAAAATACAAATAACTTCTTAAAGCCATAAACACTATCCATAAAATACTAAGTGGTATACGATATTTCATAAGCTTGTCCTGAACATCATCAAGACTAAGAATAAAAAATCCAATTAAAAAGCATGCAAGGAATTCACCAACACTCTTTCCACCCACTTCAACGATTGGAGTCATTAGCAATATAATAATAAACATTGGAAGAAGTATGGGCATTGTAATTTTGCTTCCATTAAATTTCTTATCACTCTTGTTATACCAAAGCATAATTGGAAGTGATATCATTGAAATCACAAATAGATATAACATAAACCATGTATGTGCAGTGGTAAATCCTCCATCATATCCTGTTAGATCAGTAAACTTGGTAAAGAATACTTTATAATGTTCAAAATATCCTCCTGCATATCCATTATGAAAAACATCTGCTATGTAAGTTTGCAAAGGAATAATTGTTACTAGTCCAAACATAAGTGGAATTAGCAGCTTAGATACTCTTTCTTTTGAATATTTTTTACCACTTCTCTTTTTAAGGGCATAAGCCGAAGAAATACCTGCTATGGCAAACAGTAAAGCCATCCACCAAGGATAAACAATATTAACAAACTGCGAAAAGATATTAACAGGTTCACTAAACACATAAAATGGCTCTCCAAACGTATTAAAAATCATACATGTATGAAAGGGAAATAACAATAAAATACAAAAAATTCTGATGTTATCAATGTAATATTTTCTCATTATATTTTTCTCCTAACCAACAGTTAATTATAATAATGTCCTTTTTCTATCTAATCATAATAACAGAACTTCTCTTCTTATTGGTAAAAATGTATAAATAATCATAAAAAAAATTAAAACTAATAATATATTTAAGGACTATAGGTGAGTTTATATAAAAACAAACTCCTCTATAGTCCCTTTTTTCTTTAGACTTTCTTTATAACGGCAAAGTAAAACAAATAATTGTACCTTTAAAAGAAGATTCAACACAATGTATAAAACCTCCATGAGCCTCAATAATATATTTAGAAATAGAGAGCCCAAGACCAGATCCAGGAATATTTTGACTTCTACTCTTCTCTCCCCTATAAAACTTATTAAAAATATTAGGTACATCATTAGATGAAATACCTATACCATTATCCTTCACATAGACATATAAAGAGTTATCTAAGACTTCAAAGTATACAGCAATTTCTCCTTGAAGCTTTGAGTACTTTATACTATTTGAAACTAAATTATACATGACTTGAGAAAGTCTTTTTTTATCTCCATTTATCAATATATTAGGAATTTCATCTGGAAATTTAAACTTAATATTCTTACTTTCTATTTCAATATATAAGTCTTCTAAAATATCTCTAAAAAATTCTTCACAGTAAAATTCATCTAGTTTTATATTCATTTTATTAAGTTCAGCCTTTGAATGCTCTAAGATATCATCTAAAAGTTTATTTAACATCTTTAACCTATTTAATGTTAAGGTACAATAATTATCAATGCCTTCCTTATCTTTTACAATGCCATCTTTAATTCCTGACACATATCCATGAATAGCTGTTAAAGGTGTTTTAATATCATGGGATAAACATGCTAAAAGCTCCTTTTCATTAACCTTTATAGCTACTTCCTTTTCCTTCGAAAATTTAATTTCATCCCTCATAGCCTCAAAATCATGGCAAAACCCACCTATTTCAGTATTATAATCATACTTAATTTTATAGAAAAAATCCCCTTTTAAAATTTTACAAGCACTTTCATGTAGACTAGCTATAGGAGCTAAAATATCTTTTTTTGTGAAAAGGTATAAATATGTCGATAAGAATATAATTGCTAGTACACCTATAATTATTGGTAATAAACTTAAGAAAGTTAAATCCTTTGATGAAGTAGGTATAAACTCTTCCTTAGGAATCAAAAAAATTGCTGTTCCAACTTGTTTATTATCTATAATTAAAGGAGTGGGATATCTAACATAGTTAGGTTCATCAGCTAGGCTTTGATTATCATATTCTATAGACTCCTTTAAATTGACTACTGTATCTTTTTTATATCTATCAATAGTGGAAGCTAAAACCTTACCACTTAAATCTATAGCAGTATAATCATAAGTTAACTCTGTATTAAGTGTAAGACTATTATTTTCTAAAGCTTCCTCTATACTTAATTTTAAAGAGTTTGTTAAAATCCTACCCTTGTTAACAGTAGGATAAATGTTATTTTTATTAGATATAAGAAAAGCTGTATAAATAGTAATAGATATTGCACATGTAACTATTAATACAGTAAATATTTTTAATTTTGAATTTATACCCATCTTATTCATCTAAATCCTCTTCCCACTTGTACCAAACTCCCCAAACGGTTCTAATATAATTTATATTATGCTTGGCTAATTTTTCGCGAATTCTCTTTACATAAACAGCAACTGTATTTAATTCTCCAATATCACTCATCCCCCAGACATTATCATAAAGCTGCTCTTTTGAAAATACCTGATTTGGATAGCCTGACAAAAAATCTATGATTTCAAATTCTCGTGATGTTAAATGAATTTCTCTATCCTTGAAACTTAGCTTATAGCTTTTACTATCTATAGTTAAATCACCAAACTTCTTTTTATCCAAAATATTATTTGCTGGATTTGAAAAGGTCTTATATCTTCTAATATGAGCTTTAATTCTAGCAATTATCTCCATAGGAGAAAAGGGCTTGGTGATATAATCATCAGCCCCTACCCCTAAGGATAAAATTTTATCTATATCTCCACTTTTAGCAGATAGCATTATTATAGGCACCATAGAAGATATCCTAATAATTCTACATATTTCAATGCCATCAACCTCTGGAAGCATAATATCTAAAACAATAATATCCGGATTAAAGGATTTAAATACCTCTATGGCATCTCCTCCATTGTCGCAACAACTAACTATAAATTCTTCATTTGTTAAGTAATCCTTTAATATCTTTCTAATATCTTTATCATCTTCAATTATAAGAATCTTTTCATTTGCCATAATATCACTCCAAATATTTTGTAATTATCTCTAAAGATAATTTTACCACAAAAGGATGCCTTAGCGTATTTTACCAGCCTCTCTCACTTAGAAATTCAAATATTATAGTCTCTCTATTTTTATAATCAGTTTTAGAAAATTTATCTAAGGATAATTCCCCATCTACCCTACCATCTTTCAAATATACTAATCTAGAAGCACGAGCTGCAGCCTTTAAGTCATGAGTAACCATAACAACTGTTTGTCCTTTGCTGTTTAACTCAGATAATATGTCTAAGACTTCTTCTCCTTTAGTGGAATTTAATGCTCCTGTTGGTTCATCTCCAAATAGTATTTTAGGAGATGTAATTAATGCCCTCGCTATAGCTACCCTTTGTTGCATACCCCCTGAAATCTCAGAAGGATATTTATCCTTGTCCTCTTCTAATCCAAAGTCTTTAAGAAGCTTCAATACTTTTTCATTAACTTCTTTTTTATTTTTATTTACCCCATAACCACAATAAGCTATATTCTCAAAAACAGTTATATCTGGTAGTAGATTTATACTTTGAAAAACAAATGAGATATCTTTTCTTCTTACAGAAGATAAATCTTCTTCTTTCATTGATGTTATCTCATTACCAAGGATATTTACACTTCCACTAGTTGCTAAATCCATTCCGCTTAAGGAATATAATAATGTGGATTTTCCTGAACCTGAGCTCCCCATTATTACTGTAAAATCTCCCTCATATATATCTAAATTTAAATTTTTTATTACATTGTGAGCAGTTTTCCCTGTTACGAAAGACTTGCATAAATTATTTGTTTTAATAACTACATTTCTCATAAAATCACTCCTATTCTTCCATTAATTCAGTAGGCTTAGTATTTTTTATATTTGCGCAACTTACAATTGTAATAAGCAATATCAAAGCTATCATGACTACTAGTAAAACTGCCATTGTTTTTGGTGATATTACTAATACATCTAAGTTACTAAAGGCAGCAGCAATAAGAGGTCTACTTAAAGTTAAATTTAAGATAACAGCTATTACTGTGCTAATGGTTGTTAAAATTAGTATTCTATATAAATATCTATTTCGAATTTCTTTGGAGGTAAAGCCTAAAGCTTTCATAATTCCAAAGTTTCTTCTATTATCTCTAACACTTATTAATATAATATTTAGTATAGTGATTACACTAAAAATTATAAATACTACCATTAATATTTGAGTTATAGGAAGTATTAATTCTGGCATTGATTCTATGCTATCTTTTAAAAGTGGATGAACATCACTAGCATCTAAATTAGGATATTCATCAGTAATATCCTTTGTAAATTCATCTGTATCAGCTCCATCTTTAAGATTTAAAAAGATTTCACTTCCCTTAAATTCAGGATATTCTTTTTGCACAGCTGAATTTAACATCCTCATGGAATATCCATTGCCCGTTAATGAATTATAAGACCCTGATATCAAATAAGACTTTTTGTTATTGTTTATAGATAGTTCTATATAATCTCCTACAGTTAACCCCGAATCTTTTAATATCTTTGTTGTAACAGATACTTCATTATATTTTTCAGGATTATGTCCATGGATTATAGTAAATTCAAAATCATTATCAAAGGAATCCAGAACTGTTGTATTGAGTATAGTACTTTTTATATTGTATTTTTCCTTATCTACTGATACTCCATTATATAGCAGACATCCATTAACATAATTCTTAACCCTATCATCAGATTTGACCTTATTTAATACATTTTCAAGTTCACTCTGAGATGCCGTTAATGGTGCATCTAAACTCATCTTAGTACTTACAGTTATGCTACTTTTAGGAAGACCAAACCAAACATTAGTATTTTTATTCATTTCCCCTACCATCACATTAGTATTTCCAAAAAGCAATACCAAAGTAAAAGATAAGGTTAATGTCAAAGTAATTAAGATTGATATTTTTTTGTATTTAAAAATATCATTTACTGCTAAAGCTAAAGATGAAGTGGTATTTTTAATTAAAGATTTCGCAAGTTTCTTCTTTGAAGACGTAACACCTGTTCTTAGCGCTTCTACAGGGGAAATCTTATTAGTTTTTCTAACTACAAAATATAAATTTATAATTACTATTATAGAAAATAATAATATAGTTCCAAAAATTGCTGGTAAATTAATATCTACACCATTAAATTCACCTATATATCTTAAAGATTTAGACGCTATATAATTCAATATAGGTATACTACATAATGCACCTAAAATACTACCTATAAAAGCAGTTAATGAATATCCTATAATATAAAAATTAAGAATTTGCTTTTTAGTGAAGCCTAATGCTTTATATATACCTATAGATTTATACTCTTTTAAAATGTTATTCCATAATATAAACCTTATAAGTATTATTGAAACAATGAATATAAATACTGAAGCTAAAGTGCAAATACCTCCTACTGCAATAGGGGCCATAACGGAAGCCTGAATAAGTAAATCTTTATCAGCAAGTACTCCCCCAGTTTTTACATCCGAAGTTAATTTTTGTCCTAAGTCACTTGCATCAACATCATTTTTAACATCAATAAATATTATTGGTGATTTTGTAAAAGAAGAAAAATCTTCAATATTATTCTTATTTATATAAAGAATAATTTGACCTACAGTACTTGATGGTTGATTTGAATCATTAATTAATGAAGAAACCTTTAAAGTTACATCCTTATCTTTTATCTTAAAGGTTAAGTCATCTCCAAGTTTAATCTTATGATTATCAGCAACAAGCTGTGCAATCCAGATTTCTCCTTCCTTTGGCTTACTTTCATTATCTAATGATTCAACCTTATTTATTTTAAAAGGAAGCTCATTGCTGTTGTCTACAGGAGATACTTCATATACTGGAATCTTTAAATTCTTGTCATTATACCAGATGTCGTTTCCAGATACAAAAGCCTCCTTAACTTGTATGTCATTAACGTTAGAATTACCGTTGCACCACTCAACAACATCATTTTTAGCACCTTCATTAGAATTAAATATAGATAAATCATATATTTCATCCTTTGAATAAACATCATTAACGTAGCCTTTAATGGAAGTTACCATACATAGACTACTTGTAAATATTAAAGAAGATAAAAACAACAGTGTTCCAATTAGAAAACATTGAAGTTTCTTCTTTTTTAGTTTTTTAAACCACATATTTTGCACATCCTTTCTTGAGAGCTCTTATTTATATATTAACTTAAGAAAATGAAAAAAGGATATTTAAAATATTAATGAAATCTTACAACTTGTAGCCAAACTAAATAATTTAAGAGAAGCTTATCCTTATATTAGGACAAGCTTCTCTTTCTCTATTACTTTTTATGAGATAACAGTTACATTCTGTTTTTAACTATATTTTTAGCTCCAAAGTAAGTTGCTAAAAAATAACCACCATATACTACTACTATAAATACTCCACTAATAGATATTAGTTAAACAATACTATTTCCAGAGCCGAACATATTAACTATATTCATAGAAAGCTTTAGTCCAACAACAGAATGAACAATAGCTAATAATAAAGGTACTAAGAAATATATTCCTACTTGTCTAAATACAGATTGATATATTGTATTATCCTCTACTCCAATTTTTCTAAGTAGATTATATCTTTGTATATTGTCGTCAGATTCAGATAATTGCTGTATTGCCAGAATTGCAGCGGAAGCAATCATAAATATTATTCCAAGATATATTGCTAAATAAGCCATGGACACTCCTAGACTTTTGGAACTACTCTTTAGCTGATTATCAGTTACATAATTGAATTTACCATCCGGGACTAAAGATTGTACCCTATCTAAATCAGATATTAAATCTTTCTCTAAATTACTATCCTTGTTTTTGAAATCAAAATTTAAAAATGAGTTATATGGTTTCTGATTTGTTATTAAAGTATCATCTACAACTATGGTACAAAAGTTATTCTTCATAATGGCACTACTAAAGGTTTTATCAATAACTTTATCCTTAGCAGGTTTTATCACCTTATTATTTATAGTTAATTCCTTATTCTTCTTTAGGATATTCTCTAACGGTTCAGAAAAGTCATTTATATCACTATTTATTACATATTGATCCTTTCCTAGGGTTATAGTCTCCTCTCCCATCATGGAAAGTTCCTTATTAAAATCTGAAAGTTTAATTATAGGGATAGCTTGATCATTCGCCACTGGATAATAATTTTTCCCCTTTTCAATGGAATCAGCATCAAGTAGTCCACTATATTTAATATTATCAGTATAGATATGATAATAATGGTATCTATCAGTATATTTATTAAAATCAAAATTGTTATTTTCTAAAGAAGTTAAAAAGTCGTCTCCGTTATAGGAATACATAGACACATTATGTGGTGTCAAATCTTTTATATCTTTATTTAATGCTCTATTTATTAACAACCCACCTGATAAGGTGCAAATCAATATAAATAGCATTAAACATATAAAGGTCATTGAAACAAAGGTTGTATTAATTTTGCTATTAATTTGTCTTAGTAAAAACATATTTAATTCTTTTAGATAAATCTTTTTATTGCTTTGAACTACTTTTAATAAAAATCCTGAAAGACTCATAAAAAAAAGTAATGTTCCAACCGAACCTAAAATCACTGAAACTAAAATTTTATAATCTAATTTTGCTATCCCATATTTAAGCATTATAAAATATGCAGAACCAATACAAATAACGCTTACTATAAATAATATAACTGATGACCATAATTTCTTTACCTTAATACTTTCATTCTTTTTTGAGGCAGTTAAAAAATCAATAAGTTTTATTCTTTTAATTGATGTTGTATTAAATAATGCTACCAAAACATATATACCACCAAAGGCAAGGATGGCTTTAAGGCAAGCTGCACCTGAAAATATAAATTTAAAACTTTTCAAATCAACTTCAAACATTTTTGCTGTTAGTATTGATAATCCTTGGGACATAAATACACCAAGTACTAATCCAATAGCTAATGAAATTATTCCAATTAATAAAGTTTCAATAAATAATATCTTTGATATACTATTTTTCTCCATTCCTAATATCATATATATGCCCAATTCCTTTTTTCTTCTCTTAACTAAATAGTTATTAGCATATATGACTAAAAAAGCTAATATGAAAGTTATAAATACAGAAGCGATTCCCATAATATGACTTACCGCCTTAAAAGCCCCCTCATTTATTTCATCAAGATCAAGCATTGCTTTTTGTGATTCAATGGAATTAAATACATAAAATAAGCAAACTGCAAATATTAATGTTAAAAAATATATAGAGTAATCTTTAAAACTTCTGTGAATATTTCTAATTGATAACTTAGAATACATCTCTTTGGTCACCTCCAAGGAGAGTTACTACTTCTATAATTTTATTAAAAAACTCTTTCCTAGAATCCTTTCCTCTAATTAGCTCATTAAATAAATTTCCGTCTTTTATAAATAAAATTCTTTTTGCATAACTTGCAGAAAAAGCATCATGTGTAACCATCATTATGGTAGCATTTAATTGTTCATTTAAATTAACTAAGGATTCAAGAAGCATTTTTGCAGACTTAGAATCAAGGGAACCTGTAGGTTCATCTGCAAGTATCAGCTTGGGATTTGAAATTAATGCTCTAGCTGATGCAACTCTTTGTTTTTGTCCTCCTGACATCTCATAGGGGAATTTATATAATACATCTGTTATATTTAGTTTCATTGCAACTTCTTTAACCCTTTTATCAATTATTTCGGCATTAATCTTACATATTGTTAAGGCTAGTGCTATATTCTCGTAAGCATTTAATGTATCTAATAAATTAAAATCTTGAAAAATGAATCCAAGTTCTTCACGTCTAAATTTTGCTAACTTTTTATCCTTAAACTTTGTTATATCTTCATTTCCGATTAAGATATTACCACTTGTTACACTATCTATAGTTGAAATACAGTTTAATAAAGTAGTTTTCCCACTACCCGAAGCACCCATTATTGCAACGTACTCACCTTCTACAACAGTAAAACTTATATTATTTATAGCTTTAGTAACATTTCCTCTACTACCATAAAACTTTTGAATGTTCATGACTTTTAAAATTTCCTTATCCATATCATTTCCTCCTCTTCCCTTATAACTAAATATTACTACTTCTAATTTTTCATGCCATAGGTGTATATAACATAAACCTTACATTTTTGTAATATAGTAATGATTATTCAAAAATCATCATCTTATTTTTAGGAAACAATATAGATACTGTTGTGCCTTCCCCTAAAGTTGAGGATAAAGTTATTCCAAGTCCTAATTTATTGCATAACTTTTTACATAGATACAAACCAATTCCAGTGGACTCTTTAAACATTCGTCCGTTTTCCCCTGTGTACCCTTTATCAAAAGCCTTTAATAATGCTTTTTCATCCATGCCTATTCCGTTGTCAGATATATGAAGAACTATATCCTCCGCTAATTCTTCACCAGTAAAACATAAATATTTATGTGCTTTATCAAAATATTTAATGGAATTAGATATTATCTGATGCAAAATAAAATCCGCCCATTTATTATCAGTATAAATTTGATAATTTAAGTTGTCTTTTTTAACTTTTATATATTTTTCTATGAGTTGTATGGAACTTCTTTTTATAGATGTATTTACAAGGTCCTCAAGATTTAATGTTTTAATAATAAAGTCCTTTTCAACAGCTGAGCTTCTGGCATAGAAAAGGGCTTGTTCAATATATTCTTCTATTTTATTTATATCTTCTTCAATACTTGTTAGTATTTGATTTCTATAATTTTCTATTATTAACTTTGAAGATGCAATAGGTGTCTTTACCTCATGGACCCAAAGTTCAATAAATTCTTTATAATCTTTATTCTCAAGTTCTATTTTTGCTATATTATCATTCATAGCTTTATTACATTCTTTTAATATATTATAAATAGCATAATCCTCATCTTTACTAGGCTTATTCATTAATTCACTTAATAGATACTTTGCCTCTAAGCCGTCCAAGTTTTCATTTAATTCCTTAATAAAGGCTGATTTACTTCTATATTCATAAAATAATAATGATAAATTTAACAGGATAAATAAACTAGAAATAAGAATTATAGCATAGGTATCCACCTTTAGACTTGAAAAAAGTATTATCATAAACAGAACTAATAAAACATTACCAATTAGAAAACCTAGTCTTTCATTTAAAAATGATCTCAATTTCATAGTAATATATACCCTTGACCTCTCTTGGTTTGTAAAAATTCTTTTGCACCAATTGTCTCAAGTTTTTTTCTAAGACGGTTTATATTAACTGTTAAAGTGTTATCATCAACAAACTCATTAGATTGCCATAAAAAATCCATAATCTCATTTCTAGAGACTATACATTCTTTTTTCTTCATTAAAATATTTAAAATTTTACTTTCATTTTTAGTTAATTCAATTTCTTCATCATTAAATTTCATTGAACTTGTGGAAATATTAAATGTTAAACCTTTATAAATTAATATATCATTATCTGAATTATGGTAAGTCCTTTTAAGTACAGATGATATACGAGCCAATAGTATCTGGGTATTGTAGGGCTTAATAATAAAATCATCTGCTCCAAGATTCATACTCATTAGCTCGTCTATCTCACTTTGCCTACTAGTAACAATAATAACAGGAACATTTAATTTTTTTCTAATTTCACGACAAATATAAAATCCATCATAGTATGGTAAATTTATATCTAAAAGGATTATATGAGCATTTGACTCTAAAGCAATATGAACAATATTCTCAAAATCCCTTGAATAATCACATTCATATCCATATCTTGTTAAAAAAGTCGATAATTCTTTTCTAATTTTTTCTTCGTCTTCTATAATAAAAATTTTCTCCATTTACTAACACCTCTCCATTAAGTATTTACCTAATACCTTCACTCCACAAATATATACTTATTATAGCATCCTTTGATATTCCCAATTTAATAAGATTTCTATATCTTATTTTAAACTGTTCCCAATAATATCTTCATCAAAGCCATGGTCTTCAAATATTTTTCTAGTTAACTTCCAACATTTTATTTTTTCTCTTATCCATGAAAATACCCTACAGGTAGACTTTTTTAGTGTCTACTCTATAGGGTACAATTTATTCTTATCTGTGGTGATTTTTATTCAAATTTCTTTTAATTACTTAACTCCTTAATACTTAAAATTATTCTTTTACCAATCTCTTACAATACTAACAATTACATAATATTTTTTATAAAAGTATTTTAGCAAATTCCATATTATCAAATTCATTTTCTTTTATATAATCTAGTGAATCAACTAAATAAGTTTTATGATGTTCTATAGTCTTCGAGAATGATTGAATAAATTTAACTATGTTTTCTTTTGAATCATATTCATTATATAGATATTTCCCAACTAAATAAAATCTAATAAATGAATATCTTGTTAAAAGCATAATATATCCATCAAATATTGATTCTGTCTCTGAAAATGGGAATAAATTATTATACATAAAATTTACTAAATAGTTTTCAAAAATATAGCTATTCTTAATTATAAAATTTTCAGTATAATCTTCAAATGCTTTTACATACAATTCCGAATCTTTATTGATCTCCTCTCCCTCATCAAACCTGAATCCTGCCATAATTTGCTTAGTATATTCCTTAAAAGAAATACTATCCACTTCTTTAAATACATCTAAGAAACCCACCATCTTTTTGAAAAAATCTATCTGAAGAATATAACTTAATTGATCCTTTTCATAAGAATCACTACGTGAGTTTATATCATATTCTTTAATAAATTTAGGTACATTATTATAATTATATTTAAGTTCCTCTTCTAATGCATTTATGAAACCACCTAATATATAAAGTCTTTGGCTTAAATTAAATGTTCTATTCTTTATTATTTTAATACTCAAATCTCTAATTTCTTTAAAATACTTTATAGGTGAATTATTAAATTCTTTAGATTTAGTATCAATATCACTTGATACTATGTGTTTCCCTAAAGTCTCTTCACTTTCTTGGAATTCAATTCCCTGTTCTTTTAGCAAAAGAATCCTTGCAGCTTCTGGACATGCCACATCTAGAGATATCTCATAATATCCATCTATTTTATTGGTTATTCTAGGAAAAGATGTGCAAATATTTGAAAGATACTCTTCTCCAAGATTCGAATAAATCATACAATAATTTTCTTCATCTAAGAAGGGGCATCTTTTCCCATTTTTTAATTTCACTTTTCCATAATCTACATCCGGGCTTAAGTAATCTTCATTATTATAAACATTTTTTTGAAACATTCTCTTCATTTCTTTGTCTTGAACTTTATAATACTGTTTGAACGTAATCTTATCAATATCTACATCCCATCCAACACAACAACTGTCTTCACATTTTCCACCTATACACTCAAATTCTTTAAGATATCTTGGATATCTCATTTTTATATTTTTATCCATCGTATACTTCCTTCTCATTTTTTGTATTTAATTGCTTTTTTTCCTATTTAGGAAGATTAATATAAATCTTAAACATATCTCCCTCTGTATTAATAGTTATGTTACCCTCATGAAGTTCTATAATACTCTTAGTTATTGCAAGTCCAAGGCCAGAACCTTCTACATTTGAATTTCTAGACTCATCACCTCTAGCAAATCTCTCAAATATTTCTTCATTATTAAAATTCATTTCATAGTTTGCGATGTTTTTAATCGATATTCCTATAGATTCTCCTTCATCCATTATATCAATATATACCCTTGTATTTTCTAAGGAGTACTTTAACGCATTAATAACAATATTCTCAATAGCTCTAGACATCATCTTTCCATCAAGTTCTATATATAATTCTTCAACTATGCTATTTACCTTAAACTCCATCTCTTTATCTTCATAGAGTGAAGAATATTCTCCAACAGCTTGGTGAATTAATGACATAATATCAATCTTTTCCTTACTAAGTACCATCTTTCCACTATTAATCTTTGACATCTCAAATAAATCGTCTATAAGCACCTTAAGTTTCTTAGATTTTTGATCTACAATCTTTAAATAATCTTGCTTCTCTTCTTCTGTAATATCCTCAGATTTAAGTATGTTAACATAATTAATAATAGATGTTAGCGGTGTTCTTAAATCATGGGATACATTTGAAATAAGCTCAGTCTTTACTTTTTCATTTTTCAAAGTATCTTGAACTGCTATCTCATATCCTTCTTTAATCTTATTTATATTTGTAATAAGCTCTAAAATCTCTATTCCGCCTTGCTCTACTATATGATAATCTAAATCACCTTCATTAATTCTTTTTAAACTATCATTAACTAGATATATATCAACAGACTTCTTTATAGAATAAATAATTCCTATCATAGGTAATGTCATTAAAATTATGCTTCCTTTAAATGGGTATAAAGTGAAAAAGGTAACTAATATGTTATTCTTAATACCCCCAACCGCTAACATATATAAATAAAAAATAAAAAATATAATAGAACATATTATAGTCCCTATTAGTGTTTTTCTAGTTTGTCTATACTTAAATCCATTTTTCAATACATATATAATGCTAATAACAAAATTCCCCCTGATATTGGACCCATTTCTGCTTATTATTATCACACCTACTACTTTCGATATCAAAAATATTCCTAATACTATTAAGAAATATAATCCGAATACTATTTTAAAATACACATTCTCAACATAATTATCTCTAGATGTAAAATAGTACTCTTGAAAATTTGCTAAAACACTTTTATCATAAATTACATAATCCTCTTCCACAATCGTACTAAATTTATTCTCATTATCATAACTTACCAAAAGTTCCTTTCCTTCATATTTTTCATTTACATAACTTAATATATTTTCATCAGTATATTTTCCGTCAGATAATTCAAAATACCCACTTGAGTCATTAGTTATTATCTGATTAGTATTTTTATTTCTTATAATAAAGAAAATATTTTCATTTAGTTCAAATTCTTCCTTCTCATAAACTTTATCAATAAAATCCCTTTTAAAGGCTTCCTTAATAATATCATTTCCATAATATATTTTTTCTAGAGAATTGGTTTTTTGGTAAATCATATTAGTTATAGCTAAGGAATCCTTAGCTAAATTTTCTTCATAATATTTCTGTGGGTTTATTGTTGACCTAAAGATATTGATCATCTTTGACGAATCTGTTGAATAATATTTATATACTTCTACGCTAAAGTAACTAATAATAAATAACAATCCAATAATTTCCAACAACCAAATATGATTTAAGTAGTCTTTAACCCTACTTTTCAATTTTATACCCAATGCCCCACACCACCTTAATGTACTCGGGCTCCTTTGTATTTAATTCAATTTTTTCTCTTATTCTTCTTATATGAACTGTAACAGTGTTCTCACTTTTATAGAAGGGTTCTTCCCATACTTTTTCGTATATTTCCTTTATTGAAAAAATTCTTCCAATATTAGAGGCAAGTAAGTATAAAATCTTATATTCTGTTGCTGTAACCCTAATTTCTTCCTCTCTTACTATTATCTTTTTTGCCAAGGTATCTATCTCTAAATCTTTAACCTTAACTACACCTTTGTCCTCAACATTTAGTGGTTTTTCATATCTTCTTAATTGAGATTTCACTCTTGCCATTAATTCCAAATGATTAAAAGGCTTTGGTATATAGTCATCGGCTCCGACATTTAGCCCAAGTATTTTATCAGAATCTTCGCCCTTAGCTGATAACATTATTATAGGGATGTTATTAGTTTCTCTAATTTTCATACAAGTTTTAAGCCCATCTAGTTTAGGCATCATTATATCTAATATAATCAAATGGATTTGATTACTCTCTAAAATATCTAAAGCTTCTACGCCATCCTCAGCCTTTATTACCTTTAAGTTTTCACCTCTTAAATATATCTCAATAGCATCTCTTATTTCCTTTTCATCATCAACCACTAAAACATTGTACATAATAAAACCTCCTTAGGTTTTCTTTTCTTAATTATATCCTAACTCTATTAAATCATAAAACATTTAACCCTTTATTACTATTTTATTAATTACCCCTATTTCTCTTATAGATTACCATAAATTTTTCTTAAACATGCCAATTATAACCTTTTACTCAGCTTAAGTATAGTATACTATCCATATGAAATTAAGGAGGAAATGCAATGTTAGAAATTAAGTACCTTACAAAAACATACAAGAAGTTTGATGCTGTTAAAGACTTAAACCTCACTCTAGGAGAAGGTGAAATCGGGGTTCTAGTTGGTCCTAATGGAGCTGGTAAATCAACTACAATAAAATGCATCTCCGGTCTTCTTAAATATGTTGGCAATATAACTATTGGTGGACATTTAAATAAAAGTATAGAAGGCAAAAAAATATTTTCCTATGTTCCTGAACTTCCAGGACTTTTTCCATTACTAACAGTTAGAGAACACATTCATTTTATGGCAAAGGCTTATGGTCTAGATGACTATGATGACTATGCCAATGAATTGTTCGAAATATTTGATCTAAGCGATAAAACCGAAAAATTCGGTTCTGAACTCTCAAAAGGAATGCAACAAAAATTAAGTATATGTTGCGCCTTAATAACTAAGCCTAAACTGCTTCTTTTGGATGAGCCTCTTATTGGTCTTGATCCAAAAGCAATAAAAGAATTACGTAACCTATTGTTAAGACTTAAAAGCGAAGGTGTATCTATGATAATAAGTACCCATCTTTTAGATTCTGTAGATGAACTTTGGGATAGACTTATTATTATGAATAAAGGAACTGTCGTTTTTTCTAAAACTAGAACTGAATTTGAAGCTGATGAAAATATGTCTAATCAAAGTCTTGAGGATATCTTCTTTAAGGTTACTGAGGAAGGTGATAAATAATGAAACCATTTTTATATCTTTTGAAAAGAAATATTATAAATTATATTAAAAGCATAAGACACAAACCTACAAAAGCTATCCCTTTTGTGTTTATTATAGGTTTCATAGTGTTAATGTGCTTCGCTTTTTTTACTGATGATGCACAAGCTGAATCCTTAATTGATTCTAAGTATTTTATTGGCATAACAACAGGAATTCTTTTTGAACTTTTCTTATTCATAATTTATAGTGGCGTTACTCGAAAAAACTTTCGTTATTCAATGAGCGATGTAAATCTTATTTTCACATCTCCTATTAAGTCTCAAAATGTATTATTATATGGATTTGTTAAAGAGATTTCTTTCATGTTTGCTATGTGTTTGTTTTTAATCTTCCAACTACCTAATTTAGCCCTTAAGTTTTCTTTTATTCCTTGGGGGATAATTTATCTATTATTAATCTTAATGGCATTTTTTATAGTGCTTTCATCATTATCTTTATTAATATATGGGTTTTTCTCGAAATATTATAAACATAAGGATCTGGCTATTAAAATTGTTAAATACTTTAACATTGTAGTCTCATTAGGTTTAGCTGCTTATATTTATACTGGAGGCAAAGGTAATTATTATGAATTTGCTATGGATTTCTTTAATAAGGATTGGTGGAACTACATTCCTGTAATGGGCTGGGGTCGTGCATTATTGTCTCAATGTCTAACTGGATTTAATTCTTTTTCACTGATTCATGGTGGATTATTAATCTTTTCCTGCATTGGTGCAATAACTTTACTATACAAATTCAACCTAGACTTTTATGAGGATGCTCTTCCATCTGCAGAGCAAAATGAAGTAGCACAAAGCTATAAAAATAGTGGCTATGATCCTAAACAGCTTTCTAAAATGCAAAACACACGTAAACCTTTTGCTCGAAGAAAGGCAACCCTTACTTATTCTGCTAAATACGCAAAGGCAATATTTTTTAGGCATATGCTAGAATATAAAAAGACAGGATTTTATTTTATAAATATTCTTTCTGGAATATATTTAGTTGCATCGATTGCTGTTGGATTATATTTTGATTTGCCATTCTATGCATACTTATTATTTACCATATATATAATGGTTATATCAACCTATGGTGGTAAATGGTCAATGGACTTTAACGGACATTTCATATTTTTAATTCCAGCAAGTAGTGCATCTAAGTTATTTTATTCTACTTTATCATCTATAATAAAAGTTACGGTAGATAGTTTACTCTTATTTTTACCTGCCGGTTTTTTGATGGGAATTAGTCCAGTAGAAATATTACTATCAATTTTAGCTTATATATCCTTTGGGACAGTATCAACCTATGGCGCAGTACTAAATTATAAGCTTTTTGATAGGGTATCCAATCAAATGATGAAAGGTATCTTTATGATGATAACTTTAATTGTTTATATTCTTCCGGGTATAGTTATTGGAGCATTATTAAGTTTTAAGTTCGAAATTTTTGCCCCTTACTCCCTTCAAATTTCCTTTATTGTTTACAATACTTTGGCTTCTTTGGTTATAGTACAAGCTGCTAAAGGAATTTATGATAGTATAGAGACTTAAAAAATGTAACATTCACCCCCTTAGGGGCACTATATATAAATCCCTGTGGAATTTATTTTATTCAAAAAATTCTGCAGGGATTTTAATTTTTGATTTCAAATTTTAAATTCTACAAACTACTCTCTACTGAAGGAAGCTCTGCAGTAAATATAGTACTATTATCCTTACTTTCAACTGTAATCTTTCCTTTATATTTTTTAACTATAGATTTAGCAATAGAAAGACCTAGTCCATATCCGCCCTTTTCTCTAGCCCTAGACTTATCTACCCTATAAAATCTATCAAAAATCATATCTATATCCTCTTCTGGAATTATCTCTCCCTTATTTTTAACAGAAAAATATATCTTTTGTCTTCGCTCCTTTAATTCAACTTCTATATCACTATTTTTAAATGCATGCTTTATAGCATTATCAATAAATATTCCTACAAGTTGATTAATTCCTTCCTTATCCCCCTGAAATTCTATATTCTCAGCTATATCACACTGTAAATTTAAATTATTTTCAAATAAGACTGCTTCAAAGCTTAAAACCTGATTCATTATTCCATCACTTATATTGAACTTAGTTTCAATTCCTAGTTTCTCATTATTATCAGCCTTTGCTAAATATAATAGATTGTTAACAAGCTTAGCCATTCTATCAGTTTGAAATGATATATAATCTACCCACTTCTTTTGATTTTTTATTGTATCCTCTTCATTTGCTTTAAGAACCTCTATATTTGTCTTAACAACAGCTAATGGAGTCTTCAATTCATGAGATGCATCTGCAATAAATCTTTTCTGAGACTCGTATGCTTCCTCTACTGGCTTTATTGATTTGTTTACAATAACTATACTAACTAGAAACAATAAAGCTATACTAATAGTTCCTATTACAATACATGTAATAATAAGTCTATCCATAGTATCCTCATACATACTACTATCTTGAAAAACTATTTCTACCCCCATAAATGAATTTCTATATGTGTACGCGAAATTATCTTCGCTCTCCGTTATGAAGCCCTTATCCTTTCCATTTTCTAAAGCAGTATTAACCATTGATGCTATAGTCTCTGTCTCTATGTCATCCATACTAGAATATAGTACCGTTGAATTTTTCTTATCATATATAACACTAATACTGCCTTTATTATTTCTAAATTTTGGAGTAGTCTGTCTATTATCAGGAATTGATTCTCCTATTTCATTAGCAAATTCCTGATTTGAGATCCCTTTAATAGAGATTAATTTTTCCTCAATTTGAGAGAAAATCATATTCTCACTGTTTTCTTTAGTAAAAATATATATAGATGTACATATTAGCACCACCATAGAAACAATTAATATCATGGCAGTTGCTATAAATCTAACTTTAAGTTTTTTAAACATATCTATTCACCATCTTTATATTCTAAAATATAACCCATATTTCTAATTGATTTAATAATAACTTTAGACTTCAAATATGAAAATTTCCTTCTTAAAAAGGATACATATACTTCAACATTATTGTGCTCTGCCTCTGATTCAAATCCCCATAGCTTACTTATTATATCGTCCTTATTACTTATCATTCCTGATCTATTTATAAGAACCTCTAACAGGCCACTTTCCTTTGCTGTAAGTTTTACACTTTTATCATTACAGCTTAATTCTAGAGTCCCCATATTAAGGATTATGTCCTTAAATACTAAAGAATTATCACTTAATACTTCGCCTTTTCTTCTACTTAATGCTCTTATTCTAGCTAATAATTCCTCTGTATAGAAAGGCTTTGGCAAATAATCATCAGCACCACAATCAAGTCCTGTTACCTTATCTGAAATCTCCCCCTTTGCCGTAAGCAAAATTACAGGGGTAGCTATTCCGTCTTTTCTTGCTGCTTTTAAAACCTCAAGGCCATTCATTTTAGGTAGCATTATATCTAAAATAATTACCTCATAAATATCTGATAGCATATAATCTAATCCATCTTCACCATCGAAAACTCTATCAACAGTATAATTATTCTTTTCTAATATTGCCCCTAGAGCTTCTGATAATTGTATTTCATCTTCCACTAAAAGTATTCTCATTATTATCACCCTCTTGAAATTATTTTACCATAGAAAGCTTAAATGAAGATTAAATGAAGCTCTCGAATTTATGTTAAATTTTCTTTAAGTTTGGTTTAAGCTTTAAGTTTTATACTACTTATGTAGACGAAAGCGAGGTGATTATATGCCAGCGGTAAAATACAGACATGAATTAAAGCACTTTATAAATTACTCAGATTATCTTCAAATTAAAAACAGACTTAAGTTTATTACTTCCTTAGATAACTTTGCTGATAAAAAAACAGGTCGTTATAAAATTAGGAGTCTATATTTTGATAACATATACGATAAAGTTCTTCTTGAAAAAATCAATGGAGTTGATAACCGAGAAAAATTTAGAATTCGTCTTTATAATGATGATTCTTCTTTTATTAGACTAGAAAAGAAAACCAAAAAGAATGGTCTTTGCCAAAAATTAAATGCAATCATTACTAAAGAGCAATGTGCTCTTATTATAAGTGGAAGCTTAGGCTGGATAAAAGAAACCGATAACCCCCTTTTAATGGAGTTTTATTGCAAAAGCAAATATCAGTTACTAAAACCAGCAACAATAGTTGATTACACTCGAGAAGCCTATCTATATAAAGTGGGTAATGTAAGAATAACCTTTGATATGAATGTTCGATCAGGATTATACTCAAAAAATATTTTTGATAAGGATTTACCTGTAGCGGATCCAATTAGCGATAACTCTATAATATTAGAAGTAAAATATGATGAGTTTTTACCTGAAATAATATCAAATGTAATTCAAACAAATAATAAGCAAGCAACAGCCATATCAAAATATGCGTCCTGCAGAATATATGGATAATAATTTTAAAGGAGATACAAAATGAATGCACAACCAACAACAGAAACAGCAACAACGACTCTTAATGATATTTTTAAATCAAGCTTTATTGAAAAGGCTTCAACCTTTTCAATATTAGATACTGTAATTGCTTTAGCCTTAGCTCTTGCAATTGGACTATTTATTTTTACAATTTATAAAAAGACTTTTAATGGGGTAATGTACTCTTCTAATTTTGCAGTTTCACTAGTAGCCATGACCCTTATTACAACATTAATTATCTTAGCGGTTACTTCTAATGTAGTACTTTCTCTAGGTATGGTAGGGGCTCTATCTATTGTTAGATTTAGAAGTGCCATAAAGGAACCTATGGATATTGCATATATTTTCTGGTCTATTTCGTGTGGTATAGTCCTTGGTGCTGGATTAATTCCTCTTGCCGTCTTCGGCTCTGTAGTTATAGGAGTATTTATGCTTATATTTGTTAACAGAAAAAGTTCTGATAACCCCTATATTCTTGTACTTAATTATTGCACTGAAGAAAGTGAGCAAAACGCAATCACTCTTGTTAATAAGACAGTAAAAAAACATATAATAAAGTCTAAAACAGTATCATCTGATTCTAAAATAGAGCTTACTATGGAAATTAGATTAAATGATATGAGCACATCCTTTGTAAATGAATTAGCTTCAATAAACGGAATTAATACTGCCGTATTAGTAAGCTATAATGGAGATTACATGGGGTAATCCCATGTGTATTTTAAATTGATCAACGAAAAACATGCAAAGATTGTAGCCTGTATAGCTATAGTATGTGCTCTGCTATTTACAGTTACAATATTATTTATACCAAAGAACGTCTCTGATGATGCTTCAGGCACTGCTGCTTACTCAGATACTCTCTTTAATGAAGACGAGGTTTCAGATATACAGATATCCATTGATGATGAATCTTGGGCATCTATCTTAGAGAGCCCTTTAGATGAAACCTATTATAGCTGTGATATAACAATAAATGGAGAAACCTTATATAATGTTGGAATTAGGCCAAAGGGGAATACGAGTTTAACCCAAGTAGCCTCTTCGGATTCTGAGAGATATAGTTTTAAGGTTAAATTTGATGAATATGTAGACGGTCAAACCTATAATGGCCTAGATAAGTTGAACTTGAATAATACTTATTCCGATGCAACATATTTAAAGGAATACATATCCTACGATTTATTTGATTTCATGGGGGTAACTACTCCTGAGACAGCTTTCTCAAATATCACAATAAATAGTGAAAATAGAGGAGTATATTTAGCTGTAGAGGGCTTAGAAGAATCCTATTTATCTAGGAACTATGGCTCTGACAGTGGTAATTTATATAAAGCTGAAGGTACCGGAACTGATTTAGTATGGAATGGGGATACTCAAAGTAATTACTCTGGTCTTAAGGATAATTCTGTAAAGGACATAACTGATGAGGCTTTTCAAAAGGTAATTGATATGATTTCCAATCTTAATGAAGGTACTAACCTTGAAGATTATATTGATGTTGAAGCCACATTGAAATATTTTGCTGTTAGTACTGCCTTAGTAAATCTTGATAGCTATCAATGTAACTTATATCATAACTATTATATCTATGAAGAAGATGGCGTATGTACTATCTTGCCTTGGGATTTGAATTTATCCTTTGGAGCTTTCTCAGGCGGGGGTGGTGGAAATAATGCCAGAAACAATAATGATGGAGATAATGCAACCACTACTACTAATACTACTCGCGGGATTATTAACTTCCCAATTGATGAACCAACTTCAGCCACTCTTGAAGATAGTCCACTTCTATCTAAGTTATTAGAAGTAGATGAATATAAAGATATGTATCATGATTACTTAAATACTATTGTAGAAGAGTATTTTGACAGTGGTACATTTGAATCCAAAGTTAATACAACTTCAACCTTAATTGATAGTTACGTAGAGAATAACCCAACTGCCTTTTATGGCTATGATCAATTTTCTGCTTCTATAGATGAACTTTCTACCTTTGGTACTTACAGAGCTAAAAGCATAGCAATGCAATTATCCGGAGAAATTCCATCAACCAAAGCTGGTCAAAGTGAAGTAGATTTAACTACCTACTTCAGTGAAGATTCAGTAGATATGAATATCCTTGGCTCAATGGGCGGAGGTAATAAGGGAGGTGATCAAGGTAATAATACAGATACCGGGACTGTAGCTGAAGGACAAATGCCTGCTGGCTTTCCGTCTGGAGATATGGACCAAGGAGGTGCTAATATGACCCCATCATCAGATGTTCAGCAAAATGGATCTCCTAACACAGATACAACTAAGTCTGAACGAGATGATAATGGCATGCAAGCACCTGATGGAAATAATATGACTAGACCAGACGGTATGTCCAAAGGAGATACTAATACTTCTATCTCCATTACAAGCATAATTATATTTGCTACAAGCTTTATATCCATAATTATTGCTCTAGTTTTTTCAATTAAGTTTAAAAGAAAAAAATTTAAATTGTAACTATACACAATAACTACGTAAAACCTAAAAATATAGGTATAACGACATTTACGTAAATTAGTGCAAAATATAAGGAGACAGATTTATTTCTGTCTCCTTATATCTATTTAATTAGAGCCTCAAATTCAGCATTTCCTCTAACAGGGTCAAAATCTTTTTCTTCTCTAGCTACCTTTTTCACTCCAGATTCATTTTCTTTAGTGTCTTCTACTTCAATAGCTTTCTTTAAGTTGACTATAGTGCTTTCTACGTCTGCTCTTCGTCCATAAATAGATGCCTTACCATAATAGGTCCATACATAGTCTTCAATTTCTAAAGACTTGTCATAGCAAACTAATGCGTCATTAAATTTTTCATGAAGCTCATAGTTAAAAGCCTTTGTATATAATCCATAGCCATAGTTGGGTTTAATCGTTAATGCTTTATCTATATCCTTCATTCCCTCTTCAAAACCTTTAGTAAAATCTTTACTAAAAGCTTTAGCAAATCCTCTAATATTATATGCCTTATAGCTATCTGGGAACTTCTCAATAATAGCATTTGCTTTTTCTATAGTTCCACTATAATCTTCTTGATAAAAGGTATTAAGCGTATCATTATATAAATTTTCTTCCTCTTGGCTTACCGCAACTTCTACCTTTTCTTCTACTTTAGGTTCTTCTATTGTTACCTCTTCTACCTTTTTATCTTCAGCTACCTTTGATTTTCGATTATCAATTCCAACTTTAATAATTAGTATAACAGCCACTATAACTAGTAAACCTAATAATATTCTCTTAAATTTCTGACTTCCATGTAATTTAAATCTTCCCATCCTATATACTACCTTTCTATTATATTTGCTTTTACTTTTCCTCTATAGACTTTAAATATTCCTTTTGCCCCTCTTCATATAAATTCTTGCCTTCACTATCAATAATTACAACCAAAGGCATATCCTTAACTTCGATTCTCCTAATAGCCTCTGCGCCTAAATCCTCATAGGCAATTATCTCTGACTTTACTATACTCTTAGCAATAAGAGCTGCTGCTCCTCCTATTGCCCCAAAGTACACAGCCTTATTTCTTTTAATTGCATCTATTACCTCTTGATTTCTTGCCCCTTTACCTATCATTCCCTTCAATCCTAAATCTAATAGCTTAGGTGCATAGGGGTCCATCCTATAACTTGTTGTCGGACCAGCTGACCCAATTATCATCCCAGGCTTTGCTGGGCTTGGACCTACATAATATATTATTTCATTTTTTATATTTAAAGGTAACGCTTCATCATTATCTAATAAATCAATTAATCTCTTATGCGCTGCATCTCTTCCTGTATAAAGAACGCCAGATAATAGTACACTATCTCCAGCCTTCAAGTTTTTAACCTTATCTTCAGTAAGTGGTGTAATAATTTTAACCTCCATAATATCCTCCTATAAAATAATTTCTTTGTGCCGAGTTGCATGGCAACTGATATTTACTGCTACTGGCAAACCTGCTATATGTGTAGGATAGGTTTCTATATTAAGTCCCAAGGCTGTAGTCTTTCCTCCAAAGCCTTGAGGCCCTATGCCTAACTTATTTATAGTCTCAAGAAGTTCTTCTTCTAATTCCTTATAGAACTTACTTTTATTTCTTATGTTAATTGGTCTAATTAAAGCCCTCTTAGCTAAATATGCAGCCTTATCAAATGTCCCACCTATTCCAACGCCTATAACCATAGGAGGGCAAGGATTAGGCCCTGCTATCTTAACTGTTTCTATAATAAAGTCCTTTACCCCTTCTAATCCGTCTGCTGGTTTAAGCATTCCTATTCTACTCATATTTTCTGAACCAAAGCCCTTAGGTGCTAAAGTAATTTTAACCCTCTCTCCCGCTACAATATCATAGTATATTACTGCTGGTGTATTATCCTTAGTATTCACTCTATCTATAGGATCCTTTACTACAGATTTCCTTAAATAACCCTCTTCATATCCTTTTCTTACACCTTCATTTATTGCATCCTCTAGTAATCCTCCAACAAAATGAACATCTTGTCCAACTTCTAAAAACACGCAAGCCATGCCTGTATCCTGACACATAGGCATATTTTCATTAAAGGCTATATCTGAATTTATAATTATTTTATCTAATACATCCTCCGCTATTTTATAGGTTTCCTCTTTTTTTGATTTCAATAGAGCTTCTTTTATGTCATTACCGATGTAATAATTAGCCTCTATGCATAAAATTTTTACTGCTTTTTCTATTTCTTTGATATTTATATCCTTCAAATTTCACACCTCCATAAGTATATTATTATTTTATTTGTTTTCTTTGTTCTTTACAAGGCGACAATGTCCCCTATTGTAAAAAAATAAAGAAAACCTTCATTAGGTTTTCTTCATTTTTCTTTATATTTCCTAGGAAATCATTATTTTTCTTCAAAATATTTATTAATTCCGCCAGTAATCCCTTTTACTATTTTATCTTGATGTTCTTCTGTCTTCAATCGTTTCTCCTCATTATAGTTTGATAGGAATCCACACTCAACTATTACACAAGCACCATCATATCCATCTCTTAAAATTTTATATTGATCTTTAGCAGACTTTGCTAGCCTTTTATTATTATCATCTGTGTTTTCTTTAAGAGACTCTTGTACTTTTATGGCCAAATTACTGCTCTTATCATTATTAGCATACCATACCTGTGATCCAAAACATCTTTCTATACTAAACTTATTTTGATGTATAGAAATAAAAACATCACAGTTAGTCTCCTTTTTCATCTTACATCTGGCATTTAGATCTGATATCTTATTTTCTCCTAAAGAATTATCATCTTCTCTAGTCATACAAACCTTATAACCCTCATCTTCTAAACTTTTTTTAAGTTTTTCACTAATAGCTAGATTTATATGTTTCTCAACAGTCCCATTTTTCCCTTGTGCACCACCATCTACACCACCATGTCCTGCATCAATTAGTATTACGCCCTTACTCTCATCTGCCCTTACTACAGTAGACAATGACATTATTACTATTAAAATTCCTATAATAAATCTTTTTATCTTCACAACTAGACCTCCATTCACATACTTTTGTCCTAAGGTTATTATGTGAATTTTTCAATTCTTTATTCCATAAAAAAAATGCCATGATAATTCATAGCATTTAATTTATTAGTTTGAATAATTTTCAATAACACTTTCAGCAATATTTGTTGAATGATCTCCTATTCTTTCCAAATTAATTATTAAATCCAAGAAAATTGCTCCTGAATAGGCATTACACTTTCCATCATATAATCTCTTGATATGTTTTTCTCTAAATTTTCTGTGTGCTGCATCTATTCTAGCCTCTATTGAATCAATACTTCTTGCCTTCTCACAATCTCTATTAGAATAACTTTCGATTGCTACCTGTAGTGCAGTCATTGTATAGTTATAGATTTCATATAAATCCTCTATAGCCCCTGCACTATAAGTAAGCTTTTTGTTAATCTTTTGTTCTGCTAACTCTGCTATATTTTCAGCATGATCTCCTATTCTTTCAATGTCCATAATAACATGAAATGTGGATGCTATTATGCCAGCTTCCTTATCAGATAGATCGCATTTTGAAAGCTTAACTAAGAAAGTTGTAATAGCTTGTTCTAATACATTTATTAGCTCTTCATTTTCATAAACTTTTTTAACTAGTTTCTCATCTTCACTAGTAAATGCATTCATTGATAATTCAAGATTTCTTTTAGCTTTATTAGCCATTCTAATTGTTTCTTTTATAACTTGACCTGCTGCGATTACAGGAGTCTCAAGCAATCTATCATCTATGTATTTTGGAGCAATTTTCTCAAATTCATCCTCTCCGGGTATTATTTTATTTACGACCATAATTAAATATTTACTAAATGGAAGCATTATCATAGTATTAGCTATATTAAAAACGGTATGTGCATTAGCTATTTGTCTAGTTACACTTCCTGAAAAAGAACCCACGAAATCCCCTAGCACACCTAAAAAAGGTATAAATATAATCGTTCCAACTATGTTGAATATTAGGTGTATAGCAGCAGCTTTTTTACCATTTTTATTTGCTCCAACACTAGCTATAAGTGCTGTAACGCACGTACCAATATTACAACCAAATATTATTGGCAATGCAATTTTTATATCAATAGCACCTGCAGTAGCCACTGCAACCAAAATCCCAGTTGTAGCTGAAGAACTTTGTAATACTGCTGTAATTACTGCTCCAGTAATAATTCCTATAAACCAATTGTCTCCAATAGCAATAATTAACTGTTCAAATACTGGTGACGTTGTTAATGGAGTCATTGAAGTACTCATTACTCCCATTCCTGTGAATAGAATACCAAATCCTAGTACTATATTTCCTATTTCTTTTCTCTTTTTACCTCTTGCAAACATCACCATGACAGCGCCAGCAAATACAAATAATGGTGCAATTTGATCTAACTTAAATGAAACTAATTGAGCTGTTATTGTTGTCCCTATATTAGCTCCCATTATAATACCTGTAGCTTGTGCTAAATTCATCACACCTGCGTTAACAAATCCAACTACCATAACAGTAGTAGCACTACTACTTTGGATTACTGCAGCGACAGCAGCTCCGACCGTTACTGACATTATAGGATTACTCGTAATCTTCTCAAGTATTTTTTTTAATCCCTCACCCGCTGCATTCTCAAGACCATCACCCATAAGCTTCATTCCGTATATGAACAGACCAAGTCCACCCATTAATTTTATAATAATTATTAAAGTTGATTCCACAGCTTTTCTCCTTTGCATTATATAAGTATGTCTATAAATAGTTTACTTGATTTTTAACCATTTGTTAATATATTATTAATATATTTAACATGCTCTTAATAAAACTCTTATTAGAATATATAATTTTATATAAGAAAAAATCCCACAAACTTTGAGTTTGCAGGATTTGTAAGCTTCCTAATATTATCTCTTTGAGAATTGAGGAGCTCTTCTAGCCTTTTTAAGACCGTATTTCTTTCTTTCCTTCATTCTAGGATCTCTTGTAACGAAACCAGCTTTCTTTAATTCTGGTCTTAAAGCTTCATCAGCTTTAAGTAAAGCTCTAGTTATTCCGTGTCTTATAGCTCCAGCTTGACCTGTAAATCCACCACCATGTACATTAACTAAAACATCAAATTTATCCTTAGTTGCAGTTAAAACCAACGGTTGGTTTGCTATCATTCTTAAAGTTTCTAGACCAAAATAGTCTTCTATGTCTCTCTTATTTATAGTAATTTTACCATTTCCTGGTACTAGTCTTACTCTAGCAACTGATTTCTTTCTTCTTCCAGTTCCTATATATTGAACTTTTGCCATTTTTTATTCCTCCTCCAGAGCCTGTTTTAGTACTTTAATTCAAGTAATTCTGGTTTTTGAGCTGCTTGATCATGAGTAGCACCTCTATATACATTTAGCTTTCTTAGCATTTGTCTTCCTAAAATTCCTCTTGGAAGCATTCTTCTAACAGCTTCTTCGAAAGCAAATTCTGGTTTCTTAGCTAAAACTTCTCTATAAGGAGTTTCTTTTAATCCACCTACATAACCACTATACTTTCTTAAGAACTTTTGATCTAACTTCTTACCAGTTAAAACAACCTTTTCTGAATTGATGATTATTACGAAATCTCCACAATCAACATTTGGTGTAAATATTACCTTGTGCTTACCTCTTAATATTGAAGCAACTTGGCTAGCGACTCTTCCAAGAGGCTTACCTTCAGCGTCTACAACATACCATTTTCTTTCAACATCTTTTGCTTTTGCAATAAATGATTTCATCTTTTTCCCTCCTTGAACTTACATTTTTACTTTACTTTTATAAGTACTTCTCTTATGTAAAGACCCAGATTAGTGGATCCTTTACTCATAAATTTTTCTAACGAACAAAGTTTATTATAATACACGCATACGGGTGTGTCAACATTTTTCTGTTTTTTTCTGCTTAATAATAAACTTTCTCCAATACTAATCCATTAGCCTTAATACATGGCCCAGCCTTCATTCTATCCAGTGACTCTATGATGTTCCCAACATAATCTGCTTTTATCTTGCCTTTTCCAACTTGAATCAATGTTCCTACTATAATTCTAACCATATTATATAGAAATCCATCAGCAGTCACATGAATTTTTATTGTATCTTTTTCCTTTTCTATACATAATTCATCAATTGTCCTTATCGTAGTTTTCACAGAACTTCCCTTACTTTGAAAAGCTTGAAAATCATGCTGTCCAACAAAGTATTTACAAGCCATTTTCATGCTATCTATGTCAAGGTTCTCCCTTACTTGGCAGCAAAAGTTTTTTCCTATTACAACATTTTCATATCTATTAATTATGGTATAACTGTATGACTTCCCTTTACTACTATATCTAGCATGAAAACTTTCTTCTACCTCTTCTGATTTAATTATTGCAACATCAGATGGCAAATGCCTATTAATAGCTTCTCTAAACCGCTCTGCCGGTATGCTACTACTAGTAATGAAATTACAGACCATGCCTCTGGCATGGACTCCTGCATCAGTTCTAGAGCTTCCTATAGCATCAACCCTCTCATTAGTAGCTTTGTTTAAAGCCTTTTCAAGAGTCCCTTGTACAGTTATATTATTCTTTTGTTTCTGCCACCCACAATAATTAGTACCATCATACTCAATTATTAATTTTACATTTTTCATAGACTCCCTCAATCCTAAATTGCAAATTTTACTAACAAACTAGAAATAAACATTATGCTAAATATTCCATAAGCAATTATATCCCTAAAAGAATACTTTAATTCTTTCATTCTAGTTCTACCAATTGCACCTTTGTAACACCTAGCCTCCATAGCCATAGCAAGCTCATCTGCCCTCCTAAAGGAACTAATGAATAGTGGCACTAGTATTGGAATTAAGCTTTTTGCCCTTTTAATTATATTGCCTGTTTCAAAATCTGCTCCCCTTGCCTGCTGAGCCTTCATTATTTTATCTGTTTCTTCTGTTAATGTTGGAATAAATCTCAATGCTATAGTCATCATCATGGCTAATTCATGAGCTAATTCTTTTCCAATCGGTCTAAGAAGCCTCTCAATACCATCTGTTAGTTCTATTGGTGATGTAGTTAAAGTTAGTAATGAAGTCCCTATAATTAAAAATACTAATCTTAGGGTCATAAATGCAGCTATTCTTAACCCTTCATCATAAACATTAATAAATCCGAATTGGAATATTAAAGTATCTTCTGTTCCTTTAGTCATAAAAATATTTAGACCACCAGTTATTAGAATCAAAATAAAAATTGGCTTTAGCCCCTTTAAAATAAAACTTAAAGGGACTTTTGCATTAATTATTATAGCTGCTAAAAACCCGACGACTATTATATACCCAATAAATTTATTAACAATAAATAAAGAGATTATGAACATTAAAGATATAATGATCTTAGTCCTTGGATCAAGTTTATGTATAAACGACTCTCCTGGCAAGTATTGTCCTATAGTAATATCTTTTAACATCCCACGGCCCCCTTACTTATTCTCAACTAATGATTTAAGTATTTCATCTCTCGCTTGTTCAATAGTATACGCATTATCTGAAACCTTAAATCCTTTTGCCCTTAAAGCTTGTATTAAATAAGTAACCTGTGGTACACCAAGACCTATTTTTTCTAAAGTTTTAACTTCTTTAAAAACTTCTTTTGGGGTACCCTTAAGTACAACTTTACCATGATTCATTACCATTACTTTTAAAGCTATTTTAGCAACATCTTCCATACTATGACTAACTAATATTATTGTCATTCCATACTCTTTATGCAATCTTTGTATTTGCTTCAAAATATCGTCTCTGCCCTTTGGATCTAATCCTGCTGTAGGTTCATCAAGTATCAATGTTTTAGGCTCCATAGCTATTACTCCTGCAATTGCTACTCTTCTCTTTTGGCCTCCGCTCAATTCAAAAGGAGATTTATTCTTATACACTTCATACTCTAATCCAACCATCTCCATTGATCTTTTAACTCTTTCACTGATTTCTCCATCTGATAACCCTAGGTTTTTAGGCCCAAATGCAATATCTTTCTCAATGGTTTCTTCAAAAAGTTGATATTCTGCATACTGAAATACAAGCCCTACCTTCTTTCTTATATCTGTTAATTTTACACCCTTAGCAGTAATATCAATGCCATCTACTATTATTTTCCCCTTACTAGGTTTTAATAAACCATTCATATGTTGAATAATAGTTGATTTACCTGAGCCAGTATGCCCAATAAGTGCCACAAAATCTCCATCCTCTATTTCCAAACTAACATTATCTAATGCTAACTTTTCAAATGGGCTCTTTGGCATATATACATGTGTTAAATTCTCTATCTTAATTGACATAACGCATTCACCATCTCATCTACATTTAATATTTCTGTACTAATATTAATTCCTGCATTTTTTAATTCATATGCAAGCTCAGTTACTTGTGGTACATCAAGCCCTATGTTCTTCATAGTTTCAACTTGAGAAAATACATTTCTTGGAGTACCATCCATTATGATTTTTCCATCGTCTATTACAACAACCCTATCCCCTTCAGCGGCCTCATCCATAAAATGAGTTATTAGGATTATAGTTATTCCGTATTCTTTATTTAACTGTTTTATATTATTCATAACTTCTTTTCTTCCACTTGGGTCAAGCATAGCTGTTGGTTCATCAAACACTATACAATCTGGCTTCATAGCTAAAACTCCTGCTATTGCTACTCTTTGTTTCTGGCCCCCCGATAGCAAATGAGGTGCATGTCTTCTATATTCCAACATCCCTACCGTATCAAGACTTTCATTTACTCTCTTTCTTATTTCCTTTGGTTTAACTCCCAAATTTTCCGGCCCAAAAGCCACATCTTCCTCCACTATCGTAGCAACTAGTTGATTTTCTGGATTTTGAAAGACCATCCCAGCTTTACTTCTAATCTCCCATAGATTATTTGGATCTGAGGTATTTAGCCCATCTACTATAACGGTTCCTTCTGTAGGGATTAATAGAGCATTAATATGTTTTGCTATTGTAGATTTACCAGATCCATTATGCCCAAGTAGAACTATAAATTCTCCTCTTCTAACATTTAGATCTAGTCCTTTTACAGCATAGATTTCTACTTCTTTTTCATCTTCTATAGAAGTATATTTATAAGTTAATCCTTGAAAACTTATCATATTTTCACTCATAGCACTCCTCCTATTTAATCAAATCCTATTTTTCATATATTATACAAAAGAAATTTTCAGCTTTAATATATAGATTTATATATATATCTATAAGCTAAACCTTTTATTATTAATTTTTCAAAATATTACTTTGTTTCTTCTCTATAATAAATGAAATTTATTTATATATTATAAAATGGGGATTAAGCCTAAACTTAATCCCCTAATTGTTATACTAATTCAAGTATAACCATTTCAGCTGCGTCCCCTCTTCTAGGACCTATTTTATATATTCTTGTATATCCACCATTTCTTTCAGTATATTGTGAAGCTACATTGTCGAAAAGATTTTTAACAACTGCTTCCTCTTGAACAAAAGTAAGAACTTGTCTTCTAGCATGAAGATCTCCTCTTTTAGCAAGAGTAATCATCTTTTCTGCAATTCTTTTAGTTTCTTTAGCTCTAGTTACAGTTGTTTCAATTTTACCATACTTTAAAAAGCTTGTAACAAGCCCTCTAAGCATCGCTCTTCTTTGGTCAGTAGGAAGACCTAACTTACGTTGAAGTGCCATACATTTACCTCCTTACTCGTCATTTAATTTCAAATATAATCCTAATTCTTTAAGTTTATGTTCAACTTCTTCTAAGGATTTCTTTCCTAGATTTCTAACTTTCATCATGTCATCCATAGATTTTGTTGCAAGCTCTTGAACACTATTGATACCGGCTCTCTTTAAACAGTTATATGATCTAACTGATAAATCAAGTTCTTCTACAGTCATCTCTAGGACTTTTTCCTTCTTATCTTCTTCTTTTTCTATCATTATTTCAACATCATTAGTGTTATCTGTTAATGACATAAACAATTTAAAATGTTCTATAAGAATCTTAGCTGATAAACTTATAGCTTCATCGATTTTTATAGTTCCATTAGTCCAGATTTCCAAAGTTAACTTATCATAGTCAGTAATTTGACCAACTCTTGTATTTTCAACAGTAAAGTTAACTCTTTTCACTGGTGTGTATATTGAATCCACAGCTATTGCAGAAATAGGTAGTTCTTCACTCTTATTTTTATTTTGAGTGACATATCCTCTTCCCTTATTAACTGTTAGTTCCATATAAAGTCTTCCTTCTTTGTCAAGTGTTGCAATATGTAAATCCTTATTAACAACCTCAACATCTCCGTCACTCTTTATATCAGCACCTGTAACAATGCCAGGACCCTTTGCGTCTATATAGATAGTCTTTGGACCTTCACCATTCATTCTTAAAGCTAAGGCTTTAATGTTAAGAACTAATTCTGTAACATCTTCCTTAACTCCTTGTACAGTAGAGAATTCATGAAGTACACCATCGATTTTTAGTGATGTTGTTGCCGCTCCTGGTAAAGATGATAATAAAATTCTTCTAAGTGCATTACCTAAAGTAATCCCATATCCTCTTTCCAAAGGCTCAACCGCATACTTACCGTAAGTGCCCTGCTCGTTCACTTCAATACATTCGATTATTGGCTTTTCTATTTCTAACATACACAAACCCTCCTTATTTTTTAAATGGCAACCTTATTTTGAGGGCAACTGATTCTATATTTACTGTAACAATTTGTTTATCTAGTAAATACTATTATATTACTTGCTATATAACTCAACGATAAGCGTTTCATTAACTGGAATCTCAATATCGTCTCTTGTTGGTTCAGCAACTATTTTGCCTTCGTAGTTTTCAATATTTGCTTCTATCCATTTTGGTAATGTTTTTGGATTTTCAGCGAATACTTTAAACTTTTCAGTACCTCTACTTTTTTCAGAAACAGAGATAAGGTCGTTAACAGAAACTTTATAAGAAGCAATGTCAACTTTTTTGCCATTCACTAAGAAATGTCCGTGATTTACTAATTGTCTAGCTTCACTTCTTGATGCACCATATCCTAATTTATAAGCTACGTTATCAAGTCTTAATTCTAGTAATTTTAATAGGTTTTCACCAGTAATACCAGTCATGTGTTCAGCTTTATCATAATAAGTTCTAAATTGGCTTTCTAACACACCATATATTCTTTTTGCTTTTTGCTTTTCTCTTAATTGAACACCATAGTTTGAAACTTTTTTCTTACTTGCTCCATGTTGCCCTGGTGCGTAGCTTCTTCTTGAAAAAGCACATTTATCTGTATAACATCTATCCCCTTTAAGGAATAGTTTCATACCTTCTCTTCTACATAATCTGCATGTAGCTCCAGTATATCTTGCCATTAATTACACCTCCTGTGATGGTTGTACTTAGACTCTTCTTCTCTTTGGCGGTCTACATCCATTGTGTGGGATTGGAGTAACATCTTTTATTAAAGTTACTTCTAATCCTGCTGCTTGTAGGGATCTTATAGCTGATTCTCTACCTGCTCCTGGTCCCTTTACATAAACTTCAACGCTCTTTAAGCCATGTTCCATTGCTACCTGAGCTGCTGTTTCCGCTGCCATTTGGGCTGCAAAAGGAGTACTTTTTCTTGATCCTCTAAATCCTAGAGATCCTGCACTTGACCATGTTAATGCATTTCCTACTGCATCTGTCAAAGTAATTATTGAGTTGTTGAAAGTAGACTTGATGTGTGCAGCACCATGCTCAACATTTTTTCTTTCTTTTTTTCTTCTACTCTTCTTAACTTTTTGAGCTGCCATTATCTTCCCTCCTTGCTATTTCTTTTTGTTTGCCATAGTCTTCTTAGGACCTTTTCTTGTCCTCGCATTAGTCTTAGTTTTTTGTCCTCTTACTGGAAGACCTCTTCTATGTCTAATTCCTCTATAGCATCCTATTTCTTGTAATCTCTTAATGTTTAAAGCAACTTCTCTTCTTAAGTCACCTTCAACATTTAAATTCTTATTGATATAGGTTCTAATTTCATTAATTTCTTCTTCAGTAAGATCTTTAACTCTAGTATCTAGATTTACTCCAGTAGTAGCTAATATCTTATGAGAAGTAGTTAATCCTATTCCAAATATATATGTTAGACCTATTTCAACTCTTTTTTCCCTTGGTAGGTCAGTACCTGCTATTCTTGCCATTAAAATTTACACCTCCTGGTAATTGAAATGTCTTAAAACAATTGATTGTATAGTATATAATAAACTTTTAGGCATTAGAGAAATACATCTCTATGTCAGCCGCTCGTAAAACCTAATTATTAAATTAATGCCTATATAATCATATTTGACTTTACTAAAAAAGTCAATAATTTTTGACTGCCTTATCTATATTTTCTATAATATTATTTTCTATCAGCCCTGTTTTTGCTTGTGCTTTGGATTTTCACAGATAACCATTACGTTTCCGTTTCTTTTAATGACTTTGCACTTTTCGCAAATAGGCTTAACTGACGGTCTTACTTTCATAGCTAGCCCTCCTTGTATTAGTACTGGCAGAGATTTTTCTCTACCTTATTTTGCTCTCCATGTAATTCTACCTCTAGTTAAATCATAGGGAGAAAGCTCCACAGTAACTTTATCTCCAGGTAAAATTCTTATAAAGTTCATTCTTAATTTTCCAGATATATGTGCTAGAATCGTATGGCCACTTTCAAGTTCGATCTGAAACATAGCATTTGGTAACGATTCTAGGACTGTACCTTGCATTTCTATAACATCATCTTTTGACATAAGGTAATCAATCCTCCTTAACAATGTTTTTTAGTTTTATGAATCTCTTAATTTTTAAATCAGTACCTTTATCACTCTTTGCGATAGCCTCTTTTATTTCATCATCTACTGCATATAAAAAGTTTAAATGTTTAACCTTTTTCTTCTTAGGGTTTCCCATTGTTTTAGTAATACCATTTGATAGTAGAACATACTCATTATCAATTTGCCTAATAACAACATATAGATGATTTTTATCTCTTCCTGCTTTTGAAAGTACCACTTTTCCAATCAAGTCATTGTTTTGCAAATTATTCACCTCGATGATTACCTTAGCATAAATCACACATTTATTATGTGAATTTATAACTAAGCAACACTCTATTTAATTAGTGTTAGTATTTCGGGTCCATCTGGTAAAATTGCAACAGTATTCTCATAATGTGCTGATAGGCTTCCATCACTTGTTACCACAGTCCATCCATCATCAAGTGTCTTTACTCTATGCCCCCCTATGTTTATCATAGGTTCTATAGCTAAAACCATACCTGTTTGAAGTTTTGGACCTCTACCTGGCTTACCGAAATTTGGTACCTCAGGATCTTCATGAACATGTTTACCTATCCCATGCCCAACGAAATCTCTTACTACTGAGAATCCCCAACCTTCTACATAACTTTGTATTTCATGTGAAATATCAGTTAATCTATTACCAACTTGAGCAAATTTAATTCCCTCAAAAAAGCAATCTTTTGTAACGTCTATTAATGATTGTGTCTCTTTAGATACCTTTCCTACTGAAAAAGTTCTTGCAGCGTCTCCATGGAATCCCTTAAGAAGTGCTCCACAATCAATACTGATTATATCTCCCTCTTTAAGTTCATAGAATCCTGGCATTCCATGAACTACTTGTTCATTCACAGATATACATAAAGAAGAAGGGAAGCCATATAATCCTTTAAAGGATGGCTTAGCTCCATGCTTAGTTATAAATTCTTCTGCAATCTTATCAAGATATACAGTAGTTATACCAGGTTTAACGCAATCCTCTACAAGTAATAGTGTTTCAGCTACTAGCCTTCCAGCACTACGCATAAGTGAGATGTCATAATCATCTTTTAAAATAATCAATTTTTATGACTTCCTAATATACTACAGATGCCTTCAAACACTTCATTAATAGCCTTTGTTCCATCTACTACTGAAAGCAAGTCTTTATTTTTATAGAAATCAATTAGTGGTTGTGTTTGTCTTTCATATACATCAAGTCTTTCTTTAACAGTCTCTTCAGCGTCATCTTTTCTTTGGACAACATCAGATCCACATAGCTCACACTTTCCATCCAATGCTGGATTGAATTTCATGTGATAACTCGCTCCACATGAGGGACATACTCTTCTTCCAGTCATTCTTTCACGAATAAAATCTCTAGGCACCTCTATTAATAATGCCGTATCTAGACTTTCTTCTCTAAGATGTAAGAATTTGTGAAGTGATTCCGCTTGACTTACTGTTCTCGGAAAACCATCTAATAAATACCCTTTCTTACAATCCTCTTGTTGAAGTCTATCTTTAACCATATTAATAGTAACTTTATCAGGAACTAATTGCCCCTTATCCATATACATTTTTGCTTCTATTCCAAGTGGAGTATTCTGTGAAATATTTCCCCTGAAAATATCTCCAGTTGAAATATGTGGTATGGAGTACCTATTACTAATTGATTTTGCCTGTGTTCCTTTTCCAGCTCCTGGAGGACCTAATAATACCATCTTCACGAGCATCATCTCCATTTTATAATCTATTTAAGGAATCCTTCATAATGTCTCATAACCATTTGAGATTCAAGTCTCCTTGAAAAATCAAGGGCTACACCAATAACTATTAATAAAGCAGTTGCTCCGAAGGATATATTCTTAAAATCTGAATATTGCTCTATTAAAATTGGAATTATTGCTAATAATGCAGCAAATAACCCTCCTATAATAGATACTCTTGCGACTACTTTTTCAAAATACCTAGTAGTCTGTTCACCTGGCCTTATTCCTGGTACAAACCCAGCGGATTTATTAAGATTCTCTGACATTTCTTCAGGTTTTAAAGTTGCCTCATTGTAGAACCAGGTAAAGAATACTGTGAACAAGGCATATACAACTGGATACATCCATGTACTCTTATTAAAAATACTATAAGAGCTAGTTAATATCCAGACTGACCAATCCTTATCCGGGAAAAATTTAGCTAATGCTTCAGGGGTCCCCATAAGCGACATTGCAAATATAATTGCAATAACAGCTGCACTTATAATACTAAGTGGTATATGCGTTGACTGTCCCTTCATTACTTTATTACCAACAGCTTTTCCTGCATATTGTACTGGAATTTTTCGTTCTGCCAAACTAAAATATATTGCTAATGCTAATAATACTAATACGCCAGCAAAAAATAATGTTAGGTCTACAATAGTTACAGTATCAGCTTGTTCTAATTGAATTAGATTGTTTATTGTTATCGGTAATCTAGAAACTATATTAACAAATATTAAAATTGATGTTCCATTCCCAAAACCTTTTACTGTGATTTGGTCTCCTAACCATATACAGAATACTGAACCAACTATTAATGAAAGTATTACAACTACATATTCAAAACTGCTTATCCCCGTCGCTCCACCTTTTTGTGAAAGAGATGCAACTACACCAATAGCAAGAAATATTGCTATTACTATCGCTAAGTAACGAGTGGCCTTCTGAATTTTTTTCCTTCCTTCTTCGCCTTCTTTTTGAAGTTGCTCTAATGAAGGAATTCCTATTGTAAGTAACTGCATAATAATTGAAGCATTAATATAAGGCATTACACCTAGGGCTAATATACTAAAGCTGCTAAAAGCACCTCCAGATATTAAGTCGTAGAAACCAAGCAATCCAGATTGAGTCATTTCTTTTAGATAGTCAGCATTGATCCCAGGAACAGGAATTTTTGTTCCCATTCTAAAAATCGCTACTAATGCTATCGTCCAAAACAACTTTTTCCTTATATCTGGAACTTTCCAGGCATTGCGTAAAGTTGATAACATCTTAAATCACCTCGACTTTGCCCCCAGCTGCTTCGATCTTCTCAATAGCAGACTTTGAAAGCTTGCATCCTTTTATATTTAAGCTTTTCTCTAAGTTTCCATTTGCTAATATTTTAACTCCGTCCATAATCTTGCTAATAACTCTTCTCTCTAACAATACTTCTGGAGTAATTTCTGTTCCATTTTCAAATATATTTAATCTGTCTACATTAATACTAACAATTCTCTTAGAAAATATATTTGTAAACCCTCTTTTAGGAAGTCTTCTGTATAGAGGCATTTGGCCTCCTTCAAAGCCAGGTCTAACTCCACCGCCTGATCTAGAATTTTGCCCATTTTCGCCTTTACCAGCGTTTCTTCCTAGCCCAGAACCAGTACCTCTACCCACTCTTTTTTGAGCATGCGTACTACCAGCTGGTGCCTTTAATTCATGAAGTTTCATATTTCAGTACACCTCCCTGTCTTATAGTTCTTCTACTTTTAATAAATAGTCTATCTTGTTAATCATACCTTGTATTTGAGGATTCACCTCATGCTCTACTGTTTTACCTATCTTTTTTAGTCCAAGGGCATTTGCAGTAGCGATATGGGTCTTCTTTCTGCCTATTAAGCTCTTTACTAATGTAACTCTTAACTTTGCCATCGCAATATACCTCCTAACCTAATATTTCCTCAACGGATTTTCCTCTTAACTTAGCTATATCTTCAACTGTTCTTAAGTTTGCTAATCCGTTGATTGTTGCACTAACCATATTCTTTGGATTATTTGAACCTAAAGACTTAGCTCTAACGTCCTTTACTCCTGCTAATTCTAATACAGACCTTGCTGGGCCTCCAGCAAGTACTCCTGTACCTTCTCTAGCGGGCATTATAAGTACCTTACCAGTACCAAATATTCCATATATTCTATGAGGAATTGTTGTTCCAACCATGGCAACTTCAACTAAGTTCTTCTTAGCATCTTCTATTCCTTTTTTAATTGCTACAGGGATTTCGATAGACTTACCCATACCAACGCCAACATGACCATTCTCGTCTCCGACAACTACAAGTGCGCTAAATCTAAAGTTTCTACCACCCTTAACAACCTTAGTAACTCTGTTTATAAAAACAACTTTTTCTTTAAGATCAAGTGTACTAGGATCGATTCTCATTTATTTCCCTCCTCATTTATTAGAATTTTAGCCCTGCTTCTCTAGCAGCTTCAGCTAATTGTTGTACTCTTCCGTGATAAATATAACCACCTCTATCAAATACAACTTCTTTAATTCCTTTTTCTATAGCTTTTTTAGCAACTAATGCTCCTACAAGCTTAGCTCCTTCTTTATTACCACCCTTAGCTGAAAAATCTTTTTCTACACTTGAAGATGCAACAACAGTTATAGCATTTATATCATCAATGATTTGTGCATATATATTCTTTTCACTTCTATATACTGAAAGTCTTGGTCTTTCAGGAGTACCGAAAACCTTCTTACGTACTCTAAGGTGACGTCTTACTCTTGTTAACTTTCTGTCTACCTTCTTGAACATAGAATTCACTCCTTTCTATTATTTCTTACCAGTTTTACCTTCTTTACGTCTGATATATTCGCCTTCATACTTTATGCCCTTACCTTTATATGGTTCTGGCTTTCTCCAACGTCTTATATCAGCAGCTTGTGCTCCAACCATTTGTTTATCTATTCCCTTAATTATAACCTTAGTTGGAACTGGAATTTCAAAAGTAATTCCATCTAATGCTTGTATTTCAACTGGATGTGAGAATCCAAGATTCATTACCATTTTATTACCTTGTAATTGAGCTCTATATCCCACACCAACTAATTCTAATGTCTTTTGATAACCTTCAGTTGTTCCAATTATCATGTTATTTATAAGCGCTCTTACTAATCCGTGAAGAGCTTTATGCTCTTTCTTATCACTGGGTCTAGTTACAACTACTTCGTTGTTTTCAACGGCTATATTAATGTCCTCGTGCATAGCTTTTATTAGCTCACCCTTAGGCCCCTTAACTGTGACAACTTTATCTGCTGATACAGTAACAGTTACGCCAGTAGGTATAGCTATAGGTAATCTACCTATTCTTGACATAATTTCACCTCCTGTTTTTCTTGTACAAATATTTATTTAATCTATTAGTATCTGAATAAAAAGTTACTACCAAACGTAGCAAAGTACTTCTCCGCCTAATCCTAATTTCCTAGCTTCTCTATCAACCATAAGTCCATTTGATGTTGAAATTACAGCAATTCCTAATCCATTAAGAACTTTTGGAGTATCATCTTTCCTGCAGTAAACTCTTAGTCCTGGCTTAGAAATTCTTTTTATGCCAGTTATAACTTTTTCTTTATTTGAACCATATTTAAGAGAAATTCTCAACATTGGAACAACTCCATCATTGTATTCATTAATTTCCTTAATATATCCTTCTTGTAATAAGATATTTGTAACACCCTTCTTTACGGTTGAAGAAGGTACCTCTACTACTTCATGTTTAACAGCATTAGCATTTCTAATACGTGTTAGTAAATCTGCTATAGGATCTGTCATAACCATTTAATGTGCCTCCTTTCGCTTAACTTAGTATATTACCAACTTGCTTTCTTGCAACCAGGAATTTGGCCCTTGTTAGCAAGTTCTCTAAAGCAAATACGGCAGATACCGAATTTTTTAAGTACTGAGTGTGGTCTACCACATATTCTGCATCTTGTGTATGCTCTTGTTTTATACTTAGGTGTTTTATTCCACTTTTCAATAATAGCCTTACGTGCCACGATTTTCCCTCCTTATTATAGAGCAAACGGCATTCCAAGAAATCTTAATAATTCTCTTGCCTCTTCGTCAGTGTTAGCTGTTGTTACGAAGATAATATCCATTCCTCTTAATTTATCGATTTTATCGTATTCCATTTCTGGAAATATTAATTGTTCCTTTATTCCTAACGAATAATTTCCTCTGCCATCAAAGGCTTTGCTGGAAACACCTCTAAAATCTCTAACTCTTGGTAAAGCGATTGACATTAGCTTATCAGCAAATTCGTACATTCTTGTTCTTCTTAATGTAACTTTACATCCGATAGCCATGTTCTCTCTTAACTTAAAGTTAGCTATTGATTTCTTTGATCTAGTTAATATAGGTTTTTGTCCAGATAAAAGAGTTAAATCATTAACTGCTGATTCTAAAACTTTTTGATTTTCTTTAGCTTCTCCGACACCCATATTTATTACTATTTTTTCAAGTTTTGGTACTTCCATTATGTTTTTGTATCCGAATTTTTCAATCATTGCTGGTATTATTTCTTTTTCATACTTCTCTTGAAGTCTTGCCATATTGAGTTACCTCCTTTCAGAATCTTAGAATGTTTCGCCACATTTCTTGCAAACTCTAACCTTAGCTCCGTCTTCTAATAACTTAGTGCTAATTCTTGTAGCAGTTTTACATTTTGTGCAGTATAACATTGTCTTTGAGCTGTTAATTGCAGCCTCTTTTTCTATAATAGCACTTTCAGCTTGTTTCTTAGTAGCCTTTTGGTGCTTCTTAATTATGTTAATCCCTTGAACAAGAACCTTTCCTGTTTTAGGATATACTTTTAAAACTTCTCCAGTCTTACCTTTGTCCTTGCCTGAAATAACTACAACTGTATCATTCTTTCTTACATGTACCTTCAAGTAAGCCACCTCCTTCTATTATAGAACTTCTGGTGCTAATGATAATATTTTATTAAATTCTTTATCTCTTAGCTCCCTTGCAACTGGTCCGAAGATACGAGTTCCTCTTGGTTGCTTATCATCTTTTATTATAACTGCAGCATTTTCATCAAACTTAATGTATGATCCATCTGCTCTTCTTAACCCTTTTACAGTTCTAACTATAACTGCTTTAACTACTTCACCTTTTTTAACAACTCCACCTGGTGTTGCACTTTTAACACTAGCAACTATAATATCTCCAATGTTACCGAACTTTCTCTTAGATCCGCCTAAAACTCTTATACACATAATTTCTTTAGCGCCTGAGTTATCTGCTCCCTTTAACACTGATTGTTGTTGTATCATAGAACTTATCCTCCTTTCAGTTTTAAAGCTTATTTAGCTTTATCAACTATCTCAACAAGTCTCCATCTCTTATCTTTAGATAATGGTCTAGTTTCCATTATTATTACTCTATCATTAAGTTTAGCTTCATTATTTTCATCATGAGCCTTAAACTTAGTAGTCCTGTTCATAGTCTTTCCATATAACGGATGTCTAACCTTAGTTTCAACAGCAACTACAACAGTCTTCTCCATTTTATCGGAAACAACTCTACCAACTCTTTTTTTCCTTAATCCTCTTTCCATTAGGGATACCTCCTTCCAGAATTACTGTTGAACCCTTAATTCTTCTTCTCTTAAAATAGTTTTTATTTGGGCTATAGATTTTTTTACTTCTTTTATTCTCATCGGATTTTCTAATTGTCCTGTAGCTAATTGGAATCTTAAGTTGAATAATTCAGCTTTAAGATCTCCTAATTTAACTATTAAATCTTGAGGATCATTTGTTCTTATTTCCTTAATTTCTCTAGCCTTCATTATTCTTCACCACCCATTTCCTCAAAATCACTTCTTGAAACAAATTTAGTTTTCACAGGAAGCTTGTGTGCTGCAAGTCTCATTGCTTCTCTTGCAATTTCTTCGCTAACTCCTGATAATTCAAATAAAACTCTACCAGGCTTAGTTACTGCTACCCAGAATTCAGGTGCTCCTTTACCTTTACCCATTCTTGTTTCAGCTGGTTTCTTAGAAACTGGCTTATCTGGGAAAATCTTGATCCAGAGCTTTCCACCCCTTTTGATATGTCTATTAATAGCAACTCTGGCAGATTCTATTTGATTGCTTGTTATCCAACCGCAAGTAGTAGCTTGAATACCGAAATCTCCATAAGCAAGGAAATTTCCTCTTGTTGCCTTACCTTTCATTCTACCACGTTGTACCTTACGATGTTTTACTCTTTTAGGCATTAACATGATCTATTCCTCCTTTCTATGCTTGAGCTTTTTCCTTATCAACCTTTTTAGTTGGAAGTACTTCTCCATTATAAACCCAAACTTTTACTCCAATTTTACCGTAAGTTGTATCTGCTTCAGCAAAACCATAATCAATATCAGCTCTTAAAGTTTGTAGCGGAATTCTTCCTTCATGATATTGCTCAGTTCTAGCTATTTCTGCTCCGCCAAGTCTTCCTGCACAAGCAGTTTTAACACCATTTACGCCATGTTTCATACCTCTTTGAATAGTTTGTTTCATAGCTCTTCTAAATGATATTCTTTTTTCTAATTGAGCAGCAATGTTTTCTGCCATTAATTGAGCATTTGAATCAGCGTTTCTAACTTCAACAATGTTTATTAAAACATTCTTTCCATCTACAAGATTAGTTATCTTCTTCTTTAATGCTTCAATCCCTGATCCACCTCTGCCTATAACTACTCCTGGTTTTGCAGTGAATATATTCAACTTAACTCTTTTAGCAGCTCTTTCGATTTCTATTTTAGAAATACCTGCTGAGAAAAGTTCTTTTTTAACAAATTTTCTAATAGTGTTATCTTCAATTAGGTTATCTGCAAAGTTTTTTTTGTTTGCATACCATCTTGAATCCCAATCTTTAATAACACCAACTCTAAATCCATGAGGATGTATCTTTTGACCCACTTATTTTCCCTCCTTCTTCTAAGCCCTTTCTTTAACAATAACTGTTATATGGCTTGATTTTTTAAGAATTTTAAATGCTTTACCGTGATCCATAGGTCTAAATCTCTTAAGAGTCGGACCTTGACCAACATATACCTCTGATACATATAACTTATCTGTATCAAGTGCAAAATTATTTTCTGCATTTGCAACAGCTGATTTTAAAACTTTGTTAATTTCTACTGCTGCTTCTCTTGGAGTGTATTGTAAAATAGCAAAAGCATCTTTAACATTTTTTCCTCTTATTAAACCAGTAACAACTCCCACTTTAATTGGAGACATTCTTACATATTTAGCTACAGCTTTAGCTTCCATTTATTTTCCTCCTTTCCAGGCAACTATATTATCTCTTTGATTTCCTATCTGTGTTCAAATGTCCTCTGAAAGTTCTTGTTAAAGCGAACTCTCCAAGTTTATGTCCAATCATATCTTCTGATATATATACAGGAAGATGTTTTCTTCCGTCATGAACAGCAATTGTATGCCCTATCATTTGTGGAAAAATTGTTGAACTTCTTGACCAAGTCTTAATAACTTTCTTTTCACTATTCGCATTCATTTCTTCAACCTTTTTTAATAGTCCCGCTTTAATAAAAGGTCCTTTTTTTGTTGATCTACTCACTAATACTGCCTCCCTTCTTAAACATCAGGCCGACAAGGTATAAAGAGAACTAGTTATTCTCCTAATACTACTTATCATTTCTTTTCTTAATAATGAATCTATCTGAATATTTTTTATTCTTTCTTGTCTTGTATCCAAGTGTTGGTTTACCCCAAGGAGTAACTGGACTTGGTCTACCGATTGGTGACTTACCTTCACCACCACCATGTGGATGATCGTTTGGATTCATTGCAGACCCTCTTACCGTAGGTCTCCATCCCATATGTCTCTTTCTTCCTGCTTTACCAATATTAACTATATCATTTGTTGAGTTAGATACAGTTCCTATTGTGGCTCTACATTCGATTCTTACATATCTCATTTCTCCTGAAGGTAGTCTTAAAGTTGCATAGTTACCTTCCTTAGCCATTAGTTGTGCTGAATTACCAGCTGATCTAACTAATTGACCACCTTTTCCAGTTTGTAATTCAATATTGTGTACAACTGTACCTACTGGAATATTTCTTAATGGAAGAGCATTTCCTGGTTTAATATCAGCATCAGCTCCTGATACTACTATATCTCCAACCTTTAACCCTGCAGGAGCTAGTATGTATCTCTTATCTCCATCAACATAAACTATAAGAGCAATGTATGCTGTTCTGTTTGGATCGTACTCTACTGAGCCAACTTTTCCAGAAATCCCATCTTTGTTTCTCTTGAAATCTATTATTCTGTATTTCCTCTTAGCTCCACCGCCTTGGTGTCTAACAGTTATCTTACCTTGAGCATTTCTACCACCATTTCTCTTTATTCCAACAAGAAGTGACTTCTGCGGTGAATTTGAAGTAATTTCTTCAAATGTTGGCATTGTCATCGCTCTTCTTGAAGGGGTAGTTGGTCTAAACTTTTTAACTGCCATTTGTTTTCCCTCCTTATTCACAGCTTATCTGGTGCTTCACACCAATAAATCACTTTAATATACTATTGTTGTAGTCCCTCAAAGAATTCAATACCCTTGCTTCCTTCAGCAAGTGTTATGATAGCTTTCTTGTAGTCAGCTCTCTTTCCTACATGTACGCCCATTCTTTTAGTTTTTCCCATAGTTCTTAAAGTTTGAACATTGGCTACTTTAACGCCAAATACTTCTTCAACTGCTCTCTTTATTTGAGACTTATTTGTGTTGATTTGAACTATGAAAGTGTACTTATTTTCTGCCATAGCTGTCATAGTTTTTTCAGTTATAACAGGTTTTCTTATTATATCATGGCTTGTAATCTTCATTATGCGTACACCTCCTCAATAATTGATACAGCATCTTTGGTCATGATTAACTTCTCATACTTTAATAAATCATAAACATTGATGTTATTTGCAGGCATTACGGTAACTCCTGCTATGTTTCTAGCTGATTTGTAAGCTATTTCATCAGACTCAGCAGTTACTATTAACATTTTCTTAAAACCTAATGTTTTAATCATTTCAGTAACTTGCTTAGTGTTGATAGCAGCAAAAGCTAAATCTTCCATAACAATCATTTCATCTGCCATTACTTTACTAGTTAAAGCAGATTTAAGAGCTACTCTTCTCATGCTCTTAGGTACTGATATCCTGTAATCTCTTGGCTTTGGTGCGAATACAATTCCACCCTTAACCCATTGTGGTGCTCTGATTGAGCCCTGTCTAGCTCTACCAGTTCCCTTTTGTCTCCAAGGCTTAATTCCGCCTCCTCTGACTTCAGCTCTTGTCTTAGCTGATTGAGTCCCTTGTCTCTTATTTGCAAGTAATGCAACAACAACTTGGTGTACTGCATCTTGATTTACTTCAACTCCGAAAATTCCTTCACTTAATTGAAAATCTCCAACTTGCTTTCCTTCTTTATTAAATAATCCTACTGTAGGCATCCCGCTTCCTCCTTTCTTACAGAAATTAAGCCTTAACTGCGTTTCTTATTACTACTGTACCTTTATTAGGTCCTGGGATTGCGCCCTTAATTAGTATTAAGTTTTTTTCAGCTATAACCTTAACTACTTCTAAATTTATTATAGTTTTATTTTGTGCTCCCATATGCCCTGGCATATGTTTATTTTTAAATGTCTTTGATGGATCTGAAGATGCTCCCATAGAACCTGGTGCTCTGTGGAACTTAGATCCATGAGACATAGGTCCTCTTGCTGCATGCCATCTTTTTATAACTCCTTGAAATCCCTTACCTTTAGAAACTCCTGATACGTCAATTTTGTCTCCTGCAACAAATATTTCAGCAGTGATTTCTTCTCCTACTTTGTATCCACTACAATCCTCAAGTCTAAATTCCTTAAGAGTTCTTCTTAAAGATGCTCCAGCCTTAACAAATTGACCTTTAGTTGGCTTGTTAACTAACTTTTCTCTTATGTCTCCAAAACCTACTTTTATTGCTTCATAGCCGTCCTTTTCAATTGTTTTCTTCTGGATAACAACACATGGACCAGCTTCTACTACTGTTACAGGAATTACTTTTCCATCCTCATTGAATATTTGAGTCATTCCTATCTTTCTACCAATAATAGCTTTTTTCATTGTACTTACACCTCCTAAACTAATTAGCGGATTGCTATGCAATCATAATAGCTCATTGTTTATTCTAAAACTATTTGCTGCTAAAGCTTGATTTCGATATCTACCCCAGCCGGTAAATTTAACCTCATTAATGCATCAACTGTTTTAGGTGATGGATTAATTATATCGATTAGTCTCTTGTGAGTCCTTATTTCGAACTGTTCTCTAGCATCTTTGTACTTATGAACTGCTCTTAATACTGTTATGATATCTTTTTCTGTTGGTAATGGTACTGGTCCTGCAACCTTAGCACCTGTTGACTTAGCAGTCTCTACGATTTTTTCAGCAGATTGATCTAATATTGTGTGATCAAAAGCTTTTAATCTGATTCTTATTTTTTGTTTTGACATCTTGGTTTCCCTCCTTTTCATGTACGCTTTACTTCGAGCGCACAACAGCGTTTATTCTATAAACTGTTCCTAGTGTTTCTACCATCAGAACAAAATATAGTATCACTGTCGTCGGATTCTAGATCCAGACATACTCCTCAAGAATAACCCGGAAGTCCGGCAACCTCTTGATTAATTGCTACTTTTTCTGCAACTTCTATATTATACTATTATTAATTAATGTTTTCAAGTTTTTTTTACTATATTATTATCTTTTTATTCAGAAATTTATTTTATCTGATTTATTATTTTCATATCTTATTAAAATATTATCTATTTATTACCCTTTTATGCTTTATAGTGATTACAAATATCTTTACTGCTAAAAAAATAGAAGTTAAGATAAAATCTCAACTTCTATTTTTAATAATAAGATTGTTAGATGCATCTAACTTTCATATTTTAATTAGAATTATTCTAGAACGATGCTAGTAACAACACCTGATCCTACAGTTCTTCCACCTTCTCTAATTGCGAATCTTAATCCCTCATCCATTGCTACTTGAGTAATTAATTCAACAACCATATCTATGTGGTCTCCTGGCATTACCATTTCCATTCCATCTGGTAATTTAATTGATCCTGTTACATCTGTTGTTCTGAAATAAAATTGTGGTCTATATCCATCGAAGAATGGTGTATGTCTTCCGCCTTCTTCTTTCTTTAGTACATATACTTGACCTACAAACTTTTTATGTGGATGTACTGTTCCTGGCTTTGCTAACACTTGACCTCTTTCTACATCTGTTCTTTGTATTCCTCTTAATAATGCTCCTACGTTATCTCCTGCTCTCGCGTCGTCTAATAACTTTCTGAACATTTCTATTCCTGTTACTATTGTCTTCTTCTTTTCTTCAC
>NZ_PVXQ01000005.1 GCF_002995745.1 Clostridium vincentii | reverse complement strand
TTTTACAAGTATCATCCATTCTTCTTTAGATCTTCTTTCTGCCATGCAAATTACCTCCTACTAAGTATAGGAGTATTATCACATTAATTTACTGCCAGTCCTAGGTGATGAGTTATTTGACGCTTACCTTTAAAACAATTAAAACAACTTGGAGTAAAAATTGCAATAGATGATTTTGGTACAGAATATTCTTCCTTAAATTATATTAAGCAATTACCAGTAGATAAAATAAAAATAGATATGTCATTTGTTCGAGGAATAAATATAAATCATAACGATGAAGCAATTATAAAAGTTATAATTGCATTAGCTAAAAATCTAGAATTAAAGGCAATTGCTGAGGGAGTAGAAACAAAGGATCAGTTAGATTTCTTGAGAGATCAGATGTGCGATGAAATTCAAGGATATTACTATTATAAACCGATGTCAGCTAATCAAATAGAAGAACTAATGAGAAAAATTATAAAGTAGTGGATTGAAATGTTATACTTTAATTACACTAAGAATGGAGTGAGATAATGAATTTTATAGGTAATATTATTTGGCTAGTATTTGGGGGAATCATTTCCGCTATTGTATGGGCTTTAGCAGGTCTAATTTTATGCGTAACAATTATTGGAATACCATTTGGTATTCAGTGTTTCAAAATTTCCACATTTGTATTGTGGCCTTTTGGAAAAGAAATAGAGTTTGGTAATTTTGGAGTTGGAGGATTAGTTTTTAATATCATCTGGATCATCCTTTTCGGATGGGAGTTTGCTATAGCACATCTGAGTATAGGCTTAATCTTTTGTATAACAATTGTAGGTATACCATTTGGACTTCAACATTTTAAATTTGCTAAACTTGGGCTTATCCCTTTTGGAGCAAAAATTCAATAGACATAAATTGGCTCTATTAGATTTATTATTATCTAATAGAGCCAAAAAACATTTATTTATTCTTCATCATTTTTATTCTGTCTCTTTTTTATAACAGTTGAGATAAGAACAAGGATTATAGCTATGGATGAAGTAATAAGTAATATTATTGCACCGGTATCATTAATCTGACCATCAGTACTGAAGCCAGCATTTTTAAATATAACTATTATAGCCGTGGCAGCAACAAGAGAACCCAGAACAGTAAGAACAATTTTTAATAGTGGTTTTTCTTTTTTTATGTCTGGTCCTTGATAAGAATTGCCGATTATTAAACGAAGAAAATATATGCCACCGCAAAATGTTAAAATAAATACCACATTGGCAGGATAGCTAATCCACTTAAATCCAAAACTATAAAGCCATATATCAAGCATCAATAGATAGAAAAGCATTAAGAATGATTGGTTGCCGATTTTGTTCTTCCTTTGAAGTTGCATCTCATCCAGATTGTTTTTACTCATTTAAATCATCCTCCCAAAAAATATCATTTAGTGTTTTCCCTAATACTTTGCATATCGCAATGCATAAGTTAATTGAGGGGTTGTAATCTCCATTTTCTATTGCATTAATGGTTTGTCTTGTTACGCTTACAACATCAGCAATATCTTTTTGTGACATATCTTTACCTCCGCGGGCTGACTTGAACTTTAAATTTTTACTCAATGTATCACCTCTGTTATAAAATTATAGTATCAATTAATTTACTTTATGTCAAATATATTTTACTTTTGGTTAAATTAAGAAGTCTTTATTGATTTAGAAGAAGTATAATAGATTAACTTAGATACAAAGAAAATATGCAAAATTGAATTGAAAATAATTCGAGTATATAATAGTATTACTGGATATTTTTGCAGAAGAAATAAAACCTGGTAAGGTTTTATAGATAAATGAAAAGATTAGTCTAAGGGAGATTGAGTATGAGCAAAAAAGCATTTTTAGCTAAAAGTATTAGCTATTATCAGCAATTGGGTATTAATAAAGAAACAGCAATTTGGGAAGATGGAATGAGAACTACTGGCGGTGAAGGCACATACGAATGGTGGTATTTTGATGCTGAATACACAGATGGGACTAAAGTAGTTGTTATATTTTATACAAAGGGTGGATTTGATGTAAAGGGCCTTGCAAATCCAACAGCATCACTTGAGATAACTTTTCCAAATGGAAAAACAATATCAAAATATGTTTCTGAAGGTAAAGGTCAAAAAATCCGTGCTTCAAAGGAACAATGTGATGTGAAAATTGCTCAAAGTAGTATTAAATATTTTGAAGAGAAGTATTTGATACACTTTATAGATGGAGATGTTGAATACACTTGCACTATGAAACCAAAACTACCGATGTGGCGGCCAGGAACAGGACATTGGTATTATGGAAAAAATCAAGAAGAGTATTTTGCATGGCTCGTTGCACAACCATCTGCAGATATTAGTGCTACCTTAAAAGTCGAAGGAGAAATATTTGAGTTAAAGGGCAATGGATACCATGATCATAACTGGGGAAATACTCATATTAGAAAACTTATGAATCATTGGTATTGGTGTCGTGCAAATATAGGTCCCTATACAATAATAGCTTGTGATATTATTACAGAAAAGAAACACGGATATACTAGATTACCTGTCATGATGTTAGCTAAAGATGGATTTATATTAGATGATAATGAAGAAAATACAATAATAAAAAGATTGGAAACTGAATATCACCCAGTAACCAAAAAGTTTATTGATAATAATCTGATGTTTATTCATCAAGTGGACGATGGAACAAATTATCAAATAGAATTTAAAAGAGAACATGATATGTTAGCTTTTAATATGATAGATAGATCAGGAATTTCTTCAACTAAAAAGTTTATTGCTAAAGCTATTGGGCTAAATCCTACCTATATAAGGTGTATTGGTGAAGTTAAGTTAACCGTTGACACGAATGGGAGAAAAGAAGTCTTTGAAAAAGAAGGGTTATGGGAGCAGATGTTTTTTGGCGGCAATAAAGATGCTATTATAAAAAATTAAATTTACCAAAACCTAATGTATATAAAATAATTTATGAGGTGGAAAAATTCATGTCTTTATTAAATATAGCAACAGGACTTGCACATATTGGGATTCCAACTATTGATATACGAAAAACTATAAAATTTTATAAAGGACTAGAGTTTGAAATTATATTAGAAACTTGTAATAAAAGTGCAAAAGAAAAAGTGGCATTTCTTCAATTTAAAAATATAATAATTGAAACCTACGAAACCGCAAGTACTAAAGGAAAAGTAGGGGCAATAGATCATATAGCTATAGACGTAAATGATATTGAAGCAGCCTTTAAAGAAGTAAAAAGTAAAGGCTATCATGTAATAGATGATAAAATTCAATATCTACCCTTTTGGGAAAATGGAGTTAAGTTTTTCACAATAAAAGGACCATCAAAAGAAAAAATAGAGTATATTGAAAAATTATAATTAATTTTCATTTTGACTTGCATCACACTAATCTTTAATATATAATTTCATTACCTAAGGGGATGTAGCTCAGTTTGGGAGAGTACTTGAATGGCATTCAAGGGGTCGTGGGTTCGAGTCCCATTATCTCCACCAATATAATCTAGGACAATAATTGTCCTGGATTTTTTTTGTTGTAATTGTCCATACTAATTATTAGAATATAAACACATACTAGGTAAAATGAAAGATAGAGTGCTTTTCCGAAAAGACTACTATAATTTTAAAAGAGGTGTGATATGAAGAAAATATTTTTGATTATGGCTATTTTGTTTATGTCTCTATATGGAGTGATAAATTACTATATAGGATCAAGGGCATGGCAATACATAGGACGGGAAATACCATTTTTAAATAATACGATATATTGGATAATATTTTCTCTAATAGCAGCAGCTTATATAATATCCATTTTGATTGGATCGATTGTTCCAAAAGTAGTATCAAATATATTCAATATTGTAGGGTCATATTGGATGGCCATAATGTTTTATCTTATTTTAATATTACCTGTTATAGATTTAATGAGAATTCTAAGCAAAAAATTTGCATTTATTTCAGATGATGTAGTAGCTACTGCTAATGTTCAACTAATAGTAACAGGAGTAGTAATTAGTTTTTTATTTGCTTTAATGGTGTATGGAGCTTGGAATGGTCACAGTGCTAAGGTAACTAAATATGATTTAGATATAAATAAGATTGAGGGTAATATAGAATCATTGAAGATTATTATGATTTCAGATATTCATCTTGGTGGAATAGTGGATAATCGACGGCTTACTAATATGGTAAATAGAATTAATGACTTAACTCCTGACCTTGTACTAATACCTGGGGATATAATTGATAGTAAATTAGAACATTTTATAAAACAAAACATGAGTGATACTTTTAAAAGACTTAAAAGCAAGTATGGAACATATGCCTGTCTTGGAAATCACGATACAATGGGGGATAAAGTAGATGTTGTTGTGGAAAACTTTGAAAATGCAGGTATAAAAGTATTAAGAGATGAAGTGATTTCAATTGAAGATAGTTTTTATATTATAGGTAGGGATGACCCATACTTACAAGGAGCTACAAAAGTTAAAAGAAAAGATTTATCATACCTAACAAAAGATTTAGACAGGTCTAAGACATTTATATTAATGGACCATCAGCCTAAAAATTTAAGTGATACTGAAAAAGAAGGTATTGATTTACAAGTATCTGGACATACGCATAAAGGACAGTTATTTCCTGAAAGTTTTATAACAAATAAAATATATGAGCTAGATTACGGATATTTAAAAAAGAATAATTCTAAAATTATTGTATCCTCAGGTTATGGAACATGGGGACCTCCAATTAGACTAGGTAGCCGTTCTGAAATTGTTGAAATTAATCTTAAATTTAAAGGATAGGTTTAATATACTTCTGAAAACAGATTCTTTATCAATAAAACCCAGGATAATATTATCCTGGGTTTTTCTAAAATGAACATGTTCACTATTTATTTTTCTAGTTTATTAACATTTAGAATGTTTTCTTCCTTGGTTTCTCCTGAAACCTGAGCATTAGCCATATTAGCTAGAACCATACTCATTATTCCTTCCATTGCATTAGGTCCTTTGCCATCAGTACCACCCATAATTACTGTTTGTGGAACCAGTGGAGATTTGCTTATCTTTAGAGCCTCTGCAAAGGCTATCATGACACTTTGCTGTACTTGTAATTCAGGTCCACCATAGGCATCAACTAAAGCCTTAGCAGCAGTACCTTTTGCAATACCAACTTTTGTTTCTTGTTCTGCAGTAGCATCTGCAACTACTTTAATATTTAATGCTTGTGATTTACCAACTGTTTCAAGTTTGAAGGCTTCAGCAGTAGCTTGTAGTTCTACTTGTTTAGCATTAGCTCCTGCATTTAGTTCAGTGGCTTTTGCATTAGCAGCAGCTTCAGCTTCTTTTGTATACCTTGCAGCATCAGCTTCTTGTGTTCTTTTATACTTGTCAGCTTCAGCAAGCTTTTGGGTTTTTAGTGCTAACTGTTCAGCTAATCTTAATTCTGATTTACCCTTATTATCTGCAACTTCAATATCAATACTTGATTGTGTAAGAGCTGTTTGAGCTGCACTTTTTGCAATTGCCTCATTAAGTTCTCTTTGTTTCTCAGCTGATTTTTGTTTAGCTTCATTGGTCTTTATTTCTTCTAGAGCAAGCTGCCTATCTCTTAATTGTGCTAGGATCAGTTCTATTCTCTTATCTGTAGAAGAAGCCGCAGGCGTACCAATCAATACTTCTTGTAATTCTAAGTCATATAACTTGAACTTATCTTTCATTTCTGTTGAGGCTTGATCTTGAATATTGCTTCTATCTTGAACTAATTCAATAAGTGTCTTAGTCTGACCAATGTTTTTGAAATAACCTGCTATCATAGGATCAAGTGATTGCTCAATAAGCATTTTAATATCACCAAATCTTTGTATTACTGAGGATGCTTTTCTGTAATCAATATTAAAGACCACTGTAAGAGGTAAATTTGGTTCAAAAGCATCTTTAGTTATAAGGCTTATTTCTTTTAAATTATCATCTAATTTATGATCCCCGGACTGTCCACTAATCCACTTTAATATAACATTAGTAGTGGGAACTGGAACAACTTTACCTGCATAGGTATTAAACGCATATTTACCTGGCATCATAGAATCTTTCCAAATACCTTTTTTACCTTGTTCAACAAGTTCTCCATGAGAATAGCTTGCTCCGGATACATCTTCACCTTTATCACCAAAATAACTTACAACTACACCAACATATCCAATCTCTATTATACTTTTTGGGACTATATCAACGTTTGCAAACATCCTGTTTATAAAATAAATTCCGTCAGTTAATACTTGCATTTGTTTACCTTTTCTACCATTAGCAGCTAGAAATTTTTCTGGTTCTTGGAAATTATTATGATAAAATTCATCATCTATACAAGCACCAACTATAGGGGCAATTATAGCTCCATTATCTGGAGTAGGTCCTTCGTTAATAGTAACAATACCTATAGTGTCTTTACTTCTTAGTGTGTTACCAGACTCGTCTTGCTCAATAGATTTTGAACTTGCTATAATTACAGTATTAAAACCATTGACTAAAGCTAAATCACTTCTCATTGTTTCTATCTGTGCTGATTCATCTTTTGAAGTAAATATTGAATGGACCCTATCTTTAGTAATTATAATAAATTGAGCTAAATTAAATGCATAGGTACCTTCTCGAAGAATTTGTCTCTGGGGACCTTTTTGTCCACCATTGCCTAAAAAGGCAGCTACATCTTGAAAAGATTTACTGTCTGGTATAACTCGTCCTAAAGTTTGACCATCCTTTAGGCTTTCACCAGATCTTGCAAATACATATGCTATTTGACCTTGTGGTATGGTTACTAATCGTACTTTTTTTACTTTATACTTAAAATGCGTCTTAAAATGGACTCCAGCTCTAAGTACTTGCGGTTGATAGCCAGCTTCATTGTGAAGTGCGATAAGACCATCAGAAGGAACCGAACCCGCTAGACTCCACCACTTTTCAACAATACCTACTTCATCTGATCCAATACTTGTAAACCCTATTCCATAGAATAACAAAAGTACTACAAGTATTATTACGACGAGTACTATTCCTAAGATAATTAAAATTGATATTGGGTCCATAATCTTACCTCCAAATTTTATTTTATTAAATAAATATTTTATATTGTATATTTATAATAGTAGTAGATGATAACTTTTATGTCTTTACGCAACTATAAATAGTGAATCCATAAATTCATATATTCGATAAAATTATCCAAAAACCTTTATTGAATTTTTAGCTTTAATTTTCAGATTGTTTTGTAGCGTAGATACTAAATTTGGGCAAGATAAATAAACAATAAAAAATAATACATTGTATAATCAAATTATAATATAGTATTATTTTATCAAAATTAGATTAATACATAGTGGAGGGTAAAGGAATGTTAAATATAGGATGTCATTTATCAACAGCTAAGGGATTTGAAAATATGGGTAGAGATGCACTTGGAATTGGTGCTAATACTTTTCAATTTTTCACACGTAATCCAAGAGGCGGAAGTGCAAAAAAAATAGATGGAAAGGATATTGAAGGCCTTTTAGAAATAATAAAAAACAATAATTTCTCAAAAATATTAGCACATGCAGCATATACATTAAATGCCGCTTCAGCAAGTGAACAAACTAGAAATTTTGCGCTAGAAATGATGGCTGATGATTTAGTAAGAATGGAATATTTACCGGGCAATCTTTATAATTTTCACCCAGGTAGCCATGTTAAGCAGGGTGTGGAAGTTGGAATTAATTATATTGTAGAGCTGTTAAATACTGTTCTTAAAGCAGAGCAAACAACTAAGGTGCTACTAGAAACTATGGCGGGAAAAGGTACGGAAATTGGAAGAAGTTTTGAGGAAATAGCAGAAATTATTAGCCGAGTAGAACTAAAGGATCATATTGGAGTTTGTATTGATACATGTCATATTTATGATGCAGGATATGATATTGTTAATGATTTAGATGGAGTACTGAGCGACTTTGATAGGATAATTGGATTAGATAAATTATGTGCAATACATTTAAATGATAGTAAAAATCCATTTGAGAGTCATAAAGATAGACATGAAACTATTGGGGAAGGTTCTATAGGGATTGAAACTTTTAGGAAGATTATCAATCATCCTAAATTGTGTAATGTACCATTTTTCCTTGAAACACCTAATGAATTGGATGGACATGCAAAGGAAATAGAGTTATTAAGAAGTATTTATAGAAAATAGATAGTACCAGTTAATTATGGGAATATTACCTAACCTTGAACAATGAGAACCACGACAATTTTGCCGTGGTTATTTTATTGCATTAATATAAATGTAACTACTTGACATTGCTAAGTAGCTATAATAATATAAAATATAAGAACTACTATAGATAGCATAGTAGGGGAGGTATTATTATAGATGAATCACAATTACTAAAAGGTATTTTGGAAGGTAATGTATTAAGTATAATTTCTCGTGGAGAAACTTATGGATATGAAATATTACTTGTATTAAACAAGTATGGGTTTACAGATATTTATGAGGGTACTTTATATCCAATATTAACAAGAATGGAAAAAAAGTCGCTTATAAGTTGTCGACTAGGAAAGTCTCCCTTAGGGCCTAAACGTAAATATTACACGGTTACAGAATCAGGGGAAAAATATTATGAAGAGTTTAAAAGAATATTTAAAGAAATTATAGCAAAGACAAATGAAATTATAAGTGCAGATAATCTATAAATTTATTGGGGGATATAGTGAATAATAATGAGTATGAAGATTACAAAGATTATATTAATAAATTAGAAGGTGAATATCAAGGAACTTTTGAAAAGATAGAAGTCTATATTAATTATTCTTCAAAACTTAATTTTTTGGAAAAAAATAATTGTTTTTTGCAAATATTAGATACCTTTTTATCTGGGCAGGAAGAGGGAAGAGCAGTAAAGGAAATTACTGGAGTAAGCCTAAAGAAATATTGCGATGCAATGATTTATGGTGAAAGTATTTATATGTACAAAGCTTCCAGAATATTTTCAATTTTACTTGGGACATTATTTTATGTTGTGTATATGCATTTTTTTATTAGGGTTTGTGATGTAATATCTTTAAAAGACAGCAGTCTTATATTCCAGCCTATGAAATTTGGAATTGGAGATATTGCATTAATACTAGGTTGTACTTCTATTCCTATACTTCTATCCCATATAACAAGAAACTATTTTGAAAATCCAAAACGATACAAAAAAGTTAAAAGATATAATGAGTTTGGGGTATGGATTTTTACAATTATGATTTATGTATCCTTAAATCAGTTTCTAGAGGAATATGGGATAGTGATTGCTTTTCCTAATATTGTTTTAATTCTTTTATATTTAACTATAATAAGGTTAGTAGTATGGTTATTAACAAAAACTTTTGTTGAAGGAAATTCTGAAGATAAAAAGGCGAAAAAGAGAAATGAATATTTGCAAATCTTGAATAAGGAATATGATGTACATGTGAAAAAACACCAAAGATCTAGTAAGTTATCTTTAAATTGGAATGAATTTTTAAGGAAGAAAACAAAAAGTAATTCTGTATTTATAAAAATATTTTTTGCATATAGTATTATATTGTTAGTTCTTACATTTCTATTAGGCGGATTGATGTTTGTTAAGACAAATGGCAATATTGATGTTGTAGGAATTATTATTTTGGTTGTTATTTCTTTCTTTGATGTGTTGATGGTTGCAATTGTTTGGGAAGGTATTCAAAGAAATAAACAACTAAATAAAATAGAGAAAAGTATTAACAGTTGGGAGATGGGCAGATGAAAGTAATACCAAATTGTATCTCGTTTAGTAGAATAATTTTTTCCGCGATTTTGATTTTTGTTAAACCATTAAGCGTATCTTTTTACGCAATTTATATTATTTGTGGATTCAGTGATATTGTGGATGGATTTATTGCCAGAAAAACAGGGACAACAAGCAGACTTGGCGAAAAGCTTGACTCCATGGCAGACATGATAATGATAGGTGTTTTATTAGCTGTGCTTTATCCAATAGTAAATCCTGCAACTAAAATCATAATTTGGATTATTTCAATTGGAATTATTAGATTAGCAGCCATGAGTGTAGCCTTGAAAAAATATAAAACATTTGCAATGCTTCACACTTATGGAAATAAAATCACCGGTATAGTTATATTCATATTTCCAATATTGCTTCTCTATATTGATACAACTATGTTGCTGTATATAATTTGTGTTTTGGCAAGTATATCAGCAATTGAGGAATTGATTATTCAGCTGACATCAAGCAAACTACAAGCAAATAGAAAAAGTATATTTACAGAATGAGGTTCCTGACATATTTGTTTTAAGGTATATATTCATAATAAGGGATTTCAATCACGCCTTCTCTAGCAAATTCATAATCTGTACCTTCAAGAGGCCTTCTATTATAAATTAAATTTAGGCCAATAGAATAAAGTGCATTAGCTAAATCATTAGGATCTTGAATAACAGTGCCTGCCATAAAGCCTTTAGCAATTAGTTCTCGTGCTTCTGGTATGGCATCAACGCCAACAACTGGAATAGTTTTTGTTTTATCTCCTTTATTGTATCCATATGATTGTAGTGCTTCAATAGCACCTATTGCCATAGCATCATTATTTGCAAGTATTGCTTCTATTCTACCAGCATATTTAAGAAATAATGAACTAATAGCACTTTTAGCACAATCTTGTTCCCAATTGCAAACTATTAATGCAAGTTCCTCAGTTTGTATGCCGTTATCATTAAGTGATGAAATAGAATATATAGTTCTGTTAATTGCAGCTTCATTATTGGTTTTACCTTGTAACATGATATATTGCAGTACGTTATCGTTATTTTTATCTATGGCATTTTTATTGTTATTCCATAAGTCTGCAAGAATATTCCCTTGCATAACACCTGAGGTTTTAGAATCAGTTGCTATAACAAAAACTTTATTAGAAGAGCTTTTAGCATCTATTGGTAGTTCTATATTAAAGAAAACTAGTGGTATATTTTTTATATTCGCATTACTTATAATTTGTGATACAGTACTTTGTTTTGTATCAACTAAATTTACTAATAAAAGGTCAATATTATTATTAATTAAGTTGCCTATAGTTTCATTTTGTATGGCTTGATTATCATTAGCATCATAAAAAGAAAATCTAACTTTATTTGGATTTTCTTTTTCAATATTTTCTAAGCTTTGTTTGACGAGAGATAGGTATGGATCATTAGCATTAAATAATAACACGCCAACATTAGGTGGAGTGGCTATAACAGAAATTGAACTAATATAAAGATTTTTTTGGATATTACATATTAATGTAGTAATTATCATAAATGAGATCACTAAAAGAATCAATCTTTTTAATAGTTTCATATTAAACCTCCATATAACGTTAGTTTAATTTAGATTGTGTATAAATAGAAAATTTATTCTAGAACTCGTTTAATCATTTTAAAAATTGTACTCCTATAATGTACAAAATAAACAAATGTGATATTTTAAAAGGAATTAGAAAGTATATAAAGGGAAGGGCGATAAAAATGAATGATAAATTTGTATATGCTCCAGGTCCAACCTGTGTAAGAGAAAATGTTAGATTGAAAAGAGCCAAGGAAACAACTGATCCAGTGTACATATTAAGTGAAGAAGAATCATAATTTTAGATATACAACAATAGTTTATTGTGATATTCCAACAGCGGTTAAGATATCAGAGAATATAGGGGTATTAAATCTTAAAAAGCATATGCTCAGCAAATATAATACTTTGATGACAACTTCTTTAGAGCCTTATGAAGATAAGATTATTAGAATAGGACAGATGGAAAAAAATCCAGCAATTAAATAAAATTGCTGGATTTTTCATATTTATTGGAGAAAATGTGGAGTATGTGGAAATTCATTAATAAAGATAAACATGGAGTTATATATTTTAATGAGTTAACCTGATAAACTAGTTTTATCTATTTTAAATTCATCTAAAATTTTGCCTTTTGAGCTGATGGCAGTCACTTTGATGCAGTTAATTTCCACATCCACAACTAAAAAATGATATACATCAATAGGAGCTACAACAACTCCTTTTTTACTATTATATTTATTACGAAGTTTTTCACCGCCACCCCCTGCAATTACTTGATAAATCTTTCCTATTAATCTTCTTGAATAGTTATGCTCGTGTCCAGAGAAAACTATATCAATTCCACATTTATCAACTATTTCCCAAAAAATATCTCTGTCCTCTGGATATAAATCAAGGCAGTGACCAAGATGAGCTCCAGTAGGAAATGCTGGAGAATGAATAAAAACAAGTTTATTTTTCTTATAGTCAGAGGCCACCTTTTCAAACCAGTTAAGCTGATCCTTATCAATTTTGTGTGTTGATCCATAGTGAAAGGCGTTAAGTACTATAATTCTGGTATTGCCAAAGTCCCTATAATAAACTGTATTATTATAACCCTCTAAAGAATTATTAGGAAATAAATCACTATAATTCTGGCTAAAGATTTTTTCGAATTTATCATCTATGGGATCGATATTAACCTCATGATTACCTATCACAGGTATTAAGGTCATTTTTGGATGATATTTATATATTAGATTTCTTAAAGCCTTTAGCTGAGAGGCTAGTATTTCTTCTTTATTGCTGCCTGCTACAGTATCTCCAGACATTACAATGAATTCAGGCTTAGGATTTAACTTACAGGTTTCATTCAGTATTGCTTTAAGGACTTTTTTATTTATACCATTTTCTTTACCTTTTGAATCTCCAAAAACTATAAATCTCATTTTTTCTCCTTTGAAGAAGAGTTTAACCATTTAGTATAAAGGTCTGGTCTTATATCTTTAATAAAGTTAAAAAAATCTCTTTTATACCCAAGCTCCTCTAAGCCTTTAATAATTAGATAAGGATATAGGGTTTTCTTTTTCATAGATTTAGCAGTATCAATAAGTTTCATATCATCTGACGGTGTTATGAATATATGAAATAATGCTGTATCCAATCTGTTATAACCTACCTGAATCATAGCTTCATACAAATGGATAAGTTTAGTTGAAAGACTAGCTGTAAGAGGGTGTGACGACAAGTATTTGTCTAATTCGATACCATCTATATATTCTCTTATAATGTAGTTTTCACCATGGGAATAAAGTTTGGGAAAATGTGAATCCTTTTGTGCCATAACTAGAGTTTCTAATTCATCTGCACATATTTGTTTTCTTTTAAAGATTTTAATACACCTGTCTGAGTTGATTTTATATACTTTACCTTGTGTTCCAAATCCTAATAACTCAAGTTCTTTTATATTAAAGCCTTCATACAGTTTAATAACAATCACCTTACTTATTTAGTAATATCAATATCAAGATATGATAATAAATAGCTTTTTGATTTAAGAATAGTAAAATTATAAATGGTAAAAATAATAATAAGAGGTGAAATAGATGACTACAAAACGTAAAAATACTAAAAAGAAAATGGCATCTTTAGGTCTTAAAAAAACTGAAGATGGAGATTATACTTATATAGATGTTAATGATAAGAATTCTGAATTCGTACCAGTTAGGAAAAAACCTCGAATATAAAAAAAGAATTAGCATTTATGAAGAGATTAATCTTCAATAAAATGCTAATTCTTTGGCTTTATTTAATAACTAATTTTTTAACGGTTGGAATATCAGCTGGTGCCCAATTTAAACTTTCTAAATATGTAGGATTTAGCCATAATAATTTAGCATGCTCATCTGCTGTTGGAGTGCCATCTACTAGCTTACATCTAATGGTTATTAAATTTACAATTATATTCTCATATTCATGGGTATGATCATTGAATACCTCAATAAATTCAACGCTGCAGTCTAGCTCTTCCTTAATCTCACGTTCTATAGCATCACTAAGAGTTTCGCCATCTTCTATTTTCCCCCCGGGAAATTCCCATTGGTTAGGGAGTGACATATATTTTGAACGTAAGGCACATAAAATTTCTCTGTTCTCATTTTCAATTATTGCACCTACTACTTTAATTAACTTTTTCATTTTAAACACCTCAGAGTAAGTTTATCATATAAATATTAAATTTAAATTAAGAACCCTCTAAAAGCTCACCTATTTCACTAGGCTAATTAACTCAGAATCAATAGTACTTAACGCTATCATAATTGTTACTTAAAGTTAAAAGTATATAGTGGAAATAGGAGATAAGGAGGAGATTATTCATGAAAGTAGTTATTTTAGGAGATTTTCATTATTCAGATTTGAGGGAAAAAGATAGAAGTAAAGAAAAGGAAGTCTTTGATATTAGAGATAAGTATTATGAAAAAATTATCTCAAGTTTTCTAAAGACAGAAGGAGATTATCACATAGCGTTAGGAGATTTAACTAATTTTGGGAATAAGGAAGAGATAAAGTATGTATGTGATGAACTGAAAAATAATGGAGTTAATTTTATTCATGTAATGGGAAATCATGATACCTATAATTCTTCAAAGCAAGAAGTTTTAAATGAAACGAAACAAGAAAGATATTTTTCCATAGAGGAAGAAGATAAAAAATTAATATTTATAGATTCAACATTAGAAACAAATCATGAATGTTGGGGTGGATCAATAGACGAAGAACAACTTCAATGGTTAGAGAATGAAGTTATAGATGCGGAAGGAAAAACAGTTCTTATATTTTCTCATCATCCAGTTTATGATACAACTGCTTTATCAAAAGATGAAAACTTATATATTCAAGAAATAGAAGAAGTAGATAGAATTCTTTCTTTACACAAAGGAAGGGGAGTATTCTTTTGCGGACATAATCATGTTAATTCAATATGTAAAAGAGAAAATTGGTATTTTGTACAAACTGCAGCAATCTTAGATATCAATGCTTTTAGAGTTGTTGATATTCAAGCTGATAAAATTAATTTTGATTATAAAGAGGTTGAGGATGTAAGCAGTTTGTCCAATATTATAGGAACTAACATGGTACATTTCTTTATCAAAGACGGGGCAGAAGGTAACGAAGAAGATAGGGTCTTGGAAATTTGTAATTAGAATAAGAGGAGGGAGTAACGTGGGAGAAATTATTCTTAAGAATATAAAAAAAAGCTATGAAAAAGGTGAAACAGTAATAGAAAATTTAGATTTAACAATAGAAGAAGGACTTTTTACGGTATTAGTAGGTGCTTCAGGATGTGGTAAATCTACAACACTTAGGATGATTGCAGGACTTGAAAAAGAAACTTCGGGAGAAATTTATATTGATGGGAAGCTTATGAATGGAGTTGAGCCAGGTAAAAGAAATGTAGCGATGGTTTTCCAAAATTATGCTCTTTATCCAACAATGACTGTACGAGGTAATATAGAGTTTGGGTTAAAAAACAAAAAAATTCCTAAAGTAGAAATAAAAAAAATTGTTGCAGAAATAGCTGATACAGTAGGGCTTACAGAATATTTAGATAAAAAGCCAGAGCAATTATCAGGCGGACAAAGACAAAGAGTAGCCTTAGCAAGGGCAATGGTTAAAAAACCAGCTGTGTTCTTAATGGACGAACCATTATCAAATTTGGATGCTAAACTGAGAAGTCAAATGAGAGCGGAGCTAATAGAATTACATCAAAAATTAAAAGCTACCTTTTTATATGTTACCCATGACCAAATTGAAGCAATGTCTATGGGCGATAAAATAGTTCTTATGGATAAAGGAGAAATAAAGCAAATAGATTCTCCTAAAGAAATATATAATAAACCACAAAATAAATTTACAGCACAATTTATAGGGACACCGCCAATGAATGTTTTAGAGTGTAGAACATTAAAGGGTTATGAATTTGAGGGTAAACCTAAATTTCTTGGTTTCAGACCAGAAAAGGCTAAGACCGGGAGTAATATATATGAATTCAACAAAAATGCATTTAAGTTAAATGGCAGAATATTAACTAAAGAAATGTTAGGATCAGAGACTTTGTATAAAGTAAAAACTGATTTTGGAAATATAGTGGTTAAGTTATATGAAAATAATGATATAGAATCCGATAATATTGTAATTTATGTAGATTATAATGATTTAGTTTATTTTGATAAAGATGAGAATAGGATTGAAGGAGTTAAATGTATAGCTAAAGAAACCATATATGTGAATGAGGAGGTAATATGATAGAGGCTAAAAAAATAAGGCCATATGTAATGATTACCCCAGCATTAATGATATTTGTATTATTCGCAATTTATCCAATAGGGTACATGATATATCTAAGTTTTAATAATTGGGATTTAATAAGTCCAGTAAAAGAATTCATTGGTCTTAATAATTTCAAAGATTTATTGCAGGATGAATTATTCATTCAGGTAATAAAAAATTCAATAGTTTATATGGTGCTAACAGTTTCGGGAACAATGCTAATTGGAATTTTACTTGCACTTTTTCTTAATAAGGATACAAGAATAAATAGAATATTGCAAAGTGTAACATTTGCACCATATATAGTTTCATTAGTTTCAGTAGCTTTTATATGGAAATGGATAATGGATACAGATTACGGATTATTAAATTATTTCATGAATTTAATAGGATTAGATAGTGTTAACTGGCTTAATGATACTAATTTAGCACTAATATCAGTAGCAATAATCTCTATTTGGAAAAGTCTAGGCTATAATGCATTAATTATTTTAGCTGGATTAAAAGGTGTCCCTAAGTATATATATGAAGCCGCAGAGCTTGATGAGGCTAAACCAATAAAGTTATTTTTCAAGATAACTCTTCCTATGATATCGCCATCATTATTTTTCTTAGCTATTATGAATATAATAGCGTCATTTAAGGTATTTGAAACAATTGCACTAGTTACAGGTGGAGGGCCAATGAACTCTACCAATACCTTAGTTTTTTATATTTATGAATATGGATTTAGATTCAACAAAATAGGATATGCTTCAGCAGCAGGCGTTATTCTATTTGCAATAATTGCGATATTAACAGTTTTATATTTTAAAGCATTAGGTAAAAAGGTTCATTATAGGTAAATTAATATCTTAATATCCTGGCTGATCCAGGGGATGATTTTAATTAGGAGGAAATATGGATTCTAAGAGTCTTCCATTAAATAAAGAAGGAACTATTAATTTAAAAAAGATTTTATTAAAAGTAGGTAGAATAATTCTAACCTTAATTATATTTGGAGTTTTTTTTACTCCCTTTTATTGGATGGTATTAACGTCAATAAAAACCTTAGGAGAAACATTAACATTTCCACCAAGTTTTTGGGTAGATAATATAAACTTTGAGAATTTTTCTAAAGCATTGCAAACTGGTCCATTTTTACAATATACAAAGAATAGTTTAATAGTTACTTTTACTACATTAATACTTCAATTTGCAACAGTTATTCCTGCAGCATATGCATTTGCAAGATATAAATTTAAAGGAAGTAAATTAAGCTTTGGATTAATAATGGCGACTATGATGATACCAGCACAGCTCGTATTTTTACCGGTATTTATTATGTTTAGTAAATGGGGAATAGTTAATACTTATCTTTCATTAATATTGCCATTTGCATCTAGTGCCTTTGGAATATTTATGCTTAGGCAACGTTTCATGCAAGTTCCTCAAGAACTTTTAGAAGCTGCAAGATTAGATGATGCAGGAGAATTTAAAATAATGCACAAAATAATGATACCTATGGCAAAACCAACATTAGTAACATTAGGGCTTCTAACATTTATAAGTACATGGAATGACTACTTTTGGCCACTTGTATTAACTACAAAAAATGCAATGAGAACACTACCGGTAGGCGTTGCAGGTATTGCTAATGTAGATGGTGGAATATCTTATAATATTTTAATGGCAGGAAACATGGTATTGATTATACCTGTACTAATAATATTCTTTTTAGCACAGAAACATATAATAAAAGCTTTCACTTATATTGGAGATAAGTAATTTATATACTTGAGTATCTCAAATCTACTTTACGTGCACGGTACTATTAAATAATATTAGGGAGGAATAATGATTATGAATAAGAAGTTAAGGGCAATTTTAACATTTACACTACTATCGACGTCATTAATATTTGGGGGGTGTAATACAAATACTACGGCAGAAGCACCTGGGAATAATGAAGTAGTTGAACTGAAATTCTGGTATGCTTTCAAAGATAAAATTGAAGCAAATAATCAAGCGTTAGTAAAAGAATTTAATGAATCACAAAGCAAAATACATGTTACAGCAGAATATCAAGGGACTTATGATGATTTACACGCTAAGACTAAATCCGCATTTACAGCAGGGGAAGCACCAGAAGTTACAATAGTAGAAATTGCATCTATTCAAGACTTTAGTAAATCTGGAATATTAGAAAATCTAACGACATTTGTGGACAAGGATAAGATGGATATTACTGATTATCAAGCAGGATTAATGGAAAATTCTTATGTAGATGATAAACTTTATGCAATTCCTTATTTACGAAGTACACCAATTTTGTATATGAATGAAACCTTATTAAAAGCAGCCGGATTAGATCCAAGTGGTCCTAAGAATTGGACTGAATTAGAAGATTACTGCAAGAAATTATCAAAAGATGGTACAGTCGGAATGACATACCCAGTAAATATCTGGATTACTGAAGGATTTTTAGCACAAGCTGGTGGATCTATTCTAAGCGATGATAATACTAAAGCAACTGTAAATTCTCCAGAAATGATAAAGGGATTAGAATTTCTTAAAAAGATGAATACTGAAGGAACAATAAATATAGTAACAGGAACAGAAGGAGGCGACAAAGCTAAAATTGATTTTAAAAATCAAAAGTCTGCAATGTTCTTCTCATCAACTGCAGACTTAACTTACAATTTGAATGTAGCTAAAGAAAGCGGATTCACTTTAAATACTGCATTTATGCCAGCTGATAAGAATTATGGAGTACCTACTGGTGGATGTAACATGGTAATGCTTAGTAAATTACCTAAGGAAAAACAAGATGCATCTTGGGAATTCATTAAATTCATGACAGATAAAGAAAGAACTATAAAAGCTAGTACTAATACTGGATATTTACCAACACGAAAATCAGCAGTAGATTCAGAAGAAATGCAAAAATTATATAAAGAAATACCTCAATATAAAATAGCCGTGGATCAATTACAATATGGAAAAGGCCGTCCAATGGTTGAAACTTATGCTGAGATACAAAAGATAGCAAAGGAATCTCAAGAAAGAATATTCTTGAAAAATGCAGATATTAAGACAGAAGTTGAAAAGCTAGATGCAGATATAAATGCGATATTAAAGAAATAGTATAGTAAATTCATAAGAGATGATTCCTGTATTATACAGGAATCATTTCTTTTTTGGTGCATTTAGCTAAATTTAAATTGTACTAAGTAATAAATCAGCAGTATAGATGGCTGCTCGCTCAATGCTTTTTAAATTATCTTCTTTAGGTGAAAATCTAATTCTTAGTGGGAATTCTATATCAATCATGCCAGTAGACTTAATTACATCAGAAGTGTTCAACAATTTAATATTGGTTGCCTTCAAGTAATCCTGAACTACTTCCACAGCTTCTCCACTCCAACCGTAAGAACCAAAAGCTGCACCTATCTTATCTTCTAGATTTAAAGTATGAAGATCTTTCAATATATCTTCCATATTTCCAATCATATCTGCATATTTGGTAGAGCTGCCAAAGAAAATTGCATCGGCTTCAGTAATAGCCTTCATTATTTCCTCTCTTGGTATTTTATTTATATCTATGACTTCAGAAGTCAGGTTCTGTTCTTCAAAATTTTCCTTAAGAAGAAGAGCAATTTTCTTTGTACTACCTGTCATAGTAGAATATAGAACCAGTGCTTTTTTGCTCTCTTCTGTATTTTTACTCATATTATCATAAATATCTATAAAACTCTGAACCTTATCTCGAAGGATATATCCATGGGATGGAGCTATTATCTTTATATCTAAATTTTTGATTTCCTTAAGCATATTCTGAACATATCTTCTGTGAGGATGCATTATCAATTTATAATATCCAATATAGTCAGCTGTGATATCTTCTTTTGCCATGTCGTTGAAATATTCATAATTTGCTACATGTGTACTAAAAATATCGCAAGGAAATAAAATTTTATCTTCCACGCAGTAAGTTATCATAGTTTCTGCTGTATGAAGATAAGGAGTTTCTATAAAGCTAAGAGTTTTTCCGCCGATATCAAGAGTATCGCCATCTCCTACAATTAGAAATTCTCTATTATGAAGCTTGTACATTTCCTTAAGTTCATCTACAGCTAGTTTTGTGCACACAATCACTGCATTTTTAGCTCTAGCAGCTAAACTTCCAAGAGCACCAGAATGATCAGGTTCAGTGTGATTAATTACAATATATTTAATTTTATCAAGTTCAATTAGATTTTTTAAATTTTCTACAAATTCTCTTCCAAAGCTTAAATCAACAGTATCAATCACTGTAGGTTTTTCGGTCATCAATAAATAACTATTATAAGTAGTTCCTTTAGTTAAGGTTAATCTATGGAAAGGGACATCTCTATCATCAACCTTTCCAACCCAAAATATATTTTTACTTAGAATAATGTTTTCTTTCATAATGTATTCCTCCAATATTTTAATTTATTTTTATATGTTTTGTTTTCCATATCTCTATTTTAGATTTATTTTAAGTATAAAAATATGATCCAAATCAAAATCTGAAAATATATAAAAAGGTATACTGATTATTGTTTGACCTGACTAAATTAGAAATGTTATTATAATAAGTGGTAGGTGATAAATATATGAAAGAATGTAATTGCGAAAGTTGTAGTAATAGACTATGTGCTAAGAAGGTACCGATATTTTCATTCCTATCTGATGATGAACTTATAAAGATTATTAATATGACAGGGCATAAAGTATATAAAAAAGGTGATAGACTGTGCAGTCAAGGTGAAAAATCAGATACATTATTTATTATTAATGAAGGACAAGTAAAGATATCTAAATTAACTAGGTCGGGTAAAGAACAAATAGTTCATATCTTTACCAATGGAGATTTTTTTGGAGAGCTAAGCTTGTTCAATAGTGACGAAACCTATAATTTTGATGCTTATGCTGTATCAGATATTAAAATATGTACTTTAGATAAACAAGCTATGAATAAGATTATAATGAATAATCCAGAAATATCTTTAAAGCTATTACAAGTTATTACAAAACGTTTAAGTCAGACTGAAGATCTTGCTCAAAATCTTGCTACTAATGATGCAGAAATAAGAATTGCATTTATGATATTAGAGTTTGGTGAAAAGTATGGGGTTGCTACGGGCCAAGGCTTGCAGATTAAATTACCTATAAATAGAGAAGAGATGGCGAATTATGTTGGGGTAACAAGAGAAACCATAAGTAGGAAGCTCAGTATATTTGAAGACTTAGGTATTATCAGCCTTAAAGGTAATAAAATAATAATTATAAAACAATTAGATAAATTAAAGTCATATGTGGAATAAAAATTTTAGGCTATGGTTTATATAGAAATATAATTAAATGAACAATAATTTACTAAGACTAAGTAAAGAAATAGGTGATTAACATAGAAATATTATTTATTATAATATGGATGACGTGTATAAACGTTGTTTTCTGGATAATTTTAAATTTTGGAATAGCTTTTCTTATGCGACTTTTTCCTAGAAGTTGGTTTAATGCTGAATTAGATCTTTACAAAGAACACTATTTTGAAAAAAAATTATATAAAAAATTAAATGTTTCTAAGTGGAAAGACAAACTTCCTGAAGCAGGGGGGATTGTAGGTTTTTCTAAAAAGTCTCTGTCTAAAAGACTTGATATATCATATGTAGATAGATTTATAGACGAAAGTTGCATTGCTGAGGTTGGGCATATATTAATTGGAATAGTTGGCTATACTTCATTATTATTCACGTTTTTATTGCCAAATTCAATGAATTATATTTATATTTTTATTATTTTTGCAACAATAGATTTCATCATACAAATGATGTTTGTTGTTATACAAAGATACAATCGTCCACGGTTAATAAATTTAAGAAAGAGTTTAACACGAAAAAAAGCTTATAAGTACTACCATTGATATACTATATTAAAACATAACCAAATTTAAAAACAACCTAAAACTTATTACATAAGTTTTAGGTTGTTTTTTAATTTGCAGATTTATATGTCAAAAACATTTTCAAATTTTGATTTAGATCATATTTTTATAAATCAAAGTTAAGTAGAATTAAGACATAGAAACGTGGATTTAAAAATCAAATTCATACAGGAGGAATTAAAAATGGATAATAAAAAAATACAAAAATTAACTGAAGTTTTACAAAGATTAAATAAAGAGGGTGTAACAGAAGCTTTAAGGGAAGAGGCTTTAGATATAGTTTCAAAAATAAGTCCTATTGAGCTATCAATTGCAGAACAAGGGTTAATAGAGAAAGGAATGGATCCTAAAGAATTAAGACATCTTTGTGATATCCACATGGAAGTACTAAAAGGTGAACTTGATAAAATTAAAACGAAAATTGAACCAGGTCATGTTGTTTTTACCTTTATTGCTGAGCATGATAAAATTCTTGAGTTTCTGACAGAACTTGAAGAAATAAATTTTAAAATTCAAAAACTAGAAAGCTATGATAGTAGCTTAGAAGAGTTTGAGGCTTTGAAGGTTGTTGTAGATAATATATTAGATGCAGAAAATCACCACCAAAGAGAAGAAAAAGTATTGTTTATTGAGCTAGAAGATAGAGAAATAACTGGTCCAACTCGAATTATGAGAATGGAGCATGAGGATTTAAGAGCCAAGAAAAAGTTTTTGAAACAGGAAGCAGAGGAAGTATCAGAATTAAACTTCAGTGAGGTTAAAGAGAAAGTGGATGAAACATCAAAATATATTATATTCAACTTAAGGGACCATATATTTAAAGAAAATTATATTTTATACCCTACAGCAATAGAAGCTATAACAGAAAAGGCAATCTGGCAGGATATGAAAAGAAGATGTGATGAAATAGGGTATTGTGGATTTACACCTAAAGCATAATTTAGTTAGAAGCGGTAACACATGTTACCGCATAATATAGTGGAAATAGTTACCATGTAAGTAGAGATAAATTTTATGTATATAAATATTGAAGTGATATATTTAAATATAATATTTAAATAAGGAGGATTTTGTTATGAAGGGTTTTGTAGATAAGGATACTTGTATAGGATGTGGATTGTGCGCTGGAGTGTGTCCTGATATATTTGAAATGGATGATAATGGAAAGGCAGTAGGCTCAGAAAGTGAAATCGAAGAAAAACTAATGGATGATGCAAAAGAAGCGGAAGCAGGATGTCCAGTGAGTGCTATAACTTTAGAGTAAGAAAATATATGAGCTTATAAAAATAGGAACATTTGAAAAATTGTTTTTGTTTTTTTATCTATATATATTCAGAATAATTCTGATGGATAGGGAGAAATTAAGGGGAGAACAAATGAATTTATTTAGGAATAGAAAATCCAAAGGTTTAGAAAGTAAGCAGGTTCAATGTGATGGTGAAATATTGCAAAAGAATATTCAATTTCATAACGAGACTAATGGCTTCATTAAGGATATGAGCAATCTAGTTGCTAAGACTGTAAAACAACATCATATCGTAGATAGTGAACATGATGTTTTAGGGCAACTAACCGATAAGGTAAAGATACATATGATTGAGATTTCTCAGTTAACAAAAAATACTAATAGATTAACAGATGATTTATGTCTAGAGGGTAATAAGCTTATAGATATTACAGAAGATACAGTTAAGAAATCTCATGCAGGAAAAGATGCCATTGAAGAAATGGTTCAAATAATAAAATCTTTAGAAGATGAAAACAGAGTTAATACTGAAGGTATAAATGAATTGGCAAGAAAATTTAGCCAGGTCAATGAAGTTGTTCAGTTGATAACTAACATAGCAAGCCAAACAAATTTATTGGCTTTAAATGCAGCTATTGAAGCAGCTAGAGCAGGAGACCAGGGGAAAGGATTTTCAGTAGTAGCAGGGGAGATAAAGAAATTAGCTGAAATGACTAAACAAAGCACTAAGGATATTTCAAATTTGATAGGGAACATAGAAGATGAAACAAAGATAGTTCTAAGTAATTCAGGTAAATCTAATGAGGTTATTGCTAGAGGTGTCAAGGCTTCTGGAAATGCTGTAGAAAAAATAGAGGAGAGTTTATTTTCTGTATCAAAGGTGGAACAGGAAGTAAAAGGAGTAATAAATATTTTAACTGACCAAAAGTCTCAAATTGAGAAAATGAGTAAAGAAATAGGCGGTGTTGATGAAATATTAAAAATTACATCTGAGTCAATAATAAAACATATAGAAAAAGCAAGTGTTGTGGACAGACAATTGGAAGATACAAGAATTCAGCTAGCATCTTATAGTAAAAAACTTACATAACGTACATTGATGAGAATTCCATGCATTTGTTAGAATCAGTGGTACCTAGGATATAATTTTTAAAATTAAAGGTATAGTAATTATAGAGAATAAAGTACTAATAAAAACTAAAAATGCAGTAAAGTCTTTATTTTTATCATAAAGTCCTGCAAAAATTGGTGCAACAGCTGCCACCGGCATAGCATGACAAACTATTACTACATCAAGTGGAAGAGAGTTAATGTGAAGAATAACGGATATTAAATATAATACTACTGGTACTAGAATTAATTTTGAAAATACCCCGTAATATAACTTAATGTTAGTCATTTCTTTTGTTATAGAGACTTGAGCCATGATGCTACCAGTTATTATCATTGAAATTGGAGTGGTCATTCCTCCCACCATTTGTATTGCAGATTGAATAACTACTGGAAGTTGTATTGAGAAAGTCATGAAAACTAATCCGATGAGTACAGCAATTATCCCGGGATTAATCAAAGCTTTTGTCCAGCTTTTAATTTTCTTTTCCCCGCTAAATAACATAATTCCATAACTCCAAATTAATGTAGTAAAAACTATTAAAAAAATAGAAGCATAAGCTAACCCTTCTTTTTCATATAAAGTTTGAATTATAGCAAATCCCATAAAACCACAGTTTGAAAATATTGTTGCAAATTTTAAAATCTGCTTATTATTATCCTTAACCTTAAAATATAATAAATGAGAAATTAAAATTACTATTATAAAAGAAGCTACACTATATAAAAATGTATTTAATATGTTAGTGAACATTTCACTGTTGTACTCTAAATTAAAAGAATTAACTATAAGTAGTGGTAAGGTTATATTCAAAAGGATTGATGATAATCCGTTGTTAATTTCGTCATTTAAAAATTTTCTCTTACTAGCATAAAAGCCTATTAATATTACTAGAAAAAGTTGTCCTACCTGTGCATATATATTCATTTTGAATCTCCTAATTTTATTTAGTTTTATATATAATATACTTAGAGTCTAAAGAGGTGTGGTTATGTTTACATTACTAAAGAAAATAGGATAGAATATAGCTATAAAGCGATAGCATAACAATAAAATAAATGGAGGGTTAAATTATGTATAAACTTATAGCTATAGACATGGATGGAACTCTTTTAAGAGATGATAAAACTATTTCAACTTTAAATAAAATAACTTTAAGAAGAGCAATAGACCTAGGGGTAAAGGTAGTTTTAACATCTGGAAGACCAATCCAAGGGTTGAAAAAATATTTAGATGAATTGGGACTTGTAGGTGAAGATGAGTATGTAATTGGAGTTAATGGAGCTGTGATATGTAAAACTGATGATTATGAAATTATAAATAGTGATGGTACATTAACAGGAAAAGATGTGAAATATATTTATAATAAAGTAAAAGATTTAGGAACATATGTACATGCCTTTACAAGTAAAGAGGATTTAGTAAATATGGAAAGTAGATTTTCTGAGGAGGAAGAAAAAAGAATAGACTTAAAAGTAAGAGTAGTGGATTTCCCCAATGAAGTACAGGACGATGATGAAATACTTAAGGTGGTTTTAGAGGAAGAAAAATTGGTGTTAGATAAAATAACGCCACAAATTCCTAAAGACTTATTTGAGAAATATACTGTAATTAGAAGTCTTGATTTTATGATGGAATTTATGAATAAGGATTGTAATAAAGCTACTGGCTTAGAAAAGCTAGCACAATATTTAAAAATAGATAAGAGTGAAATAATAGCTATTGGAGATGCTGACAATGATATAGAAATGTTAGAATATGCTGGTCTTGCCGTAGCTATGGGAAATGCAAAGGATGAAATTAAACAGTTAGCTGATTATGTGACAAAAAGTAATGAGGAAGATGGAGTAGCATATGCAATTGATAAATTTATACTTACACAGCAGTAGAGAGAAAAATGATATAAAAAGAACTTCAATCTTACATAGATTGAAGTTCTTTTTATTATTATATAATTCAAATTATAAATATATTAACTATTTAAATATAGAAATTAACTTAAAGTTAATAGTATATAACATCGAAGTAATTGATATTTAAAGTTAAAAAGGTACAGTAAAGATAGAGATAAGGAGGGGATTATTTATGAGAATAGTCATATTAGGAGATTTTCATTATTCAGATCTAAGTGAAAAAAATAAAATTAAAGATAAGGAAATATTTGAGACTAGGGATAAATATTATGAAGAAATTATTTCAAGTTTTCTAAATACAAACGGAGATTATCACATAGCCTTAGGAGATTTAACTGATTTTGGTAATAAAGAAGAGTTAAAGTATGTATGTGGTGCAATGAAAAATAATGGGGTTAATTTTATTCATGTAATAGGAAATCATGATAGTTATAATTCGTCAAAGAGAGACATTCTAAATGAAACAAAGCAAGAAAGATATTTTTCAATAGATAAAGATGACAAAAAATTAATATTTATAGATTCAACCTTAGAAACAAATCGTGAGTGTTGTGGTGGATCAATAGACGAAGAACAACTTACTTGGCTGGAGAATGAAATTATAGTTTCGGAAGGAAAAACAGTTCTTATATTTTCTCATCATCCAGTATATGATACAACTGCTTTATCAAAGGAAAAGAACTTATATATCCGAGAAATAGAAGAGTTAGATAGAATTCTTTCTTTACACAAAGGAAGAGGAATTTTTTTCAACGGGCATAATCATGTTAATTCAATATTTAAGAGAGAAAATTGGCATTTTGTACAAACTGGAGCTATATTAGATATCAATGCTTTTAGAGTTGTTGATATTAAAGAAGATAAAATAAATTTCAATTATAAAAGAGTTCATGAGGTAAGTGCTTTTTCTAAGTTTATAGGAACTAATATGAAACATTTTTATATTAAAGATGGGGCAAAAGGAAATGAAGAGGATAGGGTATTGTGTATTTGCAATTAGAATATTATGAGCGAAGATAGAGTTCATATTAAAAAAACTCCTTGGTGTAATAATTGATTAGATCAATCATTACTAAAAAGGAGCTTTTTTTATTTCTTATAATAGTTAAAGTACTTCACCATTAGATTTAATTACTTTCTTAAACCAAGCGAAACTTTTCTTTTTATATCTTTTTAAATCTTTTATATCAGCATCAGTACGATTTACAAATACAAAACCATAACGCTTGCTCATTTGCCCACCTGAACTTAGTATATCAGTAGATCCCCACATAAGGTAACCTTCTACCTCTACACCTTCACTAATAGCTAACTTCATTTCTTCAATATGTCTTTTTAAATAATCTATACGATAATCATCATTTACTGTATTATTTTCATTTAATTCTTCATTTGCACCTATACCATTTTCAACGATAAAGATTGGTAGACCATATCTAGAATATATATCTTTTAATATAATTCTTAAGCCTATAGGGTCTATAGCCCATCCCCATTCACTAGATTTTAGGTAAGGATTAGCAGATACTAATGCATACATATTAGTTGGATCATTAGATTCTCCAAATAAGATAGAATCTGAATTTTTAGTTGTATCTGCAATAAAAGTAAAGTAATAACTTATACTTAAAGCGTCTACAGTATTTTCCTTTATAAGCTCTAGATCGCCAGCTTCATATTTTGGCATCATATTATTATTTTCTAAAGGAGCTGTATAGTATGTTGGATATTCTCCCTTTGAAAATACATGTAGAAATACTAGATTAAATTCCTTAAGTTTTTCTGCATATAATACATCTTCTGGTTTGCAAGTAGCAGGATAAATCCCTATGAAATTTATCATTCCATACATTTTTGCATCAGGAATAATATCATGTAATGCCTTTGTAGCTTTTGCATGAGCAACAAATAAATTATGGCATATTTGATGAGTAAAGGCGATTTTATCCATGCCTTCTAAAGGAGCAGTACCATAGTGATTAAGTCCACCAAAAACAGAATTTTGTTCATTAAATGTGATCCAATGTTTTACCTTATCTTTATATCTATTAAATACAACTTTAGAATACTTTTCAAATAAATCTATTACTTTTCTCGAGTAAAACCCATTGTATTTTTTGGCTAAGGCTAAAGGAATATCAAAATGATAAAGAGTTATAATAGGTTTAATACCCTTTGCGAGTAATTCATCAAAAAGGTCATCATAGAATTGTAGACCTTCTTCATTAACTTCTCCTTCTCCATCAGGGAAAATTCTTGCCCAGGAAATACTTGTTCTATAACTATTAAAGCCAAGCTCCTCAAATAAAGCGATATCTTCTTTATAATTATGATAGAAATCTACAGCTGTATTATAATTAGAATGACCTTCTTGTACAGGTCTAGTATCTACTATAGATAAGCCTTTACCTCCTTCATTATAAGCTCCTTCACTTTGGAAAGAAGTTACTGCACCGCCCCACATAAAATCTTTAGGTAATTTATTTGTGTTTTTCATTGTATTGCTCCTTTCAAAATAGTATAAATTAAGTATAGCTTTTAATAGAGTACATGATTTTTTAAAATAAAAAATGGACAAATTATATGTAAGTATTATTTTTTTGAAGAAAGGAAATGCATAATGAAATCTGTTCTATATTCATTATGCAGGGTGATAAGCATGGACGATATAATATATAGATTATTATTGTTGTTAAATAACAGTAGAGAAAAAAATATTTATCATACAATTGCAAGGACTATAATAGAAGATATTAAAAATATTCCAACAATGAATATTAATAAATTAGCGCAAGACTGTTACACTACCCCTTCTTCAGTCACAAACTTTTGTAAGAAACTTGGTTATTGTGGATTCGTAGAATTTAAGGAATATACAGAAAATATTCTTAAGAGTTATGGCATTAAAAATAGTGATAAAATCAATCAGATTTCTCATGAGAATTTAGCAAAACCTAATACAGATAATCTTTTAGATAAAGTTATTAAGGATATTTCATTAGCTAATGAAACTATTGATTATAGAATGGTAGATAAGCTTGTGGATTTAATATATACTCATAAAAACATAGCTATGTTTGGGACACATATGTCATTGGCCCTAACTAATGGAATTCAAACAGACTTCTTTTTCCTTGGGAAATATATAAATGTTTGGTCAGATGTTAAAGAACAATATATTAATGCTGGAGAACTAGATAGTAGTTATTTAGCAATAATATTAAGTCCTTCTGGAAGATTTTTAACTAGGTCTGCAGATATTATGAATAGACTTAGAGAAAATAAGGTGAAGATGGCATTCATAACTGGACAACATGAAAATGTTGATATTCATAAAGATGATATGACTATTTTTATGAGCAAAGATAAGGATACAGATAAATATTACATGACAGATAGGTATGCATTACTTTATACTTTAGATTATATATTGCTTAAGTATAGTGAAAAATATGGGAATTAAGATGGAGGAGACAAAATGGGAAAAAAGATTATATTTTTTGATATTGATGGGACACTAGTAGTATGTGAAGGTAAAGAATATGTGCCAGATTCAGCTATTGAAGCCATTAAGGCAGCAAGAAGAAATGGACATCTTGTTTATTTATGCACAGGAAGATCAAAAGCAGAAATTTACCCGCATATTTTAGATATAGGTATTGATGGCGTTATCGGTGCAGGTGGAGGTTATGTAGAAATTGAGGATGAAATTTTGTATCATAAGACAGTTAGTGATGATTCTCTTAAACATTTAATAAATTATTTTGAGGAGAATAGCTATGATTATTATCTTGAATCCAATAAGGGTTTAATTGCAAGTAAGAATATGATTTCACGGGTGGAATTTATTATATATGGTGATTATATAAATGATCCAGAAGCTAAAAAAAGATGGGACAAGCAGGATAGTCATTTTATTAACGCATTACACAAATCCAATAATATGTATCTTGATGATGTTAATAAAGTATGCTTCTTGGAAAATAAAAATATTCCCTTTGAAAACTTAAAAAAAGAGTTCGAAAATGAATTTTCTATAATTAAATGTACAGTTCAAGCCTTTGGAGATGAGAGTGGTGAATTAACAGTACCTGGTATTCACAAGGCAACTGCTATTGAAGTATTAATCGAACATTTAGGAATAGAGCAAAAAGATACATATGCCTTTGGTGATGGTATGAATGATGCTGAAATGTTGGAATACGTTAAAGTTGGTATTGCAATGGGGAATGCAAAAGATGGACTAAAGGTTATTGCAGATGAGGTTTGTGAATCACAAATAGATGATGGTATATATAAAGCTATGAAAAGACATGGACTTATATAAAATATAAGTGGAAAACTTAGATGAATTTCAAGACCTAATAATTTTATTTATTAGGTCTTATTCTTTTCCTTCAATATGTTCATTGATGCTTCAAGACTTTTATCATAATTGCTTGTTAGCATTAAACTAAATAAAATGTCAAAGGCAAAATGTGCTGAAATTATGGAACTGTAAGATTCTAGATTCAGATAGGAAATTCCTGAATCTATACAGATGATTTCATCACAATAAGCTTTTAAAATTTCCGAATTATCCTCACATATAATAACGGTATAAACGTTCCTCTTTTTTAACTTTTTGCAAATATCAAGAACAGTAGCATTTTCGCCTGTGAAGGTCATAAATAAAGCGACTCTTTTATGATTGCTTGCAGCAAGAATGTAATGGGTATTAATCCCATCATGAACTGTGCAGTTAAAACCAATGGACATAAATTTAAAAGCAGCTTGTCTTGCAATAATATTACTAAGACCAAGACCATAAAGGTCAATATAATCAGCTTTTGCTAAATAGTTGGCAATACGAATCATTGTATTTTGATTTAAGGTTGATTGAAGTTTAGCCACTGTATCCATATGGATTTTAGGAAGGAGATGAATAATTTCTTCATATCTTGTTTTCATGTTGATTGGTGTTTCATTGCTAATTTTATAATGCAAAAGTGAACTCTTATAAGCTAGATTATATTCAATCTGAAATTCTCTATATGAATCAAATCCCAATTTTCTGCATAAACGAATCACTGTGGATTGTGAAGTATAAGCGAGTTTTGCAAGCTTACGACTGGAAATAGACTTTACATTATCAGGATTTTCTAAAATATAAGAAGCAATGAGTTTCTCTTGATTTGTTAAATTAGTTGTATTTTTAAGTTCTTCTATAATCATATTATCACCAAGCTTATTATATCATTAATGATTCAATGATTCAAAAAAATAGCTGTTGAATCATAATTAATGAATCGTTCACCCTATTGAATGTAAACTGTATTACCTTTTGTTTAATTTCATAATATAATGAAGAAAGAATAGGAGGTTATTATGAATAATAGTGATTTAAAGTATAAAAATTATGTGCAGATTTTAAAAGAAGAGCTGCAACCTGCAATGGGATGTACTGAACCAATTGCAATTGCATATGCAGCAGCAAAGGCTAGAGAAATATTAGGTTATACTCCTGAAAAAGTCATTGTAGAAGTAAGCTTGAATATTGTTAAAAATGTTAAAAGTGTTATAGTTCCTAATACAAATCGTTTGAAAGGAATAGGAGCTGCAACTGCTGCTGGTATTATAGCAGGTAAATCTGAAAAGAGACTAGAAGTTATTTCCCAGGTGACTGAAGAAGAGAAACAAAAGATTAAAGAATATTTATTAACTATTCCTATAGAAGTTAAACTGGCAGAGACTCCATTTATATTTGATATACAGATGAGTGTAGTTTATAAAGATTCCTATGTAAAAGTAAGAATTGTAAACTATCATACAAATATAGTTTTGATAGAAAAAGATGGCGAAATACTTTACCAAAAAGAAGCAACTGTATCAATAGAAGATGGTCTTAGTGATAAGAAATTATTAAATGTAAAAGATATTATTGATTTTGCTAATTCTGTGGATATAAAAGATATAGAAGGTATTATTGGTGAGCAGATTGAATGTAATTCAAGAATTGCAGAAGAAGGATTAAAAAATAGTCATGGTGCCAATATAGGAAGTGTTATACTTTCAACATATGGTTCTGATGTAAAAATAAGAGCAAAGGCGAAAGCAGCTGCAGGGTCAGATGCTAGAATGGATGGATGTGAGTTGCCTGTTATTATCATTTCAGGCAGTGGTAATCAGGGCATGACAGCTTCCATTCCTGTTATTGAGTATGCTAAGGAATTAAAAGTTTCAAAAGAAAAGCTTTATAGAGCTTTGGTTATTTCAGATTTAGTTACAATACATCAAAAAACTGGCATAGGAAGACTTTCAGCATATTGCGGTGTTATTTGTGCAGGAGCTGGAAGTGGAGCTGGTATCGCTTATCTATATGGAGGTAGTTATAAAGAGATTGCTCATACAATTGTTAATGCATTAGCTATAGTTTCTGGAATAGTTTGCGATGGTGCTAAAGCATCATGTGCAGCTAAAATTGCAACAGCTGTAGATGCTGGAATTCTAGGATATAATATGTATAAAGAAGGACAGCAATTTAAAGCTGGGGATGGTATTGTAACAAAAGGTGTTGAAGCTACTATATCAAATGTAGGCAAACTTGCAAAAGAAGGAATGAAAGAAACTGAGAAAGAGATTGTTAGAATTATGATTGGGAATTAAAATATCTTATAGGAAGTGAGAAAATGAAAAAGGCTAAATTTGTAATAGCACCAGATTCATTTAAAGAAAGCTTAAATGCTTTTGAAGCAGCCAAAGCAATGAAAGAGGGAATACAGAAGGTATTTAAAGATTCTAAATTTGAGCTTATACCAATGGCAGATGGAGGAGAAGGAACTTCAGAGGTTATAATATATGCACAAAAGGGTGAATTTAAAAATATTAGAGTAACAGGACCATTAGGCGAAAAAATAGAAGCTAAATATGGATATATAGAAAGAGATAAAAAAGCAGTTATAGAAATAGCGGTGGCATGTGGGCTGGACTTAGTAAAGACAGAACTTAGGAACCCTTTATATACAACAACTTATGGGGTAGGGGAAATAATTTTAGATGCTTTAGATAAAGGTGCAAAGAAATTTATAATAGGCCTTGGAGGATCAGCTACCAATGACGGTGGTTTTGGTATGTTGAAGGCTTTGGGTGCTAGAGCTTATGACATAGATGGAAAAGACATAGGGTTAGGTGGCAGGGAATTAGCTAAAATTCACAGTATAGATCTATCTAATTTGGATAGTAGGATTAAAGACACTATTATAGAAGTTGCCTGTGATGTAGAAAACCCATTAATAGGAAGTACTGGAGCTACATATATTTTTGGTCCTCAAAAAGGTGCTGATAGTGAAATTTTAGAAGAATTAGAGCAGGGAATGGTTAACTATGCAGAAGTTGTTAAAAGAACCTGTAATATAGATATTGCTAAAATGCCTAAGGCAGGGGCTGCTGGAGGCTTGGGAGGAGCATTCTTGTTGTTAGGTTGTAATCTTATTAAAGGAATAGATATGGTTTTAAAGCATACAGATTTTGAAGAAAAGATTAAAGATGCAGATTATATTTTCACTGGTGAAGGAAGTATTGATGTACAAACCAAATATGGAAAAACAATTTCAGGTATAGCAAAAGTAGCGAGTAAATATAATATACCTATAATTGTACTTGCAGGGAGAGTTAGTGACGATATAGATGAACTTTATCCTATTGGAGTTACAGCAGTATTTGGAATTACAGATAGACCTAAAGGTTTAGATGAGGCACTTAAGGACGGATATAATAGTATAAGAAAAACTTCGGAAAATATAGCTAGATTACTAGGATCATTGTAGTAATAGGAGAGTGTATTTAACTACCAGTGCCTGATCTCAATAAATAAAACCCTGGACGATACTTTAAGTAAGTGTTGCCCAGGGATTTTTTTACTTACAAGGTTTTAGAATGCTAAAAAAAATGTTGAAGAATATTGAATAAAATCGTAAAATATAAATACTATGATAAAGTCATAATGTTGAAAGGGTGCTATAGATGAAGTTCTTCAAAAAATTAAAACTTATGAGCAAATTTTTTCTTGGGTTTGGAATTGTTTTTATTATTTTTATGGGAGTAGTATTTTTTAGTTATAATGGGTTAAGTAAAATGGGTAAAGATTTTTCAAGCTACAATGAAATTGCTAATGAGCAAGAATTAGCAGCAAAAATAGAATCAAACTTGCTATACTGTCGTATTGCTTTTAAAGCCTATGTGGATACTGGTGATTCTCTACAGGAAAACGAGTTTAAGGATAGATATCAAACAATGGAACAATTAATTATTGAATATAAAGAAACAGTAGCAGATGAGGATAGAACTAAGGGAATAGACTATATTGCAGAACAAGCAAAGCAATATAATATTGAATTTGATAATGTAGTTGAATTACGTAGCAAAAAGGATGAAATATATAATGATATATTAATTACTAAGGGCGATGAACTGATAAATAAGTTAACCCTAATTATGAACGCAGGCTTTAATAGTAAAAATGAAGTTGTTGCACAGGGATCAGCAGAAGCTGTAACTAATTTTGCTATGGCAAGGGTCTATGCTGTAAAGTATCTTGAAACTCATGATAAAACTATGATTGAAAAGGTAAATACAAGTTTTACTGAAATGGATACGGCCATTAAAAAAATTGAAGAACCGGTAAGGACTTTAAATGAGAGTTCTATTTATGATTTAGTAGTAGTTGATAAAGACGCTTATATAGCTAAATTTGGAGAAATTATAACTATAGACGAGAGCCTTGATACTTCAGTAAAAAAGTGGAATGATATTGGACCTGAAATATCTAAGATCATTGAAGATATTAAGCAATCAATAATAGATGAAAGAGAGAGTTATGGACCTAAAGTAAATGAAAATATTCAAAGTTCTATATTTACAATGTTATTATTAACATTTATTGGAGTAGTATTTTCCTGTTTTGTAGCAGTATTTTTAGTGAGATTAATACTTCTTCCAGTGAAAACTATAACTAATACTTTTAAAGGCATTGCTGAAGGCGATGCAGATTTATATGTAAGAATAGAATCAAATATACAGGATGAAATAGGAGAAATGTCCAATTCTTTTGATAAATTTATGGATAAGCTACAGGTAATATTCTCTGATATTAAGAAACAAAACCTAATTAAAACGGGTCAATCAGATCTTAATGAAAGGCTTAGAGGAGAACAAGATACAATAAGCTTAGGTAATAATATAATTGGATATATAGCTCATTATTTAAACTGCCAAATTGGTCTGATATATATAAAAGACGATGAGAATTGTTACAATGTCATGTCTAGTTATGCATTTGATTGCGAAGAAAATATTTCAAATGAAATAAATTTAGGGGAAGGCTTAATAAGCCAATGTGCCCTAGAGAAAAGATCTATACTTATTACTGATGTTCCTAAGGATTATATTAAGATTAGTTCAGGTATAGGAGAAGCAGTACCGCGTAATATACTCGTTGTACCATGCTTATTTGATGAAGAGGTCAAAGGTATAATTGAATTAGGTTCCTTCCAAGAGTTTTCGAAAGATCAAATAGAGTTTATTGAGTTGGTTTCAGAAAGTATTGCAATAAGTATTAACTCAGCAGATTCTAGGTACAAGTTGAAGGAACTCTTACATAAGACATTAGAGCAATCAGAGGAATTGCAAATGCAACAGGAGGAATTAAGACAGACTAATGAGGAACTTGAAGAACAGACTAATGCACTAAAGGAATCAGAAATGATCCTTCAGATGCAACAGGAGGAATTAAGAGTTACAAATGAAGAACTAGAAGAAAGATCAAAGCTTCTTGAGGCTCAAAAATCAGATATATATAACAAAAATAAAAATTTACAACAGGCTAAAGTTGATATTGAGAAAAAGGCAGAGGCCCTTGAACTTGCAAGCAAATATAAGTCAGAGTTCCTAGCAAATATGTCCCATGAACTTAGAACGCCTTTAAATAGCATACTTGTACTTTCACAACTTCTTTCAAATAAAGATAGTAATATACCCTTTACAGAAAAGGAAATGGAGTTTGCAAAGGTAATACACTCTTCTGGATCAGATCTGCTAGAATTAATAAATGATATATTAGATCTTTCTAAGGTTGAATCAGGAAAGATGGAGATTGTTTTAGAAAATATGAATGTAAGGGATATTGCTGAATATGTAAAGAACTCTTTTGAGCAAATAGCAGCGGATAAAAAAATTCGTTTTATCACAGAAATTGAGGAGGATGTACCTGAAATTATCCGTAGTGATTCAAGGAGAGTGCAACAAATAATCAAGAATTTACTATCAAATGCTTTTAAGTTCACAAGCAAGGGAAGCGTGATTATTAAAATAAAACCTGCGAAAGAAGAGGAAGTTGCTAGCTTAGATATTAATGGAAATAGAGCAATAACAATATCAGTAACAGATACAGGTATTGGAATACCTGAGGATAAAAAACAAACTATTTTTGAAGCCTTCAAACAGTCTGATGGGACTATCAGTAGAAAATATGGTGGTACAGGCCTTGGGCTATCAATTTCAAAAGAATTATCAAGAGTACTTGGAGGAAGAATATATTTAGAAAGTAAAGAAGGTATTGGGAGTACTTTTTATATTACAATTCCTGATCAAGCCCTTGTTGAAAGCAAAGTTGTATCTAAAATAGAAAATGAAAAAATAGCTGAAAAAACACAAAGTATAGAAACTAGTATTAAGCATAAATCAATTAAAAAAATTATTAATGATGACAGGGACAATATAAAAAGCGAGGATAAATGCTTATTAATAATTGACGATGACACAAATTTTTCATATATTTTAGGAACTATGGCAAAGCAAAAAGGATTCAAATATATCATTGCAAGTGATGGTAATTCTGGTATTCAATTAGCCCAAAAATTTAAACCTAATGCTATAGTTTTAGATATAGGATTACCTGACATTGATGGATGGGAAGTCTCAAGTATATTGAGAAATAATATACAAACTAAAAATATTCCAGTTCATATTATTTCAGCTAATGAAAATGAAACTGGAAACACAATGAAAAATGATATCATAGGTTACTTGACAAAACCTGTAAATTTACAACAATTAGACACACTGTTTGGAACAATATCTGAAACGATAAAGGATCAGTTTAAAAAATTGCTTATTGTTTTTAAAGAATTAGAACAAGGTAAGAATATAATGAAAGTCTTTGAAAATAAGCAAATTAGCACTACTTTAGTGCAAAATGGGGAAGAGGCTTATAGGCTGCTCACAAGTGAAGACTACGATTGTATAGTACTTGATATAGAACTATTAGATATGTCTAGTTATGACTTTCTAGATAAGTTTAAGAAGAAAAATATTAATAAAATACCTATAATTATATATACAGAAAAAGAAATATCTGAAAATGAAGAGATGGAGCTTAATAAATATGCTAAGAGTATTATAATTGATGGACCAAGATCTACTGAAAGACTAGTGGAGGAGGCTAAACTTTTCTTATATGGTGTTAATAAAAGTTTAGAAACTGGCAAAAAGAAGAACTGGAATATAGATGAAAAAGAGATGCTTTTAGAGAATAAAACAGTATTGCTTGTGGATGATGATATGAGAAATGTTTTTGCTGTGTCTAGCATACTAGAGAATCAAGGAATAAAGGTTATAGTGGGTAGAAATGGAATAGAAGCTTTAGAAAAGATAAGCAAAAACCCGCAGATTGATTTAATTCTTATGGATATTATGATGCCTGAAATGGATGGATATACTGCAATGAGAGAAATAAGAAAAATGAAATTAGGGAAAGATATACCTATAATTGCACTAACAGCAAAGGCTATGAAGCAAGATAGAAACAAATGCATTGAATCAGGGGCTAATGATTATATGGTAAAACCAGTAGAGGTAGAAAAGTTGCTATCACTTATAAGGGTGTGGATGCAAAAATGAGATCGGAAAATTTAAAAAACATGAATACTGAAGATATTGAAGTAGCTTTATTGCTTGAGGCAATATATATGAATTATGGATATGACTTTAGATCTTATTCAAGAGCGCATATAAAAAGGAGAGTTAAAAACAGGCTAGTAATTTCAGGATTAAAGAATATATCAGAAATTCAGCATATGATTTTAACAGATAGAACATTTTTTCAACTGATGCTTCCAGACTTCTCAATAAATGTAACAGAAATGTTTAGAGATCCTTCTTTCTTTCTTTCTATAAGAAAAGAAGTTATTCCTGTATTAAAAACATATCCTCATGTGAAAATATGGCATGCAGGATGCTCAACTGGAGAAGAGGTTTATTCAATGGCAATTTTATTAAAAGAAGAGGGTAGTTATAGTAAAACACAAATCTATGCCACTGATTTTAATGAAAGTGTTCTCAGCAAAGGGAAGGAAGGTATTTATCCTATAGATAGAATAAAGGAATATACCATTAATTATCAAAAGGCTGGCGGTAAGGAATCTTTTTCAGATTATTATATAGCTAATTATGATTTTGCACTTTTAGATAAAGCACTGAAGGAAAGGATTATTTTTGCAGAGCATAATCTGGTTAATGACAATGTATTTGGAGAAATGCAAATGATCGTTTGTAGGAATGTTCTAATATATTTTAATAAAGAACTTCAAAATCATGTTATAAAACTTTTTTATGATAGCTTGTGCAATGGAGGGTTCTTATGCCTTGGGCCAAAAGAAAGCTTGAAATTCACTGAGTTTGAGAGCTACTTTGAACCTATAGTTGAGTCAGACAGGATATTTAGGAAAAAGTTCAAATGATACGGGGAGGAATCACCATGAAATATAAGGCTATAGTGATTGGTACATCAACTGGGGGTATGGAGGCATTAAGGAGCATTCTTTCAACACTTCAGGGAGACTTTTCAATTCCCGTAATTATTGTACAACATTTAAATATACATTCTGAAAGTTACCTTATAGAATATCTTAGAAGATTTTGTAAACTTAGAATAAAGGAAGTTGAAGATAAGGAAGTGGCAGTTTCAGGATATGTATATTTTGCACCACCTAATTACCATATTTTGATTGAGAAGGATGGAAGTTTTACCCTTAGTGTAGAAGAGAGAGTTTGTTATGCTCGCCCTTCAATTGATGTATTGTTTGAAACTGCTGCAGATACCTTCGAAGAAAATTTAATAGGAGTTATTCTTACAGGAGCTAATAAAGATGGAAGTTATGGATTAAGCAAAGTAAAGGAACAAGGTGGTATTGCAATTGTTCAAGAACCTGAAACATCGGAGGCTGATAGGATGCCAAAGTCTGCTATAGAATCAACAAATGTGGATTATATACTTAAGCTTGAGGAAATAGGGGAATTATTAATTAGATTGCAATGTGATTAAAGAGGGAGATATGAATAGTATGAAAAATATAAATATTCTAATAGTTGATGATAGAAAAGAAAACTTACTTGTGCTTGAGAGTATACTCGAGCCACTTTCTGTAAATATAGTAAAAGCATCTTCTGGTAATGAAGCTCTTGGATTGTTATTTGATTATGATTTCGCAGTTGCTTTGCTTGATGTTCAGATGCCCGACATGGATGGATTTGAAGTTGCTGAAATTATGAGAAGTAGCGAAAGAACTTGCCATATACCAATAATATTTGTTACAGCTATAAGTGTAGAAGAAGAACATATTTTTAAGGGTTATGACTCAGGGGCAGTAGATTATCTTCTTAAACCATTAAAAGATACAAAGATAATATTGAGTAAAATAAAAATATTTATTGAACTTTATAACCAAAAGCAGAAAATCATTGAACAATCATTAATATTAGAGAAAAAGGTTCAGGAGTTAGAAATAACAAAACAAGAATTAGAAAAGGTGAATTTAATTTTAGAACAAACTTCATATTTTGATAATCTTACGGGAATTGCTAATAGACATAGTTTAGAGGCTTACTTTAATACTGCTTTAAAGAACTCTAAAAGAGAGCGGACTAATTTATCCGTAATGATGATAGATATAGATCGTTTTAAAGATTTTAATGATAATTATGGCCATGTTCAAGGGGATATATGCCTAGTAAAGATTGCTAAAACAATTAAAGAATCATTAAAAAGACCTTTAGATTTTGTTGGAAGATATGGAGGAGAGGAATTTATTGTACTTTTACAAGAAACGAATATAGAATGTGCATTAAAAGTAGCAGAGGAGATTAAAGGAAATATAGAATCCCTTCAGATTAAGCATAGATTTTCAAATGTGAAAAATTATGTAACTGCAAGCATTGGTGTTGTATCTCTTATTCCAGGAAAGACAGACTCTATAAATGACATAGTAATTAAAGCTGATAAGGCCCTTTATGAGGCAAAACATAAAGGTCGAAATAGAGTTGTAGAATATGAGGAAGATTAGCTCTCTGTATACAATGATATAGTCATAAGAAATCAGATAAAAGCTGTTCAAAAGGAATTCTTAAATCCCTTTTGAATAGCTTTTTATATTATGTAATTTATTAGAATGGAATTTTATAATTCAATACAAAATAACAGAAAAAAATGAAATGCTATTCTAATATACGTGTAAACTATTTCAATATAAGTATCCTTCCTATAAGATTAGATTATGGAAAAGGGTTTAATTTGTAAAAGTAATAAAATATTATTACTTTATGGCAATAGACTTGTAAAAAAATAGGAGGCTAAAATGAATAAAGTTATAGGCAAATGCATTATTGCAGCACTTAGTGTAATTATTGTTGGCATTGGAGCAAGCTTATCACTAAAAGCAGCTGTTGGAGTAAGTGCATGGTCTGCATTGAGTCAAAGTATAGCGACTGGAATCAATATAAAGGTAGGAACAATTTCTATGTTGCAAAATATTAGTTGTGTTTTAATTCAACTGATTCTTTTGAAAAAGGAATTTAAGGTAGTTCATTCTCTTCAGGTATTAGTATCTGTATTATTGGGGCTTATTGTTAATTTTATGTTATATGATGTTCTTTCTAGTGTTATTATTAATAATTATTTTATTAATGTATTATTGATACTTCTAGGAACTTTACTATGTGTTGTAGGTGTTTCGGTACTTATGGTAATTGATTTTATTAGTTTTCCTTTAGAGGCATGCTGTATGGTTATATCTAAAAAAATTAATATAAAATTCGGTATAATCAGACAATTTGTGGATATACTATCTATTGTATTTGCCTTAGGTATTGCATTTATATTTAAGGAAAGTATAACTGTGAGAGAAGGAACTATAATTGCAATGATTATTTTCGGTCCTATGGTAGATTTGTTTATGAAGATTATAATGCCAAGATTAAAGAAGTTAGAGTTAGCTTATTAGATTTCCAGAATTATATCTATAAATACAAATAAAATATTTTAGAATGAAATTTTATAATTTTATGCAAAAAAATAGAAAAAAATGAAATGTCATTCTAACATAAGTGTAAACAGTTTCAATTTAGTTGTTATTCATGTATGCTTATATCATATCAAATATAGGTAAATTTTTTACAACCTACCTATATAAAAGTTATCTAGGAGGGGAAATAATGAAAAAGAAAGCAATAAAAATAGTTACAATTGGTGGAGGAAGTAGTTATACTCCAGAATTAATGGAAGGATTCATTAAAAGATATGAGGAACTTCCAATTCAAGAAATTTGGTTAGTAGATATAGAAGAGGGAAGAGAAAAATTAGAAATCGTTGGTGCAATGGCACAACGTATGTGGGATGCATCTCCTTATGATGTAAAAGTACATTTAACATTAGATCGTAGAGAGGCATTACCAGGAGCTGATTTTGTTACAACACAATTCAGAGTTGGTTTATTAGATGCTCGTATTAAAGATGAAAGAATTCCTTTTTCACATGGAATGCTCGGACAAGAAACAAATGGTGCAGGTGGTATGTTTAAAGCATTACGTACAATACCTGTTATCTTAAATATAGTAGAAGATATGAAAGAATTATGTCCTAATGCATGGTTAATTAACTTTACAAATCCATCTGGAATGGTTACACAAGCAGTAATTAAATATGGTAAATGGAAAAAGTGTATAGGATTATGTAATGTACCAGTTGGGGCATTAATTAAAGAACCAGAAATGTTTGGTGTAACTGAGAGAGATTTAGTTCATCAGTTCGCTGGATTAAACCATTTTCATTGGCATAAAGTTACAGATGCACAAGGCAATGACTTAACTGATCAAATTATTGATAAGATGTATGTTGAAGACTCAGGAACTCCAGCTAATATTCATGATGTTAAATTCTTAAAAGAACAAGTTAAAGAAATGCAATTAATTCCTTGCGGATACCATAGATATTACTATATGCAAGATGAGATGTTGACACATGGATTAGAAGAATTTAATGGTATTGGAACTCGTGGAGAGCAGGTTAAAGTAACGGAAGCCGAATTACTTGAATTATACAAGGATCCAAACTTAAACTACAAACCAGAACAATTAACAAAAAGAGGTGGAACACATTATAGTGATGCTGCATGTGAATGTATAAATTCAATCTATAATGATAAAAGAACTCATATGGTAGTTAGTACTGAAAATAATGGTGCAATTACTGAACTTCCATATGATTCTATAGTAGAAATATCTTGTATAATTACTGGCAAGGGTGCTATGCCACTTACTTGGGGTAAATTTAAATCAGCTGAAAGAGGCTGGGTACAATCAATGAAAGCTATGGAAGAATGTGTTATAGAATCAGCTGTAACTGGTAACTATGGATTAATTCTACAGGCGTTCCTATTAAATCTACAAGTAAAGAGTGGAGCTTGTGCTCAAGAATTATTAGATGAGTTATTAGTAGCACATAAAAAATACTTACCACAATTTGCTAAAAAGATTGAAGAATTAGAGGCTACAGGGGTAGCATCTAAAGATGCTGTTGTTATGGATTTAATGGTTAATGGACACTAAATTATAAATAACTATAAAAAGGAAGACAAAATGTCTTCCTTTTTTTATTGTATATTATATCTTTATAAAATTTTCAAGTAGAATAATTGAAAATAAAAATAATAAAAAATTGATAACTATTTTTCTTGCAATAAATTACTAGTTGAAGATCTTGTATCAATAATTTTAGAAATCTTAGTTTTGTATTCTAAATTATGATCATAGTTCATTTTAAATAAACAAGAATATAAAATATCTAAAATAAGATGGATAGAATTATTAGTGGAGTATGTTGCGATTTTAGAATAAAGTTTTTCTCTAGATGTTATGGAAAAAGTACAATCTGAAAAATCTTTCAAAGTATTTTCACCAATGCTTGTTAACGAAATTATTGGTGTTTTATTTTTTCTTAATATTTTCGCAATCTGTAAAGTTTCGTGTACTTCTCCAGAGTATGAAATTAATATAGCACAATCATTAGGAGAAGAATTTGCAGCTACATAGGCCTGCTCACCAGGTAAACTCAAAATGTCGACATGACGATTAATACGCATCATCTTGTGTTTAAAATCAAAAGCCATAAGTAAGGAATTACTAATTCCAAATACATTAATTATTTGTGCTTTATCTAATAAAGTAACAGCTTTATTTAGATCCTCATTTTTTAAAAGTGATAAAGTATCTTCAATACTTTCAGAAGCAAGATTCCCGATTTTTGAAGCAACATTCATTAAAGTATCACTAGATTGAAAGGGAAAATTAGAATCAATATTAGAAAAATGTTGATTTAAATAATTAAGCTCTTCAAGATATTTTTCTTTTAATTCATTCCATCCACTAAAACCTAATTTTTGAGATAGACGGATTGCCGTTGATGGTGAGGTATAGGTAGCATTTGCTAAATCTTTAGTAGATAGTTTTTCAATATTTTCCTTTTGATCAAGAATATATTTAGCTAGAACTTCTTCAGATTTAGATAAAGAATCCATAGACTCAAGTTTGTTAGAAATTATCATAAATTAGAGCACTCCTTTCTAGAGTATAAATCAAACGTTTTTAGAATGGCATTTTATAATTTTATACAAAACAATAAAAAGAATTGAAATGCCATTCTAACATATCTGTAAACTGTTTCAATGTAAGTATTCTTTCTATATAATTATATTATATCAAAAGGTATGTTTTGTAAAAGCAATATAATGTTATCGGTTTATGGTAGTAGGAGTATTGAGACATAGGAGGCGGAAATGAATAAGGTTATAAGTAAATGTATTATTTCAACACTTTGTGTAATTATTGTTGGTATTGGAGCAAGTTTAGCATTAAAGGCAGCTGTTGGAGTAGGTGCATGGGATGCACTTAGTCAAAGCATATCAAGTGGAGTATTTATAAAAGTAGGAACGATTTCTATGTTTCTAAATGTTAGTTGTGTTTTAATTCAATTGGTGCTTTTGAAAAAGGAATTTAAGGTACTACACGCTGCTCAAATATTAGTGGCAATATTATTAGGAATGGTGGTTAATTTTATGTTATATGATGTTTTTTCTAATTTTATTATTAGCAATTATTTTATAAATATAGGATTATTATTATTAGGACTTGTACTTTGTGCTATAGGTGTTTCAGTAATTATGGCACTTGATTTTATTAGCTTTCCGCTAGAGGGAGCTTGTATGGTTATATCTAAAAAACTTAATAAAAAATTTGGTATGATACGACAACTCGTGGACATACTATCAATTATATTTGCCTTAGCATTTGCATTCATATTTAACCAAAGTATAACTGTTAGAGAAGGAACTGTAATTGGAATGCTTATTTATGGTCCTATGTTAGATTTATTTATGAAGATTATAATACCAAGATTAGAACAGTTAAATTTAGTTTATCAAAAAATTTCAGAATAAAAATTTATACTAAAGAATAGGAGGAATTATTATGGCTTTTAGCAAGGATTTTTTATGGGGTGGAGCAGTTGCGGCTCATCAATTAGAAGGCGGATGGAATAAAGGTGGAAAAGGTCCTAGCGTGGCAGATGTTATGACTGCTGGTGCACATGGTGTACCAAGAGTTATTACTGATGGGGTTATTCCAGGGAATAACTATCCAAACCATGAAGCTATTGATTTTTATGGACATTATAAAGAAGATATTGCTTTATTTGCAGAAATGGGCTTTAAATGTTTTAGAACAAGTATCGCATGGTCACGTATTTTTCCTAAGGGTGACGAATTAGAACCTAATGAAGAAGGGTTACAATTCTATGATGATATGTTTGATGAAATGTTAAAGCATGGTATTGAACCTGTTATTACATTAAGTCATTTTGAAATGCCTTATCATTTAGCTAAAGAATATGGTGGATTCCGTAGTCGTGAAGTTATTGATTTCTTTGTACGTTATTCAACTACAGTAATGGAACGTTATAAAAATAAAGTTAAGTATTGGATGACATTTAATGAGATAAATAATCAAAAGAACTTTAGTGGACCATTATTTGGATGGACATGTTCAGGAGTTTTATATGAAGAAGGAGAAAATAAAGAAGAAACAATGTATCAAGTAGTTCATCATGAACTTGTTGCAAGTGCATTGGTTATTAAGAAAGGCCATGAAATTAATCCTGACTTTAAGATTGGATGTATGTGTTCTTTTGTTCCTATGTATCCATACTCTTGTAATCCTGAGGACATGATGTTATCTGTAGAAGCTATGCATGATAGATACTTATTTGCAGATGTACATGCACGAGGACATTATCCTACATATGCCTTAAAGGAATGGGCTAGAAAAGGATATAACATCAAGATGGAAGAAGCAGATACTAAGATATTGCAAGAAGGAATAGTTGATTATATTGGATTTAGTTATTATATGTCCACAGCAGTAAAAAGTGGCGCAGAGGAAGCAGATGACGGATATGGTGGAAAAACAAGTGAAGTTGTTAATCCTCATGTAAAAGCAAGTGATTGGGGATGGCAGATTGATCCAGTTGGACTTAGATATTCTTTAAATCTTTTATATGAAAGATATGAGTTACCTTTGTTTATTGTAGAAAATGGATTTGGTGCTATTGATGTTAAGGAAAAAGATGGCTCATGTGATGACCAATATAGAATTGATTATTTAGGAGCACACATTAAAGAAATGGAAAAAGCTATTGAATTAGATGGTGTTGATCTAATGGGTTATACTCCTTGGGGATGTATTGATTTAGTATCATTTACTACAGGAGAACTTAAAAAACGTTATGGATTTATCTATGTAGATAAAGATAATGAGGGAAATGGGACATTAGAAAGATCAAAGAAGAAATCCTTTGATTGGTATAAGAAAGTTATTGCATCTAATGGAGAAGAGATATAGAAGTTAAATAAATCAGTTATTAAGATTAAAAGGATCATTTTGCATTTTTAGAATGCGAAATGATCCTTTTTTATCTAATTATTTAGATTATTCAATTAGTGATAAACTTCTTATTATATTTTTTTAAATCATTTAATCCTTGGTAAATTTCTTCTCTTGAAAAATTATTATTATTTAAGTCTAGATCACTTTTTTGAAGTAAGGAATTGTAAAACTCAAGTGATATATCATATATTTCTTGAGAATTATTTTCTTCTAATTCTTTAAAAATAAGATCTTCAGCTTTATTGTAATCGCTTGAATGAAATAGTTTGTTAAAAAATATTTTAAATAAATCAGTAGATGTCATTTGTTCAATATTAAATTTTTCACTAGACTTTTCTTGCTTATTAAAAATGAGTTTACCAAGAGCTTTTCCTAATGATTCAATAAGTTTTTCTATATTCATAACATAGCACCTCAATTAATACATATTTTAGTTTTTACTATATGGAAATTATATCACTAATTATATTTTTAAAAGATATTATTCTAAACAATTTATTTTGATTACAAGACAGATATAGTTTGAATAGTAGTTCATGTTTTGGGTGGGACGATACCTAAAATAGAACGAAACATGGGAAATAGAACCATTTAATGGTATGATAAGGTGAAATAGATTTGGCCAGATTGTAATATTATGAAATTTAAATTTTTTTATTTGAAACAAATAAAATATTATCAATGATTACAACTACGGTATACGAGGAGGTATTAATGTAATGAGAATAAGCGATGTTAACATACAAATATCAAATAATATTTTAAGAGATGAAAAATGTACTAAAACCAAAGCTAATGATTTGGGAAGCATAAATTTATCGTATAAAAAGAAAGAAACGAGTTATATTTCATCTTTGATTAATCAAAAACAAGAAATGCAAAAAACATTAAAAGAACTGGAGGTAAAGAGAAAAGAACATATAGCAGAGTTAGAAAGTAACCTTTCAGATGTATTAAGTGAAATTCATGGTGTAGTAGATAAACTTTCAAATTCAAATAATGAAAGTGATAAGGCTTCTGAGCTCAAGGGTGGAGAAGCTGAAATTGATAAGGCTTCTGAGCTCAAGGATGAAGAAGACAAAATTGATAATGTTTCTGTACTTAAGGATGAAAAAGCTGAAATCGTTAAGGCTTCTGACATTAAGGCGGAAGAACAATTATCTGGAAAAGTAACTGTATCAGATAATCTTATAGCAGATAATACTGAATATATTGAACTATGTAATCTAGCTGATAAATATAAATCAGAACTTGAGATATATAAAGAAACAAGCAAAAAAGAAATTGAAAATTTAAAAGATAAGATTAAAGATATAGATAAAAAAATTGCAGAAGCAAGAGGTAATGTTTCTAACATTATAAATGAATATGCTTAGTAAATTTATGAGTAATTCTAAAAATAAGAAATTAGGAATGAAAGATTTTTTAGCATATATTGGAGTAGTTGTTTTATCTCAGTTAGCTCCGCAAATAGAAACTTATTTTTCTGTTCCTAATTTAAGTGATATTATATGTTCTTTATTGATATTAGCAGCATTTTTGAAAATCAATAGAGATTTAATAATATTAGAAGTCTCTAGAAAAGCACAAATTTTCCTAGGAATAATAATTCCTATCTTTATCGTGATAAGTATATTTATTGTGGATTATAACTAGCGAGCTAAAATGCTTAATAAGCAAGAAAAATTTAATCTATGGAACAATTAAATAATCTATTTTTTTATTTTTCTTATTTCTTCTAAAGGCTCCATTATTATTCTCCTTTCAAAATATCTATTTTATAAATTTTACTAAAAATCCAAGTGTTTTAATCACGGCCCTTATAATTAACGTTTTCTTTAATATTCAGAGCTAGCTATGCTCTTTTTATAAACTCTATTCAAAGCAAAATATATTACAATGGGAAAAATAACCATAAGGAATATTATTATAAGGTGAATATTAGACTTTTGATAATTCTGTAAATTAGAAAATATCCCTTCTAAAAGAATAGAAGAAAGTATATTGCCAGAGTATATTGGGAATGAAATTCCGAATATTAGAGTGCCTAAAGATGAGATAGTTCCTATAGCACCTTTTTTACAAAGTATATAACATCCAACAAGACTTATTAAACTAATATAAAAAAATATTTCTTGTGTACTATTGAATGGGTAAATATCACCAAGGTGGATTTCGATAGTTTCTCTTATAATAGAGGATATTACAAGTAATGTAACTAAAAGAGATAAGCAAATAGTTGAAATTTTATAACTTTCTAATTGTTCTCTTTCATCTTCGCACTTACTAGAATTGGTAATACTATGCATCACTTTTTTTATAAGATTAGAATCATTCATTTTTATTCCTCCTCAAAAATATCATTTAGAGTTTTACCTAATGCCCTACAAATAGCAAGGCACAATTTTATAGTAGGATTATAATTACCAGATTCAATCATGCCTACAGTTTGTCTTGATGCACCAATGATTTCAGCTAGCTTTTCTTGTGATAGGTCTTTTTCAACTCGAGCAATTTTCATTTTAATATTTTTCAACCACATCACCTCTTATAATTAAAATTGTAATATATAACACTTAAAATCTCAATTATATGTTGCATAAAGGCATATATAATTGATATTATTAATTTTTTTACTATGAAATAAAGTAAATATGCTTTTTAATGTATAATTAAATAGGTGATGAGTAACATCAATTATTAATTGATGTTACTCAATTGTTAAGCGAAGTAAGAAATCAATGGGATTTGTATATCCTTTTGAGTAAAATAATAATAAATGGATAGGAGAATGTATATAATGTATAAATGTTGTATTTTTGATTTAGATGGTACTTTAGTAAATTCTATTAAGGCCATTTCCTATACTACTAATTTAACTTTAAAAAAGTATGGATTAGGTTCTATAGATGAAGATCAGTATAAAATTTTTGTTGGTGATGGATATAAAAAGTTAGTTGAAAGGGCTTTAATTTATTGTGGAGATAAGACCTTAATACACTATGAGGATGCACTTGTTACTTATATGGAATATTTTAAGGTTCATTATATGTATGAAGTGAAAGCCTACGATGGAATTAAGGACATGCTACATTATTTGAAAAAGAATAACATCAAAATTGCTGTTTTATCTAATAAGCCTCATGAAAGAACTATTGATAATGTGAGAGGAATATTTGGAATTGAATATTTTGATAAGATATATGGTGAAAAGGATGATGTTAAGAGAAAACCAGATCCAGAAGGTGCAATTATTACTGCTAAGGAACTTGGAATTTTAACAGAACACTGTTTATATATAGGAGACACTGATACTGATATGAAAACTGGAATTGGAGCTGGAATGGATACTATTGGTGTTACTTGGGGATTTAGAAATCGTGAAGAATTAGAGAGCTATAATCCCAAGTATGTGATTGATAATCCAAATGAAATTATAGATATAATAAATGATCATAGGTCAAAAATTGATAACTCTATATGCATTTAAATCGATCATTTAGTAAGCTTATAAAGTAATTAAAAAGGATCATTTCGCATGGTTAGAATGCGAAATGATCCTTTTTTAGTTCTTTTCTTTGATTTATATTCTCCATAATATCAAGGTTTTTATTATTTATTTTTAATTGCGTTAACAATTAGGAATGTACAAAGAACTGTAATGACACAGAGTGTATAAATGAAGGCTTGACCTATATTTTTTATTAAGGTTTTTTCTGTATTTTTCATTTAAGCATCTCCTTTAAAAATATTTATATTATAAATTATACCAAAAAACTAAGTGCTTTTATACTGAAGGTTAATAGAGATTTAATAATATTAGAAGTATAATTTATAATAGTGTAAAGAAAAAATATATAAAAATTTTCAAATTACATTGAACTTTTTTCAAACTTCCACGTTTAATAAATGAAAATAGAAAGTAGCAAACAGTAATAAAGGGGCAAAATCTATGAATATAGAAAATCAAAATGAAGAAAATTTAATATCAAGATCTAAGGATGGGGATAGATATGCCTTTGAGATATTGATTAATAATAACTTTTCAATTTTAAAGGGTTATGTATTAAAACTCACCTGCAATAAAGAGTTAACTGAAGATATTGTTCAAGATACCCTTCTTGCAGCTGTCATTCATATAGATTCATTTACTCCTAATGCTAAATTTTCAACCTGGTTAATAAAAATTGCAACAAACAAATATATGGATCACTTAAGAAAGGTTAAAGAAACAGACATACTATTAGATGTGATTCCATCCTCTTATTCTTTGGAGGATGAAGTGATTAAAAAAGAAGAATTACATGATGTTTTAGAAATATTAAAAGAGATGCCTAATGATAAAAGAACTGTTTTTATATTAAAACATTATTATGGATACAGCTATGAAGAAATTAGTGCAATAGTAAATTGTCCCATTGGTACTGTACGTTCAAGGTTACATTATGGAATAAAAGAAATTCTATCAAAATTTAAGGGAGGCAGATAACATGAAATCTTTTGATGATTTAGATAAAAATATTGATAAGTACTATGAAAGGTCACTAGATGGTGCTACCTCTGATAGATTAGAATTAAAAGCTATTTTGGATAAGATGTCTCTTGCAAATCATATAGAGGACAATATATCAGTGCCTATTGATATAAGTTCTATTGTAGAGAAGGGACAGCAAATACGTCTAAGCACTAAGCTGCGAAAGGCTACATTTAAGTTCTTATTAGTGGCTATATTATTTGCTACTGTAATTGGAGTTATGTCTATAAAGCTTTCAATATCAGTAATAATGGTATCCCAATTTGGAATGTTAATAGTATTACTAATAGTAAATTCAATTCTTTTAAAGCAAAAAGCAAGGAGGGAGGTTCAGTGACATCAATTGAAATAATCACTTTAATCGGCGCCCTCATACTTGTTACTATTCAAGGAACTATTATTTTTAGGGATGCCATAAAAAATAATATTCCAAATCCTTGGATTTGGGGGGGTATTGGACTAATGAATATTCCATCCTCAGCTATAATCTATCTAATATATAGAAAGTTATATTTTAAGAAGAAAAATAAGAAATAGAGGAGATTTATATTATGGATATAGATTTTACACTTTTAATACCAATATTAGTCCTACAAGTTATTTTTTCAATTTACTGTTTTATGATAATAGCAAAAAATCCAGTGAAATTCATACCAAAATGGGCTTGGATAATATTATGCCTTAATTCAGTTGGATGTATTGCCTTTTTGATATTAGGAAGGGAACAAGAGTAATGAATATGAGAGAAGAGACTAATGAATATACTTTAAAGCTTGAAGGCGTAAATAAAAACTACACTAATGCTCAAGTCCTTAAAAATATAAATTTAAAGATTCCCCAGGGAATTATTTACGGATTTATTGGCGAAAATGGAGCTGGTAAATCCACTACTATGGATATAATCTGTGGATTAAAAAAGCCTTCTTCAGGAAAGGTTATCTTTTGTGGAAAGGAGCTTAATTATGATGATGAGAGAGAATCCATAGGATGTCTTCCTCAGCAACCTAAATTTTATTCTTATATGAAGGTCAGGGAATATTTAGATTTTATACTTTCCCTTTCTCCTTCAAAGGAAACAAGCTTCTCTAGAGATGAATTGCTTTCAATCGTTGGGCTAAAGGATGCCTCAAATAAAACTGTGAAAACTCTTTCAGGAGGTATGCTTCAAAGGCTTGGGATAGCTGTTGCTATATGTAATAACCCTAAGCTTGTTATATTAGATGAACCTACTTCGGCATTAGATCCTGAAGGAAGACGAGAGGTTATGAATATAATTAAAGGCTTAAAGGAAAGGGATATGACGGTATTTTTTTCAACACATCTCTTAAAGGATGCAGAAAATATATGTGATTATATAACCATAATTCATAAGGGGGAGATTCTTACTTCAACTACCCTTTCTTCTCTTAAAGAAGAATATTCATCCTGCTATTATGAGGTTGTTTTTGATGGTGATAGAGAAAAGAAAAACTATCCACAATTTATAAAAAGTATTGAACAAAATGAGGAGAAAACTTTAATTTTTGTGGATAACTCTTTAAAAGATGAAAGGGAGTTATTTAGATATTTATTATCCTTAAATACTCCTATCAAATCCTTTGTGAAAAAAGAGGTATCCTTAGAAGATATTTTCTTTACTCTTATTAAAGGAGGTCCTTTGAAATGACATTTAAAGCATATATAAAAAAAGAATTTATAGAGGCTAAAAGAGAGAATAAACTAATGATACTATTTATGGGCTTCTTTTTCTTCGCATTGTCAACGCCTCCAATGCTAAAGCTCACACCAAAACTTTTGGAAAAGCAGTATGGAACTGAAATGTCTAGTCTTTTTAAAACCTCAGCACTTGACTCAGTGGCAAATTATTTAATTAGCACTTTGCCTCAACTTTGTATATTGGTTTTATGTCTTACACTAGGTGGAATTTTATGCAATGAAATCTCTAAGGGAAGTATCATATTACCTATTACAAAGGGAGCAAATAAATCTTCTATAGTAATAGCAAAATTCAGTTTTTATGGAGTCGTTATATTTATAATAAGTACTATATCTGTAATTACAAATATATATTATTCCTTTATTGTTTTTCAAGAAGATTTACCTTCTATAAAAGCAATACTAATATGTTCTACTAATGTTTATATTTATCTGCTATTTATTCTTTCATTAATATTTTTATTTAGTAGTTTATTTAAGAAATCCATGGGGGCTGCATTATTATCAATGGGTATAAATATAGGGTTAGTACTTTTAAACACATTTAATTACTCTTTTAATCCTTTTAAACTTATATCAGAAGGGGGAAAGCTCTCCTCTCAGTTCGCTATTGAACCACTTATAATAACTAGCATATTAACTATTTTAGCTATTTTAGCTTCTATATATATTTTTATAAAAAAGGAAATGGAAGCTTAAAATTAAAGGGAATATTTTATAAATAATAATGAAGGAGAACCTCCAGTTGATGGAGGTTCTCCCTATTTTTATATTTTTCTATATCGTTTTAGTCCCAAGATATTTAAAATAGAAAACACTATAGCAAATAAAAGTAAAATAATCAGATCAAATTGTATATCACTAAAAGTATGTCCCTTAACTATTATTCCTTGCAAGGATTGTGCTCCGTAGTATAAAGGCATGACGTGTGCTATATTTTGAAGCCAGGTTGCCATATTTTCTACAGGTATTAGGCCAGTAAAAAATATTTGAGGAACGACTACAAGAGGGATAAATTGCATCATCTGAAATTCTGAATTAGCGAAGGTAGATAATAATATCCCAAAGGATAGAGCTACGAAGGCTATCAAAATATTGGTTAGTAATACTAATAAAATATTTCCTTCCATTCTTATGTTTAATACATAAACAGAAAAGAGAACCACTATTATAGTTTGTATAATGGCGAATAATCCATAGCCTAATAAATAACCAAATACTATTTCACTTCTTTTAATTGGGGTTGATAATAACTTTTCTAGGGTCTTTGAAGTACGTTCTTTTAATAAAGATATTCCAGATATTAAAAATACAAAAAAGAATACAAAGAAACCTATTAAGATAGGACTCAGGGTATCAAAGTAAGATAAATCCTCATCTGCATAAATATAATTGCTTTCTATGGATATAGTACCCTGACTTTTAGAAAAATCATTGTTTATTTGTGATAACTTATCAGTTAAGCTATTCATTTGTTCTTTTGCTAAAGATCCTTGAACCTTTGCTTTTATTTGTGCACTGTCAGAGGGTGAGCTATTTTCATAAGTTATAGATAATTTATCATTATCTTTATTTATAAAAGCTTTTAAATTGTCATCTTTTATCTTAGACTCTATGTTTTCAATGGTATCGTATTTTACAATTTCAATATCATTTGTTTCAAGTTCCTCATTAAAACTTGCGCTTGTATTGTATACTCCAACCTTTAATTTAGAGGTATTATCTGAATTGAATAAAAAATTAACCAAGGATAAAAGTATTAATGGAGCAATCATCATAAGGGCTAAAGTTCTTTTATCTCTTATAGTTTGAAGTATTATTCTTTTTATTAATGCCATTATTATCATCTTAATTACCTCCTATAAAAATATTTCTTCTACTGTATTTACATTAAATTGTTTCTTTAATTCATCTACACTTCCAGAGGCTATAATTATTCCTTCACGAATTAAAACTAATTTATCACATTTCTCAGCCTCGTCCATAACATGAGTTGTTATTATAATAGTTTTACCTTGAGCTTTTAAAGCCTTTAATTCATTCCAAATAGTAAATCTTAGCTTTGGATCAATGCCAACAGTAGGTTCATCTAATATAAGAAGTTTAGGATCTTGTATTAAGGAAATTGCTAGGGATAATCTTCTTTTCATACCTCCTGAATAATTACTTACCTTTTTTGATAATTCATTTTCAAGATTAACAAGTTTTGTTGTGTATTCTATTCTCTCTTTAGTTTCATTTTTAGATAATTTGAATAATTTAGAGAAGAAATCTAAGTTTTCTTCTCCCGTTAGTTCTTCATATAAAGCATCGGATTGTGCCATATATCCGATATCATTTAGTACTTGAAGATTTGGAACCTTTTCGCCTAATAATTCAATATATCCGCCATCTACTTTCTCCATACCAATTATTGATTTTACAAGGGTGGTTTTTCCACAACCTGAGGGACCAATAAGACCTAGAATTTCACCTTCCTTAACTGTTAAGCTTATATTATTTAAAATAATGTTCTTAGAAAATTTCTTTACTATATTTGAAACATTTACTATATCCATTTTTATCTCCTTTTAATTAACATTGTGTTGATTAACTGCTACTATTACCATTATAATAAAATTGAAATATATAACAATAAGCAGTATAAGTTGATTTGTTGATTAATATACAGATAAGAAGAATGTGTCGAGTATTTATGTTCTTGGGGGAGATTTTATGGATAGAAGAAGTGCTAAAACTGAAAAATTGCTGAAAAATGCTTTGATAAAGTTAATGATTGAAAAAGGATTTCATAAGATAAGCATAAAAGATTTAACAGAAGAAGCGGATATTAATAGAGCTACTTTTTATCTTCATTATAAAGATAAGTATGATATGTTAGAACAATGCGAAAATAAGATTCTAACAGAAATTAATGAAGTTATAGATAATATAGCTAAAAAAAATCCTAACAATTTTATACTACCTTCTGATAAAGAAAAGTTATTACCAGTTTTTACTTTTGTATATAGTTATATAAAAGAAAATGCTGATTTTATAAAAGTTATATTAGGACCAAATGGTGATTTGAGTTTTCAAATGAAGCTTAAAAATTTTATAGAAGGCTGGTTATTTAAAAATATATCTATTAATCATGAAATTGATAAAATACCTATAAAATATATTTTCACTTTCGCCTCCTCTGCCCAATTAGGTATTATTCAAAAATGGCTTAAAAGTGGTATGGAAGAAACGCCACAGGAGTTAGCATCTATTGTGAGTGATGTGATAGGTTCTGTATATAATGGGGTAGTTGCAGATATTTCGATTTTAGAATAAAGATTTTCTAGTGTTGTTATTAAAAGAGTATAGAGCTTAATCTTTGAGAAAAGCAGATAATAACGCTAAATAATACAACTCATAGGATAGTATAATGATATATATATAATAGAGAAGATATTTTTATCTAGTTAATAAATAATTAACGTAAAAAGGGCCAATAATTTTTATTGGCTCTTTTAATATTAACCTATGAAATTAGTAATCGTAGTGGGGTTGTTTTATATTAGAAAAAGCAATAGAATTAACTATAATATTATGATGAAGAATCAGAAGACAAACTTAATAAATATCATAGGAAGAGTAGGCGAAGATTGTGAAAGATATTACGTATAAATACATAAATTATAAAGATGAAAAGTTTAAGCAAGTAATGTATCTAAGATACTATATACTTTTTGAGCCATACAATAAGATTGAGAAATACAAATATGATGATTTAGATAGTATAAGTATACACTTGGTAGCATTAGATAAAGACAAGGTTATAGGATATTCGAGAATGACTAATACAAATGGTAAAGGAAAGATTACTAATGTACTTGTTAGTATAGAGTATGTAAACAGAGGGATTGGATTTGAAATGATGAAAAAACATATTATTAAGGCTAAAGAAGATAATATGAGTTACATATACTTAAGTGCTAGGTTAGATACTGTTAATTTCTATAAAAAAGTAGGATTTCAATGTGAGGATAAAGTTAGGATATCTGAGAGAAGTGGATTACCATTACAAAAGATGTATATAAGTTATTTATAGGTTTCCTTTAAAATAATATCCCAATTTTCAATAGTACATTGTGCAAGTATTGGATCATACATAATACCTATATTCTTTTTAATTTCTTCTTTGCAAGTATCATTATCTAGAGCTTTTCTATAAGGTCTATCAGTTTTCATTGCATCGATGGAGTCGCATATAGCTATAATTCTTGAACCATATGGGATATCTTCATCCTTTAACATATTAGGGTATCCTTTTCCATCCCAACGTTCATGGTGACAAAGAACTATTTGAGCAACGTCCTTTAAAAGTTTTGATTTTATTAATATATTATATCCTATCTCACTATGTTTCTCTAAAATGGCCCACTCTGTATCAGTCAGCTTTTCTTTTTTATTTAAAATAGCATCTTGTATTCCGATTTTTCCAATATCATGTAAGTGAGCTGCTATATGTATGATTTCCTTAGTGTTCTCATCTAAGCCTAATAATTCACATACCTTATAAGCCATATTACTGACTCTTTCTGAATGTCCAGATGTATATAAATCCCGTGATTCTAATGCTGTAATCATACTATCAATTATGTCATGATAAAATTCCTTTTCAGTATATTGCAATTTAGTTCATCTCCCTTTGCAATGATGTTAATATTGATTATCAATTGCTATAATTTATTATAATGCAATCTAGAAAATTTTACTAGTAAATTAATTAAGGAGATTTTAAAAATGCAATATAATTCTAGATGACGTAGAGATAAAGAGTAAAAATCAAGCTGTATGTAAATGAAACAGGTATTGAAAAGTCCTCAGGGTATTTAATTAAATTTACGTTATATAATGTTTTAGGGCTTATTATATTTGTAGTAATAAATTTTTTGCTGCTGAGATTTAACCTAATATAGAATAAAGGAATATTACTGACCTAATATTCCGTGAAATAATAGTTTCTGAATATCTTCAATATAACCATCAGGTACAATCGAATAATCAGTATTACTTTCAGCTATTGAAATGGCTTCAATAAATTTGAGGATTGTTTCAGTAGCTATTGTTTTATCTATTGCACCATCTTTTTTTCCAACTTCAATATACTCTCTAAAAAGTTCAAACTTTTCTTTGTTTATAAATTCATTTATAAGTTTCATTAAGGCTTTATCATTTAGAGCTTCATTAGTAAAATACTCACTTAGGGATTTATTTATGTGATCAGAGCATAAAGATAGAGCTTTTGCTACTTTTTCTTTAAAATCCATTTTCGATAGAAGTATCGCTCTCGCTGATGCGATAATTTCAATCATTAGGAAGTTAACACATTCACCAACTAAGGCATCTTTATTACCAAAATAATTATATATTGAAACTTGTGATACATTAGCCTTTGAAGCAATTTCTTTAATACTTACATTTAAAAATCCCTTCTCTTTGAATAATTCTTGGGCAACACTGATTATGGTTGCTTTTTTTTTGTTTGTTCTTATTTCATAATTATTCATTTTGTCCTCCCACTGTTAAATTCTTCTCCAATTATAACATAATAGTTTTGAAATATAAAAAATGAAGTTCAAAACTATTGAACTGGAAATGATTGTGTAATATAATAGTTTTGAAATATAAAAAATATATTTCAAAACTTTAGGGGGTTGGTAAATTGAAAAATATAATATTCTATTTTAGTGGAACTGGAAATAATTTAGCTGTAGCAAGGCATATAGCAAAAGAATTAAAGGATACTGAAGTGATTCATGTTTCAAATTTGGAAAAGACTATAACAAGTGAATCAAATTATGAAAGAATAGGTTTTGTATTTCCTGTTTATTATTCGCATATGCCTAGAGCCATGAAGGAAATTATAAGTAAGGTTGAGTTTGGATCTACTAAATATATTTTCGCAGTAATTGCTCATGCGGGCTCTAGAGGGATGGCAATGGGGGACCTCAGAGAGGAAATAAATAAACAACGCGGAAAGTTAAGTGCTGAATTCAGGGTAAGGATGCCTGGAAATTATATTGCAGAATACGAAGCATTCCCTAAATTTGTGTGCAACTTTTTATATAAAATGGAACAAAGTAAGATATTAAAAATTAGTTTAAAGATAAAAAGAAAAGATACTACAGATATTATAAAACCTGGTATAGTGGCTAAATTATTTGAGAAGAGTTCAATAAAGGAAATAAACAATTTTAAAAAGAAAGATGAAGAATTTAAGGTTAATAATAAGTGCATGCATTGTGAAGTCTGTAAAAATGTTTGTCCTGTAAATAATATTGAAATGGCAGATGGTAAACCTAAATGGAATAACAACTGTCAACAATGTATGGCATGTATTCAATGGTGCCCAGCTCAGGCTATTGAATATTCTAATAAAACTCAAAATAGAAAGAGGTATTCTCATCCGGAAATTAAAGTTGGGGATATTATTCAAGATTTAAGGAAAAAGATAGAGGTTAAAGGTTATGAATAAAAAAAACAAAAAGAATATTAGAAATAAAATTTTAATTGTAATCTTATCAGTTATCGTAGGAGGTACTATGTTGTTTTATAAACCTATAGAAAGTTATCTTATTGATCAAAGCAAAAACCCATCTGGATTTGTAGGTGCAGTGATGACGAAAATATGGAATCTAACATTTGAAAGAATGACAAATTGGGCAATAGGTAAAGTGAATATAGAAGAAGATGATTATATTTTAGATGTAGGTTGTGGAGGTGGTAAAACAATAGATAATGTGGCCTCTAAAATTAATAATGGAAAGGTTTATGGAATTGATATTTCATCAGAATCAGTAAGTGCTTCAATTAAGGAAAATAAAAAGAATATTGAAACTGGGAAAGTTGAAATTTTAGAAGCGGATGTAGCAACATTACCTTTTAATGATAATTATTTCAATAAGATAACAGCAATTCAAACTCATATATATTGGGGTCAATTAGAAAAAGGATTTGAAGAAATATATAGAACATTAAAAAGGGATGGAGAATTTCTCCTTGTATGCGAAAAAGATAAAATTGAATACCATATGACTGCTTATAAAGAAAATGATGAAATGGAAGCACTATTATATAGGACAGGATTTAGTGATATAAAAATATATGAGAAGGATAACTGGATAGCTTTTATTTGTGAAAAGGCTTAATGTAAGTGCTGCCTAGTTTTTTGTGAACTTAAGCATTAGGAATATATCTAAAGAAATCGGTATTAGTTCAGAATTGATGTTTTATTATTTTGAAAGTAAAGAAAAGTTATATATGCCCCTTTTGAAAGAAGCTTTAAAGGGTATTGGAATAATAGAAAAAATACCTGAAAGTCTATCACACATACAAATATTTGATGGGATTACGAAGACAATATTAGATATTTTCTCGAGAGCATCTGCAACAATAATAATGACTTTTGTATCACCAGAAATTTTTGAGATGATGAAATTAGCAATTAGTTAGCATAATAAAACTACTCTTGCTTTGATTAAAATATAATCTTCCATCGGATTATAGAGCTTAAAAAGATTGAAATGAATCACTAAAATATAGATTATATTTTAGTGATTTAAAATAAAAAAGCTATTGACAATCAAAATAAAACAAGCTATTATAAAGATAGAAAGTTAAACGCTTACAAATAAATATTGTGATTGTTACTGATTAGATCAGGCGAAACCTTAAATAATGAGAAGAGATATTATTTGTCTCTTTTGATTAGTTAGGGTTTTTATATTCTAAATTAGTATAATAGGATAGAGGGGTGATGGGATAGGGATGATAATAAAAAAAATATTTAATAATAATGCCATATTAGCTAAAGAGTCAGGTAAACATGAATTTGTTGTTATGGGATGTGGAATTGCATTTAAAAAGAATATAGGGGATGAGGTAGAAGAAACTTTAATAGAGAAAACCTTTATTCTTAAACAAAAAGATGCTTCAGAAAAATTCAAATTATTATTAGAAGATATTCCTACAGAACACGTTTCGCTATGCTACGATATTATTGAATATGCAAAAAATATATTAGGCGTTGAATTAAATGACTATATATATGTTACCCTTACAGATCATATTAGCTATGCAATAAAGATATTTGATGAAAAGCTTAATCGTCCAAATGGATTGATTTGGGAAATTAAAAAGTTCTATCCTAGAGAATTTCAAATTGGATTAAAATCACTAGAGCTTATTGAAAGTGAAACTGGTAAAAAATTACCAGAAGATGAGGCAGGTAATATAGCTCTTCATTTAATAAATGCACAAGTTAATGATTCAGGTAATAAAATGCAAGATATTACTAACCAAACAAAAATGATTAAAGATATATTAAATATTGTTACTTACACCTATAATGTTATACTTGATGAAAAATCCCTTAACTATGAAAGGTTTGTTACACATTTAAGATTTTTTTTCCAACGATTAAATAAAGAGGAAAAAATAGAAATAGAAGATGATTTTTTGCTAAATCAAGTTAAAGTAAAGTATAAAAATGCTTATGAGTGTATGCTGAAAATAGAAACATATTTAGAGAAAGAATTATCAGAGGAAGAGCAATTATATTTAACCATTCATATTCAGCGTGTGACTCAAAGATAAATTAAATAAATTTTAGGATTGTTACTGGTAAAGCAGGCGAGACCGAGGTAGATAGAGTATTAATATATACTATCTACGAGGTCTCGCTTTTTTTTAATATAAAAACAGATAAAAGAGGAGAGATATATTATGAAATATGAAAAATTGGCAAAAGACATTATAAAAAATATTGGCGGTAAAGAAAATGTTAATAGTTTAACGCATTGTATTACCCGTTTGCGTTTTAAATTAAAGGATGAAAGTAAAGCAAATACAGAAATTTTAAAAGATATGGATGGCATTGTAACCGTTGTGAAGAGTGGTGGACAATATCAAGTGGTTATTGGCAATCATGTGCCTGATGTTTATGATGAGGTTGCAGCTATTGGTGGATTTTCAGAATCTTCTTCAGAATCATCAGAGGAAAAAGTAAATCCATTTAATAAATTTATCGATATTATTTCAGGTGTATTTACTCCAACATTAGGTGTGTTAGCTGCAACAGGTATGATTAAAGGATTTAATGCATTATTTATTGCTGTGGGATTGTTTGGTAAAGAATCAGGGACTTATCAAATCTTAAATATCATAGGCGATTGCTTATTTTATTTCTTCCCTATTTTCCTTGGATATACTGCAGCTAAGAAGTTTAAATTAAATGAATTTATTGGTATGGCAATAGGTGCATCACTAGTTTATCCTACATTAGCAGGATTAACAGCACTTCCAGCTGAGCCATTATATACATTGTTTGCAGGTACAATAATTGAATCACCTGTATATATAACTTTCTTAGGGATTCCAGTTATATTAATGAGTTATGCTTCAAGTGTTATTCCGATAATTCTAGCTACGTTTATAGGTGCTAAAATAGAAAAAGGATTTAAGAAAATCATACCAGATGTGGTAAAAATATTTATAGTTCCATTTTGTACATTACTAGTAACTATTCCTTTAACATTCATAGTTATAGGGCCTATTGCAACTTGGGCAGGTAAATTACTTGGAGCAGGAACAATTTCAATATTTAGTTTAAGCCCAATTCTTGCAGGGGTGTTCTTAGGTGGATTTTGGCAAGTATTTGTAATTTTTGGATTACATTGGGGACTAGTTCCTGTGGCTATGAACAATTTTGCTGTATTTGGAAGTGATCCAATTTTAGCTTCTGCTCTTGGAGCTTCTTTCGCACAAACAGGTGTAGTATTAGCTATATTAATTAAAACAAAAAATAAAAAGTTAAAATCATTAGCAGTACCAGCAGTTATTTCAGGAATTTTTGGTGTAACAGAGCCAGCTATTTATGGTATTACATTACCTCGTAAAAAACCATTTATCTTAAGTTGTGTTGCAGGTGCAGTAGGTGGTGGTATTACAGCAATATTTGGTACTAAAACACTTATGATGGGTGGACTTGGAATATTTGCAATCCCAAGTTATATTGGATCTGCAGGATTCGATACAGCATTCTATGGTGCAATTATTGCTATTGTAGTAAGTTTTGTATTAGGTTTCTTATTAATGTTTTTTGGTGGATTTAAGGATGAAGAAACTAAAGAAGAAAATAAACAAAATGTATTAGTTAAGCAAGAAACAATAATTAGTCCATTAAAAGGTGAAGTTAAATCTTTATCTGAAGTAAATGATGAAGCTTTTTCAAAAGGCGCATTAGGTAAAGGAATTGCAATTGAACCAACAGAAGGTAAGATAATTGCTCCAGTAGATGGAGTCTTAACAACATTATTTCCAACAGGACATGCTTTAGGAATTACAAGCGAAAATGGAGTTGAGATATTAATTCATATAGGTATGGATACAGTTAAATTAGAAGGTAAATATTTTACTCCTAAAGCTACACAAGGAGATAGAATAAAAGCTGGTCAGGTACTATTAGAATTTGATATTAAATCTATACAAGCAGAAGGATATTCTTTAACAACACCAGTAGTAATTACTAATTCCGGTAATTACCTAGATATTATTGAGACAGATAAAAAGACTATTGATTTTAAGGAAGATTTATTAACAGTAATGATTTAGTGAAAATATAAAGGTGAATATTCAAAGTAAAATCCATAGGGTTTCTTTATTGAATATCCTATGGATTAAAAAAATATTAAATTTTGGAGGAAAGAAATGAAAAATAATATTAATAAATTACCAGAAGGATTTTTATGGGGAGGAGCTACTGCTGCTAACCAATGTGAAGGTGGATATTTAGAAGGAAATAAAGGATTATCTACAGTTGATGTAATTCCTATAGGAAAAGATCGTTTTCCTGTAGGGGTAGGTAAATTAAAAATGATAGAATGTGATGAAAATCATTATTATCCAAGTCATGAAGCTATTGATTTTTATCATCATTACAAAGAAGATATAGCATTATTTGCAGAAATGGGATTTAAATGTTTTAGATTATCTCTTTCATGGGCTCGTATATTCCCTAATGGAGATGATGCTCAGCCAAATGAAGAAGGTTTAAAATTTTATGATGATGTGTTTGATGAATGTTTGAAACATGGAATTGAACCATTAGTAACTATAACTCATTTTGATGTTCCGATGAACTTAGTAAAGACAATTGGTTCATGGAGAAGCCGTAAGATGGTAGGTCATTATGAAAGATTATGTGAAGTAATATTTAATAGATATAAAAATAAAGTAAAGTATTGGCTTACATTTAATGAAATAAATATGTTGCTCCATTTACCATTCATTGGTGCAGGTTTAATTTTTGAAGAAGGCGAAAATGAAGAAGCTATAAAGTATCAAGCAGCGCATAATCAATTAATTGCAAGTGCAAAAGCAACTAAAATAGCTCATGCAATAAATCCAGAATTTAAAATAGGATGTATGTTAGCAGCTGGAAATACATATGCAAATACATCTGCTCCAGAAGATGTATGGAAGTCTATGGAGAAAGATAGAGAAAACTACTTCTTTATAGATGTACAATCTCGTGGAGAGTATCCATGTTATGCAAAGAAAATGTTAGAGAGAATGGACATTAATTTAGAAATGGAAGAAGAAGACGAAAAGTTATTGAAAGAAAATACAGTTGACTTTATTTCCTTTAGTTATTATGCTTCTCGTTTAACTAGTGCAGACCCAAAAGTAAATGCAGGGACAGAAGGCAATGTATTTGCAACATTAAGAAATCCATACTTAAAAGCAAGTGAATGGGGATGGCAAATTGATCCACTAGGACTTAGAATTACCATGAATGCCATGTATGATCGTTATCAAAAACCATTATTTATTGTAGAAAATGGCCTGGGTGCTGTAGATATCCAAGATGACAATGGTTATGTAGAAGATGATTATCGTATTGAATATTTAAGAGAACATATTAAGGCAATGAAGGATGCAGTTAATGAGGATGGTATAGAACTTATGGGATATACTCCTTGGGGTTGTATAGATTTAGTAAGTGCATCTACAGGAGAGATGAAGAAAAGGTACGGCTTTATATATGTAGATAAAGATAATGAAGGAAATGGTACTTTAAAAAGAACTAAGAAGAAGAGTTTTGATTGGTATAAAAAAGTTATAGCTTCAAATGGAGAAAGTCTAGAATAATTTAAGTAAAAATAAAGAATTAGAATTTTATGAAGGGATTAATCTTCATAAAAATTCTAATTTTTTTTTTATTAAGGACTATTCTATTTATTTAAATATAGTCTATTTAAATACCTTAACACGAGCTTCAAGTGGTTGAAATTCTTTTTCACCTGGTTCTGCTGTTGGTTTTCCAAAAGGCATTTGTGCAATGAGTTTCCAATTGTTTGGAATAGCCCATTCTGTCTTTACATCAGCTTCAATTAGCTCATTATAATGTTGTAATGATACTCCAAAGCCTTCAAGTTCTAATGAAGTCCAAATTACATATTGATGCATTCCACTTGATTGTTGAGACCAAACTGGGAAATTATCTTTATAAAGAGCAAATTGTTCCTGAAGTGATTCAATTACACTGTTATCTTCGAAGAATAAAGCTGTACCATATCCACTTTGGAATGAATTTATCTTTTCTTCAGTAGCGCTAAATTGATCAGCAGGGACTATTTTCCTTAAAGATTCTTTTGTAATATCCCATAATTTATCGTGGTGTTTTCCCAGTAATAAAACTACTCTTGCGCTTTGAGCATTAAATGATGATGGGGTATGCTTTACAGCATGTTCAATAACTTCTTTAATCTTCTCATCAGAAATTACCCCTTCCTTACTAATTCCGTAAAATGATCGTCTGTCTGCTACAGCAGTATAAAAATCCTTTTTCATATTATTTTCCTCCAATTTTATTTTTAATATTTTTTTGTTATCTATAAATAAAAGTTAATGTATTACAATTTAAAAATCTTAATCTTGCTTATTCATTTCTATAATTAAAATATGAGAAATTACTCTTGCTTTAATTATAATATCCTCTTAAATAATTTCCATTCCATCTCTATCAGCTAATTCAATATTATTTATTGTAGAGGTTCCTTCTATATTTCTTAACATTTTACATATCTCCTTTCAAACTTTATCCACACATTTAACTGCTATGAAAGTAAAGTTCTGCTATATATATTATTATTGTATGAGCTTTAAAAAAATTATTAACATTATTTATTATAGTAAGTTATATTTAGTAACTAACTATAAATTTATTATCACATATACATTTTCATTAGTCAATAGATAAATAAAATATATATAATAATCTAAAAGGATTATACTTTTACATAAAAAAATAAAGAATCTCCTAATTTTAATAGGAAATTCTTTATTGAATCCTTACAAGCATTTTCATTAGCTCCATTTTTCTGCCCACTGTTGAATTTCATCCATAGCAGCCTGAAGTTCAGTTCCTTTTTTTGTGAGTTCATATTCTATACGGACAGGAGTTTCTGGATAAACAGTCCTAATAATAATTTTTTCCTTCTCAAGCTCCTTAAATCTTTCAGTAAGCATACGAGCACTCATATTAGGAATTATTTCTGATATCTCAGAAAATCTTTTCTTTCCACTTAATAATGTTCTTATAATTAATCCAGTCCATCTTTTTCCCAATAATTCAAAAGCAGATTCAAACTTTGGGCACATGTGATATTTATCCATGTCAAATCACCACCTGGTACTATTTTATCACATATAGTTAATAAAAGTAAGTGGCTTATTTTAGTATACCAACTTTAAAGATAGCAGTATTAATAAAAAAAGATGTTGCAATATATATATATATATGTTATTATGAATAAGTAGCAGAAATGTTACGAAATAAAAGAAGTTTCATTTGGATAATTAGTTTCTCTTAATTCAGGGATTATTATCAATTTAGAATCTTTAAATTTAGGAGGAATAATTATGACAGATAAGACTATAATATGTAAAGATTGTGGTGCTGAATTCATATTCTCAGTAGGAGAACAAGAATTTTACAAAGAAAAGGGATTCGAGAACGAACCAACAAGATGTATTTCTTGTAGAAGAGCTAAGAAAGAACAAAATAGAAGATAATTTTAGATTGTTACAAAGCTGTAGTTTATACTGCAGCTTTTTTTTGCGTGGAATTTTAATAAATTGGGAATAAATAAATAATTTGCAATAGCTATATAAGCTTTATTTTAATATAAGAGCATGTTAAAATAAAGCTTATAAAGCCAGTAGTAGTTGAGTTCATTTGTTGGGACAAGCTTATAATCTTTGCTTAATTTCAAATGATATATTAATGTAAAAATCATAGTAAAAGTTTAAGTTTCTAAATAAACAAAAAAATATGGTGGGTGTAAAAAACATGAAAAATATTAAAAAGATAGGTGCTTTATTTTTAGGTTTGTATTATATATTAAGTTTAAATATTAATTTAGCTAATGCGAAAGAGATAGATGTAAATAACATTAGCAATAATGAATCTAATAAAATTATTATTAAATATAAAGAGCCTCAGGAAGAGTTAAAGGTTAATACTGATTCATCAAATAGTATCAAATCCATAGAAAAAATAAATGAAAAAGTAGATATAATAGATACCAATAGTTCTGAAGATAAGAAAAAAGTATATGATGACTTAAAATCAAATCCTAATATTGAAAAAGTAGAAGAGGATAAATTATTAAAAATTGAGGCAGTGCCAAATGATCCGAAGTATACAAGTCAATGGTACATACCTAATATTAACTTTCCAAAGTTGTGGGATTATAATATTATTTCTAAGAAAAATGTAACAATAGCAGTGATAGATTCAGGTATAAATTATAATCATGAAGATCTTAAAGGGATGATTTTAGATGGAGGATATAATTTTTACAATAATAGTACAGATGTTTATGATGATAATGGTCATGGAACAGGGGTAGCTGGAATAATAAATGCTAATTCTAATAATTCAAAGGGAATAGTAGGACTTCAGTCTAATATGCCTATAAAAATTTTACCTTTGAAAACTTCGGATAGTAATGGATGGAGTTATCTTTCAGATATGTTAAGGGCTGTAGAGTACGCTATAGAAAAAGATGTAGACGTTATTAATTTGAGTATGGGTAGTAGTTACTACTCTGAGATTGAGAATGAAGAAATTCAAAAAGCTATTAATAATGGGATAGTAGTTGTAGCATCTGCAGGAAATGATGGAGATTCTTCCTATGAGTATCCTGCATCCTACGATAATGTTATCGCTGTAGGAGCAACTGATCAAAATAATAATAAGGCTGGATTTTCGAATTATAATAATAAAGTATCATTAAGTGCACCGGGGCAAAATATATTAACTACTAACCTTTCAGGAGGCTATAGTTATTACAGTGGAACATCATTTTCTACACCTATTGTATCTGCAATGGTAGCTATTATAAAAAGTGTAAGGCCAGATTTAAGTCCACAGGAAATAAAGAGTATTTTACAAAATAATTCATTAGATTTAGGTACTGTTGGACGAGATAATTATTTCGGTTATGGAAAAGTTGATGCTTATAAGAGTATAAGTAATGTGCTTGCACCACAATCAATTAAAATACAGCAAGACAATGTAAATATAAATATAAATGAGACAAGCTTATTGACTGCAATTATAACTCCTGATGATGTTATTGATAAAAATATTATATGGAGCAGTAGTAATGCTGGTATAGCTATGGTGGATCAAACTGGAATTGTAAAAGGAATTTCAATGGGAGATGCTACGATTACTGCAAAAACAAAATTAGGGAATTTAATTTCAATAGCTTCTGTACATATAATAAATTCAAATGTGTTAAGTGTAAAATATCAAAGCCATGTTGAAAAGATAGGTTGGCAGAATTATGTGAATGATGGAAAGTTAGCTGGAACAGAAGGACAAGAACTTAGAATGGAGGCATTAAAAATAAATTTAGAAAATGCACCAGCTGGAGCAAAGATAAAATATCAAGTCCATGTAAAAAACATAGGATGGCAAGATTGGGTATATGATGGGAAATTAGCTGGAACAGAAGGGAAAGCTCTTAGAGTAGAGGGGATAAGAATAGTTCTTGAAAATGCTCCAGGATATAGTATAGCTTATGAAGCACATGTACAAAATATAGGATGGCAAGCTTGGGTATACAATGGAGAGTTATCAGGAACTACGGGAAAAGGTCTTAGAATAGAGGCACTTAAAATTAAGGTGGTCAAATCTAGTGATGTTCCTATGGGAGTTTCATACTCATCCCATGTTCAAAACATAGGATGGAATCAAACTGTTATAGATAATGAATTATCAGGGACACAAGGGCAAGGATTTAGAATGGAAGCATTGAAAATAAATTTAAGAAATGCACCAGAGGGAGCAAAGATAAAATATCAAGCACATGTCCAAAATATAGGTTGGCAAGATTGGGTATATGATGGAACTTTAATTGGAACACAAGGCAGATTTCTTAGGGTCGAGGGAATAAAAATGGTGCTTGAGAATGCGCCGGGATATAAAATAGTCTATCAAGTACATGTCCAAAATATAGGTTGGCAGAATTGGGTATATGATGGAGAATTAGCTGGAACTACAGCAAAAAGTTTAAGGCTAGAAGCTATTAGGATAAAAATTGTAAAGAATAGTTAAGGTATTTAGAGATAATTACTATAAGAAAGAGCCTGATAATTCAGTAATGAATTTTTATCAAGTACATAAATTAAGCCCTCCAAAGATATGGAGGGCTTTTTTAAATTAGTTCAATATTGAATTCTTCAAGAACAACCCTAATTTCTTCCCCGGGCATCTCATCTGTTATTATATAATCTATATCATCTAAAGTTGCAAATTTATAATTACCATCGAAATGAAACTTTCTATTCTCCATAATTATATAGTTCTTTTTTCCAGAATCAAGAACTGCTTTTTTTGTAATTCCATCTTCAATTTCAAAGTTAGTTAAACTTCGGTCAAAAACATCAACACCACGGAGGCCTATAAAAGTTCTATCAAATTTATAGTTTGATATAAATTCTATTGCTGATATTCCAGTAAAACCACCAAGATACTTATTTACAACTCCCCCAGATGAGATTACTGTTATATTATTTTCTTTAGAAAGTACATTAAGAATTTCTAACATATTGGTTACTACAGTTAGTCTTTTTTTACTTTTGGCAAGAAGCTTTGAAAGTAATAGGTTAGTAGTAGACATATCCAGAAAAATAGTTTCCCGTTCTTGTATAATATTGAATGCTTTCATAGCGATGATATTTTTCTTTAAAATATCAATATCCTTTCTAAGAGTAAAATCATAGTTATGAGAGGATTCTCTTAACTGAACAGCACCATCAGAGGTTCTTTTTAAATGTCCTTGGGTCTCAAGTACATTTAAATCTTTTCTTATGCAATCTTCTGTAACATTAAATTTTGAACTGAGATCTTTAACCTTTAAGTTCCCTTGAATTTTAAGTATTTTTAAAAGCTCTTCTAGTCTTTCTTCATCAAACATATCAGAACCAACTCCTTCTCTTTTTGAAATTTTCATAAATACACCTCAAGAATCCTAGTGATTCTTATTGAAAGGTCGTTAATTATATTATATAATAATCTCAAATAATAGACAATAAGAAAAATATATACAAAACAGTTTAAAAAACACCATATTATTATGATAGTTAGGGGAAGAATACAGAGATGATGAAATATTTACAATCAACAACAGTTAAGATAGCAATATCAGCTACAATAGCTATTCTTATATCAAATTATATGGGATTAGAATTTGGAGTAACTTCAGGCATAATCGCAATATTAAGTATTCAGGATACAAAGAAAGAAGCTTTATTAGTTGGAGGTAGAAGAATAATATCCTCCACTTTAGCTATACTTTTATCCTTCACTTTATATATAGTCTTTGGAAATAACCCCATAGTATTTGGAGTATTTTTGCTTATATTTATACCGATAACTAAGATTTTAAAAATAGAAGAAGGAATGGTTATTGGGGCAGTATTATCAACCCATCTTTTAATAAGTTTAAATATTGATTTTTCTTGGATTATAAATGAAGGTAAGTTAACAATAATAGGAATTGGAGTTGCAATGCTGTTTAATTTATATACAGCATCACTAGAGAAAGATTTTGAAAAGAATAAAGTGAAAATAGAAGAACAATATAGATTAATATTATCAGATATGGCAGTAAGTTTGGTTACCCAAGCTGTACCGATTCATGAACAAGAAGTATTCTTCAAGGTTGAAGAACTAATTAAAGATACTAAATTTATGACACAAAGAATAAATAACAATCATTTATTTAAAGATGATAATTATTATATAAGTTATATTGATATGAGAACAACACAGTTAGATGCTATAAAAAGAATGAAAAGACATTTTTCAAGGTTTTATATGACCTATGAACAAACCAGAATATTATCAGAATTCACAAGTAATGTTGCAATGAATATTCATGAAGATAATGATTGTATTCAGCTGATTAATGAGATGTCTTTCCTTAGGAAGGATTATGAAATGATGGAACTACCACAGAGTAGGAAAGAATTTGAAAATAGGGCTTTGTTATTTCAATTTTTAAATGATTTAGAGGATTTTTTGATTATTAAGAAGGAATTTAAAGAAGTTTTTGCTAATGAGGTCGGGGTGAGATATCATGTTAAGAAAAATTAAATATCCTATATTGTTTCAAGGAGATCTTAAGAAAAAACATTATTTTGAAGGATGGTACTATAAACAAATTTCACAGGATGAGAGAAGAGTTATAAGTTTTATACCTGGAATTAGTTTATTTGATAATGATGAGCATAGCTTTGTTCAATACATATTTGTCCGTATGGATGAAAACAACAATAGAATAACAAAAACAGGATATTTAAGATATCCACTGGAAGCTTTTAAATTCAAGGATAGTCCTTTCAGTGTACAGGTAGGAGAGAATATTTTTTCGGAATCTATGGTTTCAGTAAAACTATTAGATGATGAAATAAATATAGAAGGAACTCTAGAATTAGGAGACTTTACTCCTATTGAGAAGTCTATTTTAATGCCAAATATAATGGGATTTTTCGCGTACATTCCTAAAATGGAATGTTATCATGGAGTTATTAGCATGAATCACAGCCTTGGTGGGATATTAAAAATTAATAATGAAGATGTAGATTTTACTAAAGGAAATGGCTATATCGAGAAGGATTGGGGGACCTCTTTCCCTAAAGAATATATGTGGATACAATGCAATAATTTTAAGAATAAAACTGCTAGTATTTTTGCGTCTATTGCAGATATACCCTTTATGAAGAAAGCTTTTAGAGGATTTATATGTAACTTATCCCTAGATGGAAAAGAATATAGATTTGCAACTTATAATAATAGCAAGCTGAAAATTGATAAAATAACTGATAAGAATGTAATGTTATCATTAGAAAATAGTGAAGCGATATTAAAGGTAGAAGCAATTTTAAAGGAGGCGGGAGAATTAATAGCCCCACAAAAAGGTAAAATGCAAAAAGTAATTAAAGAGGAATTATGGGGAGAAGTGAAAATCCATTTATATAATAAACAAGATTATAGTATTTATGAAGACGTTGGGTCTATGGCTGGGATTGAAATTGTAGGATTTTAACTGTCAGAGTATTTTATATAAAGGGACCATCTCAAAATTGAGATGGTCTTTTTAAAAGAGGGAGTTAATAAGGTTTATTTGCCACCGGCCATATTATAAAGCATACGTTCTCGTAAAATTGATGTGTCTTTTCCTAAAATTTCAGCGATTTTATATGCAAATGGATAAGGTGTTGCCGGTCCTTGACTTGTAATTATATTTTTATCAGCGACAACTACATCTTGTTGGAATATACCACCGATTAGTTTATCTGCATATCCTTTGTATCCAGTAACTTGCTTACCTTCTATTACTTTAGCATCAGATAATACAATTGTACCTGAACACATTGCTGCGATATATTTATTATTTTCATTAAAATATTGAACCATTTCAATTACAGCAGGATTTTCTTTTAAGTTTTGTCCGCCTGGACGACCACCGGGCAAAACAATCATATCATAATCTTTTATTTTATCACTAAAAGCCTTATCAGCTTGAATAGACATATTATGCATTCCTTTTACAAGGTTTTCACCAAAATAGAAAGTATGGCAAGTGATATCGGATCTTCTTAAGATATCAACAATAGTCATAGTTTCGCCTTCTTCAAAACCTTCAGCCATTAATACTGCTACTTTACTCATTCTTAAATCCTCCTTCTATTCTGCGTCAAATGCATTACGATAAACCATACGTTGTTTAACATCTTCACTATCAAAACCTAAAACATCAACTAATTTATATGCAAAAGCATATGTAGTTGCTGGACCTCTGCTAGTAATAATATTATCGTCTACAACAACATTATCTTCTTTGAAGTTACAAGCACCTACCTTTTGATCATATCCTGGATATGCAGTAATAGTTCTTTCTTTAATAATATCAGCTGCTGCTAAAACGAGAGGACCTGCACAGATTGCTGCAATTAATTTGTGTTCTTGATTAAAATATTTAACTAGGTCTAGTACCCTTTCATCTGATGCTAAATTTGTAGCTCCGGGTAATCCACCTGGGAAAACGATCATATCATAATGCTGAATTTCATCATTTATTAATTTATCTGCCAAAACAGTAATATTATGAGAACCTGTAATCATTAAATCACCAGTACTAAACATATCACAAATTATTTCAGCACGGCGAAGGATATCTACAATTGTTAATGTTTCACTTTCTTCATAACCATTAGCTAATAAAATTGCGACTTTCTTCATTTTGTCCTCCTTGTATTTTGTATTAATTACTTTAGTGTTATATTATAATAATTAATAAAGTAAAACAAGAACGCACTTGTAAGAAAGATACTAACTTGGAGGTAAGTATATATGGAAAAAAATAAATGTATAGAAAATCCATCATTTGAATATACATTAAATATTTTTGTGGGCAAATGGAAGATTAGGATAGTTTATTGGCTTGGAAAAAAAGAAGTATTACGTTATGGTGAATTAAAACAATTATTACCTAATATTACACATAAAGTACTGAGTCATCAACTTAAGGAACTAGAGGCAGATAAAATTATAAACAGAAAGGAATATCCACAAGTTCCTCCGAAAGTTGAATATACTTTAACAGAAAAAGGAATAGATTTTATTCCTGTTATTAAGGATTTATGTACTTGGGCAAAGAAAAATAGAGATGATATATAAAGGTAATCTATATAGAGGATAAGTGCTCAGTTACGTAGCCTCTATTTTTGCTCCTATAACTTAAGTGAAATATGTTAAGAAAGTTTGCTTTTATTTTTAAAGGCGGGTGAACTTTTTAAGTCTACTTGTAAATAAAAGTTACATAAATGTAAATAAAATGTGCTTAGAAATTGCAAACTACTCTGTTATGATATCTGTAATCAATACTTTCTATTATTTTATGAACACAACCTGTTTGGGTGAAATTTTATAGAGAAAGTAATGTGTATTAAAGAATAATGTGATGAAAAGGATAAAAGATTATGGATTATTTAATTTATGGATTAGCAGATTATGTAGCAAATCTTAGGTATGAAGATTTATCAGAGAGAGCAATTGAGGTAGGAAAACAGGCAATATTGGATTCGTATGGGAATATGGTCTTTGGCCGCTACTGTAGTGAAAAATGAAGATTTAGTACCTTTAATAGGAGAGAAAGAAGTCTTAACTGGTTCTGATACTGCTGTTTTTGTACATACAATGATGGCGCGGTGTGCAGATTTAGATGATGGTTACAGTCATGCGATGGGGCATCCTGGTTCAGGATTGGTACCATTGCTGCTTACTATGGCTCAGTTATACAAGAAAAATGGAAAAGAGATGATCACAGCTATTGTAGCAGCTTATGATGTATATGCTCGTTTGGGCGAGGCAATTAACCCTTTTATGTATCGTGAAAAAGGGTTTGATGCTACTGGTGTTTGTGGTGCTGTTGCAGCTGCAGCGTTAGTATCTAATATTATTGGTGCTGATGCTGAAAAAACAAAGGATGCTATGGGAATTGCATCCCTGTTTACGGGAGGATTAATTGAATATCAAAATGACGGAACCTCTGGAAAGATTATGTGCAGCGGTTGGGCAGCATTGAATGGTATAAGGTCAGTAAGACTTGCTTCCTGTGGATTTACAGGGCCTGATGCAGCACTTGAAGGAAAAAATGGATTTTTTCAAGCTTTTAAAGGTACAAGTGGTCGTTGCGATATGAGTAAGGTGCTTAACAATCTTGGCAAAGATTTTAAGGTTACTAAAATATATTTTAAACGTCATGCTTGTCAAAGAGGGCTACATGCAGTGCTCGATGCCATACTTGATTTAAGAGAAAGGTATTCTTTAATACCAGCTGTAATTAAATCAATAGATGTTAGAACATCTTCCTTTGTTCACCGTCTGTCAAATCCTAATCCTAAGACCTCAGTTGGAGCTCAGGCAAGCACTCAATTTACTTCGGCAGTAGCATTAAAATATGGTCGTATGGATTCAGAAGAATTGGTGTTTAAGAGTTTTAGTGATGTTGAAATTCAAGAATTGGTTCAAAAAATTACAGTTACTAAAGATGAAAATGTTGAAGAATACCTAGAAAATAATCCTACACATTTTTGTGCAGCTAAAGTCATCTTGGAGACTTATGATGGACATGTTTATAAAATATGGGCTCCAGTTCCTTTGGGAGATGCGGAAACACCATTTGGATGGGATATGCTGAAATTAAAATTCGATAATTTAGTTGCAGGAACTCCTTGTGAAAAAACAAAGGATGAAAGATTTGATCTTCTGAAGAATCTTGAGAAAACTAATGATATTAATATGTTATTCCGATTATAAAAAGCATTGGAGCGAATGATTTATTCGCTCCGATGCTTTTTTATTTAGTTGTGGGAGAATATGGATTGCAATGTTTTTTGATTATCTTTTTCAAATCATGAGTGTAAGAAGGGAATTTTTTGTTTTTATTATAAATAAGAGCAAGTGGATTTTCTGCTGTAAAGTTTGTAATTGGGAACACATTAAGATGAGAATTAGTATTATTAAACTGATTCAATTTATTGATTCCTGACAGATACATTGTAAAGCAAAAACTTGCAGCATAATCCTCGGCACATAAGAGGTAATGTATATCAGGTTGAGTAAATTCGTTAATGCAATTTAAAGAAATACCTAGTTCGGATAAATGTCTATCCAAGAGAATGCGCGAATTGAAGTTTTTCTTATTAAGAACGAAGGGTACTTCTTGAAATAAACGCAAGTCTACACCTTTTGCAAAAGTTTCTTTACATTCTGGGTAGTTATGTGGAAAATATTGCTTTAATAGATTGTCAGAGATTACAACATACATTTGCTCATTGATGACTATCTCATATTTTAAATTATGTGCAATGATATTACTTGTGCCAGACAAGAATAAATCAAGGGAATTATCTAGAACCATTTCCTGCATCTTTAGTGAGGTTGCACATTGAATATTTAATTTAACCTTTGGATAAAGATCCTGAAATTCTTTTAATAGCTTAGGAACTAACATTGAATAACGACCTTCTGTAATACCAAAATTTATGGTACCTGATTTTGATTCTTTTATATCTGTAAGCTGATTTTCTAAATTTTGTTCCGCAAGCTCTATTTGACGTAGAGTCTCTAACATGATTTTGCCAGCCGGAGTCAATGAAAATTTTGGTTTCCTTTCAAAAAAAGAAACACCATATTTTTCTTCTAAGACTTTAATATATTTACTCAAGCATTGATGAGAAATGAAGAGACGTTTCGCTGCATTAGATATATTCAATTCCTCTGATAGAACTAGAAAATACATATAATTATTTAACATAAATCCCCCCTAATATAATGATGATGTCAGTTTAGCATAGGAAATATATTGTGTAAAGGAAGAGTTATGCAAAAAAAAGACTTATGTAGACAGTAAATTTTACTAGTTAAACTGCAATTAAGTCTTACATACATGAATTTTTTATGTGCTTTTAGGTTGCAAATAATCATGCTAGACTATTATCATACTAAAGGAAAAACAGTTAACAAAGATTAAAATAAGTAGGAGGAGAGTAAAAATGAGTAGAGTTGCAGTTATGTTAGCAGAAGGATTTGAAGAGGGTGAGGCATTAACTATTGTTGATATTATAAGAAGAGCAAATATTGAGTGTCATACTATTAGTACAGCAGGAGAGAAAGTTATTGGTTGCCATGATATCGTTGTCAAAGCAGATGCAATCATTAGTGATGATGTAAAAGAATACGATATGATTGTACTTCCGGGTGGATTGCCAGGAGCTACAAATTTAAGAGATGATGATAGAGTAATTAAGATTTTGAAGCAAATGAATCAGGCTGGCAAGTTTGTATGTGCAATGTGCGCTGCACCAATTGTTTTAGAAAAAGCTGGCGTATTAGAAGGCAAAAATTTCACTGCATATGTAGGCTATGATAAAAAGATAGAAACAACAGGGACATTTAAAGAGGACAGCGTTGTGGTAGATGGTAATTTAGTTACTAGTCGTGGACCAGCAACTGCTTACGCTTTTGCCTATAAATTGGTAGACGTACTTGGGGAAGATAGCTTAGAAGTTAAAAATCGTATGGTTTATTTTAACGCATTTAATGCAGAATAGGAGGAAAATCATGAGTAAAATAGCAGTATTAATGGCAGAAGGTTTTGAAGAAGGTGAAACATTAACTATAGTAGATATTTTAAGAAGAGCAGGACTTACTTGCGACACATTCTACTTTGGAGATAAGTTGGTAAAAGGAATGCATGACATGTATGTTGAAGGTGATAAAGCCTTTGGTGAAGAAGTAAAAGAATATGACATGGTTGTTTTGCCAGGAGGACGTCCAGGAGGACAGAACTTAAAAGAAAATCCAGAAGTTATAAAAATAGTACAATATTTTAATGATAATAATAAATATATAGGTGCTATGTGCTCTGGTACTGTAGTATTATCCGATGCAAAGGTAATTGACGGTAAAAGGGTAACAGGATACAAAGGATATGCAGAAAAACTTATTGGGGGAATCTTTATAGATGAAGTTGTTGTAACAGATCAGAATATAGTTACAAGTCAAGGCCCTGCTACACCATATCCATTTGCATATAAGATTGCTGAAGTTTTTGGTAAAGATACATCAACTTTACGTGAGAAAATGTTATACAATTTTGCTGGTGGAAAATAATTAAATTGAATAAGTAGAAGGGGGAAAGATTATGAAAAATAAAGATTTGGCAAAACAAATATTAGAGATAATCGGAAAAAGCAACATAACATATTTAACCCATTGTGCTACAAGATTGAGGTTTAATGTTAAGGATGAAGAGTCTGTTAACTTGAAAACACTTGATCGACTAGAAGGAGTTTTAAAAGCACAGTTTAAAAGTGGTCAGTTGCAAATTATTATAGGTGCAAAAGTAAAAGGAGTATTTGATGCTGTTAGTGAAATGGTTGATTTAGATCAGGGTGATATAGAAGTTAAAGGTGTAAAAACTAAGAAAAATCCTTTGTCAAGAATAGTAGAAACCATTTCGGGTATATTTGGACCAGTTATTCCTGTATTAATAGGCTGTGGTATGATGAAATCGCTATTGGCAATTTTGACAACTACGAAACTTATTGCCACAACTAGTGGTACTTACCAGATATTTAATTTAATTAGTAGTTTAATATTTTATTTCTTTCCTTTCTTCCTTGCAGTGAGTGCAGCAAAGAAATTCAAAACAAATGAATTTATGGCTATTGCCTTAGCAGGGGCATATATGTATCCTACAATTATGGAGGGAGCGGCTAATGTAGCAAAAACAGGGATTACAAGCTTAAGCTTTTTTGGACTGCCTGCTCTCCTTGTAAATTATAAAAGCACAATAATTCCAATTATCATATCAGTTTGGATCATGAGCTATGTTTATCGATATATTGATAAATTGATTCCAGATATGTTTAAGATATTGTTTGTACCTATGCTTGTGTTATTTATTATGGTTCCACTTGAATTAATTGTTATTGGACCTTTTGGAACATATATTGGTACTACTATAGCAAAATTTGTAAGCTATCTATATACTACCAATGGTGTAATCGGTTCATTTTTATTTGGAACATTTAGACCAGTATTAATTATCTTTGGTATGCATTATTCAATTACGCCAATCAACAGTCAGCTCATTGCGGAGTATGGTTATTCTGTAATATCGCCAGCAAATTTAACTGGAAATCTAGCTCAAGCAGGAGCATGTATTGCAGTATTATTCTTGTTGAAAAATAAAGCTAACAAGTCTGCTGCATTAACTAGTGGAGTGACAGCATTATTTGGAATCACAGAACCGGCTATATTCGGATTTAACTTGAAGTATAAAAGACCATTTATCTGTGCTATGATTGCAGGCGGTATTGGAGCTGCTTACATAAACTTCTGGGGCGGCGGAGGAACTGCTTTGATTTTACCGGGATTATTAGCACTTCCAACATACATTGCTAGCAGTTATATTCATATTATAATTGGTGTTGCTATCAGTATAACGTTATCATTTATAGGTGTATTAATCTTTGGTATAGGTGAAGAAGATATACCGGAAAATCTATTGAAAAACAACAGTACGGAAGCTGAAGAAAAAAAAGGTGAAACTAACAAAGTTAACGATTTTCCTAAAATGATTACTATTAATTCACCTATGAATGGAATTGTAAAGGATTTATCTGAAGTAGATGATCCTATGTTTTCAGAAAAAGTGTTAGGTAACGGTGCAGCAATTGAATCGAAAGATGGAAAAGTTTATGCTCCTTTTGATGGAATTGTAATGTCATTATTTCCAACCCGTCATGCTATAGGTTTAATATCAACTGATGGAGTTGAAATGTTAATTCATATTGGACTAGATACGGTGAAACTAGATGGTAAATATTTTACTGCACATGTAAAACAGGATCAGAGAATAAAACAGGGAGATCTGCTTATTGAGTTTGATCAAGAAGAAATTAAAGCAGCTGGATATGATGTAATAGTGCCAGTTATTATTTCTAATACAGCTGAATTCAAGAGTGTAGAGCCACTAGAAATTAAGACAGTAACAAATAAACAGGCATTAATAACTATTGAAGCCTAGAAGGAGGGACTCATGAATAAGTTACCAGATGATTTTTTATGGGGAGGAGCAGTAGCTGCAAATCAATTTGAAGGTGGATGGAATAAAGGTGGAAAAGGAATAAGTGTTAGTGATGTTATGACTGCAGGTACTCATGGAGTAGAAAGGGTTATAACTGATGGGATAATAGAAGGAATGAATTATCCAAATCACAAAGCAATAGATTTTTATTCAAGATATAAGAAAGATATAGCATTGTTTCATGAGATGGGATTTAAATGCTTTAGAACTAGCATTGCATGGACAAGAATTTTTCCGAATGGAGATGAAAGTGAACCAAATGAAGAAGGCTTATTATTTTATGATTCAGTATTTGATGAATGCTTGGAATATGGAATAGAACCTGTTGTAACAATTTCACATTTTGAAATGCCCTATAATTTAGTTGTAAAGTATGGTGGTTGGAGAAACCCTATGTTAATTGATTTTTTCTTGAATTTCTGTGAGGTTGTATATAAAAGATACAAGAACAAAATTAAATATTGGATGCCTTTCAATGAAATTAATATGATTATTCGTAAACCTTGGAAACCTGGAGGAATTAAATTTTCAGAAGGTGAAAATGAATTATTAACTAAGTATCAAGCAGCTCACTATATGCTTGTTGCATGTGCAAAGGCAGTAATATTAGGGAAATCAATAAATCCTGACTTTATAATAGGAACGATGCTATTGCATACTACGACCTATGCTGCAACCTGTAATCCAGATGATGTAATGGCACATATTAAAAAATTACATGAAGCATATTTCTTTACAGATGTTCAAGTGAGAGGAGAATATCCGAGTTTTCAATTGAAATTCATGGAGAAGAATAATTTAGATATTAAAATAAGTGAAGAAGATAAAAAAATATTAAGAGAAGGAACTGTTGATTTTATAGGCTTTAGCTATTATTCTAGTTCTATAGAAATTGCAAATCCAACAACTGAAGATGCGAGTGAAGGTAACGAAATTAAAGGATATAAAAATCCTCTACTTCCAGCTAGTGAGTGGGGATGGCAGATTGATCCTGTAGGGTTACGTATTACTTTGAATTGGTTATATGATAGATATAATATACCTTTATTCATTGTTGAAAATGGGTTTGGAGCTGTTGATAAATTTGAAGAAGACGGGTCAATAAATGATGAATATAGAATTGATTACTTTAAAAAACATGTCGAGCAAATGAAGAAAGCAGTTCTAGAAGATGGAGTTGAGTTACTTGGATATACAACTTGGGGATGCATCGATTTAGTAAGTGCTGGAACTGGAGAAATGAAGAAACGATATGGGTTTATTCATGTTGATAAAGATAACGATGGAAAAGGAACATTAAATAGAACAAGAAAAAATTCGTTTTATTGGTATAAAAAATGTATAGAATCTAATGGGGAAGAGTTATAAAAAAGGTATTTCCAAGAGTATATTCTCTTGGAAATCTTTTTTTATGTAGTTTATGATCTCTTCATATATAAATAAAATGTGCTAAATGTTAAATTTGTATTGGTACAGATTATAAATTTATCTATTTATATATAGATTGCATTATGATAGGATAACCGTAGAATGAGTAAGTTTCTGATATTTGTGGTTCAACTATAATTTTAGAAAAATTACGGATAATCAAAGGAGATACTATAAAATGAAAAAAATAAATAATTATTTAAAATCAAATCAACAATATATTTATAGAAGTTTAATGTTGATTTTAGGAATAGTAATTTCAGCATTTGGGATGACGTTACTTATAAAATCAGATTTAGGGCAAAGCACGATATCTGGAATTAGTAATAATATTGGGATTATTGCTAATATGAAAACTGGTACTATTTTAGCAGTTATTAATTATATCTGTTTTATTGGGCAAATTATTATATTAAAACATGATTTTAAACCTATCCAAATATTGCAATTGATAGTGACAACTTTATTCGCTTACATTGTGAATTTATTTTTATATGAGACATTGTTTATATCTAATTTAGAATTAAATAATTATGGACTAAAATTCCTTGTTTTAGTTATTGGTATCGTCCTTATGGCTTATGGTGTAAGTTTAATGATGGTAGCAAATTTGATTTTCATGCCATTTGAAGGATTTTGCAATGTGATTGCATTGAAATTACATAGACAATTTGGGACTATAAGACGATATGTTGATATATGCTTTTTGATTATTTCTTTTTCTATCATAATTATTTTTAAAATACCAAATACAACTGTTCGTGAGGGAACCGTTATTTATACTTTAGTATTTGGACCACTTACAAATATTTTCATGAAATCAATTAATGGATTAAAATTAAAAATAGATAAGGATTTTATTAATTAATATTAGAACTCACATTTTGTGGGTTTTTATAAAGAGAAATTGATGGATACATATATGGTAAGATCAAAGATTCCAGGTGGATGTGTAACATTGGAACAATTGAAAGCTATAAGTGAGATAGCTACCACTTGAAATATTGAAAAGAACTTTGCACCTAAGGATCGAATTCAACTTTAAGAATTAATAATACACTTAGTGTAAGATAATATTAATAAATAAAAGCTATGAAATTAGGATGTTAAACCTACATTTCATAGCTTTTTTTAAGTTTAAATTAATTTCATCCACGAAATTTATGTTATGATATAGTATATAATCAAACTGTAATTTAGTAGAAAGTTTTAGAATATTATGAAGTTGTAGAGTTTAATGGGAGGAACGTCAATTATGAAATTAGGAAAGGCAATTATGAAATTAAAAACATGGGTATTATATTTAATAGCAGCAGCTGGTTACTTATTTTTAGGTATAATGAATTTAACTGATAAAAAATATTTTCCAGGAGCAACAATTACATTTATAGGAGGAGTCTTTATTGTCGTGAGCATAATTCATTATAAGAAGGATAAAAAATCTAATCAAATTGAAGTACCTGATACAGTCTTAAAAAATATGGATATTGAATTAAGAGATCTAATTGCAGAAGGCAAAAAAAAGGAAGCAATTTATCAATATAGAATTGTCACTGGGCTTAGTATAAAAGAAGCCGAAGAATATGTTGATTTAATCATTGAAGAAAATTCAAATAAGTAAAAACATGGAGCTTTGGTAATAAAATTTGCCAAAGCTCCTTTAACATTGGTAAACATTTATAAGATTGGAATAAGGAAATCAAAATATCGAGCAATATATAGAAAACTTTATAGTTAAAAGAACTTGTTAATATATTGATAATAACAATGATTTGGAATACTATTGGACAGAATAAGTATAAATTGATTTGTTATTGGAGGGTTACACTGTGAATAAAGTATATTTTAAGGCTATTGATTCATATTCAAAAACAGAGGAGATAAGTAATGCGGCCAGGGAGCTTTTAGAGAAGCTTGTGAAAGAGGAAAATGTAATCCTTGAAAATGTTATACCTCTTAAAGTTCATTTTGGAGAAAAGGGAAATAAGACTTTTATAAAATCAAATAATTTTGTTGGAATAATAAAATACTTGAAAGAAAAAAACATAGAAAGTGCATTTATAGAGACAAATGTTCTATATAGAGGAGAAAGAACTACTAAAGAAAAACATGTAAAGCTTGCTAAGGAACATGGTTTTACAGAGCTTCCTATAATAATTGCTGATGGAGAACCTGGTGAAGATTATGAAGAGGTTGAGATCGATAAAAAGAATTTTAATAAGTGTAAAATAGGAAAAGAAATTGCTAATAAAAAACAGCTTATTATTATAAGTCATTTTAAAGGACATGCTCTTGCTGGCTTTGGTGGAGCTATAAAACAACTTGGAATGGGCTGCGCATCTAGAGGGGGAAAGCTTGCACAACATGCAAATTCTATTCCGAAAATTAGCTCTTTTAAATGTAAAGGCTGCTATGCATGTGCAAAAAAATGTCCAGTAAATGCTATAACTGTGGATAGAATAGCGAAAATTGATAAAGACAAATGTATTGGATGTGCCTCATGTATGGCAATATGTCCAAATAAGGCTATCTCTAATAGTTGGATTGCATCACTTTCGAAATCTTTTAACGAAAGATTTACAGAATATGCTTATGCAGCGGCAAAGGATAAAAGTAATATTTATATAACTTTTGCTTTTAATATAACTAAAAACTGCGATTGTGAGGGTCATAGCATGAAACCAATAGTAGATGATATTGGAGTTTTCGCTTCAACTGACCCTGTGGCAATTGATATGGCTTGTCTTGATATGGTGGATAAAAATAATAATAAAACTGTATTTAAAAGAGGAAGATATACCCTTGATTATGCAGAAAAGATAGGCTTGGGTAGTAAGAAATATAAACTAGTTGAAATTAAATAGAGAAGTTTTTTAAATTTAGACTTTAATTTAAAACCGTATTGGAGAAATCCAATACGGTTTTGTTAGTGCACCTAGTATGGACGTGCACTAATCGGTGAAAGTCAGTAATGGAGTTAATGGAATAATAATTGAAAAGTGTATTTATATGCAAATGAATTTCGTCTAATAACTTCGACGCTCCTATCAATATTCAAATACAATAAATATCTTGTCATAAAATTGAATTTGGTGTAATATTAATAACATAATTTAGCAAAATATGAAATAAAAATTTTTTTTAAGAGTGAAGAATAATGAAATGGTTTAATAATTTAAAAATGATCCAAAAATTAATATCAGCATTTGTATTAGTTACACTATTTATAGGGATTGTTGGATTTATCGGGATGTATAACATGAAAAATATGGATAAGAATCTTGATAGTATGTATAATGTCGATTTGGTATCTGTAAATTCTATTAATAATATTAAAGCTAATTTATTAGGTGTTGCAAATGATACACTGTTAATTCTTAATCCGGAAAATAAAATTGATTTACAAAAAAATAAAGATGACATTTCAAGTTTGACAACTAAGAATGATTCAGAGATTGTAGTATACAAGAAAACTATAACTACTGAGGCAGATGAGAAGCTATTCACACAAGTTGAAAAAGCACTTGCGGATTATCGAATAACCAGAGAAGCCTTAATTAAACAAGTTGATGAAGGTAACTATGCTAAAGCAAATGAACTTGCTCCTAGTGTTGCAAAGAGTAGAATTGATATGTTTACGATTTTAGACAATGATATAAAATTAAATATGGAAATTGCAAAAAATAACTATGATAGTAGTGAATCATTATATAATACAGCAGATGTGCAAATTAAAATAATTAGTGTGCTAGGATTAGTTGTTGCTATTGCATTAGGTTTAGTAATTTCTATTACAATGTCAAAACAGATAAAGAAGGTTCTAATCGTTGCTGAAGCCCTTGGAGAAAATGATTTATCAAAAACTGTTGATATTGATACTAAAGATGAGATTGGAAGTTTAGCTAAAGCTTTAAATAAAGCTACAACGAGCTTGAAAACCTTAATTGGAGAAATATCAGAAAGCGCAAGTAATATTAGTGCTACCAGTGAAGAATTATCTTCTACAACAGAAGAAATATCGGCAATGATGGAGAGCGTCAATGAATCAGTAAGACAAGTATCTGAAGGCGCAGAACAGTTAAGTGCAACAACCGAAGAAGTAAATGCAACCACAGAAAGTATTGCAGAAAATGTTGCTGAAGTTACAGGACGTGCAAATAAAGGGAATAAAAGTGCAATGGATATAGAAGTAAAAGCAAAACAAGTTAAAGAAAGTGCTGACAATAGCTTTATTACAGCAAATAAATTGTATTTGGAGAAGCAGGAAAGTATATTAAAAGCAATTGCAGAAGGTGAGGTTGTTAGTGAAGTTAAGATAATGGCAGATGAAATAGGAAATATAGCAAGTCAGACAAATCTTCTTGCACTTAATGCAGCTATTGAAGCGGCAAGGGCAGGAGAACAAGGTAAGGGCTTTGCTGTAGTTGCTGATGAAGTTAGAAAATTGGCTGAAGAGTCAGAAATTGCAGTTCAAAGGATTCAAGAGGTAACTGAGAAAGTTGAACAAGCATTTCAAAATATTTCTATCAATGCCAAGGAGGTGTTAAACTTTATTGATAATAAAGTTACCCCTGATTATGAATGGTTTGTAGACATAGGCAAGCAATATGGTGAAGATGCTGTACTATTTAATAATCTATCATCAGATATCGGGTCTTCAATGAATATAGTAAATGGAACTGTATCAGAAATTAAAAAAACAATTGAAAATGTATCTGCTACAGCTGAGGAATCAGTTGCCAGCTCAGAGGAGATATTAGCAAGTGTTAATGAATCTGTTATGGCAATCCAAGAAATTACAAAAGCTTCTCAAAATCAAGCCATATTAGCAGAAAAACTAAATGGTATGGTTCAAAAATTTAAGATGTAAGATAGATATGCTAGGCATTAAGCCTAGCTTTTTTTAGTGCGCCTAGTATGGGCGTGCACTAATCGATGAAAGTCCGTAATGGAGGCTGATAGTGCCAACTTTATTCGGTTATATTGTGAATTTATTTTTATATGATACATGGTTTATATCTAATTTAGAATTAAATAATTATGTACTAAAAAACATGTAGCAAAATTTTCAATATTGTTCGTAATAATATATATATTTGCAGCTCTTATACTAACTTCATTTGTTCCATATTTAACAGGTATTGGATATAATGCCTTAGAACGCGGAATATTATTATCCACATATGCAGTTGTAGGTATTTTTTTACAAATAATATTTGGATTTTTATCAGACAAGTATCATACTATTAAAAGATTTACTATTATTGCACTTATTATGCTTTCAGTCTCTGGTTTTCTAATGTTTATCTTTGGGACAAAATTATTTATTTATCATCTTATAACTGTTGCTATTGCAGTAGTTACATTAACAGTACAGTTTTTTCTCTTTGCCATTGCAACTACACCTATGCAGATAGTATTTATAAGTGGTCTTCAATTTATCCATGGACCATTTATTAATATGGCTGCAAAAGGATTGATTTATAAGTATTCAGATGATAAGTTGAAATCTACTGGACAACTTGTTGCTGTAAGTATTTATGCAGGAGTAGCTGGCCTTATGGTTCCAGTAATTGCAGGAGCTGTTACAGAGAGCTTTAATGTAAATACAACTCTTTATGGAATTACATTTATAGGTATAATAGGGGTTGTCCTTTCATGTGGCCTATCTAAGAAAGGAAATACTGTGAATAGTACGAAATTATCATATATAAAGAGAAATAAAGAGGAAGATATACCATTGATTATGTAGAAAAGATAGGATTGGGTAGTAAGAAATATAAACTGGTTGAAATTAAATAGAGAAGTTTTCTAAATTTAGACTTTAATTAAAACCGTATTGGAGAAATCCAATACGATTTTTTTATGCATATATTTACTAAAGGTCATAAATTTAGTATACTTAAATTGAAATGACGTTATATATAATATAAATGCAACGTAATATTTATTAGTATTATAACGTAATATTTAATAAATTAAACAAATATATTTTGGAGGTATCTCTTTTGAAAATAGATAAAGTTAAAATCTCAGATATAGCTAAAGCTCTTGAAATATCTACAATTTCTGTAAGTCGTGCATTATCAGGTCAGACTGGAGTGGGAAATGAACTGAAAAGTAAAATATTAATTAAGGCAAAAGAAATGGGATATTTTAAAGCTAAGAATAATGATGATATTAGAATTTTAGTTCTGCATCAAAAACCGTTTGTGCAGAATACTAGTAATTATAGTCATATGGTTCAGGGTATTGAAAAAGCAATTCAAAAAATAGGATGCCAATATGATTTAGAGTTTCTAGATAAAGACCGTCAGGATGAACTTTATTTACCTTGTAAGATTCAAAAGGGTATTAATTTTGATGGGATAATATTTATAGGAAGATTCAATAATGAATATGTAGACTTTATTTCTAGTAAAATTAAAAATCAAGTTTTCTATACAGGTTATTCACCTTCTTTTGATTGTGATAGTGTTTGGTATAACTTCAATAACGGTGGTTATAAACAATGTGAATGTTTAATAAAAAAGGGCCATACAGAAATCGGATTTTTGGGAGATAGTAGTGTTTATAAAAACAAGGAAAAAGTCCTTGGTATTACTTCGGCTTTAGAGGATTATAAGTTGCAAGCACGCAAGGAGCTTTTTATATATGAAGAAAAATTTGAAGACAAGATAAGTAGAATAATGAAGGGTAAGAATGTTCCAACAGCAATAATATGCCAGTGGGATTATACGGCAATAAAGCTTATAAAATGCTTGTATGAAAAGGGCATTAAAGTGCCAGAGGATATATCGGTTATTGGAAGTGGAAATACAGAAATGTCCTCACTATTCATGCCAGCTTTAACAACTTTAGAATTAAATATTGATTATTCATGTGAAGTAGCAGTAGCACTTCTTTTAAAAAGAATCAATAAGCCAGATAAGCCATATGAGAATATCGCAATAAACAGTATTCTTGTTGAAAGAGATTCAGTAGAATCATATAAGTAAGCCTGAAATTAATGGTGGGAGGTCTATATGGGGAAAAATATATTAATTAATTTTTTTAAGGAGCATAAAATTTCCTACGTTATAGGGGTAATATTTATGCTATTAGCTTCTTTCATTCAAACCCTTTTCCCTAAGGTCCTTGGAGATACAATTGATATTTTGAGGGTAAATAATTTTAATCCTAAAGATGTTTATATAAATATGGGTTATATAATAATTATTGCAGTTGGAACATTTATAAGCACTTATGGATGGAGGATCCTGATAATTGGAAATGCACGAAGTTTGGAATGTGACCTTAGAGGAAAACTCTTTGATCATTTTGAAAAACTATCACCACAATTTTATAATAAAAGAAAAACAGGAGACTTAATTGCTTATGCTATAAATGATATAAATGCTGTTAGGATGGCCTTTGGTCCTTCAATAGCAATGTCGGTTAATGGAATAGTAGTATGTGTTATAGCAATATATTCAATGGCAAAAGCTATAAATTGGAGTATAACCATTCTAGCATTAATGCCTCTGCCGTTTGCTATATTTATAATGTTTAAGATTGGGAAGAGTGTACGCAAAAGATTTAAAAAGGTTCAAGAAAACTTTTCTGCAATTTCAGATAGAGTACAGGAAAACATAAATGGAATAAGAGTTATAAAGGCCTATGTACAGGAAGATGAAGAAGTAAGAAAATTTGAAGAACTAAATGATAAAATGGCAAAATCTAATTTAGATATGGTACGAGTATCCTCATATCTATCTCCCTTAATTGAAATATGTTTCAGTATTAGTTTTGTCTTGAACCTTATCATTGGAGGGAATATGGTTTTAGATGGCAGGATTTCATTAGGGGACTTTATCGCTTTTAATGGATATTTAACCATGATAATGATCCCTATAGTTTCAATAGGGCGTATTATTACAAGATTCCAAAGAGGTATGGCTTCATTAAATAGATTAAATGAAATATTTAATGCTAATGTTGATATAAAAGAAGTTGAGAATTCTATAAAAACCTCTGCTAAGGGCAGTGTAGACATAAAAAATCTTTATTTTTCATATCCAGGTTCAGAAGAAAAAGTCCTTAAGGATATAAATTTAAGTATTCCAGAAGGACATACTTTAGGTATCATAGGAAAGAGTGGTTCAGGTAAAAGTACTTTGGTTAATTTATTATTGAAAATGTATAATACTGAGTCTGATAGAATATTTTTTGGTGGAATCGATATAAATGATTATCAGCTGAAGGCTCTTCGAGATAGCTTTGGCTTTGTTCCTCAGGATAATTTTGTATTTAATGCTTCAATAGCAGATAACATAAAGTTTTTCAAAGAAATATATCTAGATGAAGAAGTTATAGCTGCGGCTAAGAATAGCTGTATATTTGAAAGCGTTATGGCTTTTTCAGAGGGATTTAATACAATCCTTGGTGAGAGAGGAGTTAATATCTCAGGTGGACAAAAGCAGAGAATTTCAATAGCAAGGGCACTAATTAGGAATCCGGAAATACTTATATTGGATGATGCTCTGTCAGCCGTAGATACTATTACTGAAAGGCAAATTCTTAAAAACATCCAGATTGTAAGAAAAGGTAAAACTTCAATAATAATAGCCCATAGAATATCTGCAGTTATAGATGCTGATGAGATTATTGTTCTTGATGGTGGCAAAATTCTTGAGAGAGGTACACATTTAGAATTAGTTGAGAAAGGGGGGCTATATTATGACATCTACACATCTCAATTCCATGAAGAAGACAATGAATTCACAGACTAAGCCTCCTAAAATCAAGACTTTACGAAGGTTACTAAAATTAATGTTACCTTATAAGAAAAGAGTTATTCTTGCTTCTATATGTGTACTTTTAGTAATTGGAGCTCAACTTATAAAACCATATATTTTAAAATTAGTAATTGATGATTTTTTAACAAAAGAAGTTACCCAAAGAGGTTTATATTCTATAACAACCATGGGGGCTTTATATTTTATAGTAGTAGCTCTTAGTGGTATTTTCTCAATTATCCAGGTGAATCTGATAAACAAAGTTGGACAAGAAATAATGCGAACCTTGCGACGGAAAGTATTTAAAACTATTCAATTATTGCCACTTTGGTATTTAGATAAAACCTCATCAGGAAGGTTAATAACTAGAGCAACTAATGATGTAGAAGCTTTAAGTGAAATGTATACAGATGTTTTAATTAAGCTTTTTAAAGATGTATTCTTGATAATTGGAATAATTTACACCATGATAATAATTAATCTTCAATTGGCTTTAATTTCTTTTACAGTAGTCCCTTTAATCTTTGGGATAGTATTTGTCCTAAAAACAAAAATAAAAAGAAACTTTACTAAAATGAAGAGTTTGATAGGAAAAATAAATGGTTTCATGGCTGAAAGTATATCAGGAATGAAGATAATACAAGTATTTCATGGAGAAAAAGAAAAAAAAGAACAGTTTTTAGAATTGAATAATGAATATTATAAGGCCACATTATTTCAAGTATGGATGAACAGCTTTTTAAGACCTGCTGTAGATGTTCTTCAGAGTTTTGCTGTAGCTATTTTAATATGGTATGGTATAGACAAAATTGCAAGCGATACTATAAGTATAGGTGTGCTATATGCCTTTACAACCTATATAAAGCAGTTTTTTAATCCTATATCTGAGATGGCAGATAATTATACAACTATTCAATCCGCTCTAGTTTCTGCTGATAGGATATTTGAATTATTGGATGAAAAAGAGAACTTAGAAGACTTAGATTTAGGAATTGGAATGGATAATTTCCAAGGAAATGTAGAGTTTAAGAATGTATGGTTTTCTTATAATGATAAGGATTGGATTTTAAAGGGTGTAAGTTTCACTATAAACCAAGGTCAAAGAGCTGCTTTTGTTGGAGAAACAGGTGCAGGAAAGACAACTATAATTAGTCTTGTTAGTGGGTTTTATAAAGTACAAAAGGGCGAAATTTTAATTGATGGGATAAATATTAATGACATAAAGAAAAGGGATTTAAGAAAGAATATATCAGTAGTACTTCAAGATGTATTTCTGTTTTCAGGAACCATTAAGACAAATATTACATTAAATGACAATATTGAAGAGGCTCAGCTAGAAAAAGCTTTAGAAATATCCCATGCAAAAAAAATAATTCAGGGCTTTTCAAAAGGCATTAATGAACCGGTTATGGAAAGAGGAAGTACATTTTCAGCAGGGGAGAGACAATTACTTTCCTTTGCCAGAGCAATTGCTCATAATCCTTCAATATTAGTGCTTGATGAAGCTACCTCAAATATTGATACTGAAACTGAAATATTAATCCAAAATGCTATAGATAACATTGCAAAAGAAAGAACTACACTTATAATTGCCCATAGACTTTCAACTATTAGAAATGCGGATGTCATTATAGTGCTTAAAAATGGTGAAATTGTAGAGATGGGTAATCATGAGAAACTTATGGATAGCGGTGGATATTATAGAGACTTGATAGTTAAAAAATAAAAGCAAAAATATTGATACTATAAAATTTCTAGAGATAAATATTACAAATAATGTTAAAGATAAATTTAATAATCCTTTTACTTCTCTGAAACATAAAAATTTCAGATATTATTGGATAGGTATGTGGGTCTCTTTGATAGGTACCTGGATGCAGAATATAGCACAACCATGGCTTGCATATACCTTGACTGATTCACCATTTTTATTAAGTTTAATTGGAATACTTCAGTTTACACCCCTGTTAATATTCTCTTTATTTGCAGGAGTTATTTTAGATAAATTCTCGAAAAGAAAAATCTTATTAGTAACTCAGTCAGCTTCTCTGATAATTACTCTTATGCTTGCAATATTAGTCTGGCAAGGAACTATACAGTATTGGCATATTTTGATAATGTCACTAATGCTTGGAATAGTTAATTCAATTGATATGCCAACACGTCAGGCAATGGTAATAGAGCTTGTAGGTAAGGAAGATTTAATGAATGCAATTGCATTGAATTCTATGGTTTTTAATATAGCTAGAATTATAGGGCCTGCCCTTGCTGGAATAGTAATGGGCTATGCGGGTATGGCAATTTGCTTTTTTGCAAATTCAATCAGCTTTGGGGCTGTTGTAATAAGTTTATTTTTCATTAAGCTTAAGCCAGTAGAAAGAAAACCTAAAAATGACACTAATATAATAGAAGAGATTAAGGATGGACTTAAATATATCTATCATAAGGATATTCTTTTATACACTATATTAGTTATGGCTATAGTTGGCACATTTGCCCCTAATTTCAATGTACTTGTTCCTGTCTTTGCAGAGCAAATATTGAATCAAAATGAAGCAGGATTTGGTATTCTAATGTCTTTTATGGGGATTGGAGCCTTTCTTGGGTCTATGTTTATAGCTACATCAAGCAAGAGTGGACCAAAAAAGTTTATTATTTTTATTGTACCTTTAATTGTAGGATTTTTCTTAATTATTATTGGGTTTACTAATATTTTCTTGGTAACCGGGATATTTCTTGCAATTACTGGATTCTTTTTTATCGCATTTAGTTCAAGTGCAAATTCAACTCTGCAACTTAATTCAAGTAATGAATACCGTGGTAGAGTTATGAGCGTATATACTTTGGTTTTCGCTGGTTCTACACCCTTTGGAAATCTTTATGCTGGATTAATCACAGAAGGATTTGATGCAAGAATTGGCTTTGCAGCTTGTGGTGCTATAATAATTTTTCTCATGATTCCTTTATTTATATATAAGAAGAGAAGAGATATACTATAAAGATAATATGGAATAAGGGTTATTAATTTAGAAGCTGTAAAAAGGTAACTCTAGATAAATAGAAATTAACAGCTAATAAAAAGAATATAAGAGGGGAAAATAGTTATGTACGATTATCCATTATACAGACCACCTAGTGAAAGCAATAGTATTATAATACAAGCAACTATAGGATGCTCTCACAATAAATGTAGTTTTTGTAATATGTATAAATCTAAGAAGTTTACAATAAGGTCCGTGAAAGATATCAAAAACGATATGAATTATTTTAGAAAAACATATGAATCAGTAGAAAAAATATTTTTAGCAGATGGGGATGCTCTGATTATTCAAGTAGAAGAATTAAAGGAAATATTAACATATATAAAAAATTTGTTTCCAGAATGTAGCAGGGTTACTCTCTATGGTTCACCAAAATCTATACTACTTAAAACTCCACAGGAATTAAGTGATCTTAAAGCTTTAGGCTTATCCATGATATATATGGGAGTTGAAAGTGGAGATGATGAAGTTTTAAATGAGATAAATAAAGGAGCAAATAGTAAGGAGTTAATTAAGGCAGCAAAGAAGGTTAAGGATTCTAATATATTATTATCAGTAACTATAATAGCTGGAATTGGTGGAAAAGAGAATAGCAAAAGTCATGCAATTAGAACTGGTGAAATAATAAATAGTATGTCTCCCGACTATTTAGGTGTATTGACTCTTATGGTGGAGGAGGGAACTATCTTATATAATAAAATTTTAAATAAAGAATTTGAACTTTTAAATGACAAAGAGATTTTAAATGAAATTAAGCTTTTAATTGAGCATATTCATGTAAATGAGCCAGTAATATTTAGATGTAATCATGCATCAAATTATATTTCATTAAGAGGAAGTTTGCCTATAGATAAAGAAAAACTCTTAAAGCAAATTAATTATTATCAATATACAAATAAATTTAAAAAAGAAGAGGAAAGAAGATTATAAGTATATAAAAAAACAACCAATAAGGAGGTCAATATAATGAAAGATTTCGCATTTATATCCGATTTTGATGGAACACTTACTGAAAAAGATTTTTATAAAATATTGTCTGAGGCATATTTAAAAGAAGAGTTTTTGCCTCTATTTAAAGATTGGAAAAGTGGAAAAATGAAAGATCGCGAGTATTTAAGTTATGTTTTTAATAATGTGAAAAGAAGTGAAGCTGAAATAGAAGAGGATATTTTAAATATTCCCTTTGATCCTTTCGCTAAAGAGTTTATAAAGAAAGTAAAAGATGCTGGTGGAGATTTTATTGTAATTAGTGCTGGAACAAGTTATTACATAGATAAGATATTTGAGAAGCATAATATAGAAGGGGTAGATGTTTACTCCAATAAGGGGATTTTTAAAGATAATGGAATTTACTTTGATTTAGATGAAAATAGTGAGTTTTATTCAGATCGTTATGGTATCAATAAATTAAGTGTAGTAGAAAAGATAAAAGGTAATTATAAAAAAATCTTTTATGCGGGTGATAGTAGCCCAGATCTTGAGCCTGCATTAGCATGTGACATGGTTTTCGCTAAGGGGTCATTAGTAGAGCTTTTGAAAAAAGAAAAAAAAGAATTTATAGAATTCCAAAACTTTTCAGAAGTTTGGGATAAGTTAAAAAAATATTTATAAGGGGTGAAAAATATGAAAATATCAACTCATAGAATAGCTATTCCTTCAATTCTAGAAGTAGGAAAAGGGAATATTAATAACATAGGAAATTTAATTAAAAAGTCCAAGTTTCAAAAGGTTTCAATATGTTATGGGGAGGGGATAGAGGATTTGTTTGGAGAATCTATACGCAACTCCTTGGAAGAAGCTAATATTGAGATCGCAAACATAGAAACTATCACAGATATAAATTTTGAAAAAATTAGCATAGAGGCCGTTAAAATACCAAATGATGTAGAGCTTTTAATTGGAGTTGGTGGTGGAAAAGCCATAGATGCTGGGAAATATATGAGCTTTATAAAAAAACTACCATTCATAAGCATACCAACTTCAACCTCTAATGATGGATTTTCAAGTCCAGGTGCATCACTTTTAGTAGGTGGAAAACGAATGTCTCTTTCTGCAAAAACACCTTACGGCATAATTGTAGATATTGATGTAATTAAAGGAGCACCTGAGAAATTTATATTCTCAGGAATTGGAGATTTAGTATCAAATATTACAGCTCTTTATGATTGGAAATTCGAAGAGGAAAACGGAAGGGTAATTGTCGATGACTTTGCCACTATGATTTCTAAAAAAGCAGTAAATAGTTTTGTAAGAACTGAATTTAAAACTATTAAGGATGATTTGTTTTTAAAAGAGCTAGTGGATTCACTAACACTAAATGGTATCTCAATGGAAATAGCAGGGGATAGTTCACCAGCTTCAGGAGCTGAACATTTAATTTCTCATGCCTTAGATAAATTTCTTGAGACTCCACAGCTCCATGGAATACAAGTTGGAATGGCAACCTATATTATGTCCAAAGTTCAAGACCATAGATTTAAAAGAATCTCAAAGATATTAACAGAAACAGGTTTTTTTAATTATGTTAAAACTTTAAAAATGAGCAAAGAAGATTTTAAGAAGGCTATAGATATTGCGCCTTCAATAAAACCAAACAGATATACTTATATTCATGTTGAAGAAAATAGAATCATTGCTAAAAGATTTATTGATGAGGATGAAACTTTAAATTCTATATTAATATAGGGATTCTGTAGAGTAAATGATCTGAAGATAATACCATATCATAAGGTAATATATGTTATAATATTACATATAAATACAAATAATTGATTTGATTTTGAGATAAATTGATCATTTGTGTTGTGTTTAAGAAGTAGCAAATATTAATTAAAGTGATGAGGTAAAGATAAATGAAGTATAAGATAGCAATAATTGATGATAATCCGGAAGAAATAGTTAGAATAAGGAAAATGTTGATAAAAGCAAATAGTAAGCATGAATATTTAATTTTTGAGTTTACTAATCCTGGAGAAGCTTTAAAAGAACTAGCAAAAAATATTATGGATTGCATATTTTTAGATTATAATTGTCCAGAAATAAAGGGGCTAGAATTCATACAAAAATTTATAAATGTAAAAAATATTGATACCCCAATAATTTTATTGATTGGACACGGGAATGAAAAAATTGCAGTTAAATCTTTTGAAAATGAGGCATTTGATTATATTATAAAGAGTGAAATTTCAGGAGAACTACTAGAAAAAACCATAATAAGAGGAATTGAAAAAAGAGATTTTGAGAGAAAAGAAAAAACATATAATGAATTTATTAAAACAATAATAGATTTAATGCCTGTTCCTTTATTTTATAAAGATAAGAAAAGGATATTCCTTGGATGTAATAGGGCTTTTGAAGATATTGTAGGTAAAAGTAAAGAAGAAATAATTGGAAAAACAACAAAGGACATCTTTGAAAAAGAAAAGAATAAAAAATTTACATATATGGACAAGCAGTTATTTGATAATCCGGGAACTCAGATGTATGAGTATGAATATGAAGGCAGTAATGATGAAAAGAAATATGTTATTTTAAATAAAACAACATATAAAAATTCTTTGGGCGAAGTAGACGGTATAATCGGAATTATCAGTGATATAACAGATGTCAAGAAAAGAGAGCTGGAATTAGCGGGAAAAACATTTTTAGATTCTTTGACAGGGATACTAAATAGAAGATATTTTGATGAAAATGTCGAAAATGAATGGAAAAAATGTGTAAGAGAACAAAAGTCTATAACTTTTATTATGATAGATATTGATTTATTTAAAAGCTACAATGATTATTATGGACATCCAGAGGGGGATAATTGCCTTAAAAAAATTGCCCAGGAGATAAAAGTTTCATTACTTCGTCCTTCAGATATAGTAATAAGGTATGGCGGAGAGGAGTTTGTTGCAATTCTACCAGATACAAACATAGAAGGTGCATTGAGTGTTGCACAAAGAATTAAAGAAAACATTTTAAGGCTTGCTATAAAAAACGAGGCTTCAACTATTAATGACTTTGTCACTGTTAGTCAAGGAATTGCTGAAATAAATAATAAAAACAACTCAGTTCATAAGTGTCTTATAAATGCGGATAAAGCATTATATATGGCTAAGGAAAATGGTAGAAATGAAATAAAAATCTGCGATTAAGTTTCTATTTCACATGTCTTATTATTATTCAAGCCGTGGCAATTAAATTTTGCCACGGCTTGTTGCTTGTTGGGACTTAATGGTACAAATTATAGATTTTAGTTATGTTACTAATTCAAGAAGTTCATCTAACATCCCTTTAGTAAAGCTACCCTTATTTATAACTAGTAATTTACTTATTGGAATGTTTTTTAAATATCCTATAATTTGTTTTTGAGCTTTTTCATCAGTTGTTATAGATTGTGCTGCATCTTTAAGTAAAGATTCTACAAATGTTTTAGCATTAGGGTGTAGAAGGAAATCGCCTATGAATGTATCTCTAGTATATTTGATTTTAGGTATATATGGAGACTGAACAGATATATTTTCCATTAAACAAATATCTCTAGAAGATTTACCAACTAAGATTTGAAAAGTACCACTTTTGACTACCCAATCTTTTATCATCACATCATAGTAAGAAAAATCTCTTTTATGAAGCCGAAAACGTACTTTTTTTTCTTCACCAGGATGAAGGGATACTTTTGTAAAAGTTTTTAATTCCTTTATAGGTCTTGGAACATTACCTAAGGAATTTCCTACATAAAGTTGTACAACTTCCTTACCAAAATATACCCCTGTATTTTTTATTTTAAGATTTACCTCTAGGGTGTAATTGTCTTTTAATACATCTTTACTTAAGGTTAAGTCGCTGTAACAAAAGGTCGTGTAGGATAATCCAAATCCAAAAGGAAATTCAACCTCCATATTTTTCTTGTCATAATACCTATAACCTACAAAAATCCCTTCCTTATATTCTAAATTGTTCTCTGAGTCCACGTAATCTAAGTAAGTGGGATTATCAGATAGTTGTATTGGAAAGGTCGATGGTAGTTTTCCAGATGGATTTACTATGCCAAATAAAACATCTGCAATAGCGCCGCCACTTCCTTGGCCTGTGAGCCAGGCTTCTAAAATAGAAGTTGCATATTTATACCAAGGTGAAATAGTAACTGGTGAACCATTGCTAAGAATTACTATTATATTTTTTTGAACTTTGGCAATCTCTTTAAGTAATTCTACTTGATTTGCTGGTAAATCAATATTTTCTCTATCATGATCCTCTTCATCATAAGATTCTGGAGTACCTAAAAAGAGTATTACTAGATCTGATATTTTTGCGACTCGTGTAGCTTCCTTAATAAGATAAGTATCATTTTTTATAATTTCTTCAGTAATATTGTATCCCTTTGAATAATATATTTTAGTTGAATTTCCAGTTAGTTTAACAATCTCATCATAGCCATTTTCAATCATTGTAGGAGTAACATGAGCACTGCCCTCTCCTTGATATCTTGGCTTTTTTGAATACTCTCCAATGATAGCTATCTTTTTCTTCTTCAGCTTTTCTTTTTTTAGAGGTAAAAGATTGTTTTCGTTTTTAAGAAGAACAATACAATTCCTCGCAGCTTTTCTAGCTAAGTAGTTATGTTTATATTTACTATAAGTAGCATTATCTTTTTGATTCTCAGCAATTTTAAATACTATATTTTAAATATTTTCTACTGCATTATCAAGAATTGATTCATCTAAAGTATCATTTAGTACAGCTTCAACAATCTTTTTACTGTTGATACCATAGGAAGAAGGCATTTCTAGATCAAGGCCTGCTTTTAATGAATTTACTATTGAATCTACTGCATACCAATCTGATACAACAAATCCATGAAAGTTCCATTCATTTCTTAAAACATCTGTTAATAAATATTTATTTTCTGTACAATGTATCCCATTTAGCTTATTATAGGCAGCCATGGTAACCCAAGGATTGGATTTTTTAATCGCTCTTTCAAAGTTAGTGAAATAGATTTCATTCAAGGCTTGTTGGTCAATGATGTTATTAACAACCTGTCTACGATATTCTTGATTATTTGCAGCATAATGTTTTACACAGGCCCCAACACCTTGGCTTTGAACTCCCTCTATAAAAGCTGCAGCAATTTCTCCACTTAAGATGGGATCTTCTGAAAAATATTCAAAGTTTCTTCCACCTAGTGGGGATCGTTGAATATTCATAGCAGGTGCCAAAATTATACCAACATTCTCTGCTTGACATTCTTCACCAATAGCTTTCCCTATATCATAAAGAAGATCTACATCCCAAGAGGATGACATAGCAGAAGAGGTTGGAAAACATGTAGATGGGACAATATCACTAAAACCGGATAATCGTTTTACAACCCCATAAGGGCCATCCGTTAGAGTTATTGAAGGTATACAAAGTCTTTCTATATCTTGGGTTTCCCATATGTTTTTTCCAGAGCAAATAGATGCTTTTTCTTCTAGTGTCATTTGATTAATCATATTTTTAATATCCACTGCAAGACCACCCTATAGTTCTTATCATTATATTCTATGAAAGAGAACCTAAAAAACATGTAAAAATATTAGCTAAAGAGAAATATAGTGATTTTACTAATAAAAGAACGATTTCGTGTAGAGAAACACGAAATCATCCTTTTTTAATCTTAAATATGGTATGATTTACATATAGAAATAAGAAAAATTTGAGACGAGAAAAGGCTCACATTTAGAATTAGAGCTCATGATAAGAAAGGGAGATGAGTATGTCAATTAGATTGGAAGGACTATATTATAATTATGAAAAGAAATTTGAAATAAGCCTTATTGCAGGACAGGAAGGGATGGGGAAACTTGTTCAATGGGTACATATAGTAGAAAATGAAAACGTAGATGGATATATTAGTGGTGGTGAACTTGTAATAACCACAGGAGTGCCATATAAAGAAAAGTCATGGTTGCTTAACCTTGTGAAAAGTTTACACGCAAATAATGCTTGCGGAATAATAGTAAATATTGGACCTAATATAGAATGTATACCTATAGAAATTATTGATTTTTGTAATAAGAATAAATTTCCGTTATTAACTATACCATGGCATGTACACCTAGTGAATTTAACTAGAGAATTTGCCAATAAAATTGTAGGCAGTGAACAAAATGAACTGAGTATTTCTGAGGCTTTTAAAAATGCTATTTATTCTTCAGAAGATATTGAACTATATAGGTCACAACTTGAGAGATATGGTTTTGAAGTTGATAGTGATTATTGTGTTATTACTATTAAAATTGAAGACTATGATAAAGAAAATAACGATTTTAACATTAATCTTGCTAGATATAAGATAAAAGCAATTATTAATCAAGTTAGTGAAAAATTCAGTATCATCAATGATAATAATTTTTTAGTTCTAATTTTAATTGATATGGAATATGACGAAATTATGTCTTGTATAGAAGTTATAGAACAAGAGTTATTAATGAAAAAAGCTGATTTTACATTTCATATGGGAATAGGAAATATTTTAAGTGGTATTACATATTTGGGCACAAGTTATAAACAAGCAATTTCATCTTATAAAATGGCGATTAAAAATGAATCATATCATATGTGCTATAAAGATATGGGAGTTTATAAATTATTGATATCTATGGAAAATAATGAAATACTACAAGAATTATATTATGAAATTTTCCAAAAGCTATTAGAATTTGATGAGATTAATGGCACTGAGTATATCAATTTTTTAAGGGAATATATTAATCATAATGCTAGCGTACAAGAAATGGCAGATTATATGTTTGTACATAGGAATACTATAAACTATAAAATTGAAAAAATTAAAGAAATTACAGAGTATGATATGAGAAATGAAGAAGATAAATTTAAAATTATGTTGGCATTAAAAATACAAGATATTCTTTAGGATAACTAATAGTCAAAAAAATTTAAATATAAGTTTTATAGTATGTATTAAGCATATGCACAAATAAGTTTGGAAGTATGCTTATTGTATCAAAGAATAGCAACTGGTATAATTAAGAAAACAAGACAACTTAAAATAAAGAAACAAATTAAAAGACGAAGAGGTCATTTAAGATAACATAGTTGCTGTCTTAAATGACTTATTTTTTTTAGAGGAGGCAGTTATTATGAAGAAAAAATTTTTAGCAGTAGTTATGGCAGTAGGATTAAGCATGTCATTGATAGCATGTGGAGGACAATCAGATCAATCAACATTAGAAAAAATTAAGGAGGAAGGGAAATTCACATATGCATTATCAGGTGCTTATCCACCATTCAATTCCATTGATGATAGCGGTGACGTAGTCGGCTTTGATGTGGATATTGCAAATGCACTTGCTAGTGAGATGGGAGTTGAGGCTGAACCAATTACAACTCAATGGGATGGTATTGTTGGAGGATTAAAAAGTGATAGATTTGACACAGTTATTGGTGGTTTGGCTATTACAGAGGACAGATTAAAGGAAGTAAGTTTTACTGAACCATATTATTATGATGGTGCACAATTTTTTGCAAAGAAAGATTTAAATTTAAACTCAATTGAAGATTTAACAGATGGTAAAGTAGGAGTTGTTACTGGTACAACTTTTCAAAAAGAACTAGAGACTATGGATAATATTAAAGAAGCAGTTCAATTTGAAAGTGATATTGAGAACTTTATGGCAGCTTCAGACGGACGTTCAGATGGAATTGTAACTAGTAGATTTGTAGGGATACAAGCACCAGCTGAATATAACTTAGTAGCTGTTGGACCTTTGCTTTATACAGAGGATATTGGAATTGCTGTACGTCAAGAAGATGAAGATCTATTGAAAGAATTAAATAGAGCATTAAAAGTAATAACTGAAAATGGAACTTACGAAGAAATAAGTCAACGTTGGTTTGGTACTAATATATTAGAAAAGTAATCTTGAGTAGATATGTGGTTAGATAACTACATATCTACTTATATTTTAATAATAAGGAGAGAATTTATGGAAATAGTAGAGTTTTTATTAGGAATTAAGGATGGGGTAGTTGAGTTCTTTTCTACAGCAATTGAATATTTACCTAACTTTTTACCGGGTGTATTGATTACTTTAGAACTATCAATTTTATCAATACTTTTAGGTACAGTTTTTGGTCTTTTTGCAAATATATTAAAAATGACAAAAATAAAGCCATTATGCATAATAACTGATATTTATGTAGCACTTGTTCGTGGAACACCGCTATTGTTACAGTTATTTTTTATATTTTATGCTTTACCGCAGATGGGGATTAAATTAGATCGATTTGTTACAGCTGTTGTGGGGCTAGCTTTCCATAATGGTGCATATATTAGTGAAATTTTCCGTGGTGCAATTAGATCAGTTGATTATGGACAAGACGAGGCAGCATGTGCTATTGGAATGAGTAAATTCCAAGCATTTAGACATGTTATCTTTCCTCAAGCATTTAAAAGCGGAGTTCCAGCATTAGGAAATCAATTCCTTTTGGCAATCAAAGATTCATCTCTTGCAAGTGTAATAACTATTTCAGAGACAATGATGATTGCAAGACAGACTGCAGCGGCAACATACTCTATTTTCCCAATTTATTTTGATGCTGCTTGTTTCTATATGGTTCTTACATATGGAATGAGTAAGATACTAAAGATGATTGAGAACAGATTAAAACGTAATGAGAGGCGAGCATAAATGATTGAAATAAAAAATTTACATAAAAGTTTCGGAAAGTTAAAAGTAATTAAAGGCGTAGATTTTAAAATAGAGCGTGGAGAAGTAGTAAGCATAATTGGATCAAGTGGATCAGGTAAAAGTACATTTCTTAGATGTATAAACTTTCTTGATAAAAAAGATAAAGGGAAAATTTTATTTAATGGAAAAGTTGTTGGAAAAACTCCTTTTGAAATTAATAAATTCAGAGCAAAAGTAGGAATGGTATTTCAAAATTTCAACCTATTCTCTAATATGACTATATTAGAAAATGTGATGAGTGGACCAAGAATTGTGCAAAAAAAGACAGCTGAAGAAGCAGAAAAGATTGCTAGACTTTATTTAACTAAAGTTGGATTAGAAGATAAAGTAGATACATATCCAGATATGCTATCAGGAGGGCAAAAACAAAGAACTGCAATTGCTAGAACATTAGCAATGAATCCAGATGTTATACTTTTTGATGAGCCAACTTCAGCTCTTGACCCAGAACTTGTAGGGGAAGTTCTTGTGACTATAAAAGAACTTGCAGAACTTGGGATGACAATGATTATAGTCACTCATGAGATGGCCTTTGCAAAAGAAGTTTCAGATAGAGTAGTATTTTTTAATGAAGGAAAAATTGCTGAAATTGGAACTCCTGATGAAATATTTAATCATCCAAAGCATGAAAGACTACAGAGCTTTTTAGATAGCGTAAATTTATTTTAGGCACATAAAAGATAATAACAAACCAGTATGCAAAATACACAAGCATACTGGTTTGTTATTTTTTTTGATTGCATCTTAAATGGCATAAATCTTCTTTAGATTATTATACTTCTATAGAAGAGGGTGTAAATATGAATAAAGAATCTTGTGTACTAAATCCATTTTTTAAAAAGAAATATCCGGTAATAACTCATGGAAAAGGTATATATTTATATGACTCAGATGAAAATGAATATATTGATGGTACAAGTGGAGCCGTACTTGTAAGCCTTGGGCATGGTATGAAGGAAATGGGAGATGCATTAAAAGAGCAATCTGATAAGATATCATTTGTTTATCGTTGGGATTGCGTGACAGATGTATTAGAGACCGCATGTCAAAAAATTTGTGAAGCATCTGACTATGATTTCACTAAAGTATTTAGTGTTAGTGGAGGATCAGAAGCCGTTGAAATTACAATGAAATTAGCAAGAAGGTATTTTATAAATATTGGATTAGATAATAAATATAAAATTATTTCTAGGTGGCAAAGTTATCATGGGAGTACTATGGGGGCATTATCTATAACTGGTTTTACAGGAAGGCGAAAAGGATATGATCAATACCTTACTGATTTTGGTCATATTCCCCCAGCTTACTGCTATCGCTGTTGGTATAACAAAGAACGTGGAAAATGTAATTTTGAATGTGCACAAGCTTTAGAGAATGAGATATTATGTCAAGGTGATGATACTGTAGCCGCGTTTATAATGGAACCGGTTTCGGGAATGTCTATATGTGGTAATTATCCTGAAGAGGGTTATTACACACGAATTAGAGAAATATGTGATAAATATAATGTACTGTTAATCGATGATGAAGTCATGGCTGGAATAGGGAGAACAGGAAAATATTTTTCCTATAAACATTTTAGAATTATACCTGATATTATTGCTTTAGGAAAAGCTCTTTCAGGTGGTTATTTCCCAATTGGAGCAGTTGCATGTAGTGAGAAAGTATATCAAGGTTTGAATGCAAATTCTGGTGAATTTTTAGCAGGATATTCTTGGGCAGGTAATCCTCTTGGGGCTGCAGTTGTTGTAAAGACATTTGAAATATTAAAAAAGAATCAGTTAGTTGAAAAAGTTGCCAAAAAAGGTGAGTATCTTTTAAAAGGTTTAATCCAGATGGCAAAGAAACATCCAAGCGTAGGTGAAGTACGTGGCTTAGGGTTAATGATTGGTATAGAGTTTGTTCAGGATAAAAAAACTAAGGAACCATTTGACGCAAAAGTGAAATATTCAAGTCTGATTAGTAAAGCAGCACTTGAGCAAAAAATGTTTTTAGAAACAAGTACAGGGTGTGACAAAGGAGTTAGAGGTGATATGGCCATGGTAGCGCCTGCTTTTATTGTAGAATATACTGAACTTGATGAAATTATAAGACGAATTGATTGTGTGATTAGTTCTGTTGAAGAAGGATTGAAAATTTATTAGAGATATGAAAAGGAGTAAATATCTTGATTGAAAATCAATATAATAAAATTAAGACATTAGAATATGCAATGGAGTATATTAAAAACGGAACTACTTTAATGTGTGGTGGATTTGGTGGGGTTGGAACTTCGCCATTAATTACAAAGGCCATTTTTGAAAAGAATGTACGAAATTTAATACTAATCAGTAATGATGCAGCATTCCCGGAAGTAGGAATAGGGCCAGTAGTATGTAATGGACAGGTTAAAAAAATGATTACTACACATATTGGATCAAATCCTATAGCAGGTAGATTAATGACAGAAAAGAAAATGGAGGTTGAATTTATACCACAGGGTACTTTCGTAGAATGTATCAGAGCAGGTGGTGTAGGTTTAGGTGGAGTTTTGGTTGATAGTGGAATAGATACAATGATAAGAAAAAACTATCAAATAATAGATGTGAATAATAGGGCTTATATGGTAGTACCTGCAATAAGAGCTGAAGTAGGAGTTATTTATGCTAAGAAAGCGGATCCATATGGCAATTTAATATATGATAAAACAGCAAGAAACACTAATCCTTTAATGGCTATGGCATGTGACTTAACAATTGTTCATGCGCAAGAGATTGTCTCAATTGGTGAACTAGATCCAGAGGAAATTATTACTCCAGGTATATTTGTAGATATAATTGTCACTGGTGAAGGGGGAAGATGGACATGGCCATGGCAAAAAGAGAATTAATGGCAAAACGTGCAGCTCAAGAAATTGAAGATAATTCTGTAGTAAACCTAGGAATTGGAATTCCTACCTTGGTTGCAAATTATGTTGGGGAGAAAAAGAATGTATGGTTTCATGGAGAAAATGGGCTGTTAGGTATAGGAACTTCACCTAATAAAGGCAATGAAAATGAAAATAATACTAATGCAGGAGGATTTCCATGTACAAATGTCCAGGGATCCTCTTATTTTGATAGCTGTACATCCTTTGCGATTATTCGTGCTGGCTTAATTGATTTAACTATTTTAGGTGCATTAGAAGTATCTGAAAAAGGAGATCTTGCAAATTGGATTATCCCAGGAAAGTTAACACCTGGAATTGGTGGCGGCATGGAATTAGCCCAAAAGGCAAAAAAGGTTATAGTGTTGACTACTCATGTAAATAAGAATGGTGTGTCTAAAATAAAGAAATTATGTACTCTGCCAATCACGGCTTTAAAGTGCGTAGATTTAATAATTACAGATCTTGCAGTAATGAAGGTGAGAAATAATAGACTAGAGCTTGTAGAAATATTTTCACACACAACAATAGAAGAAGTTTTGAGAAAAACAGAAGCAGAATTATTTATTCCAGAGAATGTAGGAGTTATTAATTATGCAAGGGAGTGAAAATAATAATGAAAAGAGATGCTGTAATTATTTCGGCTGTAAGAACTGCAGTTGGAAAATATGGTGGAAGTTTAGCATCAATAAAGGATTATGAATTAGGAAGTATTGTTATTAAAGAAGCGGTAAAACGAAGTAACATTGATCAAAATGAGATTGATGATGTTTATTTTGGGAATATATTAGGATTACCAGGAAATGTTGCTAAGGTTTGTGCAATTGGAGAAGGTCTTCCAGATCATATACCGGCGACAACTATAGACAGGCAATGTGCATCAAGTCTAGAAACAGTTGGAATTGCTACAGCTATGATAAAAAGTTGTATGGGAGATATATACGTAGTTGGCGGATGCGAAAGTATGACAAATAAACCTTATTATTTAGAACGAGGAAAAAAACCATATCAAATGGCAGCACCAAAATTTTTAGAATCCATGTTTGTACCACCAGAGTTTGAGCAAATTTCTATGGGAGAAACAGCTGAAAATATTTTAGATATTTATCCGTTTAGCAGAATGGAATTAGATGAATTCTCTTTTAAGAGTCATTTACGTGCTTTAAAAGCAATTAAAGATAATAAATTTAAGGATGAAATTATTCCTGTAAAAGTTAGGCTTGGTAAAAAGGAATTTATATTTGATATAGATGAATCTCCAAGAAAAGAAATAAATATGGAAGCATTATCAAAACTTTCTTCTATTTTCAGAGTAGGAGGCGAGGTAACGGCAGGAAATAGTATTGGTGATAAAGCAATGCAAAAAGCAGCAGAAATTATGTCTGCATCTGCAATAGATATTTTATTAGATCCAATCATTATAAAAGAAGCAAAACAAGAGTTTAATGATAGATTAGGGACACGAATATATAAAACACTACTACCAATAGATATAGAGCCACCGCTAAAAATCAACCTAAAATAAGATTAGAATCATCTTTTCAAATGCTTTTAATTCATTATAGTGAATGAAGAACGAAGTACAAGCATATATAAGATATATATATAAAATTTAGGAGGATATTATGAGTTACACAACTGAAAGACAACCAGAAGGGATAGCAAAAAGTGTAGATGGATTTCTAAGGGAAGGTCTTATAGCAGAATTGCTGGCAATTAACGATTATAGGTACTTTATAGCATCAACAGATAATAAGGAATTAAAAGAAATATTTTATGAAATTATGGATGATGAGAAGAGCCATTACGCAATGTTTTTAGAAGCTTTAAGATCAATAGATGAGGAATTAAAGGGATTAAAGGAAGGCGCAGAAAAAAATATAAAAATATCAGATAAGGGAAAATATAGTGATTACAATAATAAAAGTAATAAGAATACTAATCTTCTTGTAAATATTAGAGATGCAATAAAAGGAGAGCTAGAAGCTATATTACTTTATGAACATTTTATACTTAATTTAAGTGATAATACTATAAGAAGAATTATTAAAGAAATAATCACAGATGAGAAAGAGCATGTTGAAGAATTGACAAGAGTCTTAATTATTTTAGATAAGGATAAGTATGGAAATCTTAAGTGCTAAAAAGAAGAGGATGATTTCGTGTAGAAAAGCACGAAATCATCTTTTTTTTATTTTACTTATATGTATACATATATTATACTTAAAGTAGTAAAAAAATTACTAAATGTTAATATACTTCTGCGCCTTGGGTGCAACGAAAGGAATGTAGTTAAAATGGATAATTTAAAATCAATTCTATTAGGAGAAATACCTGAGTTTAGAGAATTAGGACATAAATTTATAAAAAAAGAAGTAACTTCAATGGACTTTAAAAAGGTTTCTGGAGGTATGGGAGTATACGCTCATCGTGGTGGAGCAGAATTTATGGTAAGGTTAAGGATTCCATCAGGAATTATAACTAAAGAAGATTTAAAAACCGTATATAATTTTGCCTTTAAATATAATTTGAATAGCGTACATTTAACTACTCGCCAATCTATACAAATACATAGTTTATCAATAGATCAGATTTGTGACATAATTGAAGAGGGTTTAAAAAAGGATATTTATACAAGGGGAGCTGGTGGAAACTTTCCAAGAAATGTTGCTATGTCACCACTAGCAGGAGTAGATCCTGAAGAGGAATTTGATGTTAGCCCATATGCAAATGAAGTAGGCAAACATATTTTAAAGAAAATACATCTGTATAAGCTACCAAGAAAAATGAAAATAGGATTTTCTAATAGCGAAGAGGATGAGGCACATTGTACAGCTACAGACCTTGGATTTTTAGCGGTTAAGAAAGATGGTAAAGAGTATTTCAGATTATTTTTAGGTGGTGGTATTGGACGTAATCCAGCATTGTCAGTAGATTATGATGAATTGGTTGAACCTAAAGATGTACTATATCATGTAGAGGCAATAACAAATCTCTTTATAAATGAAGGCGATTATGAAAATAAAGCAAAAGCTAGAATAAGATTTATAGTTCAGAGAATGGGTAAGGATGAGTTCATAAAATGCTATAAGAAATATTTACAGGAAGCCAAGGATAATAATAATTTAGATGTTAATCCTGTAACTAGATATGATCGTAAGCCTGGAATTAAAACAATTGTTAAAAATCCTAGATTATTTAGCCAAAAGCAGAAAGGCTTATATAGTGTTTATTTCCATCCCATTGGTGGAAATTTAAAACTAGATACTATGAAGCGTATTTTAGATAAATTAGATAAGATTAATGGCAGCGAAATAAGGCTTACAATGACAGAAGGATTATATATAAGGAATCTAGATGGCAGAGAAGCTAAAGATTTGATTAAACTTACAAAAAATCTAGGCGGCGATACAAAATTAGAGCAATCAGTATGCTGTATAGGAGTTCCAACTTGCCAGATAGGAGTACTTAATAGTCAAAGTACCTTAGAGGATACTATAAAATTATTTAGAGATAATAACTTTACAAAGGATATTCTTCCTAGAGTCCGCATTTCAGGATGCCCTAATTCTTGTAGTGTACATGAAATAGGTGAGATAGGACTAACTGGGAAAATGAAAAAAGTAGAGGGACAATCTAGAAATGTATTTGAGTTACATATGGATGGTAGTCATGAGATAGATAAAGCTCGTCTTGGTATTAATTATGGAGATTTGCCACAGGAGAAAGTCCCAGAATTTTTATATGAATTAGCACAATTAGTTGATATTTCTGATGAAACTTTTTATAAATGGATTGAAACATCTCAAGAGAAGTTTAAGGAATTAGTAGAGAAATATATAGTTTAAGTAAATCGAAAATCAAAGAAATAGCACAGTTGTATACTACGGCTGTGCTATTTTGAATATAATAATGAGAGTAAATCATTTTTTTTAAGGAGGATTTATTAAATGAAAATTGGAATTATAGGACTAGGAGATATAGCACAAAAGGGATATTTACCAGTACTTACTGAAAAAGAAGATGTAGAGGTTATACTCTGTACTAGAAATATTGACACTTTAAATAAATTATCAGAAAAATATAGAATTACTCAATCAGTTCAAACGGTAGATGAATTAATAAAAAAAGGTATAGATGCAGCTTTTGTAAGTACTGCCACAGTGGCTCATTTTAAAATAGCAGAAAAGCTTCTTCAAAATGGTATTAATGTATACATAGATAAACCAATATCATTAAACTTTGAAGAGACTAAAAAGCTAGTAAAACTAGCAAAGGAAAAAGGTCTAGTTGCTATGGTTGGGTTTAACAGAAGATTTGCTCCTATGATAAATAAACTAAAAGAGCATGGAAAAGCAGATATCATTATTATACAGAAAAATAGATTTAAATTTCCAGATGAAACAAGACGTGCTATTGTTGAAGACTTTGTACATGTTGTTGATACTCTTCGTTTCTTAATGGGTACTGAGGTAAAAGATCTTCATGTTCGCTACTTAGAGAAAGATAATTTACTTCATAATGTAATTATTGAATTAATTGGAGATGAATGTACTGCTATTGGAATTATGAATAGAAATAATGGCGTTACTGAAGAAATAATAGAATATATGACTGCTGAAAATAAATTCGTAGTAGATAATTTTGTGGAAACAACTCAGTTTCATGATAAAGATATGAATATATCCAAATTTGGTGACTGGCAACCGACATTATATAAACGTGGATTCTATCAAATAGTAGATCATTTTATTAGTTGTGTTGAAAATCATGAAACACCAGAACCATCTATTGCAGATTCTTTGATCACTCATGAAATCTGTGAAAAAATTGTAATGATGATAACAAAATAGACTAGAAGGATATTAAACAGTTGTATATAAAGAGTAGAATAGTGTAGAAATAGGTTTAAATTAGATAAAAGAGCATTACCATCCAAATAGTTGGAGGGTAATGCTCTTTTTGATTTCTTAATAAATTCGAAAGAATTATCCCAAGTATTTTGTAAAAACTACCTTGTATAATTAGTTGTATTAGGGGGATGACATATGAAAAAATTGAGGAATTTTTTAATATTATTTGTGATAATAGTTATAGCAATAAATATTTATCAATCTATACAAAAAAAAGATGTAGATGGAGAAACTTTATATTCTAATGCAGATGTATATAATTTTCTAGATGACAAATGGAATAGAACGAATGTAAATGCTACAGCAACAAAATTAAATAATGGTAGTTCAGCTAATACCTGTGTTTATTTTATAGCTGAAGTATTAAGGAAAAACAATTTTAATGTTCCTAATGAAACAAATAACATATCCCAAATTTTAACTTTTTTAAAGGCAAAGGGTTGGGAAAAACAAAGCAATTATGAGGAACTAAAACTCGGAGATATATGTTTCACAACAGATGGGGATGGCGATAAAAATGGAGTTCCAACCCATACCTATATTTTTATGAAATGGGTAGAGGAAGGTAACTATGATTATGCATATATATGTGACAATCAAGCAAAGGATTATAAGGGCAAGGTCTACCATATTAGAAATATAAAGGTTGTAGATAAAGCAAATGGTTATAGTAAGGATGCCTTTGCATTTTATATGAAGAAGATCTAATTGTGGGAGAGACTTATAAACATGTATAATGTAAAAAAGGGGTGAATATTGTGGCCAAATATAATGTTTTAGTTGTAGATGATGATTATGAAATAAGGGAAGCTATTGAAATATATTTGAAAAATGAGGGGATAAAAGTATTTCATGCAGTAGATGGGATAGAAGCCTTAGAGGTTCTAGAAAGAGAAGAAATTCACCTTATATTAATGGATATAATGATGCCTAGAATGGATGGAATTAAAGCTACATTTAAAATTAGAGAAAGTAAAAACATTCCCATAGTAATGTTATCAGCTAAATCAGAGGATACTGATAAAATATTAGGACTTAATATAGGAGCAGATGATTATATTACAAAACCTTTTAATCCAATGGAATTAGTAGCTAGAGTTAAATCTCAGCTGAGAAGATATACAGACTTTGGAAATTATAAAGAGAGTGAAGATGAGATAAATGTTAGAGGACTTATATTAAATAAAAATTCAAAGATGGTGACAGTGGATGAAAAAGAGAGGAATCTTACCTCTACAGAATATAAGATTCTTGAACTTTTAATGAGGAATAAGGGAAGGGTATTTTCAATTGAGGAAATATATGAAAGAGTTTGGGGAGAACCATTTTATAATGGAGAAAATACTGTGTCAGTTCATATAAGAAGAATAAGAGAGAAGATAGAGATTAATCCAAAGGAACCAAAATATCTGAAGGTGGTGTGGGGTATTGGTTATAAAATTGAAAAGTAAATATAGATTTTTTATAGTTTTTATTATATCTGTTTATATGCTTGGACTAACAACCCTGGCAGTAAGTGATTTAATAAAAAATAGAAGTTATTTAAAGACAGATACTTACTTTACTAGCTCAGAATTCAAATCTGAATTCAAATCTGAATTAAGGGGTTATGCTTATAATATACGAGCACTTAATGGTATATACAAAGATTATTCCCTAAAATCAGATGATTATAAGGTTACAGAATATGAGGTAACCTCATCTAAAACAGTATATGATTCTAATTTGCAAGATAGGGAATATGAAATATACAACAAATATCAATATAGTATAGATGAGGCAAAGAATCTAAATAATATACCTGAGGTTAATAGGTTAATTGAGGCAAAAAATAAAGAACTTGAAGAGATGAAAATAAAAAACACTAAAACTTTAGAAGACTTAAAAAAGGAAATAGTTGCATATAAAAATGAAGACTATGAAAATATTAAAAGTGCTATAAGTGAAACAGCTATGATAAAATACTATATTACAAATGCGAAAAACACTGTTATAAATACAAATATAGAAGATATTTCAGATATAGATAAGTATGTGAAAGATAACGCCTTATACAGTATAAAATTTTCTGAAGAATCTTTAGATAAGAATACTGATGAAATGTTCCCTATAGATCAGTTAGTTAGTGAAACTAGCGGAGAATTATATTTTATTGTTCCGAAGGATATAGATAAAAATAGTTCTATATATGAGAATTACAATTACTATAATTCTGTAAAAGAAAGACTTATTAAAGAAATGGTAATTGCCATTGTCTCATTAGTAATAGGACTTCCTATTCTAATATATTTATTGAAGAAAAAGAAGGACGAGATAACCATTCTTCAAAAGGGAATAAAGTGGTACAAAAAAGTACCCTTAGATTTAAAAATATTTATATTTTTAATATATCTCTTTATAATGAAGATATATCTTAATAATTTGATGTTTTTTTATAAGCCCTATGAATTCACACAAATTTATAGCATTACGATTGTAGCCGTTTATATATTCTATCTTATTAAGAATGTGCAGCTGGCAATTGATTTAAAAAGAAATAAAGAAGGATTTAGAGAAGTGATAAAAAAATCTCTATTGAACAGATTATTACGTAGCCATGTAATTCAAAGTGATAAGTTTAAAATTCTACTTACTTTATTACTTGGAGTATCTACAATGGGAATAGTTATTTGGATACTTTTAAGGTCAAGTTTCACAGGAATGATAGCAATAGCATCAATGGCATATATACTGTGTTACATGATTTTTATGTTGTTCTACATTTCTAAGATAGGTAGATTTTTCAGTAGACTTACAAAAGGAACAGAAGAAATAGTTTCAGGAAATCTTAATTATACTATAGAAGAAAAGGGGAGCGGAGATCTTTTGAAAATAGCCCATAACATAAACAATATGAAGGCTGGATTTAAAAAATCTCTTGAAAATGAGATAAAAAGCGAAAGGCTTAAGTCTGAGCTTATAACTAATGTGTCCCACGATTTAAAAACGCCACTTACGTCTATTATAAATTATGTGGATTTACTAAAAAAAGAAGATATAACTAAGGAAGAAACACAGAGTTATATAGAAGTATTAGAAAGAAAATCCCAGAGACTTAAGACTCTTATTGATGATTTGTTTGAAGCCTCTAAAATGGCCAGTGGTGCAGTAGAATTTAATATGGAAAAGGTAGATGTAACTGCGCTTTTAAAACAAACATTAGCAGAGCTTGATGGAAAAATTAACGAGTCATCTTTAATATTTAGACTAAAGATGCCTGAGGAAAAGGTTTATGCAAATTTAGATGGGAAAAGGACTTGGAGGGTATTTGAGAATCTAATAAACAATGCATTGAAATATTCTCAACCAAATTCTAGAGTATATATTGATTTAATAGAGGAGAATAAAAAAATAATTATCATAATAAAAAATATGGCTTCATATGAAATGGATTTTGATAATGAAGAAATATTCGAAAGATTTAAAAGGGGAGATAAGTCAAGAAACACTGAAGGTTCAGGGCTCGGTCTATCAATTGCTAAGAGTATACTTGAACTTCAAGGAGGAAGTCTTTCAATTGAAATAGATGGAGACCTCTTTAAAGCCAAGGTTATTATACCCTCGATAGACTTACCAATAGAGAAGACCTATTATGAAAATAACCCTAAATAAAAATTTGAAATCATAATTTGCAAGATAATTAAGATATATAAAAAGTCTCAGCTTTAAAATATAAAGCTGAGACTTTCTTTACCATAAATTACACAGGATAAAATATCGTATTAGCAAAAAAATCGATATCTTATTGTATAAAATCATAGTATTATTATATTATATTGTATAAATAAGTGCCAGAGTACTAAATTATACAGAAGTATATACATAAAATGAATATATCCTAATATTGAAAAGAGTTAATTTAAAACGAAAGGATGGATTAAAATGTTTAGCAAATTTAAGAGTATTCGAACACAACTTTTAGCAATTTCCATAACTGTAATATTAATAGCATTAGGGGCAGTCGGTATTATAATTAATTACAGGGTATCTTCCCAAGCTTCAGATGATTATTTGAAGAATTCTAATGAACAAATGAAAATTGTATCTAAGGCTATAAATATATTTTATGAAGGGGTAGATAAAAACATAAATATGATGGCCACAAATCCACTAGTAATGAAGGCTGACACAAGTATTACTTCATATGCTAACAGCACGGATAAAGTTAATATGACACCATCAAAGAATGGTGGATTAGAACAAGAGATTTATTCAGTATTTAATCAATATGCAGAGTCTCATCCTGGCACAATGTATGTTTATATTGGAACTGAAACAGGCTCATATCTACAATGGCCTGAATCAGAGATACCAGCAAATTATATTCCAAGTGAAATAGATTGGTATAAGACAGGCTTAACCCCAAATGGAGAGATAGTAAGAACAGCTCCTTATTTAGATCCTATTAAAAATGTTTTAATAACAAGTAACGTTAGATCTCTTAAGGATTCTAATGGAAATATTATTGGTACAGTAGGAATTGATGTGGAGCAATCTGTTATTAGTGATATGTTGAAGGAAATGAAATCTGGAAGAACAGGATTTTCTATGATAGTACATAATACAGGAGTTATTATGGCAGATGGAAATAATCAGGATAATAATTTCAAACAATTAGAAGAAACCAAGATAGCAGGCCTTGATAAATTATTGGCAACAGACTTGAAATCTTTCAATGTAGAAATTGATGGAGTATCTTACATGGTTAATCCATATAAAGTTGAGGGTACAGATTGGGTTTTAGCATCATTTTTATCCTTAGATGAAATGAAAGAAGGGGCCAAGAGTCTATCATATATAGTTCTAGTTGTTTCTTTGATTATAATTATTATAACAATAGGGCTAATGACTATTGCTACCAGGAGTATTACTACACCTATAATAAAATCTTCTGAGTATTTAAAAACCATTGCAATGGGAGACTTCTCCCAAGATATTGATCCTAAGTTTTTGGCTAGACATGATGAGGTAGGTTCAATCACAAATGGAATAAATGATATGAAAATTTCATTAAAGCAGTTGGTTAATAGCATTAAAAAAGAATCATCAGCTATAGAAGATGAAGTAACTGATGTTGTGAACAATGTTATTATATTAAATTCCAGCCTTGAGGAGATATCTGCAACAACAGAAGAGTTAGCTGCAGGAATGGAAGAAACAGCAGCATCTTCACAGGAGATGTCAGCAACTTCTCAAGAAATAGAAAAAGCAGTACATTTCATAGCTTCAAAATCCAAAGAAGGTGCAAAAGCTGCTGGAATAATCACAAATAGAGCCAATGATACTAAGAAAAATGTTGATGCTTCTCAAAAGAAAGCACAAGAAATATTTACTAATACAAAAGAAAAATTGGAACAGGCAATAGAAGAGTCAAAGGTTGTAAAACAAATTAATATGTTGAGTGATTCCATTATGCAAATAACTGAACAAACTAACCTTCTAGCATTAAATGCTGCTATTGAAGCTGCAAGAGCGGGAGAAGCAGGACGAGGATTTTCAGTAGTTTCAGAAGAAATACGAAAGCTTGCTGAACAATCAAAAAATACTGTTATTCAAATACAGGATGTTACAGCAAAAGTAACCGGATCAGTAGATAACTTATCAAGCAGCTCAAATGATCTATTAACTTTTGTATCTAAAGATGTACATAATGACTATCAGGTTATGCTAGATGTCGCAGACAAATACAGTGAAGATGCAAAGTACATTGATGATCTTGTAACAGAATTTAGTAATACATCTGAAGAACTTTTAACTTCAATACAAGACATCTTGTCAGCTATAGATGAAGTAGCCCACGCATCTAATGAAGGCGCAACTGGAACAACAGGTATAGCAGATAGAGCAATAGATGCAAATAATAAATCAAATGATGTTAAGGAACAGGTCTTGAGAACTAAAGAAAGTGCAAATAGATTAAAGAAAGAGATAGCAAGATTTAAAATATAATGTTTAATCCCTAGGTGAATTTGTCTACTTTTTAAGGATTCTGTACTTCCATGTTATACTATAAATAAGGCACAGAATTAGTGTCAGGAAAAACAATCATACTGAAGAGGAAAAAAGGGTGAAGTAAAGAGTGATAATTATAATATGCAGTACCCTAATAAGGAGGAAAATAAATGGAAGAAATAAATAATATAATAAACGAAGGACAAATACATTTAACAACAAACACTATAATATTAATAGTAGCGGCTATTATTGCTTTTTTTATTTTAATAAAAGCAGCAAGCGGTATAATAAAAATAGTTGCGATAGTAGGAATTTGTTGGTTTGTATTAATGTCACTTCAAAGTACAAATATTGTTAACATACCTATAATAAAAGAAACTTATGCAGCAATAGCTGAAATAATTCCTGCACAGGAATTGTGGACAAAAGCTGTAGAAGGTGTTGATAAAATAAATAACGCTGTTAGTAACTTAAAATAATATATGTTTTTCATTATGAAGAAAATTATGGCTGTACCAATTTTGGTACAGCTATTTTTGTTGCTTCTTATAATAATACCTAATGTATTTATAAATTAATTTTGAATTATTCTTTGAGCATAGGCTTCAAGTCTAGGTATAATACAATGCATAATAGTCATAACAATTTTGAGATTCTGAGAAAAATCTGTGAAATACAATCCTTAAGTTTAAATAGGGGAATAAACAATAAATTAATTATATATTATATAGTTAATGTAAGAAAAACTAACTATATAATATCACTACAAAAATATTATCATAATATAATTATAAATCAGCTATATATTTGTCATGATATTGTCATAGAAATTTCAAGTAATTTAAGTAATATAATTTAATCAAATAAGTGAGGGGGGCAATTACAATGTTTTATAAAATGAAACAGTTTATTGCTAAATTTATTTTTATAGTTATGATTCTGGGTGTAGTCTCTTTAATGATATATGGGATTTTTTTTAGTGAAAAAGACAATAATTATAGTTTTGATCACTTACATTATGATGTGCAAATGCTTTCAGATGGTGATTCAATTGTATCAGAGGAAAGGACCTATACCTATAAAGAAGGCAATTTTACAAGGGGATATTTTGAGATTGATGGGGAAGTAGAGGATATTGCTGTATTTGAAAACGGTATCCAATACAAGCAGATTCCTAATTTCGATGAGAATCGTCCGGAAGGCTCTTATGCATTTAAAAAACAAGGAGATATTACTAATTTAGAATGGTATATGAAGGCTTCAGCAGGAGAAGAACGTACTTTTATTATAGGTTATAAGATGAAAAATACAACCACTTTATATAATGACTGTGCTATATATTTTCAAAAATTTTTAAGTCAAAAAAATACTGTTGATATTGATAAACTTACTGTGTCAGTTCAATTAGCACCTGGTGCAAATAAAGATAATACATTAATTTGGGGGCATGGGCCTTCAGATGGGAACTTAGAGTTTGATAAAGAAAATAACGGCAAAGTTACTTTTCAGTTGAATAATGTACCTGTAAAAAACTATGTGGAGGCAAGATTTGTTTTAGATAGGAATCTTATGGCTAGTAGTAAGTATATTCATAATGAGGACATGCGGGATTTGGTAATAGTTGAGGAAACAGCAGCTGCTAAAGAAGCAGATAGAAATCGTAGGATAGCTGGATTTTCTTCCCTTACTGCTTATTTGCTTGCAGCAACTCTAGTTATTTTACCAATTGTATTACGTATTAAAAAACGTGAACATTTTACAAGGTTTATTCCAGAAATGACTCCTACTTATTATAGGGATATCCCTGAAAATATACCTCCAGCTGTTCTGGATAAGTTATATTGCTACTATGATAAAGGTGGAAAAATTTCGAATCAAGTATCAGGAACTTTTATAGATATGATTTATAGAAAAATTATCATTGTGTCATATAGACAAAAAGGTAGAAAAACAGAAACCTATATAAGCCTTGCAAAAAAGGAGTATAAAGCTAATGAGATTACAGAGTTTGAAAAATCCCTTATAAGGTTATTTTTTACTGATATAGCTCAGGGAAGAGAAGCTGTCTCTATGAATGAGATAAAAAAATTCTGTAAGCAGAAAAAAAATGTAGATGCTACTTCTAAAATGATAGATACTTTTAGTAAAAAAGTAGATGCAATGTGGAATAGATATAAGTATGTTGAGAATAAAAAGAACATTGTACCAAAGGTTTTTACTCTACTTATTATAATTTCTTTAGTAATAGCAGTAGGGGCTTTTTCTCTATTCTCTGCTAAGGTTATGCCTTTGTTTTCTGGTGCATATTTAATTTTGATTGTAGGAGCTTCTTTATGTTTTATAATTACGTTAATAGTTTCTAGGAGTAAAAAAATGTTAAATCAAAAAGGGGAAAACTTTCTTGCACTATGGAAGGGCTTTTACAAATTTTTAAATGATCTTACATTACTTGATGAAAAAGAACTTCCAGAACTTTTTATGTGGGAAAGATATTTGGTTTATGCCACAGTCTTAGGTGTAGCAGAAAAAGTATTAAAGGTACTGAAATTACGTTATCCACAATTAAATGATGAAGAATTTGTAAAAAATAATATGATATTTTTCGCATCAATAAGTTCAACAAATATGAATTCTATAGGTGGGTTAAATGATATGACCTCTTCAATAAAAGCTGCTGTAAGAGATGCACAAAATGTGATTTCAAATATAGCATCATCATCTTCTTCAGGAAATGGAGGTGGATTCTCCTCAGGTGGAAGTTCAGGTGGAAGTGGTTCAGGTGGATCTACAGGAGGTGGAATGGATTAAATTATGGATAATAAAGATTCAAAGCAATTAATTAATTGGGAAATAGAAATTGGTATGATTACTAATATAGGAGTCATTAGGGAAGTCTTCAAAGTATTTGCAATAGCTTCAGCTATTCCAGCAGTGTTTGTTTTTATTTTATGGGCATTGGATGGATTTCCTGAAATTATAGATTTAAAAGACTCAAAAAATTTCATATTATTAATCTTCATTACTATTATTGGAACAGTATTACTAATTTTGCTCACAGGAAATAAATATCCCATAAGATATGAGATTACCCCACAAGGTGTAACCTTTATTACATTAGATAAGAGAAAAAAGAAAAATAAAATTATAGCATTACTTCTTATTTTATTAGGTGCTGCAAAAAACAACCCCACAGCTGTGGGTACTGGGCTTTTGGCATCTAGCCGTCAGAATATGTACACTAATTGGAAGAAGGTTAAGAAAGTAATATATCATAAAAAAAGAAGGTCCATTTCTTTAGTAGCCTCAGATATGACTAAAAATATATTGTTTTGCAATGAAGAAAATGTAAAGGAAGTATTTAATGCGGTAAGACTATATTGTCCTAAGGCTAGATTAATAGAAAAATAATAGAATAATGCCTGTAGCTTAGGCTACAGGAAATATTAAAGGAGAGATGAAAATGTATGGAATAATAGGAGTTTCAATAATAGTAATAATAGTTTTAATATTGGCAATAGCAACTTATAATGCTCTGGTAAATGGAAGACAGAAGGTGGAAAATAGTTGGGGGCAAATTAATGTTCAGTTAAAGATGCGTGCAGATTTAGTTCCTAATTTAGTACAAACAGTAAGTGGATATGCAAAACATGAAAAGGAGACACTTACTGCAGTAATGGAAGCTAGAAATAGATTTATGAAATCAGGAACACCAGAGGCAGCTATGAGTTCTTCCGGTGAAATATCTAGTTTGATGGGAAGACTTTTTGCAGTTTCAGAGCAGTATCCAGAATTAAAGGCAGATCAAAATTTTTTAAGCTTACAAAATCAGCTTAGTGAGATAGAAACGAAAATAACCATGTATAGACAATTTTATAATGACACAGTTATGATGTATAACCGACTTGTAATAACTTTTCCTAAAAGTATTTTTGCAGGTATTTTTGGATTTCATGAGATTCCATATTTTCAAGTTGACCAAAGTGAACGTAAAGCACCTAAAGTGGAATTTTAATTTTGAAGGGAGAGAATATTATGAAAAGTAATTTTTGTAGTGAGTGTGGTGCTCAATTAAAGGAAGAAGATAGATTTTGCCCGGAGTGTGGATATAACATATCAGAAGAATATAATTCAGTTCCAGAGACACCAAAACCAGTAGAATCTCAGGGTTACTACAACCCACCTATGGAAGAATATAACGAGGATAGATCCACACCAGAGGAGTCACTATATGAACCGGATGTGTCATTAGATGAACAAGAAGAGAGTGAATTTGATCCATTTAAGCAAAATGCCGATGCAAAAACAACAATTTATGGTCAACATTCAAGGCAATCACGAAATATGTTCTTGCTAGGTTTAGTAGTGATATTGGTACTTTCAGGTATAATTTTTCTAGTAATTTTATTTATTAAATAATTTTTAGGGAGAGTATGGATATGGAAAATAATATAAATATGCCTTTTTACAAATTACTCCTTAAAGGAATATTGAATCCAGCAACAGTTATGGAGAAATATAGTGAAAAGAAATCTTCTTATTTGCTTTTGATGGTTTCTTCTATTGCCTATCTACTTTTTTTCCTTCAGGTAGGAATAGATAAGTTGAGAGTAGGAACAGTTGAGGTTGGGTATGTAATAAAAATAGCTTTAATTGGGTTTGTGGTTGGATATTTAGGGGTGCTATTAGTATCTATATTAATATGGATGATGACAAAGTTATTTAAAGGAGATTGGTCCTTGAATAAAGTTACTGGATGTATTGCTATTTCATACTCCTCAACTTTAGTGTATATGGTATGTGGAATATTAGCCCAACTTATTCTAGGATGGAACACTGCCATTACCTTTGGTATAACAGGATTGTTGTGGTCTTTGTTTCCAGTAGCTAATAGTATCAAAAAAATCACTAAAAACAATATAAGTGCAACAGTGATAATTACAACTATTTCAGGTATTTTGTTCATGTTTATATGGAGTTTGATTCTTATAATAGGGTAGAAGGAGGTCAATATGAAAAAGAATTTATTAATACCTTGCAATATATTAAAAAGCTTAATATCAAAATATAAAAGTGGTTTGAATCAATTAGGGGAAATATTTATAGATGAGATAGATGAGAAGGCTAGTGGAAATTTAGAAGAATGGATTAATTCACTTAACCTTGATGAAAAAGAAAGTCTTCCTAAGGTATTAAAGCTTATAGGAACTCCAAATCTTCTTATGAATGTGGGTATTGTGATAGAAGGAGATTCTCTTATTAGAAGCTGGGCAATTTCAAATGATGCATACCAAGGATTTATTGGTATAAATGAAAATAAAATGTTAGAAATAAATATGATAGAAAATATGACTAAATTAATTAACTCAATTATGATTTATTTAGATATGGCAGTACCTTCAGCTGAAAGCAATTTAGCCTTTAAGGTGGGTATTGATGATATGCCAACATTATTTTCTCTAATAGATCTTCATCAAAGAAAAAAATATTCTGGAATGTTAGATCATACTTGGTTAGGGGAGGAACTGTTTTTAGAGGACATAGAATATTTCTTTAAAGAGTCAGTTTTAAATCCTGATGAGAGATGGCTACTTCCTTTTTCCTTAGATCTATTTGAGGTAGAAGAAAAATCTTCAGAATTAGAAAATTCTCTTCAAAGGCTTCAAACCCTTAAGCTTTTAGAAAGAAAAAAAGAAGCATGGTATTTTACTCCACAAGGACGAACTTTTGCAGATTCCTGCATTAATAGAATAAGCCAAATGTCATTATCTGTTATAGATGCTGACGTAGAAGGTAAACTACAAAAAACAGAATGTATTTTAATTCGTTCTAATCGTACTTTATGGCTATTCTTAAAGGAACTAGGTGACAATACAATGTTAATAACAACATTATCTGGTGAAAAGTCTGGGGAATTTTTCAATGGTTTATTTTCAGCAGAAGGGATTCCAAGGGAAGTAGGAATATCTCAAGAACCAGAAATATCTAAAACAGTAAATAAAAATAAAGTAGGTAAAGCTCCTGCGTTCTGTTCAAATTGTGGTAGTATTCTTAATCCAAATAAAAAATTCTGTAACATATGCGGGAAAAAAATAATAAATAATTAGTCGTATATTTTAGTCTTTAGGAAAGGAGGATTTTTAATGAAACTTAGAAACCTTTTCAAAATATTGATCTTTACTATTATGTTTTCTTCCATGTTATCTATTAATATTATGGCAACTGAAAAACCTATTGATTACTCTGTTGCTTTAGATAGAGTAGTAGAAAAAGTAAATGATAATACCTTTATTCAGCCCATTAAAGTCAATAAGGATGGTAGTAAAACAGAGAGCGATATAACCATTAATATTCAAAATGCTGGGCTTGAAAATGTATTTGCAAATCCTGAAATAATAGCAAATAAGAGGATATCTTATGGATACAATAAAGAATCAGGTGACACAAATAGTGACAATGGTGGAATTAAGGCTAGTGGGTGGGTAGTAGTAGAAGTTTTATCTTATGATAAGGGTGATTGGAATGCATTAATAAAGGAATATTCAGAAGTATATGAAAGTCAGCTTGAAAATGTTTTAGTAGGGAACAGAAAAGCTAGATATTTTAAAAATTCTACTTATGAAGATGAATATAATGGTGTTATAGAGGGTAGTAACATACCTGAGTATTCAAAAAAATCCGGGTATGAAGAAACATGGCTTATTTATTTACCAGAGTTTGAGAATAGCAAAAAGCTCATTTTTGTTCTTGTTCATAAATATTACACTTCAAGTAGTTTAGCAGAAGGAAATAGTATAGATGTATATCGAAATTTACATGAAAGTTATAGGAATGAATATGAGCAAGCCTCAAAATCAATTGTTGATAGCATTAAAATTCAGATTGATCTACCTGGATTTGGTAATTCACAAAGAGAGGATTTAACTGAAGATGATGAATACAGTGAAAATGAGTTAGAGTTAGTAATATTAAATATTCCTGGACCGGATAATACAATTCAAACTGTAGTTGGTACAGTAGTTCCTGGAGTAGGAATTATAATAATTGCAATTTTGGGTATTAGTACACCACCACCACCTAAACCTAGTAAAGGCCCTACAGGAATAAGGGATGGAATGGAGCGCACACTTAAAGGTAAAACAGACGGTAGAGAGTACAATATAAAATATAATGCTGAAAAGGATGAGTGGACTAATACAGAGACTGATAATCCTTTTTATCCTGAAAAGTTTGAAGGTTGGCAAAATGATTTAGCAAAGGACTTGGAAGATAGTAGCAAAACATGTGAAAAAATGAGCAATAGAGATACGGAATTTGATAGAGAGGTTAAAGAAAGTGTTGAGAAGGATAAAGAAAATGCAGAACTATTAAAGAAATTACATCATTTAAGAAGAAATTTAAATCTTCATAGAACAGAGGCAGGACGTATAAATAGACCTTCTGGAGAACCAGGAAGTATGACAGACAAAATAAATGATCTTGAAAAGCAGCTTATAAATGGGGAAGCTGTAGATAAAGAACTGTTAAGGAAAGTAAGAAGAGTTTATACTAAAGCATCTAGTGGTGATATTTCTGGATATAATGATTTGCCTAACAACAGTATAGGAAAAGAGATTGGTGAGACTATATTGCTAACAGAGAAAGAAATTCTTTCTGGTTCCTCTAAAAAAGCACTAGTTTTAAGAGGTCTCTTAGCATTAGCATCTGGAGGAGCCACAGAAATGGGTATGGAAATAGCCTCAGCAGGTTTTGTTATAAAAGATTATGTAGACAAAGGTGGAGATTCTGTAGTTGAAGGTATGATTTTAGGGATGGGGAATGCAGTTATTAGCGAAGGTGCAGGAAGAATAACTGGAGGTTATGCAAAAGTTATATCAAAAAATGTCTCAAAGGCATTTCACAGACTTGGAGGAACTAGTAAAGAAGGATATAAGATTTTTAAAGGGATAAATAACGCAAAAAATGCTAAGATAAAAATTAATGGTAAGGATACTACTATAGGTCTTAAGGATAAGATGATAGATGACATAGTAGAAAATACTGCAGAAACAGTTAAGAATATATATGTTGCACCACCATTTCAGGATATATATAAAAGTTATTTTATTTAAGCTATAACTTCAGATTTATTTTTATTTGTAAAAACTAGTTTAGATTCATCTCCACTGGTTCTTCCCATAATATTGTCATAATTTTCTAGAGGAAAAACATTGGTTATGTCGAATTATTTATATTATTAGCATAATTTATAATTAGAAATTTGGACATCTCAAGATCGCAAATGTTTTATTCCAAAGACTATTTTATATGCAATTAGATAAACGGGATTAAGCTGTGGAGGGATAATGGAATGTTTACAAAATTACGAGGAAAAATTAAATCAGTAATTAATAATTTAATAGATGGAAGTAATTCAGGTAATAAACTTCTTGAACTAAGCGAAGAAAGATATAAAACCCTCATTGATAATTCCAAGGATATAATTTATAGTTGTGATAAAAACGGTTTATTTACCGCTGTAAATAAACAATTTCTATATTTAATTAAAATTCATTATTATGATATCATAGGAAAGAAGTTGAGTAATCTTATTTGCAAAAAAGATTACTATATTAAATGGGAAGAGGCTATACAAAAAGTAATAAAAACTGAACAAATGATAGATATGGAATTTAAAGTTGATGAGAATGCCATTTATAATGTTACTATTTCACCAGTTTTTGATAATAAGAATAATGTTGTTGGAATAACAGGTACAAATTATGATATTACTGAAATTAGAAAAAGTGAAAGTATTATTAAGCATATGGCTTATTATGATAATTTGACGGGGCTACATAATAGGGCCTATTTTTTCGATAGATTAAATAAGCATATCCAAATTAGCAAAGAAAAATCTAAAAAATTAGTTGTTATTTTTATTGATATAGATGATTTTAAAAGAATAAATGATTCACTTGGGCATACTGTTGGTGATGAATTATTAAAGTTGGTTGCTAAACGGTTACAACTTAGTATAAGAAAAGGTGACACAATAGCAAGAATTAGTGGAGATGAGTTTTCAATTGTTATAAATAAAATAAAAAATGTTAATGAAAGTATTCATATTATTGAGGATATATTAAAAGTCTTTGAGGTCCCTTTTAATGTACAAAATAGCTTAATTAATATAACTATAAGTATTGGAGCTTCAGTTTTTCCCGATGATGGAAAATCAGCAGAAGAACTTTTAAGAAATTCAGATATTGCAATGTATAAGGTTAAAGAAAGTGGAAAAAATTTCTATAGATATTTTGATATAAATATGAAAAATGAATTATTGAGAAAAATGAAAATAGAAACAATGCTGGTAAATGCAGTCGAAAATGAAGAATTCATTTTACATTATCAGCCCCAGTATGACGTAAGAAGCAAAAAAATATGTGGACTTGAAGCATTAATAAGATGGAATAGTTCAGAATTAGGTTTTTTAAATCCTATGGAGTTTATTGCTATATCAGAAGAGATAGGCATTATTTCGAAAATTGGTGAATGGGTTCTAAATAGAGCTTGTAATTTTGCAAAAAAAATTAACAATGAGTTTGGAACAAATATTGTTATAGCAGTTAACATTTCACCTATCCAGCTAAGGCAAGGTGATTTTTATAATATTGTTACAAAGATAATAGACAAAATAGGTATTAGCCCCTGCAATGTAGAGCTTGAAATAACCGAAAATATTTGTATAGATGATTTTGACTATGCAATAAATATATTAAAATCCTTAAAAAAATATGGAGTGAGAATTGCTTTAGATGACTTTGGGACAGGCTATTCCTCTTTAAGTTATTTAAAAAAACTTCCTATTGATATGCTGAAAATAGATAAATCATTTGTTGATGAAATTAGTATAGATGGATCTCAAAATGATTTAACTGAAACAATAATATCTTTGGCACATAAACTAGGAATGAAAGCACTTGCAGAAGGGGTTGAGGATCAGTTCCAATATGATTATTTAGAAAAATCAGGCATTGATATTATACAAGGATATTTATTGGGAAAACCTATGACTGAGAGTGCAATAGAAAAAGAACTTAGCTTATAAAAATAGCTGTACCGATTTTGGTACAGCTATTTTTTTGTTTTGTGCAATAGGTATAAGAGAATAAGAAGTAGTGATGTTTTATAGATAAATGATGGTTAAGGGTAAAGTGTAGACTTTAAATGAGTTTTATTGTAAAATAAAAAGTAAATAAATAATGTATATTGTAGAAAAAAACGTAATTATAGGATATAAGTTGTTTATATACATAATATTTAGAAGTAAGAGATTCTTTTATTAAAGAGAGGGGCCATTTAAAGTGAAATTCAATCATTTAAATATAAGTACAACTAAGCTTTATAGAATAATAAGCTTAGTTGTTTTTAATATTTTAGAAGTAGTAAATAGTTTTTTTTATAAAATACTATTTGAAGATGAAAATAGCATATCCAATAAGGATACACTGAAATATTGGAAAGATAGGATCTTTTATATTGTATCTGTAGCTGTGATTACTTGTGGGGGAGCAATAATGTTTTGTGTGTCTTATAAGGTTTATAGTAGAGGAGATACTGTACACGCAATAGTTGAAGTGTTGATTTATATTATAATAACAATAGTCATTACTCGAAAACATTTAAGTGTAAGGGTTAGAAAAATTTTCCTTACTCAAGTTTTATACTTTAGGAGTATACTATTTCTTATTACTACAGGCTTAATAGGTAGTGGTATAATCTGTGTTCTTTTTTCCTTGATTCTTACGATATGTTTATTAGAGAAAAAGCTGGCTTTGCGAGTTATAATCGTTAATATAATTATATTAATAATTTTAACAATATTATTAATATATGGGTATTTGGATGGAATATATATGGGGAAATATAAAATTGAATGGTTTATGAATGTAATGCACAATCAGGCATGCACAATTATATTGATTTTTCTAATGAATACATTATACAAGGGTTTGGAGAATCAAGCTCAAGTTATTAAAAGATCTAAGGAACTACTTAAAGAAAGTGAAATTAAATACAAGGCGATAATAGAGAATATATCTGATATTGTACTAATTGTTAATGCAGATGGAAAGCTTAAATATAACAGCATTAATTTGCAGGAAAGGTTGAGCTGGGTTTCACCGGATATTTGTAATATACCTTTATGGGAGAATCTTTATTCCGAAGATCAGAATAATGTTAAAGAAGAATTTCAGGCTCTAATTGAAGTGGATGGATTGAAAAAAACAATGGAGACTAGATACTTAGACAAAGCTGGTATGGTTTGTTATATGGAGATTACTGCAGTTAATTTAATAAAAGATCCCAATATAAACGGGATATTGTTAAACTATCATGATACTACTCAACGGAAAATGCGAGAGGCTAAGATTATTCATCTAAGCTATCATGATAGTTTGACAGGATTATATAATCACAGCTTCTTTGAGACTGCAAAAAAGAAACTTGATACAGAAAGTCAACTGCCACTTTCTGTTATTACTGGAGACATCAACGGATTAAAAATAATAAATGACTCTCTAGGAAATGTGGAGGGAGATAAACTTCTTGTAACTATAGCAAAAATATTAGATGGTAGTTGCAGTAAGGAAGATATTGTAGCAAGGATTGCTGGAGGTAGATTCAACATATTGCTGCCAAAAACAAGTAGAGAAGTTGCAGATGAAATTCTTAGAAAAATAATGGTAGCTTGCGAAGCATATAATAAGAAAACCCTTTGTGACTTATATAACATAAGTATTTCCTTGGGCAATGCAACGAAAACAAGTACAAATGAATTTCTTGATAGTATATTAAAGAATGCTGAAGATTATATGTATAACCGGAAGCTTTTAGAAGATAAAAGTTTTCATAGCTCAATAATTTCGTCAATGAGAAGTGCTTTGTTTGAAAAAAGCCAAGAAACAGAAGAACATGCCCAAAGGCTGGTAAAATTAACAAGGTCAGTGGGACAAGCTATTGCACTAACAAATCAACAATTTGATGAGCTAGAGTTATTCTCGACACTACATGATATTGGGAAAATTGGTACTGACAATCAGATTCTAAATAAGCCTAGTAAATTAACTAATACAGAATGGGTTGAAATGAAAAAACATTCTGAGGTTGGATATAGGATTGCCATGTCGTCTTCTGAGCTTATGCCAATTGCAGAGTACATTCTTGCACATCATGAACGATTTGACGGAAAGGGTTATCCACAAGGACTAGCTGGTGAAGATATCCCCTTACTTTCACGTATTCTAGGAGTAGCTGACTCATATGATGCAATGACAGAGGATAGAGTCTATAGGAAAGGGATGCCAAAGGAAGATGCTATTAATGAAATAATTAAAAATTCTGGTACCCAGTTTGACCCAAGGATAGCAAAAATATTTATTAAGATTTTAACAAACAAAGAGTCCGGTTATAATGTATAAACCTGACTCTTATCAATTTTGAGAAATAAATTATTTATTTCTTAGCTCTGCTTTCATAATCCTCTTTTTTTCATACATTCTATTATCAGCTAATTTTAAAAGCTCACCAATATCTTCTGAATCAACATATAACTCAGCAAGTCCATATGCAAAACTAATTTCTATAGGTTGTCCATTAAAATCTATGGGATTAGTTTTACATAAATCATAAATATGGTCTATTAAAGCTATAACTTCAGACTTGTTTTTATTTGTAAAAACCAGCTCAAATTCGTCTCCACCGGTTCTTCCCATAATGTTATTAGCACCAATTCTAGTTCTAAAAATATCAGTAAGATATTTAATTGATTCATCACCTGCTTCATGTCCAAAAGTATCATTAGTAACTTTCAAATTATTTAAATCTAATTCGCAAATTATAATATTCTTATGCAAAACTTTAGCCTTATTTATAACGTGAGCTAGTTTTAGTCTGAAATAATGTCTATTAAGTACTTTTGTTAATCCATCATATCTGGACATGTATATAGTATCTTCTAATAACTTAGAATATTTATATGCTATAGAAATATCATTAGCTAGATGCTTAATCAAAGCTTTATCATAGTCATTAAACTTATCCTGTTTTGTTGTACTAAATATATTGATTAGTCCCATAATCTCACCATCATTACCTATGACACATGATAAAATTTCACTTGGTTCCTCAGTAGCTATAGTTAACCAGTCCTTATGACTTTCTTCTGAACCTAATGGATAGTGTTCTATGTCAGTTATTATAATTGGTTCAAATAAACCATACTTACCACAGAGTCTGTATTGATGTGTATCTTCTAACTTATAAGTTGCTTTTTCTAAATTATCTAATACATACCCTTTTGTAGCTTTGTAATGCAACTCGTTATTTTCCATTATCAAGATACTGCCCATATTTGCACCTGAAATTATTTCCAAAGCCTTATCAAGTATCATTTGAAGCAAACTACCAAATTCTCCTGATGATAAAAGCTGCATATTTATATCCATAATTGAATTTGTTATATCTTTAATTTTTTCAATTTTACTTTTCTGTTCTTCTAAAATTTCATTAGCTTCTTTCAATTCTTTTGTAACTTCATTAACAAGATTAATAAACATTTTTTTTGAAACCAATTCTTTATGTTCAAAAAAGTGTTTATTTAAATTCTCATTATTATCTAATTCAACAATGCTTTTTTTGCAAGTATCTCCACATTCAGAGAGTCCTAGTATGGTCATTGTTAAATTCAATAATTCATTTGAACAATTAGTTGAAAAAAATTCTCCATAGGTGAAAAATCCAAAGGTTGGAGCTATTTTTACCAAAGGAGATATCTCAAGTTCAACACCTTTTTGAAGTAAAGCTCTTCTAACTGAACATGAATAAACAAAAATCGCTTCTAGTGATTTATCTTTCAAATAATTAAATATTTCTAAGGGCTTCACTGTTAAACTACCTATATCAACATATCCAAATTGAACTTTATCTCCTATTTCAACATTTCCAAAAAAACTTATTGACCCATCATCAGAACAATGAGAAACTACCCTTGCTATTTCCATATCATGTTTTTTTATTATTAATGGTATTTCAGTAGAATACATGAGTAAATTTTTAACTACATCCTCACCAAGATATTTTTTAAAAATATCAACAGCCGTAACATTATCTATAGTGAAAACTGTATTGTTATGGGCTTTCGTTATAGTCATTTCTTTACCAATGGAGGACCAACAAAAACTTGATTCTGTTGTTATACTTAATTGGTCTCCAGAAATAAATGCAACAGCAATTCCTTTATTAGTAATACCTTCTTTTGTAAACACGAAAGTCTCTTTAAAGGAATCATTATCACCAGCTTTACCACCACAAACAATTACATCATTATTTACACTATTTATTCCCTTAAGAATATCATCACCAGAGATAAGTAATCCATTTGCAAACATAATCATAAGTTTTGTATCTTCTTCAACAGATTTATTGCCAATATATAGTCCCAACTCATATTCGGTGGTTTTATTATTTATAAGGGCTGTTTTAACCTTAGATTGTTCAAATATAGTAAATGATAGAGTTGTTGAATTTGTATAGATATTTCCTTCATAAATTTCTCCAGATGTAGTAGTCCCTATAATTTCTGAATTTGGTAATAAGACTATAAGTTCATCTATTAACTTTTTTATGAATTCAACTTCAATTATTCCAGTCATTATTTGAAGAAGGATAGTATCTGATTTGGAAATATCCATAGTATTAACAAAGGCTTTCATTTTATTAAAATTATTATATATATATCCATATTGTTTCATGATACAATCCCCCTCGAAAATTAGCATATATTAATATTTATAATCGAATTATACCATATTTTTTGAAAATTCTGAATATATTTTCTCCAATTAATGGATTAAATTTAATATTTATAACACCTATAAAATGTATGGGTTATAGCTTTTTCATTAGCCTCTTTTTTTCATACATTCTATTATCCGCTAATTTTAAAAGCTCACCAATATCTTCTGAATCAACATATAACTCAGCAAGTCCATATGCAAAACTAATTTCTATAGGTTGTCCATTAAAATATATAGGATTATTTTTACATATATCATAAATATGGTCTATTAAAGCTATAACTTGAGATTTGGTTTTATTTGTAAAAATAAGCTCGAATTCATCTCCGCCAGTTCTTCCCATAATATTATTAGTCTCAATTCTAGTTTTAAAAACATCGGTAAGATATTTAATTGATTCATCACCCGATTCATGTCCAAAAGTATCATTAGTGACTTTCAAATTATTTAAATCTAATTCACAGATTATAATATTTTCATGTAAGGCTTTAGCTTTATGTATAACTTGGTCTAATTTTATTCTAAAATAATGTCTATTAAGTACTTGTGTTAATCCATCGTATCTTGACATGTATAGAGTATCCTCGAGTAACTTAGAATATTTATATGCTATAGAAATATCATTAGCTAGATGTCTAATCATAGCTTTATCATCTTCATTAAACTTAGCATGATCTGATGTACTAAATATATTGAGTATACCCATAATCTTGCCATCATTTTCTATGACACACGATAAAATCTCACTTGGCTCTTCAGAAATTATATTTCTCCATTTCCTATGACTTTCTTTTGAACCTAATGGGTAATTTTCTATATCAGTTATTATAATTGGATTATATAAGCCATACTTACCAGATGGGGTATATTGAGCCATATTTTCTATTTTATAAGTTGCTTTTTCTATTTTATCTAATAAATATCCTTTTGTAGCTTTGTAATGCAACATATCATTTTCCATCAATAGAATACTGCCCATATTTGCAACTGAAATTATTTCCAAAGCCTTATCAAGTATCATTTGAAGTAAGCTATCAAATTCTCCTGATGATAAAAGCTGCATATTTATATCCATAATTGAATTTGTTATATTTTTAATTTCTTCAATTTTATTTTTTTGTTCTTCTAAGATTTCATTAGCTTCTTTCAACTCTTTTGTAACTTCATCTACAAGATGAATAAACATCTTTTTTGAAACTAATTCTTTGTGTTCAAAAAAGTGTTTATTTAAATTTTCATTATTATCTAATTCAACAGTACTTGTTTTGCAAAATTCTCCACATTCAGAAAGTCCTAGTATGGTCATTGTTAAATTCAGTAACTCATTTGAACAATTAGTTGAAAAAAATTCTCCATAGGTAAAAAATCCAAAGGTTGGAGCTATTTTTGCTAAGGGAGCTATTTCAAGTGCAGCACCTTCCTTAAGTAAAGCTCTTCTGACTGAGCATGAATAAACAAAAATTGCTTCTAGTGATTTTTGTTTTAAATTATTAAATATTTCTAATGGCTTAACTGTTAAACTAGTAATATCAACATATCCAAATTGAACTTTATCCCCTATTTCAACATTTCCAAAAAAGCTTATTGACCCATCATAATTACACTGATAAACTATCCTTGCTATTTCCATATCATGTTTTTTTATTATTAATGGAATTCCAGTAGCATACATGAGTAAATTTTTGACTGCATCCTCACCAAGATATTTCTTAAAAATATCAATAGCTTTAATATTATCTATTGTAAAAATTGTATTGTTATATGCTTTCGTTATAGTCATTTCTTTACCAATGGAGGACCAACAAAAACTTGAGTCCGTAGTTACATTTAACTGGTCTCCTGAAATGAATGCAACAACAACTCCTTTGTTAGTAATACCTTCTTTTGTAAAAACGAAAGTCTCTTTAAAAGAATCATTATCACCAGCTTTACCACCACAAATAATTACATTACTATTTATACTGTGTATACCCTTAAGAATATTATCACCAGATGTCAATAATCCATCAGAAAACATAATCATAAGTTTTGTATCTTCTTCAACAAATTCTCTGGCAATATACAGCCCCAATTCATATTCCGTGGTTTCATTATTTATAAGAGCCGTTTTAACCTTAGATTTTTCAAAAATAGTAAATGATAGTATAGCTGAATCTGTATAAACATTTCCTTCATAGATTTCTCCAGAAGAGGTAGTCCCTATAATTTCTGCCTTTGGTAATAAGATTATAAGTTCATCTATTAATTTTATCGCAAATTCAACTTCAATTATTCCAGTCATTATTTGAATAAGGATACTATCAGTTTTAGAAATAACCATAGTATTAATGAAAGCTTTCATTTCATCAAAATCATTATATACATGTCCATACTGTTTCATGATAACAAATCCTTTCAATTTTTAGCGTATGCTAATATTTATACTCGAATTATATCACATTTTATGGAAAATATGATATATGTTTTCTCTAATTTAGAGCGGATAGAGTAATTAATTGTAGAAAAATAGTGGATCAAGTGATAAAATATAAAGTAAAAATACTGAATTTTCAACAAAAATATAATTTAAATGTTATGTAATTATTATTGTAGGAATTTAGAAATAGGGAGTGGTATTTTGAGCCTAAAACGAAGATATGAATTTTCATGGGATCTTATAGGTGATATAGAAGATGGAAGACCTAATTTAGGAAATACAACTAGGGTAGAAATATATAGATTAATGCAGTTTACTTTTAGGGATGTTATAGAACAAAGTTTAGGTTCTGATAAAACAGATAAAATATTTTTTGATGCAGGCAAGCTAGCAGGTAAAGAGTTTTATAAACATATGATTAAACCCACTCAGGACCTTAATGATTTTATAAAACAGCTTCAATTTGTATTGAAAGATTTAGGAATAGGTATATTGAGAATAGAGCAGGCAGATATGGATAAAGGAGAACTCGTACTTACAGTTTCTGAGGATCTTGATTGCTCAGGATTACCTGAACTAGAGTATGAGATATGCACCTATGATGAAGGATTTATCTCTGCTATTTTGGAAAGCTTTAGTGGAATGAAATTTCATGTTAAAGAAGTTGATTGCTGGTGTACTGGAGATAGAACATGCAGGTTTAATGCAAAAGCAATACAATTTATGAACAAAGAGGAACTTTAATGGGAAATAAAGATGTGAATAATCTTATAAAATATATCAAGGCTATTATCTTTGATGTGAGAATTAAAGAAGATATTCCGGAAGAATTTGCAGAGGATAATGATTTTTTAGAAATAGATCAAACAATCAAAACTCTTAGAGAATCTGTTAGAGCTATAGGAATAGGCGATCTTTTATATAACATAAAAGGAAAGGGTTATATTGTAGGAACTCTTAAAAATTTGCAAGCATCCCTAAAAACTCTTAAATGGCAGACAAAAGCCGTTGCTTCTGGAGATTTTTCGCAAAGCGTAGACTTTCTTGGAGAGTTTTCTGATGCATTTAATAGTATGACTAGAAAACTTGAGGCTTCAATTGAAGAAGTTAAAGACTCAAAAGAATATTTTGAAATGCTATTTCAAGCTATTCCGGATCCTACAATTATAACAAGCATTGATAACGGGGATATATTTGAATACAATGAAGCTTTTGTAGATATAACTGGATATACTAAAGAGGAGATAGAAAGTAAAAATACCGATGAGCTAAACTTTTATATTAGTCAAGGACAAAGAGAATATTTGATTCTAGAACTAAGAAAAAATGGATTTTTTAAAAATATGGAGGCCGTTTTTCAAAATAAAAATAAAGAACAGATTAATGCTATTGTTTCTTCAAAATTTATAAATATAAAGGGAACTACTTATATTTTAAGTGTGATAAGAGACATAACACACTTAAAAGAAATTGAAAAAAGACTTAGAGAAAGTGAAGAAAGACATAGACTTCTTGCAGATAATGCATCAGATGTAATTTGGACTATGGATTTAGAAGGGAAGTTTACTTATATTAGCCCATCTGTTGAAAAACTAAGAGGGTATTCTGTAGAAGAAGTTCTAAAACAATCCCAAGAAGAAGTGCTGTGTCCAAGTTCTTTGATCCATATGAAACAGGGGTTAGAGAATGCTATTAAAAGTGTACAAAATAATCAACCATTTAAAGATTTTAGAGGAGAATTAGAACAACCCTGTAAGGATGGAAGTACTGTATGGACAGAGGTTACAGTATCAGGAATGTACAATGAAGAAGGCGGATTTATAGGTATGCTTGGAGTTACTCGTAATATTACCAAGAGAAAGAAGATGGAGAAAGAAATTATAAAACTTTCTATTACAGATAAATTAACTCAGCTTTATAACAGACTTAAGTTAGATGAAACATTTGAAAATGAATTAGCCAGGTCAAGGATAAGTAAAAAAACTTTTTCTATAATACTACTGGACATCGACCATTTTAAATTGGTTAATGACACTTTTGGTCATCAAGTGGGGGATACTGTTCTTGTTGAGATTGCTAATATTCTAAAAAACAATGTGGGATCTACTGATGTAATAGGAAGATGGGGTGGAGAAGAATTTCTTATCATTCTTCCAGAAGTAGAGGGAAAAGGTGGAAAACTATTGGCTGAAAAGCTAAGAGCAAAAATCGACCATAATAACTTTATGATTGCAGGACATCTTACTTCTAGCTTTGGAGTAGCTGTGTACAAGGATGATATTTCTCCAGCAAGCATGGTTTCAAGAGCGGATGAAGCTCTTTATAAAGCAAAAGAAAATGGTAGAAATAGAGTTGAATTTTTATGACATATAAAAAGAGTTAGGTTTTATAATAAAAAACCTAACTCTTATTTTTAGTGCGCCCAGCATGGGCGTGCACTAATCGGTGAAAGTCCGTAATGGAGGCTGATAGTGCCAACCATTTAGCTTAAGACAAGGGTGTCCATTGTGAGGTGGAATCTGAAGGAAGTCGGCGGCAAACCTTTGGTC
>NZ_PVXQ01000004.1 GCF_002995745.1 Clostridium vincentii | reverse complement strand
AAGATGGCTTCAGCTAAAACAAATACTCAAGATCAAAATATCAATACACAAAGTAGTATGAATCAAGAAGATGCTGTTAAAGTAATTAACAACCTTTTGTCAGATTTAGAAACTGGTAAAGAAAATGAGTCGCTAAATCAGGAAAACTTAACTACAATTCAAGGCTTACTTAATAAATTAGGTGTAAAGCTTGACAGAGAAGTAGGATCTAAAGATGATAGTGTAAGATCCTTAGCAGGAATTGTTGAAGTAGTTAACAAGATGGCTTCAGCTAAAACAAATACTCAAGATCAAAATATCAATACACAAAGTAGTATGAATCAAGAAGATGCTGTTAAAGTAATTAACAACCTTTTGTCAGATTTAGAAACTGGTAAAGAAAATGAGTCGTTAAATCAGGAAAACTTAACTACAATTCAAGGCTTACTTAATAAATTAAGTGTAAAGCTTGACAGAGAAGTAGGATCTAAAGATGATAGTGTAAGCTTTTTAGCAGGAATTGTTGAATTAGTTAATAAGATGGCTTCAGCTAAAACAAATACTCAAGAGCAAGATGTTAATGTAGAAGTAAGTACATTAAAGGCTGAAACATTAAATCTTCAAATCAATGATTTAGTGACTGATAAATTAATTTTAACAAAAGTTTCAACAAGTCTAAATCAAACTAGTAATACACAAAGTAGTATAAATCAAGAAGATACAGTTAATGTAATTAATAACCTTTTATCAGTTCTAGAAACTGGAGAAGACGATGGATTACTTAACAAGGAAAGCTTAACTACAATTGAAGGCTTACTTAATAAATTAGGTGTAAAGCTTGATGAGGAAGTAGGAACTAAAGAAATTAAAACTTATGATATTTTAAGGGGATTAGTTAAAGATGTTAGCCAAGATGTGAAAAATTTAGTAGAAGCTAAAACTTCGAAAGAGACACTTCAGAATAATATCCTAGCTAAGGGACTAACTTTAAAAGAAGAAACACCTAGATATAATAATGCTGATGTAACTTTAAATAAAGTAGTAAATGAAGCCAATTATGTAAAGGAAACTCTAGCAGATAGAAGTTTTAGTGATGGTGGAAAAGAATCGAATCAGAATAATAGTAGAACTCTTAATGAAGAAATATCTAAAGAAACAAAGCTTTTAAGTTCTATACTTGATGATGGAGATGAAAAAGAAAATAATAAATTCTCTTTAATAGTAGACAGGTTAGGAACTCAAACAACTAAACAGATTATGCCTGAACCTACAGTTATAAATAAGGAATCTATTGCAACGGATGTTATTAAGAACGTTAAGCTTATGGTTACAAATAATATTAAGGAACTTACGGTTAAGATTAACCCAGGGCAATTAGGTGAAATTACTATTAAGATAATTGAAGAAGGGGGAGTTATGAAGGCTAATCTAAAGGCTTCATCAAGGGAGACCTATCACCTACTTTCACAGCAACTAGGTGATATAAAGAAAAACTTAGGAGAACAAAATATTAAAATTCAGGAAGTAAATGTTAGTATTTATGAGGAAGATGCAACCTTTTATAAGGATGGACAATTCTCAAGTAATTCTTTCCAAAATGATGCTAATAATAGACAAAATAAAGGAACTGAATTTACAGGAGAGTTTACAGAAGATGAACTAAAGGATAATAATGAATTAAATGAAGAAGGTAACATTAATATGTTGGCCTAGGAGGTAGAAAATATGGCAATTAATGATATGACGATTCAAGATTATAGTACTGCTACAAAAACAGATAGTGGAACAAAGATAGTTAAAAAAGGGCAAGAATTAGGAAAAGAAGCGTTCTTAACCATATTAGCAGCTCAACTTTCAAATCAAGACCCTAGTAAAGAAACTGATTCAAGTCAGTATATTTCTCAAATGGCACAATTTGCTTCCATGGAGCAGATGACTAACTTAAATGAAACTATGACTAATTCTGTAAATCAAAATTTAGTTGGCAAGGGTGTCACTTTAAGTATCCTAGATTCAAATGGAGTAGCATATACAGGTGTAGTTCAAACTGTAACATCTAATAGCAGTGGAACTTCATTAACAGTAGAAGTAAATGATAATGGCACAAATACGTATATTGATGCTAATGTTGATCAAATAGTTACAGTAGTAAATGTATCAGATTATTCAATACCTCCATTAACTAATATGGATGGTAATATGCAGTTTTTAGTTGCCTCATCATTCCTTAATAAGAATGTAGAATTAACTGATGTGGATAGTGATGGAGAAAATCTTACTGGAACCGTAAAGGGAGTATACAAGGAGAGCGGAGCAATTAAGATGAGAGTAGAATTAGCTTCTGGTGAAACAATTGAAGTAGCATATGCTAATGTAACTAAGGTGGGAGAGTTTGAAGAGTAAGAATACCTAGGATAGAAAATTCTAAATTAGTAAATTGAAATAAGGTGATGAAGTGGGATATAGAATAATTAATGGACAGGCTTTTCAGGTTGGCAATGTTGGAGGTCTTGAAAACAAATCCTCAGTAAATAAGAAAGTGAATAATGAGGGTGATTTTAAAGATATATTAAATAAAGCCATCGATAAAAAAGAAGGATACACATTATCAAAGCATGCAGCAGAAAGACTAAAAGCTATGAATTTTTCGGAAAATGATATGAAAAATATAGAGAAGGGTTTTAAGCTTGCTGAGGAGAAGGGTGCAAAAAACTCAGTTATGGTATACAAGGATGTAGCAATAATTGCAAGTGTAGAAAATAAAACTATTATTACAGCAGTTGATAAAAACAGAGCACAAAGCAATGTCTTTACAAACGTAGATAGCGTTGTAATATTATAGGCTGGACCTAATAAGGAAGCCTAAAGCTTGTTGAAGGATCGATGCAAGCACAAATAATAAAAATATGGAGGCCAAATATTATGTTAAAATCAATGTATTCCGGTATAAGTGGAATGAAGGTAAATCAAACAAAGTTAGATGTTATTGGTAATAATATTGCTAATGTTAATACAACAGGATTTAAATCCTCAAGGGCAAGATTTTCAGATACATTAAGTCAAAATGTTTCTGAGGCTATGGCACCATCTCAAAATGCAGGTGGAATTAATGCTAGCCAAGTAGGACTTGGAGTTCAACTCGCAAGTATTGATTCAATAATGACTCAAGGTTCTATGCAAACAACTGGTAGAGCTCTTGATGTAGCAATAGATGGTAATGGGTTTTTCATGGTAAGTAGTGGTCCAGCAGTAAGTGGGGATGGAACCCTTCAAGTATCAAACACAGGTACCCATACTGTTTCAGACCAATCAATACAAACCTCAGGGTCACAGTTAATGTATTCAAGAGATGGATCTTTTATATTAGATACTGATGGAAGTCTTTTAACTGGTGATGGATATAGGGTTATGGGTTATTCTTTAACAAATGATGATAGCTCTCAGGTTGCTACAGCTGTGTCATCAACAACTGTAAATAATCCCGCTGGTTTAAAAATTAGTTTCGGACCAGGGTCACAATTAAATGGATATAAGGTAGTGCTTGGGACTGTTGCACCAGGGACTCCTACTACAAGTGTAGTTGATAAGGTTAATAAGCAAGTAATAATTAATGGAGATTTTTCAGATGAAGGTAGTTTAACTACTGAACAAATTGAAGCAGCAGTAAATAAAGGCTTATCAGCTAGTGGAATTTCTCAATCTATGTCAATAGCTGGTACAATTACTACTTATGCAAATTTAGAATCAGATGGAATTGCAGGTGGAACTGATAATATAGCTCCTGATAAAATTTCCTTTGCAGGATTTACAATTAAGCTTACTGAAGGTGCTAGCTTAAATGACTATACTTTTGAAATAGGAGAAGTAGGTACAGAAGAATTAGCAGCAACTGTTAATACAGATGAAAGGAAAATTACAATACAAGGAGATTTTATTAGTACGGACTCATTTACCGCAAGTGATTTAAAGGCAATAATTAATCAAGCCCTTGTAGAGGCTGGAGTTGAGGATCAAAAGGTTGATACTTTAACAGGTAGTAGAACTAATTTTGCTAATTTAACTGCTACTACTGGTAAAGCCGTTGTAGCTGCTGCTCCAGAATTATCAACAGATAAGACAACGGTAACAGCACCAGGCACTTTATTAGGATTTACAGTAGCCGTTGGTACAGATAGTACCGGAAATGATTTGAATGGATATTCAGTACAAATTAAAAAATCAACGGGTGCACCTACAGTAAATGTGGATACTGGTAGTAAGGCAATAGTAATAAGTGGAGATGTTTCAAGGATAGGATCAGCTGCATCAGACGGAGTAACAGTAGCTGACTTTAATGCAGCAATATTGAGCAAATTAAAAGCATCTAATATAAAAGATGCAAATATTACCCTTTCAGGTACATGTAATACTACAGATACATTAGCTAATTCAGAGGTGGTGTTCGCAATAAATGGTGTTGATTCAAAGGCTCCTAGCATTGTAACCTTAGGCGGATTTGAATTAGAATTTCCACTGCCGGAAACACTTCCAGCCATGACACCGGCAGCTGTACCACCTATAGGAACCAACTATTTAGATGAATTACAATTTGTTATAGCAGATATAAATGAAGAGACTTTAACAGTAGAAGTAGATCCTACAAATTCCAAGAAGTATATTATAAAAGGTAATTTTGCACAAGCAGATGGAGTAACTAAAGCTGACCTTCAAACAAAAATAAATGATGCATTAGGATTAAGCGGAGATGGTAAAATACTAGTTTCAGGACAATCAAAGGTTTATTCAGGAATAGTATCAGATGCTGTAATAGGTGGAGAAGATTTAAGTTCAGCAGGTGAAGTTAGTGCTCGTGGATTAAGTTTTCAACCAGCAACATCTTCAGGGTCTGCCTTAAATGGATATAAAATACAAATAGGAACAGTAGCAGAAGGAACAAAGACAGAAACTATAATAGATGAAACAGCTAAAACAATAACCATTAATGGAGATTTTGTATCTGCTGATGGAATAACAGTAAAAGCAGTACAAACTGCTTTAACTAAGGCATTTAGTGCTTCTTCATTAGGAAACAACGTTGGTATTACTGTTGGCGGGGTACCTGTTAGAATTGATGAGGCAGCGTCTGAGATTACAACCGGTGGTACTCCAGTACAAAGTATAGGCGAAAATGGAGTTGTTAGCTTTGTTGATGCTACTAAGGATTTAAAGGCTTATGATACTAATTTAAAGAGTTTAAGGATTCCTGATAAAGTAAAAATACCTGGAACAGATACCATGATAGCTGTAAAAACTTATACAATAAGTCCAGATGGTGTAATTAATGCCACTTTAGAAGATGGTACTGTAGCGGCACTTGGTCAGATTGCTCTTGTAAGTTTTAAGAATCCAGAGGGCTTAACTAAGCTTGGAGGGAATCTTTATAATGGATCAGTAAACTCAGGGGAAGCAGCGGTAATGACTGGACTTGGGACTCTTGGTGAAGATAATAGCAAAATATTTGGAGCAACTCGTCAAAATATGTTAGAGATGTCCAATGTTGATTTGGCAGAACAATTTACAGATATGATTGTATCTACTAGAGCTTTCCAAGCAAGTAGTAAGATGATTACTACAGGTGATGAAATATTAACAGAAATAATCAACCTTAAAAGATAATTGAAGTAAAGATTTAATTAAAGAATATATAGGATTAGTTAAATCTAATCCTATATATATTATTTTTAGGGGGTAATGAATGATAGATGTAACAGGTTTGAATAATGAAGAATTTATATTAAATGCAGATCATATTGAAAAAATTGAAGAAGTCCCTGAAACATTAATTACATTGGTAAATGGGAAGAAATACATAGTCTTAGAAAGTATTGATGAAATAAGACAAGCAGTTATTAGATATAAAAGAAGAATTTTTACTAACGGGTTCTAGGAGGCAATATTATGAAAAAATCGGATGCTTTAACTACCATAGGTTTGGCAGGAGGAATAATAGTATTACTGTATGCAATGATGATGGGTGGACAAGGTCTATTAATGTTTTGGGACATATCATCTCTTTTGATAACAGTAGGGGGATCTTTAGCAGCGGTAATGATTACATTGCCAATAAGTACTTTTAAAAAAATAGGTGTAGTATTTATGCAATCCTTCAAACAAAAGCAGTCATCAGGGACAGAGATAGTTTCTCAATTTTCTGATCTATCAAAAAAAGCTAGAAAAGAAGGCCTACTTTCCTTAGAGGATGAAATCGCTCAATTAAAGGATGATTTTCTTAAAAAAGGATTGCAAATGGTGGTTGATGGTATAGAGCCAGAAACTATAAAAGAAATACTTGAACTTGAAATTGGAGAAATGGAAAATAGACATTCAAAGGGGTATTCTATTTTTTCAGTTTGGGGTAATTATGCTCCTGGATTTGGGATGTTAGGTACGCTTATTGGGCTTATTCAAATGCTTTCTAATCTTACTGATGCCTCAACAATAGCTCAAGGTATGGGAAAAGCTCTTATTACAACATTTTATGGATCCTTGCTTGCTAACATATTCTGTAATCCTATATCTTCAAATCTTTCGAGAAAAAGTGAGGTAGAATCAGGGTTAAGAGAAATGATGCTTGAGGGAATATTAGCTATCCAATCTGGAGTGAATCCAAGAATAATTGAAGAGAAGCTAATGACCTATTTAGCTCCTACAGAAAGGTTAGAATATTTAAACAAGAACACTGAAGATAGTGAGGGGGTTGTATAGTTATGGCTAGAAAAAAGAAGGAAAAGCCTCAAGAGGCTACCGCAAGCTGGCTAGACACTTATGCAGATACTATAACCTTACTTATGACTTTCTTCGTTCTTTTATATTCTATGTCAACAGTAGATAACCAGAAGGTCCAGCAAATATCTAAGGCTTTTAATGAAATAATGACAGGGTCAGCCGCAGATTCTATGCTGGAATATAATCTTTATGATGGGGAAGTTCCTTTAGTTGGTGGAGAAACAAAAATTGATTCGGAAATTAAGGATTCAATAGTTAAAGAAACCTATGAAGAAATTAAAGACTTTGTTGAAGAAAATGATTTAGCAAGTACAGTTGCTATAATAGAAGATGAAAGAGGCGTTATACTGCAATTAAAGGATAGTATTTTATTTGAAACAGGTAAAGCACAATTGAAAACAGAATCCTTATCTGTACTAGATACAATAAATGTTTTAATTGCTACAATGCCTAATTCAGTAATTGTTGAAGGGCATACTGATAATGTTCCAATAAAAACTGCGGAATTCCCTTCAAATTGGTATTTATCATCAGATAGAGCTAATAGTGTAGTAACATATTTTATTGATAGCAAAAAGCAAATTGCAAGCAGATTTAGTTCTATGGGGTATGGAGAGGTAAAACCTTTAGTACAAAATACTTCAGATGCGAATAGAGCACAAAATAGAAGGGTTAATATATTGATTGTTGCTAATAGTAAGGAGTGATCTTAATGGCTAAACAAGTAAAAAATAATGCGGAAAAAAAACCACCAGGTAAAGGGAAAAAGATAATGATAGCTATCATTGCCCTTATCATAATAGGAGCAGCAGCCTTTGCAGGATTTTATTTCTTAATACTATCAAAGGATACTACTGAAAAAATCATTGAACCTACAGTGGTGGTATTATCAAAAGAAACAAAAATTAATCTAAGTGATAAGAAAGCATCCTATGTAATGACAGGAATTTCTATAGCTTATGATTCAGCAAATAGTAAACTTGAAAAAGAAATAATAGCAAAAACAATACAACTTCAAGATAAGGCAATTTGGTATTTAAAATCTAAGGTAACTACTGACTTTGAGGCTAGTAAGGAAGTAGAATTAAAAACAGGATTAGTTAATATTTTAAATAAGGAATTAGAAAATGGAAAAATTTTAAATGTGTATTATAGTACTGGTGATGATACTGCAAGTTTTATAATACAGTAAGGTAGATAAATGGATTTTATATTTATGATTTTGAAATTAATAGTGGCATTGATAATATTATTTGGGCTTATGATTATTGTTTTAAAATATTCTAAAAAAGGAATGGATAACTCTACTCGAAGAAGTTATAGTAAAATTGTAGATAGAACTCAAATATCTAAGGATAGTTTTGTAATTGTTCTTAGAGTTGGGAAAGAGGGAATGGTTATACTTACGGCAGCAGGCCATACACAAAAACTTAAGGATCTTTCAGAAGAAGAAATTAATAAAGCTGAAGAGGATAAACAGGAAGCCTATGTAGAAATGACAAAAGTTTATGGTAACTTTATTGATATCTTAAAGAAGAAAGTCTATGCTGTCATAGGAAAAATAAAGTCAAAGGAAGAGAAAAATGAGAAATAAGAAAAACAAGTATATATACACAATCTTATTGACCCTGGCAATCATTGCTTTTTCTAGCATTGTAGCCGCGGCTGCTCCTGCAACTGTAGACATACCAAGTGTAAATATAGATATTGGTGGAGATGGAACTGCTAACGACTATGTATCAAACATAAAATTACTAATATTTTTCACTATTTTGAGTTTATTGCCATCAATTGTTATTATGGTAACTTCCTTTACTAGAATTGTTATTGTATTTTCATTTTTAAAAAATGCAATGGGGGTAACTCAATCTGTACCTAATCAAATTTTAGTTGGATTAGCACTTTTTCTTTCTTTATTTATAATGGCACCAGTTTTTACACAGGTGAATGAGCAGGCTATTCAGCCTTATTTAAATGAAACAATGACTCAAGAGGATGCAATTGAAGTTGGTGGAAAACCTATAAAGGAATTTATGCTTAGGCAGACTAGGGAAAAGGATTTAGCATTATTTGTTGAAATTTCAGGTATTGATACTGAAAATTTAACAGAGGAAATAGAACTCCCTATTTACATAATTATACCAGCTTTTTCTATAAGTGAATTAAAAACAGCTTTTCAGATAGGATTTTTATTGTATTTACCATTTTTAATTATTGATATTGTGGTAGGTAGTATACTGATGTCTATGGGAATGTTTATGTTACCACCAGTTATGGTTTCATTGCCATTTAAGTTACTGTTATTTGTGATGGTAGATGGTTGGTATTTGCTAGTAAAATCTCTTATTATGAGTTTTGGATGAGGTGAAAATTTATGAGTCAAAATTTAGTTATAGGAATTATTAAAGAAGCTATTGTTACTGCTCTTAAGCTAGGAGCACCAATAATAATTTCGGCACTACTAATAGGATTAATTATTAGTATTCTACAGGCAACTACTCAAATTCAAGAACAAACTCTTACCTTTGTACCAAAGCTTATAGGAGTTGCTCTAGTTGGAGTAATATGCGGTAGTTGGATGTTGCAAACTTTAATGAGTTTCACACAAAGAATTTTTGAATTAATTATAAAAGTTTCAACATAGAGGAGGAAGAAAAGTATGATTGATACAGCCTACTTCCTTGGATTAACTTTGGTCTTTATTAGGTTAGCAACATTTTTCCTTGTTGCTAAGGTCTTTTACCCTAGTGGAACTCCAAATATTTTAAAGGGAGTATTAGGAATTATACTTTCTTTTTTTGTTATATCAGGGATAGATACTCAGTCCTTGTTAGAAATTTCAAATAATTATATGCTTATAACATCCATAGTAAGTGAATTTATGTGTGGATTAGTTTTAGGATTTATTGTAGGTTTAATATTTGAAATTGCAAAAATGGCAGGAGCTTTCATGGATACACAAATTGGTCTATCAATGCTAAATATGATGGATCCTATTAGTAAAACTAATGTTACATTACTATCAAATGTATCCTATTATATGTCTGTAGTAATATTCTTTATTATAGATGGGCATCATGTGCTGATTAAATGTTTAGTTGCAAGCTTTGATGTAATTCCAGTAGGAGGACCAATAATATTTCAAAACTCTTTTTATTTAATACTAGATTCATTTTCTAAATATTTTATAATTGGTGTTAGAATAGCTTTGCCAATAGTTTTAATTGTTCTTTTAACAGATATATGTATGGCCCTAATTTCAAGAACCGTGCCAGCCATTAATGTTATGATATTAGGTATGCCTGTACGAATGACAGTAGGTTTATTAGTATTTGTTCTAGCATTACCTCTTTTTATTAAAATGATGACTTATGCTTTTGGGACCATTCCTGATATGTTAAGTGATTTATTAAAAAGCTTGTCATCAGTACCGTTAATACTTATATTTGCAGCTGATGATAAAACTGAAGATGCTACACCTAAGAAAAAAAGTGAAGCTAGAAAAAAGGGGCAGATTGCAAAAAGTAAGGATGTAGGAATCGCAATAACAATGATTGCTATTACTTTAGTAATTTTGACTGTAAGTGCTACGATAATTGGTAGCTTAAAAGAATATATGCAAGTTAGTCTTCAATCTGGAATTTTACGAACTTTAGATAAATCTACAATGGGAGCAATTAATATAACTGTTATATCAAAGATAGTTTTCAATGTGTTACCTTTTGTAGTTCCTATAATGATAGCTGGAGTGGCTGCAAGTATAGCTCAATCTGGATTTATGCTTACAGGTGAACCGTTAAAACCAGCTTTTAGTAAGTTAAATCCTATAAAAGGGTTCAAAAATATTTTTTCTATGAAGAGTTTGGCAGATTTAATTAAGAATTTAATAGTAGTAAGTATTGTTGCATATATTGGCTACAAGTATGTTGACAATAATTATGAAGTAATATTACAAATGTCAAATATATATTTACCTTCCTTAGGAATAGAGGTATTAAACATAATTTTAGGAATATTTATGCAAATTACTATTCTTCTTGTAATTATAGGAGCTATTGATTATATTGTTCAATTTAAATTACATAATAAAGATTTAAAAATGAGTAAGCAAGAGGTTAAGGAAGAGTATAAGCAAATGGAAGGTGACCCTCAAGTAAAAGGTAAAATCAAACAAAAGCAGAAAGAAATGGCCAGTAAAAGAATGATGTCGTCTGTTGCAGATGCTACAGTTATAATTACAAACCCAACACACTTAGCTGTAGCAATAAAATATGATGATGGAGTCAATTCATCACCTAAGGTTGTCGCAAAGGGAGCAGAACTAATTGCTTTAAAGATAAAAGAAATAGCAAAAGAAAATGATATACCTATTATGGAAAATAAACCATTAGCAAGATTGATTTATGAACAAGTTGAGATAGATGATGAAATTCCACAAGAGATGTTTCAAGCTGTGGCAGAAATTTTAGCTATGGTATATAAACTCAAAAAGAAATGATGATGGTTTGTTTTTAATAGGAAGTTTATATAAAAGGAAGGGATTAGTTTGCCAAATAAGTTTAGTTTAAAAAATAATCTTGATATACTTGTTGCATTTGGTGTAATTGGTATTGTAATGATGATAATAATCCCTTTACCTAAGGGAATATTGGATATCTTATTAGCATTAAATATAACATTATCTATAGTTATAATTCTTATAACTATGTTTACAACTAACGTATTGCAATTATCAGTATTTCCAACATTATTATTGGTAACAACATTATTTAGATTAGGACTTAATATTTCCTCAACAAGGCTTATATTAACAGAGGCCGATGCGGGTAAAATAATTGAAGCCTTTGGAGAATTTGTTGTGCGAGGAAATTACGTTGTAGGTATTATAATATTTTTAATTATAATTATAATTCAGTTTATAGTAATTACAAATGGTGCTGGTAGAGTAGCTGAGGTATCAGCTAGATTTACATTAGATGCTCTTCCTGGTAAGCAAATGAGTATAGATGCTGATTTGAATTCAGGAATAGTTGATGAAACTACTGCAAAGCAAAGAAGACAAGATCTTCAATCAGAAGCAGACTTTTATGGAGCTATGGATGGTGCATCTAAGTTCGTAAAGGGAGATGCTATAGCAGGTATTATTATTACAATGATTAATATTATTGGTGGTATAATAATTGGCGTTCTAATGAAAGAAATGACTGCCGCAGATGCAGCCCAAACATATATTAGATTATCAGTTGGTGATGGACTTGTAGGTCAAATACCAGCACTTTTAATCTCTACTGCATCAGGTATACTTGTAACTCGTTCTGGAAGTGCTGAAAATTTCGGTAAAACATTGGCTACTCAATTAACAGCTTTTCCAGTAGCAACAGGTATTGCAAGTATAGTAATGTTATTGTTAGGACTTGTCCCTAATATGCCTAAATTTGCGTTTATTACAGCTTCATTAGCTATGGGAGTTCTTACATATTTGCTAGTTAAAGATGAGAAAAAGAATGAAGAATTAGCAATTTCTATGGAAGAAAATGAAAGCGTTAAAATGGAAAGTAAGGAACCGGAAAATGTAATGAATCTAATTTCTGTTGAACCTATGGAAGTTGAAATTGGATATGGACTAATTCCACTCGCGGATGAGGGGTCTGGGGGAGATTTACTCCAAAGAATCGCATCTGTTAGACGGCAATGTGCCATTGAAATGGGTATAGTTGTTCAACCTATAAGAATAAGAGATAATCTTCAATTAAAGACTAATGAATATGTAATAAAAATTAGAGGAACAATAATAGCATCCTCAGAATTAATGGCAAGTATGTTATTATGTATGGATCCTAATGGAGAGAATTCTGAAATTCAAGGAATTAAAACAATGGAACCAACCTTTAATCTGCCAGCTGTATGGATTAATAAAGATCAAAGAGAAGAAGCAGAGATTAAGGGGTTAACAGTTGTAGATCCTACTACTGTTATGGTAACTCATTTAACAGAGACAATTAAAGCTCATTCCTACGAATTATTAGGAAGACAAGAAGTTAAAAATATCGTTGATATAACTCGTGAGAAATATAGTGCAGTTGTAGAAGAATTAATACCGGACTTAATGAGCATAGGAGAATTGCAAAAGGTATTACAGAACCTGTTAAAAGAAAAGGTTCCAATAAAAGATATGGTTACTATAATGGAATCATTAGCAGATAATTCGAGAAATACAAAGGATTTAGAAATACTAACAGAGTATGTAAGATTCGCTTTAGCAAGAACTATATGCAATCAGATAATTAATGAAGATAGAGCTGTAACAGTAGTTACTTTAACGCCTAAATTAGAACAAATTGTTGCTGGTAATATACAGAAATCAATTCAAGGATCCTTCCCGGCAATTGATCCAGATACTACCACACGAATATTTAATAAAATAAGAGGAACTGTTGATTCTGTTTACTTTTATAATAATCAACCAGTAATATTGGTTTCTCCAAATATTAGATGTGTATTTAGAAAATTAGTAGAGATGGCATTTCCTCATATAATGATTATTTCATTAAATGAAATACCAAATGATGTGGAAATTAGAACTGAAGGAGTTGTATCAGTATAGATGATTATTAAGAAATATATGGCCAATAATATAAATGAAGCACTTACTAGAATTAGACATGAACTTGGCAAAGAAGCTGTTATTATAAGCCAAAGGAAAATTAGAAAACCTGGAATCAAAGGATATTTTTCTGAAAAGTTAATAGAGGTTACGGCTGCGGTTGAAAATTATTCTGTGGGTACAAGTAAAAAGAACGTTGATGTGACGCAAGAAGATAATTTTAAAAGTTCATTAGATAATTTAAAAAAGATTATGAACAAGGAAATTGAAAGTAAAAAAGTTCCTGTTTTAGCCAAAAAGGAAGAGGTGATACCACCTATAGTTAATCTCTCTCTAGAAAGTGAAGTAGCTCAAATGAAGGAACTTTTAAATAAGGTCCTTAAAAATACAGAAAAGGAAGAAGTAGAAGAGGATGAACTTCTTACTTTAATAAAAGAACTAGATATAGATACATTTTTTTATGATGAATTAAAAAACAGAGTAGGCAACGAAGATATTAAAGGTAAGCTTAGGGAAATTGTAAAGGAAGACATAAAAATAATAGATGGTGAGCTTAAAGGTAATGTGGTTTTAGTGGGTCCAACTGGAGTGGGAAAAACAACAACAATAGCCAAATTAGCCGGAAGACTTTCCTTAATTGATAAGAAGAAGGTTGGGTTGATTACAGTAGATACATATAGAATTGGCGCAGTAGAACAATTGAAGACATATGCGGAAATTATGAATATTCCATTTAAGGTTGTAATTACTATGAAAGACATGGAAGAGGCTGTGAAAAGCATGGAGAATTGTGATATAGTATTAATAGATACAACAGGTAGAAGTAGTAAAAATGCCATGCAAATTTCTGAACTTAGAGCCTTTGTACAAAAAGCAAAACCTGATTCAGTAAATCTGGTAATTAGTTCTACTACTAAGAATAAGGACATAAAAACTATTGTAGATGGTTATAAAGAATTAGACTATGAGAGTATAATTATTACTAAACTTGATGAGACTACCGTTTATGGTTCTTTATACAATATTCAAAAAGTAGCACAAAAACCTATAGGATATATTACTATAGGACAAAATGTTCCAGATGACATCAAAGTACCTTCAAAGGAAGAAGTTGTAAGACTTGTTTTTGGGGAGGAAACCTTATGTTAGACCAAGCTGAAAGACTTAGAAGGTTGGTTAATGATAAAGATGAAATAAATCCAAAGAATAAAGCTAAAATTATAACAGTTACATCTGGTAAAGGTGGAGTGGGGAAAAGTAATTTTGTTGTGAATCTAGGTATAACTCTTCAAAAAAAAGGTAAACGAGTATTAATTTTTGATGCGGATATAGGTATGGGAAATGATGATGTACTTATGGGAATATATCCAAGATATAATATCTTTGATTTAATTAGAGGAAGAGATTTAGATGAAATATTAGTTCAGGGACCAGAGGGTGTTATGCTTTTAGCAGGAGGCTCAGGATTAAATCAGGTAGAGGATTTGCAAAGTCATGAAAGAGATGCCTTTTTAGGGAAATTAGAGAGCTTAGATGGCTTTGATTATATTCTTATGGATACTGGAGCAGGAATAAATAGAAGTGTATTAGCCTTTATAGCTTGTTCAGAAGAACTTATTATAATTATAACTCCAGAACCAACATCTTTAACTGACGCGTATAGTTTAGTAAAAGCCACAGATCATTTTAAAATTAAAAGCAAAGCTAAGATTGTTGTTAATAAAGCATTTACAAAAGCAGAAGGTAACCAAACTTTTAATAAGTTTAAAACTGCTGTTAATAGATTTTTAACTGTTGAAGTTAGTTACCTAGGTTGTATATTAGACGATAGAAAACTTGTGCAAGGGGTTAGGGACCAAGTCCCTTTTGTCATATCATATCCACATTCAGATGCATCTAAAGGAATAGAAGAAATATCAAAAACTTTATTAGGTGAGGATTCAAAGATGAGGATAGGAGCACAGGGCGTGTTTAAAAAACTATTTAATATATTTTCTTAGGGGGAAACGGGGAAATGGAAAATTTAAAAATAAACATAAATGGGAATCTTTTGGTTTTGTATGAGGATAAGTATTATAAAAGCACCGTACAGGATGTTAATGAAGAAGAATTCATAATTAATATGCCTGTAGAGGATGGAGTATATTTAACACTTAACTCAGGAGATGACATATTAGTTGATTATTTTTCTGATGATGGATTTTATTATGAGTTTGCAGCAAAGGTAATTTCAAGACTAACTGAAAAGAATATGCCTATGTATAAAATTTCAAGACCAATTAAAGCAATAAAAATACAAAGAAGAGATTTCGTTAGAGTAAGTTTCACTGAACCTACTGTATATAAAATAGATGACAATAAAAAATGTGAGTGGAAGCCTGGATTGCTTTTAGATTTAAGCGGGGGTGGCTTAAAGATAAAGTTAAAAGAAAAAATAAAACTAAGCGGAAAAATTATTATTAAGATATCTTGTGGAAATGATGTCTATGAGATTCTAGGAAAAACAATAAGATGTGATAAATCTGAAGATGGAGAATATGTTTGTGGCATTGAATTTAAAGAAATAGATGAGAGAAAAAGGGATAAGATAGTTCAAAAGGTGTTTTCAGTAATGAGAAAGCAGCGTGAACTTTTGTAGAGGAGATGAGCTGATGGTCACATTAGATGTTTTAGAAGGAAAAGAACAGATTGTAGTAAAATATATACCTTTAGTAAAATATATTGCATCACGTGTAAGTCTTGGGAAAAACAAGTATATGGAATATGAAGATTTAGTTAGTTATGGAATGATAGGTCTAATGGATGCTATTTCAAAATTTGATAAAACAAAGGGAATGAAATTTTCATCTTATGCATCAATAAGAATAAAGGGTACAATTATTGATGAGATTAGGAAATGTAGACCTATATCTAAGGGTGGAATGGATAAATTAAATAGATATAATGAGGCAATTGAAGCTTTTCAAAAAGAACATCTTAGAGAACCTGATATTGAGGAAATAGCTAAATCTATGGAGTTATCTATTAGTGATGTTTCTGAGATAGAAAATTATATAAATTACATTTCGGTAATCTCCTTAGAGAATGTTATTTTCTCAGATGGTGAAGATATAACTGTTATGGGAATAATAGAAGATAAAAATAGCCCTAGTCCAGAGCAAAGTTATGAGAAGGAAGAGGAAACGGAAACTCTTGCAAAGGCTATAGAATCATTGAAGGAAAAAGATAAAATTGTTTTAAATTTATATTATTATGAAGGACTTACCCTTAAAGAAATTGGTACTGTATTAACTGTATCGGAATCTAGGGTATGTCAACTTCACAGTAGAGCAATAAGGAATCTTAGAGAAAAAATGAAGAAAATGAATTACATGTAGAAGAGAGGTAAATATGCCAATAATATTAATTATAATGGGAGCTTTGTTAATATTTTTTAATTATAAAGCAATAAAAAAAGATGAAAATACCTTTTCAAATGTGCTAAAATATAAAAAGAGAGATATAACTGATTTCGAAGTGAAACTTGGAGGCATACGAAAAGATATGGCAGAAAGTTTGACTGAACTTCAACAGGAAATATTAGAACTGAAAACTAATAGGATTGATAGAAATCCTCTTCAGGAAGAAGACAATTTGAATCTAAAAATAGATAACAAGATAGAGTCTATAGTAGACGTAAAAGAAGAAGATGTTATTAATAATATTAGTAAAAAAGGAAAGTCTGAGCAAATAAAAGAACTTCTAGATATGGGTTTCACTGAAAATGAAATTTGTGAGAAACTATCCATAGGCAAGGGGGAAGTACTATTAGTAAAAGGATTATTCAAAAAATAAAGAATGTAATAGATTTCTTAAGTGATAGGAAAATATTGTTAGGTATAGGTATAGGATTAATTCTAGGAGTTATATTCATGTTTAGCTATAAATATGAGAGTACTATCTCAGACTATAATATAGAAGAAAAGGCAAGAGCTTTGGGAATGCATTATGACGGTGAATGCAAAGTGCTATTTGGAAAGGATGAGGAAAAATGATTAGAAGTCTTTATACAGCAGTTTCAGGTATGATAACTATGGAAAATAAACAAAATACGGTTACAAATAATATGGCTAATGCTAATACAACAGGATATAAGAGTCAAAATCTTGTAACAAAAAGTTTTAATGATGTATTGCTTCAGAATATGGATAAGGTTACAAATGGAGTAAATCAAAAACAAGAATTAGGTACAATAAGTCTTGGTGTTGCAATCGATGCTGTAAATACTAATTTTACTCAAGGTACTTTAAAAGAAACTGGAAAAGTAGGGGACTTAGCAATAGAAGGTAAAGGCTTTTTCGCAGTTAAAAGTGGAGATCAAACATTCTATACAAGAGATGGGCAATTTAGAGTTAATAATCAAGGGAATTTAGCTAATAATTCAGGAGATTTATTATTAGGAACAAATAAAGCCACTGGAGCCTTGGAGCCAATTACTGTTGCTTCTGGTGATTTTACAGTAGATAAATATAACAATGTTTATGTTAACGGTACTGCAACTCATAAAATAGCTATTGCAGATTTTGCAGACTATGCTACTTTAGGAAAGACTGGAGATAATTATTACACTGGAGAAAATCCTACATATGCAGGAGATGCAAGGGTTAGTCAAGGATTTTTAGAAACATCTAATGTTAACATTACAAATGAAATGGTAGATATGATGACTGTAATGAGAAATTTTGAATCAGCTCAAAAGTTTGTGACTATGTTAGATGAGAGTTTAGGTAAAGCTGCAAACGAAGTTGGCAAAGTATAATAGGGAGGGGGAATAGATAGTGTTTACAACATTAAGTACAAGTAAATCAGGATTGAATGCACAACAAACAAAATTAGATACTATAGGAAATAATTTAGCTAACTCTACTACTGTAGGATACAAAAGAGTAGATGTTGGATTTCAAGATTTATTAAATCAATCTCTTAATAGACAAGGAATCCCAACTTTGAATGAAGACATCTCCATGGGAACAGGGGTAAGGACAAGTGATGCTTTTAGGGATAACACTCAAGGAAGTTTTACTGAAAGTGGAGTAACAACAGATTTAGCTATTGAGGGACAAGGCTATTTTAAAGTTACACAAGCAGATGGAAGCGAAGTTTACACAAGGGATGGAGCTTTTAAAATTGATAGATTAGCTAAAGTTGTGGATGGTAGAGGTAATAAATTAGAGATAGAATATGTTGAGGGAAGATCAGAAGAAAATTGTAATTTTACAACTGATAACTTATTAGTTGATAGTGACGGAAGTGTTTATATAAAAGAAAATGGAGCTGTTAATAAGGTTGGAGAAATACCCGTATATTCTGCTTTAGGAGATAGTTCATTTGCTTCCATAGGAGATAATCTATTTGTACCAACGGCAGGATCTAATGTTGAAAGAACTGCAAATGTTATAATTCATCAAGGATTATTAGAAGGATCAAACGTAGATATAACTACAGAATTCACTGATATGATAGTAACTCAAAGAGCTTTTCAATTGTGTGCAAAGGGAGTTACTACTGCAGATGAAATGTGGGGGATGGTTAATAATATGAGAAGATAGTCTCTTATTTAATATATAAAAAGCTACTGGTAAAAAATATTTTACTAGTAGCTTTTTTATATTAAATAGTTGAAAGTTGAGAATGGAGAATGGAGAATGGAGAATGGAGAGTTGAAAGTTGAATTCCTTCGGAATTCTTTTGAATAAAATAAATTTCAAAAGATCCAAGGAGAAAGCAAAAATCAAAGATTTTTGCTTTCTTCTTGGATCTTTATCCATAACTTTCAACTCCCCGTAAGGGGCACCCTTGGGTGTCCACTCTCAACTTTCAATTCCCTGAAAGGGCTGCCCAAGGGTGTCAACTTTCAATTTGCAAGCGTAGCGTAGCTACATATTTGTTATTACATTAGTTAAAGGTGGAACAACTTGTTTTTTCCTTGATAAAACTCCAGGTAAAAACGCAGTTGAATCTTCCAAGGCAATGTTGAAGGTTTTTTCTACTAGTGCTGGTAATTTACCTGCAACTAAAATCTGAGATCCTTCATTTAGTATATCAGTAAGAAGAAGCATAACCAGGCTAAATCCACCCTCGTCAGATTTTTTGTTCATATAGGCGAGCATTTCATTCTTTAAAGGCATGAAACCCTCTATGTCCATAGTGTTAACTTGTGCGATTCCAATTTTAATTTTACCGATTGTAAAAGGTTTGAAATCTTGATTGAAAATTTCTTCTATTGTACTACCTTGAAGAGAAGTGCCAGCCTTAAACATTTCTTTAGCAAACTCTTTTAGGTTATTTATTCCAGCTATTTCAGCAAGCTTTTTACATATGTTTCTATCTTGATCTGTACAAGTTGGGCTTCTAAATAAAAGAGTATCAGAGATAATAGCACCGCATAATAATCCAGCAGCCTTTTTTGATGGTATTATACTATTTTCAAAGAAACATTTACCAACTATAGTAGATGTACTTCCAAGAGGTTCATTTCTAAAGTATATTGGATTGTTTGTTTGAATATCTGCAACTCTATGATGGTCTATAATTTCAATAACTTCTGCTTGATCTAATCCATCTACAGATTGACCTCTTTCATTATGGTCAACTTGAATAACTTTCTTTTTAAAATTAGATATTAAATGATATCTAGAAATAGTTCCAAGAACCTTACCTTCAGAGTTAGTTACAGGATAACTTCTATATCTAGTTTCAATCATAGTATCCTTTATGTCTTCTACTAATTCATCCTCTGAAAAAGAAATTAAGTTTCCTTTAGCCATTACATAGCCAACGGGGATACTTTGAATTATTAATCGTGAAGCTGTAAAGGAATCATGAGGAGTAGTTATTATATTAACCCCTGCTTTTTTAGCGGATTCTAATAATATGTCAGATAAGGAATGGGACCCTGTTAATATCATTAATGAAACTTTTATATTAATTAAAGCTTCTTGAACATCAGGTCTATCTCCAACAATAGCTATATCCCCCTGAGTAATTATTCCTTTAAGACTTTCAGGTTTCATTGCAGCTACTGATAATTTACCAGGGAATTTTGTGTTATTTGCATCTAAATATATTTCCTTAGCAGATAATGTATTAAGGATATTTTCTATAGTTGTATTGCTTTTGTCAAGAATTAAATTATCCCCAATATCCATATAAGATGATGTCAGGTTTGAAATTGATAAAATACCTATTAATTGATTATTAGAATCTGCAACAGGAAGAGACTTAATATTTTTATTTTTCATTATGCTCCAAGCTTTCTTTAAGGAAAGTTCAGGTGATATAGGACTAATATTATCTATATCTAAGTCGCAAACTTTAAGTTTAACAGTTTCTAAGTATATAGGTGCTTCTGCTTTAAATCTATCTAGAATAAATTGAGTTTCTTTATTAACATTTCCAAGTCTTACTGCAATTGCAGGATAATCACCAATTTTATTTTTAAACTCAGCATAACCATAAGCTGCGCAAATTGAATCAGAGTCTGGGTTTTTATGTCCGGTTACGTAAACTAGGTTTTTCAATGTTGTTCCTCCTTTTTATAATGAATTCACATCTTATATTTTAAGCGTAAAACATAAAAAAGTAAAGAAGTGGAATTATTTTAGTAACATTATTATTAAAATTGAATATGCAACTCTTTCTTATGTTCTAACTTATTTAAGAAGAAACATATATATATATATAGTGTTGTTTAGGAGGAAAAAAAGTGATACAGGAAAAGACGGTAATTCCAGGATTATCTACAAGAGAAGCTGAAAAGAGAATGAAAGAATTTGGATTAAATGAATTTCAGCATAAAAAGAAGATTTCACCAATTTTAATATTTATATCTCAGTTTAATGATTTTATGGTTTGGGTTTTATTAGGTGCTACAGTAGTTTCAGGCATAATGGGGGATACCGCAGATGCAATAACTATTATTATCATAGTTATTGTTAATGCAATATTAGGTTTTTTGCAAGAATTTAAGACTGAGAAATCCCTTGAGGCGCTAAAGAATTTAGCAGCTCCTACCTGTAAGGTTTTTAGAGATGGTGGAGTAAAAGTTTTAAATTCACTTTATTTAACAATGGGAGATATGGCAATTTTAGAAGCAGGGGATAGGATACCTGCAGATGGAGTGCTTATAGAAGCTTCAGCAATAATGATAGATGAATCTCTTCTAACAGGGGAATCTGTAGGAGTTAATAAGGACTCATCAAAGGAATTATCAAATGTATTCATGGGAACTACAATCCTAAAGGGTAGAGGTTTATTTAAAGTAACTGGAATTGGAATGAATACAGAAATGGGTAAAATAGCAAATCTTCTGGATAATATTAAGGAGGAAAAGTCTCCTCTTAAGGAAAGGTTAGAATCTTTAGGGAAAATTTTAGTTGTAATTTGTCTGATTATTTGTGGAGTTGTAACAGGATTAGGAATTATCAGAGGTAATGATGTTCGAGAAATGTTTTTGCTTGGAGTAAGCTTGGCTGTTGCGGCAATTCCTGAAGGCTTAGCAGCCATTGTAACAGTTGCCTTAGCTCTTGGAGTATCAAGAATGCTTAAGAGAAATGCTCTTATAAGAAGGCTTCCTGCAGTTGAAACTTTAGGCTGTACATCAGTAATTTGTTCTGACAAGACAGGAACCTTAACTCAAAATAAAATGACAGTAAAGGAAGTTTATATAGATGGAAGAATATATGAGTTAGACCGTGAAAAACTAACTGATTCTAATTATTTAAAAAAGGTTTTTATATATTGTAATGATTGTAATTTTGATTTTAAGCAAAAAAATATAGACAAGTCCCTACATGGAGATCCAACAGAGACAGCATTAGTTAAAATGTTTTATAAAGAAGTTTCAGGGCTTAAGACATTTGTGGAAAAAGCAAAGAGAGTTTATGACATACCCTTTGATTCAACTAGAAAAATGATGTCAGTAATTATTAATGAGAATGGCAGAGAAACTTGTTACGTGAAGGGTGCACCTGAAAGATTAATAGAAAAATGTTCATTTATATTAGAAGATAATAAAATTAAGCCATTAACATTCCAAAAGAAAAAGAGGGTAGCTGCCTTTGTTGAAGCAATGTCATCAAGAGCATTGAGGTGTATAGGTGCTGCTTATAAGGAAGAAGGATTATACAAAAATGAAAAATTAGAAAATGGGTTAATATTTATCGGAGTTGCAGGAAGTATAGATCCACCTAGGGAAGAGGCAAGAGATGCTGTTCTTAAATGTAAAATTGCAGGAATAAAACCTGTTATGATTACTGGTGATCATAAAAATACAGCCCTTGCCATAGCTAAGTCTTTAAACATATGTAATAAGGATGATCAGGTTTTAACAGGGGATGAATTAGAAAAATTAAGTGATAAGGAATTAAATGTAAAGGTAAATTCAATTAGGGTTTTTGCAAGGGTTTCCCCAGATCATAAGTTAAGAATAGTAAGAGCTTTTAAAAATAATAATAATATAGTTGCAATGACAGGTGATGGAGTAAATGATGCACCTGCCATTAAAGAAGCAGATATAGGAATATCTATGGGAATATCAGGAACTGATGTAACAAAAGAAGCATCATCTATGATATTAATGGATGACAATTTTGCAACTATTGTAGCAGCAGTAGAAGAGGGAAGGGTAATTTATGATAATATAAGAAAATTTATAAGGTATTTATTATCTTGTAATTTAGGCGAGGTTTTAACTATGTTTTTAGCATCTCTATTTATATTACCTAATCCTTTAACACCAATTCAAATATTATTTGTTAACTTAGCAACAGATGGATTGCCAGCAATAGCCTTAGGAGTAGACCCTCCTAATAAGGATATAATGAGGCAACCTCCAAGATCAAAGAAAGAGAGTATATTTGCAAGAGGGTTAAGTGAAAAAATAATGGTTAGAGGATGTCTTATAGGGATATGCACATTGCTTGCATTCATGTTAGGTAGATATTTCCGTATGGATTTAAGCACATGTAGGACTATAGCTCTAGCAACCTTAGTAATGTCACAATTGTTCCATGTATTTGAATGTAGATCAGAGAGGCATTCTATTTTTGAAATAAAGATATTTACAAATATATATCTAGTGGGAGCTGTTACTATATCAGTAATAATGCTTTGTAGTATTCTTTATATTCCTTTCCTACAAGGTGTATTTGATACAGTACCACTTAGGTTAAAAGAATGGTTAATAGTTTTATTTTTCTCAGGGATTATTGCTATGATTAATAGTATATATCTTTTTATTAAATCAAGATATTAAAAAAATACCCCTTAGATTTTTAAATCTAAGGGGTATTTTTTTAATGTCTTGGTCTGCCGGATGCTTGTTGTCTAGATTTTTTAAGTAGGGAATGATCAATTGGAACTAAATCTTTCTTGGTAGTTAAATTAAGTATATTTTGTATTTGAAGGATATCAGCATCCTTATTCCCCTTAATTCCCTTTAAGCCCATAAGCATTATTTTATGACCCATGCTTACTGCAATAAAGGGTACCTTTTTAAAGAACTTCTTTTTTTTGTATTTCGCCTTAACAATTCCTTTTCCAGCATCAGGTTTAAGAACCATGTCTACAACTAAAGTGTGAAATAAAATATAGTTTTTTTCGTGATATTTAACGGAAACTACTGTTCCTGAAGTGCTTGCTATTCTATCTCCATACTTTTGATAATATGAATCTTGAAAATACTTATTAAACTTATCTTTAAATCCCATAATAATTCTCCTTCTTTGAATAAATTATACATATAATAACTAATTGTACGATATCTTATCAAAGTGTATTATACCATAGTTTAAGGTTTTATAACATATGAAAACATTTAAAAGAATTTTTAAAAACTATAATTGACACCAATTTGACAAAGAAAAAATATAAAATTTAGGTAGGGAATTAAAAGAGATTAATGAATGTGTGATAAATATATAGTATAATATAAATATAGACAGTTATAAATTAACTGTTTAAGAAAAGAGGAATTAAGTATGGAAATAACAACAAAAAAAATATGTGATTTAACAATAAAAAATTATAGAAAAGTTAGAGAAGAATTAAGATATGACGGAGATTATATTAATCATCTTGCGGCATTAATATACGCTGGAGCTAAACGGGAGGTTCCTTGTGGACAGGTTAAATTAATTAGAAGTTCAATAAAAGAAAAAACCTCAAGGATGTCGTCATTTAGAGGGGATATTTTATATGTGGTTTCATTTCTAATTGCTTTAGAGGATGATGTTAAGGGGTTTATTTCAAAAATATTAAGTTCATATAATGACCTTTTAGAAATTGGATTTAAAGAAAGCAAATATTTGGTTTTAACCTGTTATACATTAGTTAAACATAGTAAAGAAAAAGAATTATTTTCAAATATGGTTATGATGAAGGATATTTATGAAATAATAAAATCTAAGTATAGGAATGTTACAAATGATGAGGATTATCTAGAGTGTGCACTTCTTTCCATAAATGGAATTAAGAAGGAAAGAATTATAGAACATATGGATAATTTATTTAGGGATTATTCGGAAATTGAAAATCTTTCGAAAAATAGTATTCAAAGTTTAACTATGGCTGTGTTATTAAACAAAAATAAGAAAGCTTCATATGAAGTAGAAAAATTATTAATAGAGTTTGAAGAAGAGGATGTTAAAATAGGACATCAGTTCTTATCATTACTAGGAATGGTTGTAGGATATGACAAGCCAAAAGAATATATAAAAAAAGTTGATGAAGTAATTAACTATCTTTGCAAAGAAGAAGGAGAGTACGAGTTCTATATGGATAAGAGCTTTAGAGTATTTATAGGAATTGTATTAGTAGAGGCTAGTAGAAATATTAAAGAAGAGAGGTATATTAATGAGCTTTTATCAGAGGGAGTATACTCCTCAATAATAAGTAAAAACCAAGGGGTATTTGAAGAGAGATTAGCTTAGAAAAGTATGAAATATGGAAAAAATAATAATACATGTTGATATGGATGCTTTTTTTGCATCTGTTGAGGAAAGAGATAATCCAAACTTAATAGGAAAACCAGTCATTGTAGGAGGGGTAGGAGAAAGAGGTGTTGTTTCAACCTGCTCCTATGAGGCAAGGAAATATGGTGTCCATTCAGCTATGCCAATTTTTATGGCAAGATCTATTTGTCCTATGGGAGTATTCTTGCCTGGTAGATATTGGAGATATACTGAAATATCAAATGAAATATTCAAAATATTTAAAGAGGTTACAGATATTATTGAGCCGCTCTCTATAGATGAAGCGTTTTTAGATATTACTAATAGTAGATTTAAAACTGGAGAAGAGGCTGGCTTATATATAAAGAATAGGGTTAGAAAAGAATTAGGATTAACATTATCTATTGGGGTATCCTATAATAAATTTTTAGCAAAACTATCCTCAGAATGGAATAAGCCTAATGGAATGATGGTTATTACAAGTGAAATGATACCGGATATATTATTACCATTATCTATATCTAAGATTTTTGGAATTGGTAAAAAATCTGTAGAGAGATTAAATAATATGGGCATATTTATTGTAAAGGACTTGTATGAACAACCAAAAGGCTTTTTTTACGAATTTATGGGTAAGTTAGGCCTGGAAGTTTATGATAGAATACGTGGTATTGATAATAGGCAAGTTGAAACATTTAGGGAAAGAAAATCTGTTGGAAAGGAACGAACTTTAAAGTTAGATACTATAGATAAGGAGGAACTTCTTATCTACATTAGTGAGTTTTCTAGGGACATAAGTGCTATTTTGAGAACTAAGGATATTTTAGGCAAAACAGTTACATTAAAGTATAAGACAGCAAACTTTGAAAGTCATACACGAAGTAAAACCTTAAATAATTATATAGGAACTTTTGAAGAAATATTTAAGGTCAGTACCGAATTACTTGAAAGTGAAGATTTGGATGAGGAGGTAAGACTTATCGGGGTAAGTATATCTTCATTCAAAGAAGATAGAATAGAACAATTAAAACTTTTTTAAAGATTATGTGAAAATCATTGACAAATTTTTTCAAAATAAATATAATAATAACAAATAGTAGAAAATCTGTGACTAGAGATAGTACTTATTATTGAATGTAAAAGCGAGCCGTCGGTTAGTGGAAGGTACGGAACAGGAAATTTTAAGGAATGGGCTTTAGTAGATGCGAGATGAAATCTATTTGATAGAGATTAGTTTAGCCGTGTCCAAGCGTTACTTTGGTAGAATATCGAAGAATATCTTCTGTATTTTAATTAAGAGAGATAACTTATAAAGTATTTGTTATTTCAAAATATGGGTGGCACCACGAGTTTATCGTCCCAAAGAGATAGGCTCTTTTTTTGTACAAAAAAATAGATAGGAGGAATTATTTATGGAAAAGTTTTATGGAGAATTCGGAGGACAATTTGTACCGCCAGCAGCTATAGAAGCATTAAACAAATTAGAGGAAGTTTTTTTAAAGTATAAGGATGAGCCTTGTTTTGTTGAAGAGTATAATTATTATTTAAAACAGTATGTAGGTAGAGAAAATCCACTATATTTTGCAGAAAGATTAACAGATTATGTAGGAGGATGTAAGATCTACTTAAAGAGAGAAGACTTAAATCATACAGGAGCTCATAAAATAAATAACGTCTTAGGACAAATGCTACTTGCAAAGAGAATGGGTAAAAAGAAAGTTATCGCAGAGACTGGTGCGGGACAACATGGAGTTGCAACTGCTACTGTAGCAGCTTTAATGGGAATGGAATGTATAATATATATGGGTGAAGAAGACATGAGAAGACAAGCCTTAAATGTATTTAAAATGGAGCTTCTTGGAGCTGAGGTAGTGTCAGCAACTAGCGGCACAAGGACTTTAAAAGAGGCAGTAGACCTTGCTATAGGGGAATGGGTTAAGGATATAGATAATTCCTTCTATGTATTAGGATCAGCTGTTGGACCACATCCGTATCCAGCTATAGTTAAGGAATTTCAAAGGATAATTAGTATTGAAGCTAGACGACAGGGGCTTGCGTGTGAAGGTAAACTACCAAAGGCTGTAGTAGCTTGTATTGGTGGAGGTAGTAATGCCATAGGAGCTTTTGCAGAATTCATTGATGATAAAGACGTTGAACTAATTGGGGTAGAAGCAGCTGGTAAGGGATTGGATACAGATATGCATGCAGCTACAATGACTAAAGGGGAAGTCGCTATTGTACATGGTATGAAAACTATGTGCATAATAAATGAAAAGGGAGAGCCTAAGGAGGTTTATTCTATTTCAGCGGGCTTGGATTATCCAGGAGTAGGACCAGAACATGCATATCTTTGTAAGGAAGGCAGGGCTAAATACGTCTCATGTACAGATGAGGAAGCTTTAAATGCTTTTAAGATGTTATCAAGACTTGAAGGAATTATACCAGCTATAGAAAGTTCTCATGCAATATCATATGTTATGGAATATGCTAAGAATTTTAAGAAAGATGATTATATTATAGTAAATCTTTCTGGTAGAGGCGATAAGGATGTTGAGGAGTTAATGGGTAAAATAAAATAATTGTTTTAAATAAAGAAGATCAATTTTTAATTAAGTTTAAAAATTGATCTTTTTTTATGCTACAAATTAATTAAAATTTAACGAAAGTGTTATCTAAAACAGTCTCCAAAGAATACTTATATAGGAGATTAGAAAAAAGGAGGGAACTACTTGAGTAAGACTGCTAAAATACAGTTTTTAAAGTGGGTAATAATTAAATGAAAAGAGAGTTAACTCCAAGTGAAATACTATTTAATGTTGATTTGAATGAAAAATCAGAAGAGATAGAACTTAAAAATATTCCACAAGTATCATTAGGATACAAAAAAATAAAGAGAGCCTTAAGTATTGAAGAGGAAGGCTACAATTTATATTTAATAGACACTTTTTCTAAGGATAAACTACAGAATTTAACTGAATTCATTGAGGATATTTATAAAGATTGTGAAGCTCCAAAAGATATTTGCTATGTTAACATGGAAGATCCAAAAAAACCAGAGCCGATATTTTTAACTAATGGTAAGGGGAAGGAACTTAAAGAAGCAGTAGAAAATATCAAAAATTGCTATTATGATGCTGCTACAGAATTTTATAATAGTTCTTCAGAATCTGAAAAAGACATCATAATTGATGAAATTCACAATAAGAGAAGTGGTTATATTGGCGAATTAGTAGAACTTTCAAAATTAGAAGGATTTGATGTTAAAGCTACAACTGGAGGATTTGCTTTTATTCCTATTAAGGAAGGTGAATCTATGACTGAGAAGGAGTATGATGAATTACCAAAGGATTCAAAAGATTCAATTGTTGAAAAAGCTGCAAAGCTTAAAAAGAAGGCAGAGGTAGTTCTTGAGAAACTAAAAAACATTGAACTTAAATCTATAAAAAAATTAAAAGAAATCTATATAGAATATTTAGATGTTGAACTTGAAGTGCAGAAAGAAGATATTTTATTGAATTTTATTACTGAAGATGAAGCGTATGAGTATTTAGAAAAATTATTCTCTAATATTGAGAATGGACTTGTTAATTGCTACAGCATTAATATCGACGAGGATGAAGCTCTAATAAATAACTTTCTAGAAAAGTTTAATGTTACTGTTTTAGTTGATAATAGTGATTATCAAAAACCTAGGGTAATATATGAGGATGATCCAAATATAGTTAATTTATTTGGAAATGTGGAGTACGAAAACCATAATGGCGTGTATACAAGTGATATTTCGTTAATTTCACCAGGATCGTTATTATTAGCTAATGAAGGATGTATTATATTACGGTTAAGTCAGTTAATTATGAATGGATATAGTTATTATTATTTGAAGAAGACTTTAATGAATGGAAAGGTGAGTATTTATTCATCAAGAAGTTATCTAGACATGTTATCAATAAATGGACTAAAACCTAAAGCTATACCAGTAAATGTAAAAGTAGTTATTATAGGAGACTATGAAAGTTACGATATTCTTTATGATAGTGATGAAGATTTCAAAAAACTATTCCCTCTTCGTGCTGAATTTTTAGATATAGTAGAATTTAATGAAATCAATGTAAGTATTTTAACAAGTTATATTAAAAATAGAGCTAAAAAATATAAGATAAATAAAATTGATCCAGAGGCCATTAAAGAAATAATAAAGTATTTATGTAGAATTGCAGGAAGTAAGAGAAAAATAAGTATAGATGTTAAGGAAATCGATAAATTATTGGTATTGTCTAATAGTGAAATTGAATTTCCAGGGCGAGGCATTATTGGAGCGATAGATATAAGAAAAAGTGCATATGAAGAAGAATTAATTGAAGATCAGATAATGGAAATGTACAAAAATAAGAAGATGTTATTAAATTTAGAAGGGAAAATAATTGGTAGTATAAATGGATTAGCTGTATTAAGTTCAGGATATTATAGTTTTGGAAGGCCTTTGAGAGTTACTTGCGTTGTATGTAAGGGTGATGGTAAAATTATTGACATTCAAAAAGAAAGTAATTTATCGGGTAATATACATGAAAAGTCTATAAATATAATTTCTGGTTTACTAAGCAATATTATATCTCAATATGAAAAATTACCTGTAGATTTTCATCTGAGTTTTGAACAAACCTATGGGATAATAGATGGAGATAGTGCCTCAGTTGCAGAAATATTGTGTATATTGTCATCATTAAGCAAAAAAGGAATTAATCAAAATATTGCAGTAACTGGTTCCATAAATCAATTTGGAGAAGTTCAGCCTATAGGTGGAGTTAGTGAGAAGATTGAAGGATTTTATAAGACTTGTAAATTAATGAATAATGATAAAAATAAAGGTGTGCTAATTCCTTTCTTAAATAAGGAGGAAATTATATTAAAGAAAGAAGTTGAAGAGGCTATTAGTAAAGGGGAATTTCACATTTATACTATGGACACCCTTGAAGATGCTATTGAGATTATGATGTTAGATGAAAAAACAAATATGGATAGTTTCTACCAGATAATTAATAATGAGATATTAAAATATAAAACTAAAGTTAAATTAGGTTAAAGTTAAAGCGAAGCGATTAAATATTCTAAAATGCTTCGCTTTAAATTTTTGTCTAATCCTAATAAATGTAAAATATTTGATAAAGTATTGACTATATATATTTATTTGTGTTAAAATATGGAAAAAGAGCATAGAGAGGAGGTGAATTACTCTCAAGGGGTGATTCTTAGAGTAACATAATATGTATCTACAATTTGAGAAAAAAGAAGATAAGTTAATTGCAATTCTATCTGGAGAATTAGATCATCATAGTGCTGAGGAGGTACGGGTTAAAATCGACGATAGAATAGAGAGAGATAATATAAATAAGTTGATTATCAATTTTAATGAAGTAACTTTTATGGATAGCTCAGGCATTGGGGTAGTAGTGGGAAGATACAAAAAGATGACATTAAAAGGGGGAGTCTTATGTGTAACTAATGCTAATAAAGGCGTAAATAGGGTCTTTGAATTAGCAGGTTTGTTTAAAATAATAGATAACTATAAGGATGTGGCAGAAGCATTAAAGTGCATTTAGTGGAGGGGTTTTACATGTATGATAATAAAATAAAGATTGAATTTGAAGGTAAATCTCAAAATGAAGGTTTTGCTAGAGTCGCTATTGCAGCTTTTGCTTCTCAGCTTGATCCAACATTAGACGAATTAACTGATGTTAAGACAGCAGTGTCAGAAGCAGTTACGAATTCAATTATTCATGGCTATGAGGGAAAAAATGAAGGAATAGTTTTCATTGAAGCAGAGTTGCTTCAAAATGAAATTACAATAATAATTAGTGATCTTGGAAAAGGTATAAAAGATGTAGATAAGGCCAGGGAGCCTTTATATACTTCTAGACCTGATTTAGAAAGGTCAGGGATGGGGTTTACTGTTATGGAAACATTTATGGATAGTATTGAAATTACAAGCGCAGAGGGAGAAGGTACACGGATAATATTAAAGAAGAAATTTAATTCAGTGAGTTAGGTGAAAAAATATGGAAAAAGGGAATTTTAAAAGAGAGGAATTCAATTATGATGATAACGTCCGGTTACTTCCTTTAGCAAAAGAGGGTAACGAAGCTGCAATGAATAGATTAATAGAAATGAACCTTCCCCTAGTATCTTCATTGAGTAAGAAATTTTTAAATAGAGGATACGAATATGAGGATATTTTTCAACTTGGCTGTATAGGCCTTGTTAAAGCAATCAAGAACTTTGATCCAACCTTTAAAGTAAAGTTTTCAACATATGCTGTTCCTATGATTATCGGAGAAATAAAAAGATTTCTAAGAGATGATGGTATGATTAAAGTAAGTAGAAATACAAAAAGTCTCGCACGTAAGATTTATTTTGATAAAGAGGAACTAACAAGAAGGCTTGATAGGGATCCAACTATAGAGGAGTTATCTGAGTTTTGTGAGATTGCAAAGGAAGATATAGTATTTGCAGTTGAATCAGCTTCAAGTCTACAATATTTACATGACACTATCCATCAAGATGATGGAGCACCAGTACTGCTAATAGACAAATTAAGTGAGACGAGTGCTGATGATACTGACATGATTGATAAGATAGCTTTGAAGGAAGCATTGAGAAGTCTGGATGACAAGTCTAGACAAATTATAATGCTTAGGTATTTTAAGGATAAAACTCAAGTGCAGGTAGCTAAAATGCTAGGTATAAGCCAAGTGCAGGTATCTAGAATTGAAAAGAAGGTTTTATTTTCAATGAGAGAAAAGCTTACGGAGTAGAGAATAATTAAATAGAAAATTAAGAAGCCTGAAATAAGATATGGTACTTATTTCAGGCTTCTTAATTTTTTGATTTTAATATTTAAATTTATTAATATTAATTTTTAAATTTTCAGCTAAATCAGCCATTTTTGATACAGAATTATTAAACTCTGATATAGAGGCAGTTTGTTCCTCAACAGATGCGGAGACTTCTTCAGTAGAGGCTGCATTTTCTTCGGCGATAGCTGATAAACCCTCCATTATTTCTATCATGGAGTTCTTTTGTTTTTCCATAACAGTACTTGTTTTATTTAGATCAGTTACGATTGATAGTGTTTGTTCTACACTATCTGATATTCCCTTAAATTTATCTGAGGTGCCATAGACACTTTTTGTTTGACTTGACATTATGTCTGACATTTTATTCATAGTTTCTACAGCTATTTGAGTTCTAGAAGTTAACTCAGTAATTGTTTCTTCTATTTCTTCAGTAAATCTAGTAGATTCTTCAGCAAGTTTTCTGATTTCCTCAGCAACTACTGCAAAACCCTTTCCTTCTTCACCAGCTCTAGCAGCCTCAATTGCAGCATTTAAAGCAAGAAGGTTAGTTTGTTCTGCTATATCTTTAATCATTATACTTGACTGTTGGATTTCAGTAGCTTTGTTATTAGTATTTAAAATAACATCATGAATTTCATTTACAGCCTTAGTACTTTCAATATTTTGAGATTCAAGGGAAGATAACATCTTCATACCTTCAGATTTATACTTTTCAACATTATTTATAGCAACGTTTAAATTATTCATATTAGATTTATTATGATCCATACCTTCTCCTAAGTCAGAAACCTTATGGGCACCACCTTCGGTATCGCTAGCTTGTTTACTTGCACCTTCTGCAATTTGGACAACAGCATTAGATATTTCTCCTGCAGTATAATTAACCTGTTCCATATTTTGAATTAAATCTTTGGAATAAGCTGTAACATTGGAAACTAAATTATTAGCATTTTCCATGAAACTTCTTAAATTTCGTACAACTTTATCAGCACCACGAATTATATCTCCAAATTCATTTTTTGCCTTAAGTAATTCTTTAGGAACATCCTCTGAAACATCAAGATTTTCAATCTTCTTAAAGAAATCTTTTATAGCAATTAAAGTCTTAGTCAATCCACCGGCTACAAGTGTAATAACAATTTCATTAACTATAAAAAATACTAAAGATAAAACTATAAATAGATTTCTTAAGCTATTTAAAGATATAGTTATTATTTCGTTTGCAGTAGTAGTTGGAATTCCAATAAAATATGCGCCTATAACATCACCTTTAGAATCTAAAATGTTTTCATATACTGTTTCATAATCCACGTTAAAAATAGTAGAAGAACCAATATACCTTTCGCCTTTTGATAAAGACTTGTATGCCTCTGAATTAGTATCGAGTTTAGTTCCTTCAGCTCTAAGACCGTTTTCATCCATTATATTAGTAGAGACCCTTATAAAATCATCCCCATCAGTTACAAATATTGTTGCAAGATCTCCAAGATCTTTAGAGATTCTATCAACTGCAGTGTAATTACCTTTAATGGTACCAGCATTCTCATCAACTAAATTTCCATTTGATATTGTTAGATTCCCATAAATCAACTCTGAATAAGTTGAAAGCGCATTGATATCGCTAGATAGTTTATTGTTAATATGATGATTAGAAATTTCTTTCATATAGACACTGCCTTTTGCGTAACCGGAAATACATATAGATAGAACCATTACAGCAAAAATTGCTGTGAAAATAACAATTAGTTTTCCTTTAAGACTTTTCATATAATCTCCCCCTGTAATATGTAATAATTAACGGCTATAACTAAAATATAACATTATATTACATAATTATATCATATTTAACAAAAAAATATATAAAATCAGGGGAGAAATAAAAAAGAAAAGTCTATATTTAAATAGACTTTTCTAATAACTAATTTAGTTTTACAAGTTGTACTACCATTGCCCTTCGTAGGCTATTAAATGAACTGTCATGCTCCTTCTTCCAAAGGAGATACATTCTGCAGTGCTATTCATATAAAGATCTATTTTCTTTCCAATTATTGCACTACCAGTATCTGAAGCAATTGCATAACCATAACCTTCTACAAACAATTTACTTCCTAAAGGTATTACATTTGGATCAACTGCTACGGTACTTAATCCATCAGGATTCCTAACTGGAGTTAATCCAAGCTTGGTAATATATCCTCCATAGTATGCAGTGGCTTCCATACTATAGGTTTCCTTATAGGAATTATCACCAGAAATATTATTGTCAGGAACAACAGCATCAGGAATATTATTCTTAGCGGAATTACCTATTATGACTAAATTTTCTTTTCCTTTAATAATTGCTTCATTTGCTTTAGCAATAACGGAAGGCGTTGAAAGTTGGGGTATAATATCTCCTAAGCTTTTTATTGCTTGGTTTAATTCATTGCTACTTGAATCACTAGATTTTGCAACTGATAAAGAATAATTAATCAAATTTAATTCGTTTTCTTCAATAAGGGCACTTATTGAAATTTTCTCAGCTGCCATCTTGTTCTTAATTTCTACTATAGAACTTTCCTTATCCTGAACTTCTTTAAGCTTATTTTTAGTTGCTTCATTTAATGCAACTAACCTCTCTTTTTTTTCATTTATTAAAATCTTCGATTCATCTAATTCAGAAACCTTGTCCTTAATTGCATTTATAAGCTTATTATCTTGGGTTATTAAAATATTACAAGCCTGCATTTTAGAGAAAAAATCATTTAAGCTATCAGATTCAAATAAAAAATCCAAGTAATTAATTCCGCTATATGCATCAGATTTATACATTTCTCGTAATCTTTTATTTAATATTGCTTTACTTTTATCTATTTCGATTTGTAGAGAAGTAATGTTTTCTTCAGTTTGTTTTATTTCTTCTTCTGTATTGGAAATAGTTCCTTCATTATAACTAACTTGAGTTTTTAAGGATTCTATTTCTTTGTTAACTTGAGCTAGCTCAGAATCTAACTCTTTTAAGTTATCAGAAATCTGATTAAATGTTATCTTATTGTCATTTAATGAATTTGCTGCTTTTACAGTTGGAGTAATATTTAGTAAAAGAATTACAAACGCTAGTATAACAAAACAAGTTTTTTTCATATATCACCTAAATTATATTTTTACAAAAACCTTTCTAGGTAATACAATAGCACAAAAAGATGGACAAGTCATTTTTAGGGTTGAAAGAAATATTGTGAGTTATAATTAAATTTTTGCAGATAATATAAATAGTATTATATATAGGGAGCGTGAATGCCAGTGGTTAAAGAAGAAAAAATAATAGATAGTTTTGAAACATTAACTAAAGAAATAGAACCAAAACCCAAAATTATAAAGAATTGTATAATGGCATTTTTAGTTGGTGGAACTATATGTGAGGTAGGTCAGGTTATTACTTATGTATTGAGGAAATTAGAGTATTCTAAAGAAGATATTTCATCAATTACCACAGTGGTAATGGTGTTTTTAGGAGCTCTATTAACTGCAGTAGGTATTTATAATAAGATAGCGAATTTTGGTGGAGCGGGTACAGTAGTTCCTATAACGGGATTCGCAAACGCTGTTGTAGCACCTGCAATAGAATTCAAAAAGGAAGGCTTTATTTTTGGAGTGGCAGCGAAGATGTTTACAATAGCTGGACCTGTATTGGTATATGGAATAGGTACATCAGTTATTATTGGAATAATACATTATTTGATTAATTTATTTTGATGGAGGAGAGATTATGACTGATAATTCTACAAAAAGACGAGGGACTCAGACTATAGAACTTAAAAATCCTCCTAAAATAATATCCACTTTTTCTGTAGTTGGCCCAAAAGAGGGGCTGGGACCATTAAAACAATATTTTGATAAAATATTAAATGATGATACATGCGGAAAGGATAGTTTTGAGAAAGCAGAGAGTGATATGATGTTTACTGCTATTAAGGAAGCAATTAGAGGAGCATCACTTAAGGAAACTGATATAAATTACTTGTTTTCTGGTGATTTATTAAATCAAATAATATCATCAAGCTTTGCAGCTAGGGAGTTTAGTATTCCTTTCTTTGGACTGTATGGAGCCTGTTCTACTATGTCAGAATCTTTAAGTTTAGCAGCACTCATGATAGATGGAGGGTTTGCAGAATATGTAGTAGCATCTACATCCTCTCATTTTAGTTCAGCAGAGAGACAATTTAGGTTTCCACTAGAATATGGAGCTCAAAGAAGTCAAACTGCTCAATGGACAGTAACAGGTTCGGGGGCTATGGTTCTAGGGAAAAGTGGAGATTTCCCTGAAATAAGATATGTCACTACAGGTTTGGTTAAAGATTATGGATTTAAAGATGCTAATAATATGGGGGCAGCTATGGCACCAGCAGCAGTAGATACTATTTACAAGCATTTTAAGGATACAGGAAGAACTCCTAAAGACTATGACATTATAGCAACGGGAGATTTGGGGGCAATTGGTAAAGAAATTACAGAGAAATTACTTCTAGAATATGGGTATGATATTAGTGGTAATTATATTGACTGTGGAGATATAATTTTTAATAAGGAAGAACAAAATACCGGTGCTGGAGGAAGTGGATGCGGATGTTCTGCCGTGGTTTCAACAGGGTATATTTATAAGAGATTAATGAAAAAGGAAATTAAAAGAGTTCTGTTAGTATCAACAGGGGCCCTAATGAGTACCACATCATCTCTTCAAGGGGAAAGTATACCCGGAATAGCCCATGCAGTTTCCATTGAGAATGATTAAAACTGGAGGTGAATAATATTGGAGGTGAATAATATTGGAATTTGTTAAAGCTTTCATAATAGGTGGATTAATTTGTGTTGTAGGACAAATTTTGATGGATACAACTAAGCTAACTCCGGGGAGAATATTAGTAATATTTGTTACGCTAGGTGCAATCCTTGGAGCATTTGGGCTTTATGATAAGTTAATAGATTTTGCAGGAGCAGGAGCAATTATTCCATTACCTTCATTTGGCAATAGTTTAGCTAAAGCGACCATTGAGGAGGTAGACTCCTTAGGTCTTATAGGTGCTTTTTCTGGTGGAATAAAGGGAGGAGCTGCAGGAATAACAGCTTCAATTTTCTTTGGATATATTATGGCAATAATATTTAATCCTAAAACAAAGCAATAATTTAACTTTTTTAATAATAAGGTTTTAGTAGTAGGAGTTTTAGACTATAATATAAATAGTGAAAAATTAGTTGAATGGAGGAACCGTCTTGAACAATTATTGCAATAACTCTTGGAAAACCATAGTTGCAATGCTTAAAAGCGATATAAGCAAGGGATTAAGTGAAAATGATTGCATCCAAAGAAAAAAGGCCTTTGGGAATAATAAGGTGTTTGTTCCCTATGGAAATGGAAAATTAGGTTTTATTAAAGAATTCATACATTTACATATATTTATTAGCATATTGATTTCATGTTATTTAATATATTCTAGAGAAATTGTCATGGCAATTATTTCAGTAGGATTGCTATTAGCAGGTATATTAATAAAGGTTCTTCATGGGAAAAATAAACAAGATAACATAAAGTTTTTGCAAAGGCTTAATAATACAACAACTACAGTACTTAGGGATGGATTAGAAATAATAGTTAAATCAGAACAGGTACTTAAGGGGGATATTGTAATATTTTCAAAGGGATCTTTAATTCCGGCTGATATTAGAATAATTAGAGCAATAGATATTAAGGTTGATGAAAAAAATGTTACTGGAGAAAATTTTCTAAAAGATAAATTTGAAAGTAAGATGGACAGAGATAATTATCTAGTAGAAGAAATGAAAAATATATTATTTAGGGGTTCCATAATAAAAGAGGGCGAGGGCTCTGGAATAGTTGTTGAAACAGGGAATTCTACTCAGCTTGGAAAAATGCTGGCAATGCTTATGTATGCTAATAATAATAAGCATACCCTAGGGAAAAAATTAGAAGGAAAGTTAGGGATAATGATATTTATTATTTCAGCTTTTTCAATAGGGATGTTTTTAGTAACAAAGGGATATGGACAAGCATATTATTCCTTAAAATTGTCTCTTTTTGCAACTCAGAGTATACCTATTGTAAGCATAGCTTTTTTATATGGATATATACTTAAAAAGGATATGAGAAAACAAGGAATAGATCTAATTAATTTTTCTACATTAGATCTAATTAGCCAAATACAAGTCTTATTTATAGATAAAATAGGTGCAATTACTAAAGAAGAAATGATTGTAAATAAAATATTTGTAAATAATAATATATTTGAAGCAAAAAATATTAATTTCAATAAGGAGATTAATATAATTAGATTGATAGAAATTATAGTACTTTGTAATAATGCAATATATTCCCCAGAAAAAGGCACTGGTAAGGGAGATCTAATTGAAGTTGCATATCTAAAGTTTGGAGATGAAAAGTTAGCACATAAAACTATGCTTGAATCTAGGTATAGGAGAGTGTTTGAAATTCCTATGGATTCTGATAAGGGTGTATTGACAACTTTAAATAAAGGTAAGAGAGGATGTAGAGCGAACGTTAAGGGGCGTCTTGATGCCGTTTTAAGTAGATGTACCTATATTATGATTGATGGATTAGAAAAAGAAATTACCCTTGAAGATATTGATAAAATTAAGTCTATAGACTTTAAATTTTCTTTAGAAGGATTAATAACCCAAGGTGTAGCATATAGAAGTTTTAGCTATAATCCAACTAAGTCTGAAAATATTGAAAGTAATTTAGTTTTTGTAGGAATTGTAGCTTTAGAAAATCCTTTAAGTGAAAATATAGAAGAAGAAATAGAAGAAATTAAAAGCAGGGGAATAATCCCAATTATATTCACAGATGATAATAAGATAACGGCAACATCTATAGGCAAGAAAACTAGAGTGGCCCTTCGGGACAATAAAGTTATTACTGGAGTTGAAGTAGATGCTTTATCCTCTGAAGAATTAATAGAAACAGTATCTAGAACTAGAATATTCTCTAGAGCTAATCCAGAGACTAAAGCAAAAATTATAGGATTGTTTACCAAGGATAATTATCCAGTAGCAGCTTGTGGTGAAACTTTAGGAGACTTATCAGTTATGAGCTTATGTAGATTAGGAATTGGTAAGGGTAATGCTTCGGAAATTATAAAAAAGGCTGCAGATGTATTTATACAAAGAAATTACTTAAGAGGGTTTTTAAGCTTATTCCATATATCAGAACGATTTAATAGGGGAGTAAGAAAAATAGAAACATTGATGGGAGTACTCCTTTTTGCTGAGATTATTATAATTAATGCCATATCTATTATTAGTAAGGGAAATATTATTAATGTTATTCCTTTAATAATTATTAACGCTATTTTAGCAGTTCCGTTATTTATAGTATTACTAAAATTCCCTGGGATAGCGGGCAAGAATAATTTAGTGATTAGAAGTCTTATGTTTATAGTCCTATCACTTAGTGGGCTGTATGATATCAACATGGAAAATGAAGTTGTGCTAGTACTTATTCTAGGTGGAATGATGATGATATATACAATTGCCAATTCTAAAATATCCATTAGGAATTCATCACTTTTAATAATAATTATTGGAGTGCTTTTATGGATTGGATCAATAGGTATATTAGGTTATTTAAATAATGAATCTTTTTCTATAGATGTGATTATAAAGATAGGGATAGGTCTAATTATTTATTTAATAATTGAATTAATAATGAAAAAATGGCAAAAATAGAAGGATGAGGTGATTCATCCATGAATATTAAAGCTATAGAAGAGGTTAAAAAACCTATTATTCACATATCAGTATCCATAATACTAAGTTCTATTTGTTATGGATTATATGAAAATTATTCATGGCTAGCAGTATCTACTGCTAGTCTGTTTTTTATATATTTATGGAGAGAGACAAATATTAAATTTTCAATATTAATAGTACTGTTTTTCATTCTTGGAGTATTTATTAATATTAATTATTATGATGCTAACTTATCTGAAAATATTGTTGCTAAAGTGAGACTGGTTGAGGAAAAGTCTTATTATAAGATAGGCGAAATTAATGGTAGAAGAGTTTATTTAGAAGGTGAAGGTTTGGATTTATCTTTAGGGGATGAGGTATACATAAAAGGGGATTTCAAAGAGGAAATAGATAAGGAAAGGGGAATAATAGGAACTGTTACGATAAATGAAGGGATAAAACTTAAAGATACTTTAATAAGTAAGTTATATAGAATCAGAACTGAAATTTATCGTAAACTAGAGGAGAATTTAGGAAAAAGAAAAGGAGCATTAGTAGCTTCATTAGCCTTTGGATATTCAGATTATTTAGATGTTGAAGATAAAGACGAAATGAAAACTTTGGGGGTTATTCATGCAATTAGTGTATCAGGATTACATGTTGCTTTAATTTTCTCTGTTTTAAGGAAATTTTTTGGAAAAGGGACGACTTTAGGAATTCTTTGTATATACGTATTATTTACTGGAGCACCTTTTTCTTCTATAAGGTCATTAATAATGATATTTGCCCTAAATTTAGCTCCGGAGGTTAAGAAGAAATACAGTCCGTTAGGAGCTTTAGCATTAAGTGCAGCTCTAATTACTGTTATAAAACCCTATGCACCTTTTCAAGTGGGATTTATGTTATCCTTTCTTGCAACTTTAGGAATAGTATTATTTTCTAGTAAAGTAAATAAAAAATTATATAGATTACCTAAATTTATTAGGAAAACAATTGCAGTCTCTATATCTGCCCAGGTATTCACTATTCCAATTATTATGGCATGTTTTAAAGAATATTCCCTGAATTTTATATTAGGGAATCTTATTATTGTACCTATTTTAAATATTTTAATAATATTAGGGAATTTTATGTTATTGGCTCTACCCATATCGTTTGTATTTGATTTTTTAAGTTATGTTATCCTTAAAGTTATAAAAATATTAGATATATGTACTGAATTTCTTTATGATATAGATATAGGAAGTCATATAGTTAATCAAGGTATGGTTATAATATATTGCTCAATAATTATTAGTATATATTTCGTAATAAAAGGAAAAAGAAAACTTGGAATTTTGCCTTTTGCAGCTATTTTTGTAGTAATGATATATATTTATAGTCCTCTAGCTAGAATAGATTATCTAAAGGGAGGGGCATTATTGATTTCTTATAGAGGAGATAGAAAGATAATATCAAATACGTCTACAATAGATATGGCTGGTTTAAAGAAAATAACTTTAGCTAAAGAAGGGTTTAGAGAAGTTAACGAGATAAGAATAGATAGTGGGGCTACGATAGAGGCCAAAGAGAAGAACTATGTATTAAAGATAGAGGAAAAAGAATATTTATTAACAATGAACAAGAAAGAAAAGCTTCAGGAAAATTATGATATAATTAACTTTGTAGACGGAGACAATAAGGGGTTCTTTATTTTAGGTGATAGACTTTTACTTTTTTGAAAGGCGGAGAGATTTTGATTACTAATGATGTATTTGAGAAGAATATAAAAGATAAAACAATAAAAAATTCATATATATTTTGTGGAGCAGATGAGGAACTTATAAAGGCTGGTATTAATTTATTAGCTAATCCATTGATTAAGGATGGATTTCAAGAATTAAATTACATAAAGATAGATGGTATGATAACATCAAAAGATGACATTATGAATGCTTGTGAGACTATGCCTTTTATGGGTGAAAAAAAAGTTGTCTTAGTATATAGGGCGAATTTTTTAAGGGACAAGTCAGATAGTTCATCAACAAAGGTTTTTAAGGAAATGAAGGAATATTTAAAAGATATACCAGAACATACAGTTTTAATAATGTATTATTTGTTTCAGGATAAGAGAGAAACTCCAAAGAAAAATAAAAAGCTTATGTCATTAGATAAAATTTTAACTATTGTTCATTTTGATAAGCTTAAAAAAGATAAATTAATAGGTAAGGTCCAGGATATATTTAATGAGAAGGGTAAAAGTATAGGGAAAGTTGAACTTAGATTTTTTTGTGAAAGAGTTCAAAATAATTTTAATGTAATAAAAAGAGAAATCGATAAGCTTATTGATTACACAAATGGCAGAGATATAAAAAAGCAGGATATTGAAAAGCTTATTCCTTCAAAAAGTGAAGATGATATTTTTGATTTAGTAGATTTGATATCTCAAAAGAAGATTGATAAGGCAATAGATATCTTAGATGAATTATTATTTAAGGCAGATCAACATATGTTAATTATTACGGCTATAGAATCTCAGTTTAAAAAGTTGTATGAGATAAAAGTAGGGATGATGGAGGGTAAAAGAGTTGATTACTTTGTTTCAGAACTTAGAATACCAGCCTTCGTATGTGAAAAACTAATGAATTTGAGTTCGAAATTTTCTTTAAGACAACTAGAAGGTTTAGTGAGGTTATGTGTAAGAACTGAAAGAATGCTAAAATCATCTGGAACTGATAAGACTATGGAATTAGAATTAATGCTTGTAAATACAGTTATGATAAAAAAATAAAAAGATATAATAAAAACCCTATAAAAAGCAAATAACCGACCTATACGGTCGGTTTTATACTACTACGCTATTGCGTTTAACTTTGCAGCTAATCTTGATTTCTTTCGAGCAGCCATGTTTTTATGAAGTATGCCCTTTTGAGCAGCCATATCTAAAGCCTTTGCAGCCTTAATGAATAAAGCGTTAGCTTCTTCAGCATTGCTTGCAGTAGAAGCTACTTCAAATTTCTTTATAGTAGTCTTTAAAGCAGACTTAACCATTCTGTTTTGAGCAGTCTTAGTTGCTGTAACTAATATTCTCTTTTTTGATGATTTAATATTTGCCATTTATTGATTCACCCCCTCTAAATTTTAGAGCACCTGTGCAGTTTTTGGGGAAATCTACACAAGAGTCGTATTCAATACACCATATTATAGCATTCAAAATTATTATATTCAAGTATTAAATTTGACTAAAGTGGAAAACTAGAAATAAGAATAATTTTGAGTTGAGGTGTAGAAATGATAAATGTAAGAACTGATTTAGCAATTGAGGCAAGGCAAATATATAAAGAAGAAAATAATGACGAAGATACAGATGGAATTGTTGTTGAAGAAGTAGAGGAAGAGGGAACAAAGATAACCACCGTTAGAATTTTAAATGAAGAGGGAGCTAAAAATATGGGAAAACCTATAGGTAACTATATTACCTTAGATATTCCAGAATTTACTGCCTATGATGGAGAATTAATGGATGATGTTTCAAAGGTATTAGGAAAAACCTTAAAGAAGTTAGTTAATTTAAGTGAGGATAAGCTAGTTTTAGTTGTAGGTCTTGGTAATAGAAAAGTTACTCCTGATGCTTTAGGACCAAAGGTTATAGAAGGAATAATGGTTACAAGACATTTAAAAGCAATAATGCCAGAGACAATAGATGATAGTATCGCACCAGTTGCTGCAATAGCTCCTGGAGTCTTAGGAATTACAGGTGTTGAGACAGGAGAAATTATTAGAGGTTTAGTAGAAAAAATCAAACCTGATTTAGTAATTTGTATAGATGCTTTAGCTTCAAGAAAAATAGAGAGGTTAAATAGGACTATTCAAATAAGTGATACAGGAATTTCACCTGGATCTGGAGTGGGTAATCATAGAATGCAAATAAATGAACAAAGCCTTGGAGTTAAGGTAATTGCTGTAGGAGTACCTACAGTGGTGGATGCAGCAACTATAGCAAACGATACTATAGATTTAGTCCTTGATGACTTAATACGTCAATCAGAGGATGGAAAAGAATTTTATAATATGCTTAAAAAAGTTGATAAAGATGAAAAAAGTGTGTTAATTAGGGAAGTTCTAAATCCTTTTGTTAAAGACCTAGTGGTTACGCCTAAGGATATAGATCTTATGATAGATTCTTTATCAAAAATAATTTCTAATGGGATAAACATTGCAGTTCAGCCTAATCTTACAGTTGAAGATATTAATAAGTTTTTAAATTAAAATAATCAGATATAATTATGTAAAATCCTCATATAAATATAAAGTGTAAATCTTATTGCTTAACATAAGAGAGGAGGATTTTAGATGTACAAAAAAAATGTACAAAGAAAAACTACTAAACCTATAGTAAATATAGGAATAATTATATTGATTGTATTTATAGGGATTTTCTCTTACAGAGTTATTAATATTTTAAATGATAATAATGAGAGAGGCGGATTTGCATATGTACAGATTCTTAATTTTGGCATGCCACTAATTGAAAACAAAATATATGATGAGGCATCATATGCAGAAAATAATTTATCTGTAAAGGCAGTATGTTTAGAAGCCTTAGGATTATCAAGTATAGATAATTTTTTTATAGTAAATAATGAAGTTAACTTTTACAACCAAGGTTTTTCTAAAGAAGCAGATATAACAACTGTAGCACTAGATTCTTTTAATATAAACGACAGTACTATTGTTAGGGGAGAGAAAGATTCCAACACACTTGATGCTTCTTTAAAAAAGACTTTAGATCAATCACAGGTAGAGGTTTTAATATATCATTCACATACTACAGAGAATTACGCGGAGGCTGGAGGAGATACTTTAGACGAAAATTATAGCGTAGTTGGAGTAGGGGATGAGATTACTCGAGAACTTGAAGAAACCTACGGGATTGCAGTCATTCATGACAAGACAAATCATAGTGTTTCTTACAATAATAGTTATGATAGGTCTAATGAGACTGTAAGCAGATACTTAGAAAAATATGGGGACTTTAAAATAATAATAGATCTTCATAGGGATTCTGGAAGTAATAAGAGTGCTTTTACAACAAATATTAATGGAGAAAGTGCAGCGAAAATTATGTTTGTTACTACAAAGAACAGCACTAAATATGCTAAAAATCAAGCATTAGTAGATGAATTATATAATAAAGCTAATGAAATCTTCCCAGGATTAACAAAGCCGACATATACCTATAATAGAGGGATAAATGGCTTTAATCTAGGTTTGAGTGATGGAAGTGTGCTTATTGAGTGTGGTGCAGATAGTAATACTTCAGCAGAGGCACAGGCAACTGGAAGACTAATTGCAAGGCTAATAGCTGAGCACATTAATAAAAAATAAAACCGTATAAAACATAGAAAAGTGAGCATCCTTTAAAGATAGAAAAAATTAAGGGGTGCTCTTTTGAAAAAAATTATTAATCTGAAAATAGTATTTATGGTTATTGTGATTGTTTTAGTCATGGTTGGATTAGGTAGGATAAATATAATTAACACAAAAGCTTTATCTCCTTTAGGGGAAACAAATGATAACTATGAAAAAATCAAAGATGAACTTGGAGAAGATTTTTCTAGTTTTATAAAGGATAATGCACCAATTAAAATTTACAATGGAGATTCACAGGATATAGTAGTGAAAGCTTGGAATAATGACTTTACAATAAGAGGAGAATCAGATATTAAATCTTTTGCAAATAATATATCAGGTAAAATAGGAACTCTATTTTCTCAAATAAAAGATAAGATAGATAGAAATATATTAGGTTAGATAAAGCAATAGTCCTCTAAAGAGTTGTTTTTATTGACATTAGGTGGGCAATTTGTGATATAATTTATCTGATTTATTAAAATGGGGGTGAAATAACTGTCTTAATGTGTAGACAGTTTAAATATATGACAAGTGATAGAAAAAAAAACATAAGAAATTTTTCCATAGTAGCACATATAGATCACGGCAAGTCTACTTTAGCAGATAGACTTTTAGAAGCCACAGGAACTTTAACCCAAAGAGAAATGGATAATCAGGTTTTAGATAGCATGGACCTTGAACGGGAAAGAGGAATTACAATTAAGTCTCAAGCTGCAAGACTTGTATATAAAAGAGATAATGGAGAAGAATATATTTTAAATCTTATTGATACCCCGGGGCATGTGGATTTCACCTATGAGGTTTCAAGAAGTTTAACAGCTTGCGAAGGTGCGATTCTTGTAGTAGATGCCACCCAAGGAATTCAAGCACAGACCCTAGCAAATTGTTATTTAGCTTTAGATAACGATTTAGAAATTATTCCTGTAATAAATAAGATAGATTTACCTTCTCAAAGGGCAGAGGAAGTAAAAAAAGAAATAGAGGACGTTTTAGGGATTGAAGCACAAAATGCACCTATGATATCAGCTAAGACTGGCTTGAACATTATAGATGTTCTTGAAGAAATTGTTGAAAAACTTCCACCACCAGAAGGTGATGAGGAAGCTCCTTTAAAGGCTTTGATTTTTGATTCATATTATGATAGCTATAAAGGAATAGTATCCTATGTGAGAATTAAGGATGGAAAAGTTAAACAAGGAACAAAGATTAAGCTTATGGCAACTGATAAGATTTATGAAGTTGTAGAAGTAGGAGTCTTTACACCAAAATTATTACCAGTAGATGAATTAAGAGCTGGCGATGTTGGTTATATAACAGGATCTATTAAAAATGTACGAGATGCTAGAGTAGGAGATACAATTACTGAAGCGTTAAGACCTACAAAAGAAGCACTTCCAGGATATAAACCTGCAATACCAATGGTGTTTTCAGGAATATATCCTGTAGATGGAGCAAAATATGATGAATTAAGGGAAGCATTAGAAAAATTACAAATGAATGATGCGGCCTTAGGCTTTGAACCAGAAACATCTAATGCTTTAGGCTTTGGTTTTAGATGTGGATTTCTTGGACTTTTGCATATGGAAATAATTCAAGAGAGAATAGAGAGAGAATTCAATTTAGATATTATTACAACTGCACCTTCTGTTATTTATAAGGTAGCAAAGACTAATGGAGAGAAGTTTGATATTACTAATCCTACAAACCTTCCACTAGAAACAGAGATAGAATATATGGAAGAACCTGTTGTTAAAGCCTCAATTATTGCGCCAACAGAATATGTAGGGACAGTTATGGAACTTTGCCAAGAGAGAAGAGGCATATATATAGATTTGCAGTATATGGAGGAAACTAGGGCAATAATAAACTATGAAATACCATTAAATGAAATAGTATATGATTTCTTTGATACTCTAAAATCAAGAACAAGAGGGTATGCTTCTTTAGATTATGAATTTAAAGGTTATATAAGAACTGAATTAGTTAAGCTTGATTTATTGTTAAATGGAGAGGTCGTAGATGCAATATCTATGATAGTTCCAAAGGAAAGAGCGTACGAAAAGGGGAAAGCAATAACTGAAAAGCTTAAGAAAATTATTCCAAGACAAATGTTTGAAATTCCAATACAAGCATCAGTAGGAGCAAAGATTATAGCTAGGGAAACAGTTAAGGCTATGAGAAAAGATGTTCTTGCTAAATGTTATGGTGGAGATATTTCTAGAAAGAAAAAACTTCTTTCTAAACAAAAAGAAGGTAAGAAGAAAATGAGACAAATGGGATCAGTTGAAGTTCCACAAGAGGCTTTTATGGCTATTCTTAAGGTTGATTAGACTAGCTTACTTTAAAGTGGCAATAAGAGATAAATTCTTATTGCCATTTTTTTAATAAATTCTTTTAAGAATTATTTAAGAAAAACTTTATACTAAAGAGGTATAAAAACAGAAAAAAATGAGTTATAATTGTCTTAGATATTATAGATAATATTCATAAATAAGGAGGATTTAGGATGTTTTTAAATGAATTGAATGGACAAGAGGCAGTTGCATTTATTAATTTAGTAAACCAATTTGCAAATATTGATGAGTTTTTTGCTAAGGAAGAAAAGGAATTAATTAAAAGCTACTTAGAGGAATTAAATGTAGAGAGAGACAAACTTAATTCATTAAATTATGAAGAGATAATTAATGAATTGAAAAAAGGTACTAATAGGGTCAAATCAATAGTGTATTTTGAATTAGTAGGTTTAGCATTAGTAGATGGCGAATATGGCGATAGGGAAATAGATTTCCTTGATAAAATTGCTGTAGGCTTAGATATAAAAAGAGCTAAGAAGATAGCTTTTGCAAATTATTTTTTCAATTTCAAAGATGTATATGATTTTTCTGTTGTTGAATCAGATAGTAAGATTAAATTACTAAAAGACGAGGCAGAACTTTTATTAGCATAAAACAATTAAGGGCGTATAGCCCTTTATTTTTTTTTAAGGAGTTTAAGATGAAAGAAACAGCGTTATACATACATATTCCTTTTTGCAAGCAAAAATGTTTTTATTGTGATTTTCCATCATATGCAAAAAAAGATGGGTTAATTAATGATTATATTTCTGCATTGTGTAAGGAAATAAAAGAAAGGTGTAAGGGATACAAGATAAGAAGTTTATTTATTGGTGGTGGAACACCTACTTATTTGGATGAGGTTCAATTAGAGATATTAATGAATACAATAAAGGAATTGAATTTTATATCAAATGCAGAAAAATCAATAGAATGTAATCCTGGAACTGTAAATGAAAAGAAATTTCGGTTAATGAAAAGTGGCGGAATAAATAGGCTAAGTTTTGGTTTGCAAACTACAAAAAATGATTTGTTAAAAAGTATAGGAAGAATTCATAGTTTTGAAGAATTTGAAAGAAACTATCATTTAGCTCGAGATATAGGATTTAATAACATTAATATAGATATGATGTTTGGGCTTCCTAAGCAAGAGGTTAATGATTGGATGTCTAGTTTGGAAGAGGTTGTTAAATTAAACCCTGAGCATATATCAGCTTATGGTTTAATTATAGAAGAGGGGACGATTTTCAATAAATTATATAAAGATGATAAACTTTCTTTGCCGCTAGAGGAAGATGAAAGAAAAATGTATGATGAAGGAAGAAAGTTTTTAATAGAATCTGGATACAATCAATATGAAATTTCCAATTATGCTAAATCAGGTAAAGAGTGTTTACATAATAAAGTTTACTGGAGATGTGAAGAATATATGGGAGTGGGTGCATCAGCTAGCTCGTATATAGAAAATAAGAGATTTAAAAATCTGAATAATTTAGAAGAATACATAAATAAAATAAATAGAAATGAAAAGTTTACTGAAGAAGAACATGAAAATACACAAAAAGATAATATGGAAGAGTTTATGTTTATGGGACTTAGAATGATTGAGGGAATAGAAGAAGATGAATTTAAAAATAGATTCGGAGTAGATGTAGATTCTATTTACAAAAATGTTATAGATAATAATATCAAAAGAGGTTTATTAATTAGAAAAAGTGGCAAAATATATCTAAGTAAGGTTGGTATTGAACTATCAAATATAGTTATGAGTGATATGATTCTGTAAAATAGAGTAATTAGATGAAAACAAGAGTAATAAGGCGATAATCAATCTATTTTGCCGTAGATAAAGCAAATTAAATCTATTTTAAATTGACAAAGAAAAAAAGAAATACTATATTAATAGTGTAGTCATTAGCACTCACGTAATGAGAGTGCTAACAAAATTGAGGTGAGGGTATGGCTATTGATGGAAGAAAAATCAAAATTCTTGCAGCTATAATCAATGATTACATCAATACAGGAGAGCCTGTAGGCTCAAGGACAATAGCAAAAAAATATGATTTAGGTGTTGGTCCTGCAACTATTAGAAATGAAATGTCTGATTTGGAAGACTTGGGGTATTTAGAGCAGCCACATACTTCTTCAGGAAGAATACCTTCAAGCAAGGGATACAGACTTTATGTAGATAGTTTAATGGAGAAAGCTCTTTTATCCGTAGAAGAAGAACTGCATATAAAAAAATATATTATAGACTGTGCTATGTTAGAAGTTGATAAAATTGTTAAGCAAGCAAGTACCCTGCTATCTGAACTAACTAATTTAACTTGTATAGTACAAACATCATCTATAATGAGAAGCTATATTAAATCCGTTCAATTATTGAAAATTGATGAACATAACCTAGTGTCAGTTATAATAACAGATAATGGAGCTATAAAAAATCATAGAATTAGAGTTTCAAAAATGCCATCTTTAGAAGAATTAGTTGATATTAATAATGTAATTAATGGAAGACTTAGAAATTTAAATATAGATGAGATAAATCTGGAAATTATAAATGATGTTAAGAGAGATCTTAAAGGATATGATGATTTATTTAATGCAATAGTTCCAGCATTATATGATACCTTAAAATCTGAAAATTCATCGGAAATATTCATGGAAGGAACAACAAATATATTTAATTATCCAGAGTATAACGATATAAATAATACAAAAGAAATTTTGAATCTTTTATATAATAAAGATTATGTAATTGAAATTATTGAACCAAATGGCGAACTTTCAATAAAAATTGGAGATGAAAATTATTTGCCAGAAGCAAAGAATTGCAGTGTAATATCTGCTGAATATTCTTTTGGAGGCAAACCTCTAGGAACTATAGGCCTTATAGGACCAAGAAGGATAAATTACTCCAGGGTAATAGCCATAATGGGGCAGGTAATGAAGGAGCTAAATGAGACCTTGAAAAATCAAGGCTTAGATAACTAAATTATAAGAGACGAGGTGTAGTTTTGAAAAAAGAGGATAATAAAAAAGAAATATTAGAAGACAATGAAGAAATAATCCAAGAGGATGAAAAAATCATTGATGAAAATGTTGAAGAAGTAATTAATTCAGAAGATATAGTCGAAGAAGAAGTTCAGGAAGAAAGTAATGAGGATGAATTAGATATGCTTAGAAAAAATAAAGATAAAATTAAAAAGCTTACTAATGAAGTTGAAACTTATAAGGATAGACTCATTAGGGTAACTGCTGAATATGAAAATTTTAGAAAAAGAACTACAAAAGAAAAAGAAGGCATATATACAGAAGCTTGTTCGGATGTTTTAAAGGAATTAATTCCTGTTATAGATAACCTTGAGAGAGCATTTGTAGCAGATGGTAGCATTGATGATTTGAAAAAAGGTATAGAAATGACATTAAAGGGAGTACAAGGATCCCTTGTAAAACTTGGAGTTGAAGAAATTGATGCCTCCAAAGAATTTGATCCTAATTTACATCAAGCAGTAATGCATATAGAAGATGAAGCTATTGAAAAAAATACTGTAGTGGAAGTTTTCATGAGAGGATATAAAAGAGGAGAAAAGATTATACGACATTCAGTTGTAAAGGTAGCTAATTAATTAAAAATTTAAATATATAAAAATAAAAGATTTATTTTAAGGAGGAACATTAAAAATGGGAAAAATTATAGGAATTGACTTAGGTACAACAAATTCATGTGTAGCAGTTATGGAAGGTGGAGAGCCTACTGTTATATCAAATTCAGAGGGTGCTAGAACTACTCCTTCAGTAGTTTCATTTAAACCTGACGGAGAAAGATTAGTTGGTCAAGTAGCAAAGAGACAAGCGATTACAAATCCAGATAAGACAATAATTTCAATTAAGAGAGAAATGGGTACAAACCACAAAACAAATATTGATGGAAAAGATTATTCACCACAAGAAATATCAGCAATGGTACTTCAAAAGATTAAGGTTGATGCTGAGGCTTATTTAGGTGAAAAAGTAACTCAAGCAGTAATTACTGTTCCAGCATATTTTAATGATGCTGAAAGACAAGCAACTAAAGATGCTGGTAAAATAGCAGGTCTTGAAGTTTTAAGAATAATAAATGAACCAACAGCTGCAGCATTAGCTTATGGATTAGATAAGACTGATCATAGCGAAAAGATATTAGTATACGATCTAGGTGGCGGTACTTTCGATGTATCTATTCTTGAACTTGGAGATGGAGTATTTGAAGTGTTATCAACAAATGGTGATACTAAATTAGGTGGAGATGACTTTGACCAAAAGGTTATAGATTATATAGCTCAAACATTTAAGGCTGAAAATGGTGTGGATTTAAGAACTGATAAGATGGCTGTTCAAAGATTGAAGGAAGCTGCTGAAAAAGCTAAGATAGAATTATCTTCTTCAACTCAAACAAATATTAACTTACCATTTATAACTGCAGATGCAACAGGTCCTAAGCACATTGATATAAACTTAACTAGGGCTAAGTTCAATGAGTTAACTCATGATTTAGTTCAAAGAACAGTAGGACCAATGAAGAAGGCATTATCTGATGCAGGTCTTTCAATTGATCAAATAGATAAGGTAATATTAGTTGGTGGATCTACTAGAACTCCAGCAGTTGTAGATGCTGTTAAAGACTTTACAGGCAAAGATCCTTCAAAGGGTGTTAATCCTGATGAATGTGTTGCTATTGGTGCAGCTATTCAAGCTGGAGTATTAACTGGAGAAGTTAAGGATGTATTATTACTAGATGTTACTCCATTAACACTTGGAATTGAGACTTTAGGTGGAGTTGCTACAAACTTAATCGAAAGAAATACAACTATTCCAGCTAAGAAGAGTCAAACATTCTCAACAGCTGCAGATGGTCAAACATCAGTTGAAATTCATGTAGTTCAAGGTGAAAGACAAATGGCTGCTGATAATAAGACATTAGGACAATTTACATTATCAGGAATTGCTCCAGCTCAAAGAGGAGTTCCTCAAATTGAAGTTACTTTTGATTTAGATGCTAATGGTATTGTTAAGGTATCAGCATTAGATAAGGGAACTGGTAAAGAAGCTAACATTACAATTACTGCTTCAACTAATCTTAGTGATAATGAAGTAGAGAATGCTGTTAAGGAAGCTGAAAAGTTTGCTGAAGAAGATAAGAATAGAAGAGAAAAGATAGAAACTCATAATAATGCTGAACAAGTTATTTACCAAACAGAAAAGACTTTAACTGAACTTGGAGATAAGGTAAGTGCTGAGGATAAGGTTAAAGTAGAAGCTAAACTTGAAGAAGTAAAGAAGCTTAAAGATAGTGATGATACAGAAGCTATTAAAAAGGCAATAGACGAATTAAATCAAGAATTCTATGCAGTATCTTCTAAGATTTATGCTGATGCAGCAGCACAACCAGGAGCTGAAGGGTCTGATCCAAACCAAGGTGCAGAAGCAGGAGAGGCTCCACATGATGATAATGTTGTAGATGCAGATTTTAAGGTGGATGAAGAAAAATAATTATCAAAGCTAGTTAAAATCTAATATAATAAAAGAGGGAAGACAGAAGATAACCGTCTTCCCTCTTCTTAATGATAAACATAGGTGGTGAAATAACAGATGGCAAACAAAGACTATTATGAAACTCTAGGACTTCAAAAAGGTGCTAGTGATGATGAAATAAAAAAAGGTTTTAGAAAGCAAGCTATAAAGTATCATCCTGATAAAAATCAAGGAGATACAATATCAGAAGATAAGTTTAAAGAAGTAAATGAAGCTTATCAAGTGCTTTCAAATCCAGAAAAAAAGGCTCGATATGATCAATATGGAACAGCTGACCCTAATGGATCTAATCCAGGCGGGGGATTTGACTTTTCTGATATGGGTGGTTTTGGAGATATTTTTGACAGTTTCTTTGGTGGCGGCGGTGGCGGCTCATCAAGAAGAAGAAACGGACCAACTAGGGGAAGTGATCTTGAATATAGCATGACTTTAACTTTTGAGGAAGCTGTATTTGGAACTAAGAAAGAGGTCTCTGTTACAAGAAGTGAAAATTGTGAAGATTGTAATGGAACCGGAGCACAAAAGGGCACAAGTGCAACTACTTGCTCTCAATGTGGTGGAGCTGGCCAAGTAAGGGTACAAAGACAAACTCCTCTTGGAAACTTTGTAAGCACAACTACATGTGATAAGTGTGGCGGTACTGGTAAAATTATATCAACTCCTTGTCATACCTGTAAGGGAAAAGGTAAGGTTAGAAAAAATAGAAAAGTTACTGTTAATATTCCAGCAGGAGTTGATACAAATAACGTTATGCCTTTAAGAGGTCAAGGTGAACATGGTGATAATAGTGGCCCACCAGGTGATTTATACATTAAGATAAGAGTTACTCCTTCAAGTAAATTTACAAGAAAGGGTAATGATATCTATGTTGATACCCATATATCAATGGGTAAAGCAGCTCTAGGAACTGAGATTAAGGTTCCTACTGTAGATGGAGATGTTAAATATACTATTCCAGAAGGAACTCAATCAGCAACTTTATTTAGACTGAAATCTAAGGGAGTGCCAAGAGTTAATTCCAGTGGACGAGGAGATCAATACGTTAAGGTTATAGTGGATATTCCTAAAAATCTTAATGAAAAGCAAAGGGAAGCTCTATTTGTATTTATGGAAGAATCAGGAGAAGAGATAACAAAAGAAGAAAAACATAAAAAAGGATTTTTCCATAAATAGATTTATTGTATAAAAAGTTATCTTAAATTAGAATTTAGTTTCGATTTAAGATAACTTTTTTATTTAGTATTAATCTTAAAGGATGTCTTTAATTTTCAATATGCTATTATATAAATGGAACATAATGATAAATAATTTTAATAGTAAGGAGAATTAGCGCTAGTGGGAAATATAAAAATAGAGAAACCTAATTTAATTAGTGAATTAGTGGATAACATGAATATTAAAGAGTTATTAACAAATGAGAGAGAGATAATAGACAATCTTGTTAGTGGTGACTTGATAGAAGATATAGAAGAGTGCATAGAAATCAGAGGATCGTATTTTAAAAATGTAGTCTTTAGCAATTGTTCTTTTAGGAATATAGATTTGTTGGATGTTAAGTTTGAAAATTGTGATTTGTCTAATATTGACTTTTCAGAAGGAAGCATTCATAGAGTAGAATTTAATAATTGTAAACTTACAGGAAGCAACTTCTCAGAAGGTAATATTAAAAATGTCGTATTTAGTGAATCTATTTTAAAGTATGCAGGTTTTGCATATTGTAAAATGAAGTTTATTAAGTTTGTTAATTGTAATCTTCAAGGAGCAACATTCTTAGAAAGTAGTTTTAATAAAATAGACTTTAAGGAATGTAAATTAAATGAAGTAGATTTTACTAGCACTATTCTTAAGGGAATAGATTTTAGAGATTGCGAAATAATGGCTTTAAATTTAATGGGAAAAGAACTTAAGGGAGCAATAGTATCTCCAGGACAGGCTATGGAACTTGTTGGGTTATTAGGTGTTTTAGTTAAATAAAAGAAAAAATTATTGACACTATACTTTTTAAAAGTGTAATATATTATATTAGTCTAAGTGGCTAAGAAAGGAAGGCGATATTTTTGAACGGAACGTGGATAGAAATTAGAGTTATTACTAAAAGTGAGGCATTAGAACCTATTTCAGGTATATTTTACAGCCTTGACTGCAAAGGGGTAGCTATAGAGGACCCAGAAGACTTGCTAGGGAGAGAACAAGGACCATTTACTTGGGATTTTGCAGATATAAATGTTTTAGAGTATAAGGGAGAATTTGCTGTTGTTAAGGGATACTTCCCAGATGAGGAAAACATAGAAGAAATATTATCATACATAAAGGAAAAGGTTGAAGAAATTAAGGGGTTAGGTATAGATGTAGGTCTTGGAAGAGTTGAATCTATAAAAATTCATGAAGAAGATTGGGCAAATACATGGAAAAAATATTTCAAGCCTTTAAAAATTGGTGAAAAGATTGTAGTTAAGCCAATATGGGAAGAATATGAACAGAAGGATTCTGAATTAATAGTGGAACTTGACCCTGGTATGGCATTTGGAACTGGTGATCATGAAACTACAAAGATGTGCATTCAGGCCTTGGAGAAGTATGTAGAAAAGGATAGTACTGTTTTTGATGTTGGATGTGGCTCAGGAATACTTGCTATATCTGCAGCAAAATTAGGAGCTAAAAAGGCTGTTGGAGTGGATTTAGATCCAGTGGCTGTAAAATCTGCATTAGAGAATGTAGCTTATAATAATCTTGATAATATCGAAATTTTACATGGAAATTTAATTGAGGTAATAGAAGGTAAGGCTGATATAGTTGTAGCAAATATACTTGCTGAAATTATTTGTATCCTAGCAGAAGATGTTAGTCGTGTTCTTAAATCAGGGGGATACTTTATAACATCAGGTATAATTCATGATAGGGTGGAAATGGTTACAAATAAACTTGAAGAGTGCGGATTTGTTGTTGAAACAGTTAATAAAGATGGGAAATGGAACTGTATTATTGCAAAACTTAAGTAATTAAGTAATTAAGTAATTAAATAATTAAGAAATTAAATGATTGAGAAATTAAGTAATTAATAAATTAAGAAGTTAAGTAATTAAGGAGAGAAGGAAAATGCATAAATTTTTCACCCCTGCTGAAAATATTAATATGGATGAGGGGAAAATAACAGGCGATGATGTAAAACATATATATAAGGTTTTAAGATTAGTCCAGGGAGAGAAGGTTGTTTTAAACAACTGTCAGGGCACGGAGTATCTTGGCGAGATAGCGAATATTTCTAAAACTGAGGTTTCTATTAAAATACTTGAAAAACTTGATATAAATAATGAGAGTGGAGTAGAAATATATCTATTTCAAGGATTACCAAAGTCTCAAAAGATGGATTTAATAGTTCAAAAGGGTACAGAACTTGGTGTAACCGAGTTTATACCAACAATTACGCAACGGGTAGATGTTAAGCTTAAGGGTGAGTTTAAAAAACTTGACAGACTTAATAGAATTGCTTTAGAGGCTGCAAAGCAAAGCAAACGTAGCTTAATACCAATAGTTTCAGACCCTATAGATTTTGAACAGGTTTTAAGAAGGATAAATACTATGGACATCTTTTTAGTTCCTTATGAAAATGCTGAAAACTTTGGAATTAAGGGAGTAGTTTCAGATATTATAAAAAATGGAAAGATAAATAAAGTAAAGAAAATAGGCGTAATGGTTGGTCCTGAAGGCGGTTTCGAGGAGGAAGAAATAAATAAACTAAAAGATGCGGGGGCATATATCATAACCCTTGGCAAGAGAATACTAAGAACTGAAACAGCGGGTTTTGTGGCTACATCTTTAATACAATATGAGTTAGGTGATTTAGGAGGTATAGTTTAATGAAAGTTGCATTTGCTACTCTAGGATGTAGAGTTAATGTATACGAATCAGAGGCTATGGCAGAAAAATTTATTAGAGAGGGCTATGAGGTTGTTGATTTTTCAGAAGTGGCTCAGGTTTATGTTATTAATACATGTACAGTAACTAATATGGGTGATAAGAAGTCTAGGCAAACAATTGGACGGGCAAGAAGATTAAATCCAGAGGGGATAATAGCTGTTGTAGGATGTTATTCTCAAATGGCACCTGACGAAGTTTCGGCTATTGATGGTGTGGACGTTGTTCTTGGTACAAGAAATAAGGGCGATGTGGTATACTATGTAAATAAGGCTAGGGATGAAGAGAAAATTCAAGTTCATGTTGAAGGAGTTCTTAAAAACAATAAGTTCGAGGAACTTATCATAGAAGATTATCAAGATAAGACTAGAGCTTTCCTAAAGATACAAGATGGATGTAATAGATTTTGTACATATTGTACAATACCTTACGCTAGAGGTTCAGTATGCTCAAAAGATCCTAGGCGTGTAATAGAAGAGATAAAAAGATTAAGTGAACATGGATTTAAAGAAGTTATTTTATCAGGAATTCATACTGCTTCTTATGGATTAGATTTAGATGGCAAGATTACTTTAGTAGATTTACTAGAGGATATTGAAAAGGTAGATGGAATTGAAAGAGTAAGAATAGGTTCAATTGAGCCAGCTTTTTTTACTGCAGAAGTAGTTGAAAAGCTAAAAAAAATGAAGAAATTGTGTCCCCAATTTCATCTATCCCTTCAAAGTGGATGTAATTCAATATTAAAGAGGATGAATAGACAATATAGTGCTGAAGAATATAAGAAGATAGTTAATGTATTAAGAGACAATATTAAGGATGTTTCAATAACTACAGATGTTATTGTTGGCTTTCCAGGAGAAACAGAGGAAAATTTTATTGAAACTTATAAGTTTTTAGAGGGAATCAAGCTTACTAAAACACATATTTTTAAATATAGCCCACGAAAAGGTACAAAAGCGGCGGATATGCCAAAGCAATTAGACGGAAAAATAAAAGAGAAAAGAAGTAAAGAACTTATACAATTAAATGAAAAAAATGAAAAAGATTTTATAAAAAAGTATATTGGAAAAAATATGTCGGTTCTTTTAGAGCAAAAGGTTAATGCTGATGATGGTAGTCTTGAAGGATATACTAGAAATTATATAAAAGTTAAAGTGAAAAAGACGAAAGCTGATATGAGAGGAAAAATAATCAATTGTAACATTAAGGAGGCTTATGCAGAATATGCTGTAGGTAGTTACATTGAATAATTTTAGAGTAAACCCGGCTCACATAAGTTCGTTGGGTAAGTTCAAGTAATCGAATATAAAATTCGGACTTTCACTTAAAGGGGGTGAATTTATGGAGGATTGCATTTTTTGTAAAATAATAAAAGGTGAAATTCCTAGTAATAAGATTTATGAAGATGACAAGGTAATTGCATTTCATGATGTTAATAAAGAAGCGCCAGTACATTTTTTAGTAATACCAAAGGAACATATAGAGAGTGTGAACGTAATAAATGAAAAAAACTCATTAATAGTTTCACACATTTTCCTTGTAATTAATAAATTAGTTAGTGAGCTAGGGATAGATAAACAGGGTTATAGAATAGTGAATAATACGGGAGAAGATGGAGGGCAATCTGTAAATCATATCCATTTTCATGTTCTTGGAGGAAGAAATCTTACTTGGCCACCAGGTTAATATTTAAAAATAATTCATAAGAATTATTGACAGGTCTTTACTTATCACTGTATAATATAACGTGTGTTGTTAAGCCCGTAGCTGAGTTGAATTTAGAGATTTTAGCTAGCGGAGGGAGGGATAATTAATGTCAGAAATTAAAGTTGGAGACAATGAAACACTAGAAAGTGCGTTAAGAAGATTTAAGAAAAAATGTGCTAAGTCTGGAGTTCTAGGAGAAATAAGGAAAAGAGAACACTATGAAAAGCCAAGTATTAAGAAAAAGAAGAAGTCAGAAGCTGCTAGAAAGAGAAAGTTTAAATAGAACATTTCTTTCGAAAGAAGGTTTTAAGGTATGCCAACAATAAAAGAGAGACTTCAAGAGGATTGGAAAGCTGCATTGAAATCTAAAGATAAGGTTAAAGCCAGTGTTCTTAGTACAGCGAGATCGGCAATATTATTAGTTGAAAAAACTGATAATAGAAAGATTGAAGATGAAGAAGCTATAGAAATATTGGCTAAAGGAATCAAGCAGAGCCGGGAAGCAATGCTTGAATTTGAAAAAGGTAATAGACAGGATTTGGTAGATCAGAATAAATCTGAGATTGAAATCTTGTTAAACTACCTTCCTCAGCAATTAAATGAAGAAGAGATTAAGCAAAAGGTCGAAGAATCAGCTATAGAAGCGGGCGCTAGTAGCATTAAAGACATGGGAAAAGTTATGGCTTTACTTAGACCTAAGATATTAGGTAAAGCTGATGGCAAACTTGTAAGTCAATTCGTTAAAGAATATTTAACTAAATAAATAACAAAAGGACTCATTTGAGTTCTTTTTGTTATTTTTTTTTGCCTTAAATCATAAAGTACATTGATAGAAATAATTTGAGGAGAGCAAAGTGGAGGATAAAATAAGGCATGGAAAAGAAGTAATCACAGAAAAATTAAATATGCCAAGGGAATTGTCTCTTGATGTACCTAAGATAATAGTTATAGGTAATAGAGATATTACAATAGAAAATCATAAAGGTATTATAGCCTTTGATGTAAATGAAATAAAAATAAATTCTAGAGTGGGCGCAATTAAAATTCAGGGGAGCAATTTTGAAATATTGTACATAGGAGGAGATACAATAAGTATTAGTGGAACGTTTAAAGCAATTATATATGAGGGATGTACAGAATGAGGTTTTTAGAAAAATTTAAGATTGGAAGAATTACATTAGAGGTTAGTGCTCCTGTACCTGAAAAATTCTTGAATCTACTATGGAATAAAGGCGTTAGGATAAAGTATGTAAATAGAATTAATATAAACACTCTTAGCCTTGAAATAGGTTATGGAGAATATAAAGAAGTTGAAAAAGCTGCAAAAAAATGTAAAGCAAAAATTCGTATTGTAAGTCGAGACGGGTTAATTTTTCTAATTATAAGAGTGAAAAGAAAAATATCATTACTAGCAGGTGTTTTAGTTTTTTTAGGCGGATTATATTTATTATCTACTCATCTTTGGGCTATTGAAATAACTACAAAACAAAATGTCGCTCCTTTTGAAATAAGAAAACAGCTAGCTGACCTAGGGATAAAACCAGGGTTGAGTAAAAATAATATAAATGTATATACTTTAGAAAAAAAAATAGAAGATGTAAATTCTAATATTCTTTGGATTAGGGCCAGAATAGAGGGGTCTACATTAAAGGTTGTAATAGAAGAAAAGGTTGCTCCTCCAAAAATTATTAAGGTGGATACTGTTGGAGATTGTGTGGCTAAAATGGATGGAGAAATTAAACGTATATATATAAAATCGGGAACTTCAAATGTAGCCCCAGGAGATATGATTAAAGAGGGCGATGTTTTGATTAAAGGTATAGAAGGTAAAGAGGGGGGCGAATATTCAGTAGATGCTACGGGGACGGTTATAGCTAATACATTTTATGAGAAGGAAATGGAAATAAAGACAAGTGGAACTAAACTTGAAAAGACAGGAGAAAAGGACAATGATATATACTTAGAGTTTTTTAATAAAAAGATTTACTTAAAAAAAGCTATAAATAACTTTAAGTATTATGATACTATAGATAATAAGAAAGGTTTCATAAATCAAGTAACTTATTTTGAGAGAGAAAAAAACGAGATAAAAATAAATCAGGAAGAAGCTGTAGTAGATGCAACAGTACAACTGGAAGAATCATTATCTAAAGCTCTAAGTAATGATGTTAAAATATCTAATAAAGAGGTTCATGTTGAAGATATTGGAGATGGAGTAATTAGAATTAAAGTGATGTTTTTAGTTGAACAAAATATAGCAGGATAACTGAATAGTCACGGATTGATGAAAAGGTGGGAAATATGAGAGTGGATAAAAATAAAGGCCTTAATATTAGGAAAAAAACAAAACGAATAATTTTATTTGGAATTACATTTGTTATAGCTTACTCTATTATAGCAAGTGCTATAGTGCCTAAAAAGTATAGCTTGCAAGTTGGAGATATACCTAATGGTGATATTAAAGCAACGCGAGATACTATTGATGAGAAGGGTTCCGAGGAAAAGATTCAGGCATTGTTAAATGTTGTTGATAAACAATTTACTATAAAAGTTCAAGTTAGAACACAAGCGGAAGAAAATATAATGGGTTTATTAGAAAAGGCAAATGCTTTAAGCATATCAACTTTGCCAGAAAATGAAAAAATAGCTGCACTTGCAAAGCTGGAGAATATAAAATTAAATAACGATGAATGTGCTATATTATTAAAGTTATCGGAGGAAGAAATTTCTGCAATTAAAGATAGCGTACCAGTAATATTAGATGCTAGCTATGAAAAGAATGTTGAAGATAGTCAAGAAAGTGAAGAGGTTGCTCAAAATATAGCTATAAAGGAAATTAGCAACTTAAATTTAAATTCAGATTTAGAAACTTTGCTAAAAAATATATTTATTCAAGAAATAAAACCTAATTTTTTCTACGATGAGGAAAAAACTCAAGAAAAAATAGCGGAGATAAAAAAAAATACTGAGAAAGTTATAATTAAAAAAAACCAAATTATTATAAATGATGGAGAGCCAGTTACTCAAAGTCAGATAGATGTCTTAAAGGAGTTGGGAGTTTTAGGGGCGAACTCTGGGAAGGGATTCGTTTTCCTGTATTTAGTCCTTGTAATATTAGTAGGAGTAGTTTTATTAATACAATATTATTATATTAATAAGAATTATAATGAGATTTATAATGATTTAAGCAAGTTATTGTTAATAAGTTTGCTTAATGTTATGTCGCTATTAATTGCTAGAGTATTATATATAGCAAATCCCTATCTGATTCCATTTGCTTGTACTCCATTATTATTAACACTTTTAGTTAATTATAAGATAAGTTTATTTACAAGTGTAGTTAATGTAATTTTAATAAGTTCAGTTGTTCAATTTGATACAGGGGTAATTATTATAGCACTAGTAAATGCAGTGTTAGGGGCAACTATATTAAGAAAAATGCAACAAAGAAATGATATACTTTATGCATCAATTAATATTGTGGTATTAGTAATACTAATTAATTTTTCTGTAGGAGTAATTCTATCCAGTAATATAACACAAACATTATTAAATACTTTGTTTGCTATAGTTGGAGTATTTATATCAGGTATATTAGCTATTGGTTTATTGCCTTTCTTAGAAGGTATGTTTGATATAGTTACTACATTAAAGTTATTAGAACTTAGTAACCCTAACAGTCCATTACTTAAAAAATTACTCATGGAAGCCCCTGGGTCATATCATCATAGCATGTTGGTTGCAAACCTTGCTGAAATGGCAGCAGAAGAAGTTAATGCTGATCCTGTTATTACTAGAATAGGAGCTTATTATCATGATGTTGGCAAAATAACAAGACCGTATTTCTTTAAAGAGAATCAATTAACTAAAGAAAATCCCCATGATAAGATAAATGCAAGTTTAAGCACGTTAATAATAGTTTCTCATGTTAAGGAGGGACTTGAACTTGCAAAGGAATATAAAATTCCAAAGATTATACAAGATATAATTGCACAACACCATGGAACAACTATAGTCAAATATTTTTACTATACTGTAAAAAATAAATCTGAACACCCAGAAGAAATTAAGGAAGAGGACTTTCAATATCCAGGCCCTATACCGAGCAGTAAAGAATCAGGGATAATAATGCTTGCAGACTCTACCGAAGCTGCTGTAAGGTCCATAAAGGATCCTACAAAGGGTAAGATAGAGGAAATGGTAAATAATATTATAAAAGATAAACTTAATACAGGGCAATTAGATGATTGTGATTTAACTCTTAAGGATTTAGGTAAAATACGAAGGTGCTTTTTAAAAGCACTAAATGGTATATATCATAAAAGAATAGAATATCCAACAGAAAAAAATAAAAAATAAAGGTTAGTGGTAAATTCTTAATGAAGATTAATTATTTACCATTCATTTTAAGGTAGGAGAAAAAATGATATACGTGGATAATAGACAAGATAAAGTAAAAATAAAGAATACAGAAATAGAGGAATTAAAAAGAACAATTATATTTGCTCTTAATGAGGAAGAAGTCTTAATTCCTACTGAAGTTTCTTTGTTGTTAGTAGATAATGATGAAATTAGAGAAATTAATAAGACGACTAGAGGTATTGATAGGACAACTGATGTGTTGTCATTTCCTATGTTAGATTACCCTAACAATAAAGTTTACAAGGATAAATATAAAGATTTCAATTTTGATGAAACATATATGGACGGAGAATACCTTGTTTTTGGAGATATAGTTATTTCTCTGGAGAAAGCTTTAGAACAAAGTAAAGAGTATGAACATTCATTTCAAAGAGAAGCCTCTTATTTAGTTGTTCATTCAGTTCTTCACTTATTAGGATATGACCATATGGAGAGACAAGAAAAAGATATAATGAGAAAAAGAGAAGAAGACATACTAAATAAACTAAATATAAGTAGATAATTAAAGTTAAGAGGTGAGAATACATGAAATTAAAAAAACTTATTGATAGTCTTAATCATGCCATAAATGGAATTATAGATGCGGTAAGAACTGAGCGTAATATGAAAATACATCTAATAGTAGCTTTAATAGTTTTTATCGCTTGCTTCTTATTTGATGTATCAAAGATAGAATTTTTAGTGTTAGCAATAACTATAACAATGGTTATTGCAGCTGAGATGATAAATACAGCTATTGAAGCTGCGATAGATATGACTACAAACTATTATCATCCTCTTGCAAAGGTAGCAAAAAATGCAGCTGCAGGGGCTGTTTTTATAACAGCTATTAATGCTATTGTAATAGGATACGTTATATTTTGGGATAAGTTATCTAATATTTCTTATGTAGTTGTTCATAAGGTTAAGAATTCAGAACCTTATACTATTTTTATTGTATTAGTGATAGTTAGTATTTCAACTATAATTGCAAAGGCTATATTTGGAGAGGGAACTCCTTTAAAAGGTGGAATGCCAAGTGGACATAGCTCGTTGGCATTTTCAATTGCTACAGCAATAGCATTTATTACAGAAGAGCCAATATGTATAATGCTAAGCTTCTTAATGGCTTTTATAACAGCTCAAAGTAGAGTGGACTCTGAAGTCCATTCCTTATCGGAGGTTGTAGCTGGAGCTGCCCTTGGTATGATATTAACTGTCCTAATATTCACTATATTTAAGATCTAATTTCAAATTATATTAAAAAGATGTTTAATATTTAACATCTTTTTATTTCTATGCTTTTTTAATTATATGTAAAATGCTATAATAAAATTACATATAATATAGAGTTGAGATATGTATATAAAAGTTTGATTTTCCATGGAGGAATAAACATGAATATCATAGGATTAATAGAAGGAGCTTTAAATGTTAGAGAAATGGCATATTGTCCTTATTCTAACTTTAAGGTTGGAGCGGCAGCCATCTTTGAAGATGGGGAGATATATACTGGATGCAATATAGAGAATGCTTCCTTTGGCGCCACTAATTGTGCAGAGAGAACTGCAATATTTAATGGGATATCAAAGGGAAATAAGGTTCTTAAGGCATTAGCCTTGGTTGGGGATGTAAATGCTTTTACATATCCATGTGGTATATGCAGGCAAGTTATTTCTGAATTCGCAGAAAATGGAGAAATGAAAATTTATATAGTAAAAAATAAAGATGAGATTTTAGTTAAAACTTTAGATGAGATAATGCCAGGAGCCTTTACTAGTAAGGACTTGGACAATTAAGGAGGAAAAATGTTTAAATCAGGATATGTTACTATTATAGGAAGACCTAATGTAGGAAAATCGACATTGATGAATCGTATTTTGGGGGAAAAGTTATCAATTGTTTCAAACAAACCCCAAACTACAAGGAATAATATTCAAACTATTTTAACAAGCAAAGAACATCAGATTATTTTTGTAGATACACCCGGAATACATAAGCCTAAGCATAAATTAGGAGAATATATGGTCAACTCAGCAAAAAATTCAATGAAAGAAGTAGATATAATAGTATTTATAACTAACCCAGGTGAGGAACTTGGACGAGGAGATAGGTTTATTCTTGAATCTTTGAAAGATACAAAAACACCTGTTTTTCTAGTATTGAATAAGATTGATGAAGCAACTAAGGAAAATGTTGCTGAATGTTTAGCAAAATACTCTCAAGAATTTAACTTTAAGGAAATAGTACCAATTTCAGCTTTAAGAGGCAAGAATGTAGATGTTTTAGTTGACCTTATGGTACAAAATCTACCTGAAGGGCCTATGTACTATCCAGAGGATATGATAACAGATGTTCAAGAAAGATTTATTGTATCGGAAATAGTTAGAGAAAAAGCTTTAAGAACATTAAGAGATGAAGTTCCCCATGGTATAGCTGTAGATGTTCTACAAATGAAGCAAGCAGAAAATGGTACATATCATATAGAAGTAGATCTAATTTGCGAAAAAGACTCACATAAGGGCATAATAATAGGTAAGAATGGACAAAGTCTAAAGAAAATTGGAGAAACTGCTAGATATGAACTTGAAAGAATGTTTGATTCAAAAGTTAATATAAAGATATGGGTAAAGGTAAGAAAAGAGTGGAGAGATAACCAGAATCTATTAAGGGAATTAGGATATAAAAAATAAAGGATAACGTAGGGGATGGTTAAACTGTCGCTATTGAAATGTAATGCTGTAGTAATAAAGACTCAAGATTATAAGGAAAATGATAAACTTGTATGGTTATATACTGATGAGCTAGGAAAGATAACTACTATAGCAAAGGGATCAAAAAGAAGTAAGAGCAAGTTATTTGCAGTTACTCTTCCCTTTTGCTATGGTGAATATTTAGTTTTTAAGGGTAAAAACTTATTTAATTTGCAAGAGGGGAAAATTAACAATTCCTTTCAAGGTCTTTTAAATAATCTAGATAAGCTTACCTACTCATCATATATATGTGAGTTAATTGATATTGCATTATTAGAAGGTGAAAGTGATGAACTGCTTTTTAAGCAGTTCGTAACCACTTTATATTTATTAAATACAGATGCTATAGACTATGAACTTCTAATAAGATCATTTGAACTGAAACTTTTAAAGGCTACTGGATATGGATTAGATTTAGAATATTGTACCTCTTGCAAAAAGAAAATAAATGTGTCAAATTATATAAGTCCTACATCCTTTGGAGGGATATGCGAAGAATGCAATAATGAACACGGAATATATATATCAAAGGGTGCTTATAATGCAATAAAGTTTTTATTTAATACTCCATCTGATAAGATTTATAAATTAAATCTTTCTAAGGACATAAAAAAAGAAATAGAAAAGATATCCACGTTTATTATTTCTTCAAATTATGCAAGAAAACCAAAAAGCTTGCAAATGTTAAATTATATAAAGGAGTGAGTATTATGGAAGAAATTACATTGGAAAAGGTTGATCAGGTTAAGGCAAGAACTGGAGTAAGTTATGCTGAAGCTAAAAAGGGATTAGAAAGTTGTGGTGGTAATGTTCTAGAGACAATTATACTTTTAGAAAAAAATCACAAAATTAATCATAGTGATAATAAAGAAAATGAATCAGAAAAAGATACTGAAAATATAAATGAATTTAAAGAGTGGTTAGGAGACTTAATCCAGAAAGGAAATATATCAAGGGTTAAGATAAAAAAAGATAATAAAATGTTAGTAGATATACCAGTAAATGCAGGTATTGCAGCAACCGTTATAGCTATAATTATTCCACCAATACTTGCTTTTGTAGTTATAGCAGCAGTTGCTACAAAAATAACTATAGAAATAACAAAAGAGGATGGTTCTGTAGAAGTAGTTAATAAGTACATTTCAAAGGTCGCTGATGAAGTAAAAGGGAAAAGTACGATTTTTGCAGGGCACATAAAAAATAAATTTGATGAAGTAAAAGAAAACTTTGCAAACAAGGAATCTGAAAAACAAAAAGTTTATACTGGAGAAGAAACTGTTTATAGTTACACAGTTAATTTTGATAAGGAAGAAAGTGAAAAATAACAGTTAAATTAGTAAAAGATGTTAATTAAGAGAGATAAATAAGAAATATTAAACTAATTTGTGTGACTTTTCTGAAAATTTAGTATAGTTAAACTATAATAAAGTGTTATAATTATACTGTAGTAAGAAAAGTTACTATAAATGTAATATTACTATATCTCTAGGAAGAGGGATTAGAATGAAGTTGTCAGATAGGCAAGAAAAAATAATCGATCTAGTTAGAGTTGGACAGCCGGTTACAAGTGTAGCTTTAGCTGACAAACTTGGAGTTACTAGGGCAGCTCTTAGAGCAGATCTAGCTATATTAACAATGATAGGAACACTAGATGCTAGGCCTAAGGTAGGATATGTTTACTCGGATAAGCCTAAAAGAAATTTACTTTTAGATTATATAAGTGATATTAAGGTATCTGAAATTATGTCGAAGCCAGCAGTAATAAGTGAGAGTACTATGGTTTATGATGCAATCGTATACTTATTTTTGAATGATGTAGGTACAGTTTTTGTAGAGAATAATGGGAACTTAGTAGGTGCAGCATCTAGGAAAGATTTTTTGAAAATTTCTATAGGTGGTACAGATATTCATAAAGTCCCTGTGGGAATAATAATGACTAGAATGCCGAATATTATTTGTGGTAGAGCAGATGATAGTGCCTATGAAATAGCTAGTAAGATTATAGAACATGAGATTGATAGTATACCAATAGTTGAAACCTTAAAAGTAGATGGTGATAAAGAGCAATATAAGATTATAGGAAAGGTTTCAAAAACTAATATTACAAAGCTATTTGTTAAAATGGGTAAAAGTAAATAGCTTAAATGTGTAACTTCCGGGACTGTAGTGGCCCCGTTAGTATATAGTTAATTTGTATTGAACGGAGGAGTATTGAGATGGAAAAAAAGTATGTTTATCTTTTCAGTGAAGGAAATGCAACTATGAAAAATTTGCTAGGGGGCAAGGGAGCCAATTTAGCAGAAATGACTAGATTAGAGATTCCAGTTCCAACAGGGTTTACTGTTACAACAGAAGCCTGCAATAAGTATTATGAGGATGGAAAACAAATTTCACCGGAAATTGTGGAAGAAATTAAAGCAAGTATAAAAGAGCTTGAAAAATTATCTGGTAAAGAATTTGGAAGTGCACAAAATCCATTGCTTGTTTCAGTTAGATCTGGAGCACGAGCTTCAATGCCAGGAATGATGGATACAATATTAAATCTTGGGTTAAATGATGAAGTTGTAGAAATTGTGGCTAAACTTACTAGTAATCCAAGGTTTGCATATGATTCCTACAGAAGATTCATTCAAATGTTTTCAGATGTTGTTATGGGTATAGAAAAGCGACTATTTGAAAATAAGATTCAAGAAATGAAGGATGAAAAAGACGTAGAATTTGATACAGATCTTACCGCTGATGACTTAAAAGAATTGGTAAATAGATTTAAGGCAGTATATAAGAAACAAAAGGGAGAAAATTTTCCGCAAGAACCAAAAGTACAGTTAATGGAATCGATAACTGCTGTATTTGGATCATGGAATAATGCAAGAGCTATAGTTTATAGAAGATTAAATGACATACCAGGGGAATGGGGAACAGCAGTAAATGTACAACAAATGGTATTTGGGAATAAAGGAGAAACATCAGGTACGGGAGTTATATTCTCAAGAAACCCTGCAACTGGCGAAAATAAAATATATGGAGAATACTTAATGAATGCGCAAGGTGAAGATGTAGTTGCAGGGATTAGAACTCCGCAACCAATTTCACAACTTGACGAACAAAATCCAACTATATATAAAGAATTAATTGATATAATTAATACATTAGAAACTCATTATAAAGATATGCAAGATATGGAAATTACTATTGAAGAAGGTAAATTATATTTTTTGCAAACTAGGAATGGTAAAAGAACAGCTCAAGCAGCTTTGAAAATTGCCGTTGATTTAGTTGAGGAAAAGATGTTAAGCAAGGAAGACGCAATCTTGAAAGTTGATCCTAAACAATTAGATTCGCTACTTCACCCAGCTTTTGATCCTGAAGACCTAAAGAAAAAAATTGCTGTTGCAAAGGGACTTCCTGCATCACCAGGCGCAGCTTGTGGTAAGATCGCATTTACAGCTGATGAAGCTAAGGAAAGAACAGAAAAAGGTGAAATAGTTGTTTTAGTTAGACAGGAAACATCACCAGAAGATATTGAAGGAATGGTAGCTGCAGAAGGAATATTAACTGTAAGAGGTGGAATGACTTCTCATGCGGCTGTTGTTGCTAGAGGTATGGGAACTTGTTGCGTTGCTGGATGTGGTAGTCTGAAGGTGAATGAGGAAGCTAGAACATTAACTGTAGGTGGAAAAACCTATGGAGACAATGATTATATATCTTTAGATGGTTCCACAGGTAATGTATATACAGAACAAGTTAAGACTATATCACCAGAAATAACAGGACATTTTGGAATATTTATGGCCTGGGCTGATGAGATAAGAAAATTAAAAGTTAGAGCTAATGCAGATACTCCAAGAGATACTAAGCAAGCTGTTGAATTTGGAGCAGAAGGTATTGGACTATGTAGAACAGAGCATATGTTCTTCGCAGAAGATAGAATAATGGCTGTTAGAGAAATGATAGTTTCTAAAAATGAAGAAGAAAGAATAAGAGCATTAGATAAAATTCTTCCAATACAAAGGAAAGATTTCATTGAAATTTACGAAGCATTAGAAGGAATGCCAGCAACCATTAGATTTTTAGATCCACCATTACACGAGTTTTTGCCTACTAGCCATGAAGATATTAAGGTTTTAGCAAATCAAATGGACTTAGAAGTTGATGAGTTGACTGCTACAATTGAAAGTTTACATGAAGTTAATCCTATGATGGGACATAGAGGATGTAGACTTGCGGTTTCTTATCCTGAAATAGCTGAAATGCAAACAAGAGCTATTATAGAAGCTGCAATAACAGTTAAAAACAATAAAGGTTATGATATAATTCCAGAAATAATGATTCCATTAGTTGGAGAAGTTAAAGAATTGAAATATGTTAAGGACATAGTTGTTAAGACTGCTGAAACTGTAATGACAGAAAAAGGAGTTAGACTTGAATATCATGTTGGAACAATGATTGAAATTCCAAGGGCAGCTATAACAGCAGATGAAATTGCTGAAGAGGCTGAATTTTTCTCCTTTGGTACAAATGATTTAACACAAATGACATTTGGTTTTTCAAGAGATGATGCTGCTAAATTCTTAGGAGCATACTACGATAAAAAGATTTATGAGCAAGATCCATTTGCTAAATTAGATCAAAAGGGAGTAGGCTTGTTAATTAAGCTAGCTGTAGAAAAAGGAAGAGCTACTCGACCTAATATTAAATTGGGAATCTGTGGAGAACATGGAGGGGATCCATCATCAGTGGAGTTCTGTCATAATATAGGACTCGATTATGTATCTTGTTCACCATTTAGAGTTCCACTTGCAAGACTTGCAGCAGCACAGGCACAAGTTAAAAATAAAAGATAATTAAATTAGAAATATCCCGTAATAAGAGGAATCTTATTACGGGATATTTTTATTTTAATTGCCAATTTAGATCATCCATTATCTTGGTAATAGAGTTGGCAAATTCTAAGTGTGTGCAGACTCTAGTATTATATTTATTAAGTAGGTTAACAAAGGCAACTTTATTACATTTGTTTATATTCTTATAATAATCTCTTGAAATTTTCCAGTATTTTTGAGGAAAGCATATATAAGCAATTATATATCTTAAATCTGAACTAGTTAAATGATTATACAAGTTATAAGATTTAAGAATTGACAGTGTAATATTTATATCCCAGTTTGTCTTTTGCCTTTTTAATAATCGCCTCATAAAGTATGAAAGATCATGAGAACAATAGTCATATTTGCACTTATCAAAATCTATTATCCATGTTTCTTTAGATGGGGAAATTATTATATTTTTATTTACGTAATCGCCATGACATAATGAGGTTGATAAATCATCGATATTTATTTTACTAGCAGTTTGAAGGGAGAGTTTAGCTAACTCTAAATTCTTATCAAAGATATCAATATAGTTTTTTGAAAATGTGTCTCTACATTTGAATGCTAAATTATAAGTTTCTAATAGCTGTTCTGAATGGATATATGTTGACTGCTGCAAATCATCTAGACCTTCTCTGTTTGAACTACCTAGTATAGGAACAAAATGTTTTGAGCATTTATGAATTTTAGCTAGTTCTGTAACTGAAGAAATTACATGTTCTAAATTATCAAAGTTACATTTAATGCCTTCAATCCAAGGCGTTAAGATAAACAACATATTATTATATTTCACAAATTTGTTTCTACTAATTGATGAAATTAGATTTGGTACATATAGTCCATTTCTATGTAGCCACTCTATAGAAGAATATACATAAAGTAAATCTTCTTCAGAAAAATATATTTTTTTTAAAGAATAATATTTGCTGTTTGCAGAAATTTTATAAACAGCTCTTTGTTTATCAGTGTCTTTAAATTTGACCATAGAAATATCTGCGTTATGCAGATCGTAGTAAGGTAAAATATTTTTAGAAATATTTTCTTCAGTGAATATAGACTTATCTAGGGGATATAAAATACTACTCATTAGCTTCTCCTTAAAAAATTACTCATTAGTATAATATTAATTAAATATCTTAAATATACTGTATATAGAACTAAAAAATAATTTTATTATATTAAAATTAAGAATATACAAATAATATTTACATACAATAATTAAAGGATTTAGAAGTAAAGTATAGAATATTAAATTAAGAGGTGATTATATATGAACATAAGAGAAAAAGTTGAAGGTTTTGAAAGATTGATGTTAATAAAAGAAGCAACTTTATCTGCTGGGACAAAAGGAAGAAAAAGAATTGAAGAAATAGATAATATTCGAACTTGTTTTATGGTAGATAGAGATAGAATTATTCACTCGAAATCTTTCCGAAGACTAAAACATAAAACTCAAGTTTATATAAAAACCTTTGGTGACCATTATAGAACCAGATTAACACATACTCTAGAAGTTTCTCAAGTAGCAAGAACTATTGCTGTAGGAATTGGATTAAATGAATCTTTAGTTGAGGCAATTTCTTTGGGACACGACTTAGGACATGTGGCATTTGCCCATAATGGAGAAGAAGTATTAAATAATTTTCTCTCATTGGGTTTTAGGCATAACGAACAAAGTGTTAGAGTTGTTACTAAGTTAGAGAAAAATGGATCGGGATTAAATCTAACGGAAGAGGTAATAGATGGAATACTTCATCATAGTGGTCTTCGAAATATTGGTGAAGATAAAGGGGCTAAAACCTTAGAAGGAAGAATTGTTCAATATAGTGATAAAATAGCATATATTAATCATGATATTGATGACTCTATACGGGCAGGATTACTTTCACAGGAATCACTTCCTAAGGAACTTTTAAAAGTTCTAGGAAATACTCATTCTGAGAGAATAGAAACTTTGGTTTTAGATTTAATAAAAACTTCCAATCAAAATTTATCTAATGGTATTGTTGAAGTAGGTTTAAGCTTTGAAGTAGGAAACGCAATGAAAGAGTTAAGATCATTTATGTTTAAAAATGTTTATTTAAGTGAAGAGCTAAAAGTTGAACGAAATAAGGCTAAATTTATATTAGAACAACTAATTAATCATTTTATGAAAATGCCAGACGAAATGCCAGTGCTTTATAGAGAAATAAGTGAGGCTGAAGGCCTACAAAGAGGCGTTGCAGATTACATAGCAGGTATGAGTGATGATTATTGCTTAAACTTATTTAGTGAACTTTATGTTCCTAAATTGGTAATTTATAAATGAAAAGAATAATTTGCCAACACTTTAGGAAAGATAATGAAGTAGAAATAATAAATAATATATTAATTAAAAAAGGAATTTTAAATAATATGTCGAATATTATATAATTGCAGAAAAGAAAAAATATTTTTGTGAGGAGGGAGAACACTCCTTGCGTATTTCAGAAGATATTATAGAGAGAATCAAACAAGAGAATGATATTGTAGATATTATATCTGAAACAGTAAAGCTTAAGAGAAGTGGCAGAAATTATATGGGACTTTGTCCATTCCATAATGAGAAATCGCCATCTTTTTCTGTGTCTCAAGATAAACAGATTTATAAATGTTTTTCTTGTGGGGAAGCCGGCAATGTTATAACTTATGTTATGAAACAAAGAAAATTAGACTTTGTAGAAGGGCTTAAAGTTTTAGCTGAAAGGGCAAATATTCCTCTAGATTTAGGTAGTGGAGAGCCTAGTGAAGTGAGCAGAAAAAGGGAAATGCTTTTTAAAGCTAATATTGAAACAGGAAGAATTTTCTTTAATAATTTAGCTATTAATAAATCTGCAAAGAATTATTTTCTAAACAGAGGAATACAAGAATCTACAATAAGAAAGTTTGGATTAGGCTATTCAGCTGATAGTTGGAATAATTTAATCTATCAATTAAGGAAAAAAGGCGTTAGTAATGAAATTATGCTTGAAGCAGGATTAGTTATTAGAAATGAGAAGAAGGGTAACATATTTGATAGATTTAGAAATCGCGTTATGTTTCCCATATTTGATATAAAAGGCAGGGTAATTGGTTTTGGAGGAAGAGTTTTAGATGATTCGAAACCAAAGTATCTTAATTCGCCAGAAACTTTAGTTTTTCAAAAGGGAACTAATTTGTATGGACTAAATCTTGCCATTAAAAATAAGATGGAAGATAGATGTTTTATTATAGTAGAGGGGTATTTGGATTGTATTTCTCTTCACCAGTATGGAATAACAAATGTTGTTGCCTCATTGGGTACAGCATTAACTGTCAATCAAGCTAGGCTACTTAAAAGATATGCCGATAAGGCAATTATTTCATATGATGCTGATGTGGCGGGACAAACAGCAACTATAAAAGGACTAGAAGTTTTAAGAGATGCAGGATTCGATGTTAGAGTGCTTATAATACCTAAAGGAAAAGATCCTGATGAATTTGTCCGTTCAAATGGAAAAATTGCATTTTTAAAGTTAATTGAATCAGCGCTCCCTTTAATTATATATAGGTTAAAAAGAGCAGAAGAGGGAATTAATTTTAAAGACCAAGAATCTCTTATAGCATATGGTCGTAAGGTAACAAATATTTTAGCAGAGCTAAATCCTGTTGAAAAAGATGTATACATAAAAAAAATATCAGAAGACACAGGATTAAAGGAACAATCATTATATGATTTGCTAACTATGACTAAAAATAGTAAAGAAATCTCTTTAATGAATAAAAAGGTAGAAAATGGAACAAAATCATATATAGAACCTGGGTATTTGAAGGCAGAGAAATCTTTATTAAAATTAATGCTTAATAATGAATATTATGCAATCATAATAAAGACTCTAACAGTAGAGGATTTTAATTTAAATGCTCATAAAAAAATATTTTCTTTATTATGTAAGGGAATAGAAGAAAGTTCAAGTAATCTTTTAACCTATGTAGAAAGTGGCTGTGATGATATAGAATCCTCCAAGGGATGGGTAAAGATTACAGAGCTTACAGTATTAGAAGCAGAAGATACCAAAAAATCAATTAGAGATTATATAAATAAAATCAAAGAATTTAAACTACAGGAAAAACTCGAAAACCTAAAGAAGGAGCTAAAAGTATTGGAAAATAGAGGAATGCTAGAAGAATCTATAAAAATTGCTATAGAGATTAAAAAATTAAATGAAGAATCAAAGATACAGAGAGGGGCTAAAGATCATGACGGAAGGAGGTAATAAAAAGATGGCAGAACAAACAAAAACTAAGACAGGTAAAAATAATGGAGATATTAAAGATAAAAGTAATCGTATGACAATAGTAAAAAATCTAATAGAAAAAGGTAAAAAAACTGGTACTTTAACATATAAAGAGTTAATTGATGAAGCAGAAAATATAGATTTAGGTCCTGAGCAAATAGAAAAGATTTATGAAGTTTTAGAATCAATGGGTATAGAAGTTATTGGGGAAGCAAGTGAAAAAGAAGAAGAAGAAGAACATATAGATTTATCAGTACCAGAAGGAATATCTATAGATGATCCAGTACGAATGTACTTAAAAGAGATAGGAAAGGTTCCGTTATTAACTTCAAAAGAGGAAATGGATCTTGCACAAAGACTAGAGGCAGGAGATTTAAATGCTAAGAAGAAATTAGCAGAAGCAAACCTTAGACTTGTAGTAAGTATTGCAAAAAGGTATGTTGGTAGAGGAATGCTTTTCCTAGATTTAATACAAGAAGGTAATTTAGGTTTAATAAAAGCAGTTGAAAAGTTTGATTACAGAAAAGGATTTAAATTTTCTACATATGCAACTTGGTGGATTAGGCAAGCAATAACAAGAGCTATTGCAGACCAAGCAAGAACCATTAGAATACCAGTTCATATGGTAGAAACTATAAATAAGCTGATCAGAGTACAAAGACAATTACTTCAGGAGCTTGGAAGGGATCCATTCCCAGAAGAAATTTCTAAAGTTATGGATTTACCAGTTGAAAAGGTAAGAGAAATTCAGAAAATAGCTCAAGAACCAGTATCATTAGAAACACCTATTGGAGAAGAAGAAGATAGTCACTTAGGAGATTTCATTCCAGATGATGATGCACTAGCTCCTGCGGAAGCAGCAGCTTTCACTATGCTTAAGGAACAATTAATAAATGTCTTAGATACCTTGACTCCAAGAGAAGAAAAAGTATTAAGACTTAGATTTGGACTTGACGATGGAAGGGCAAGAACTCTCGAAGAGGTAGGTAAAGAATTTAACGTAACAAGAGAAAGAATTAGACAGATAGAAGCTAAGGCTTTAAGAAAGCTTAGACATCCTTCAAGAAGTAAAAAACTTAAAGATTATTTAGATTAATATATAAAGACATCTGTTTTAGGACAGATGTTTTTTACTAGCTAAGGAGTAGGTAATAGTATGGAATTAAGTAAAAGACTCAAGTTTATTGCAAATCATATAGATAAATGTAGAAGTATTGTAGATGTAGGAACGGATCATGGATATATTCCTATTTACGCCATAAAAAATAATTTATGTGAAAGGGTAATAGCCTCTGATATTAATGAAGATCCAGTGAAAAAAGCAAGATTAAATGTAGTTTCAGAAGGAGTTTCCAAGGAAGTTGAAGTAAGGCTTGGGGCAGGGCTAAATACTATTACTAAGGGTGAGGTTCAAGGAGTTATAATAGCGGGAATGGGTGGAAACCTTATTAAAGAAATATTGGAGAAAGATAGATATAAGGTCCCTACATTCGAATTTTTAATCCTTCAGCCGGCTCAGAATCCAGAGGTTCTTAGAGAATATTTATATTGTAATGGATATGAAATATTAGATGAGGATTTATGCTTTGATGAGGGAGTATATTATGAACTATTTAAAGTTAAAAAAGCTGGAAAGGCTAATGTTATTGAACTAAATCCCATTTCATATGAAATATCTCCAGTGCTCTTAAAGAATAAACATCCGTTAATGAATTCTTATTTGGAGAGTAAAGAAGAAAAATATAATAAGATATTAGGGTTTTTAAATGAGAATAGTGAGAGTGCTGTGAAAAGAAAAGAAGATATTGAAAAGAAACTTAAGTATATAAAAGGGTTTAAGAGAGGAATGAGGTAATTTTGGAGATAAATGTAAGGGACATAATACGGGAAATGGAAATTTTAGCGCCACCTTTTTTGCAGGAAAGTTATGATAATGTGGGACTTATGGTCGGTACAGAGGAAAAGAAAGTGGAAAAAATTCTTTTAGCCTTAGATTGCACTAAAGATGTAATAGAAGAAGCTAAAGAGAACAATGTGGATTTAATTATAACCCATCATCCTTTAATATTTAGAAAACCAAGTAGAATAATAAGTGAAGATCTTCAAGGATGGAAGATAATAGAACTTATCAAAAACGATATTTCTATTTATTCTAGCCATACTAATTTAGATGCAGCTAAAGGTGGAATAAATGAAGAATTAGTTAAGTCATTAGGATTCAAAAATAGTAAATTAATAGATAATAAGAATATTAAGGGATATGAAGAGGCCGGAATAGGAAGAATAGTAGAGCTTGAAGAGGAAATTCTAGTTGAAGATCTTATAAATTTAGTTAAAGAAAAGCTTTTAATTAAAAGTCTTAGAGCTGTAGTTGCAGATAAAGGGATTAAAAAAATTGCATTTATAAATGGTAGTGGACAAGATTTTTTCGCTAAAGCATTAGATTTAGGAGCCGATTGTATAATAACTGGGGATACTACATATCATTTTGCTCTTGATTATAAGGAAATGGGAGTGACAATTATAGATGCAGGACATTTTTCTACAGAATGGATTATGTTTTTAAAGGTTATGAAAAAAATAGAAGAATTATTTAAGGATATAGAATTTATTCACTCTAAAGTAAATAAGGATCCCTATATATTCTTTTAAAAAAAAGAATATTCACATCTATTTATAAACATAATAGAATATTATATTAATAATAGCAATTAACAATTAAATGGGAGTGAGCTATAATTAGTAAAAAATATAAAGGTATGTTTAACAATTTTAAAGATGGCTGGGACAATTGTAATAATAATTACTTAAATAGATGGAGAAAATTAGCTATTTTCCATTTGCTAAGTCCCTTTAAATGGTGTGCTTTGGTTGGACTGTTTATTACTTTATTGATTTCAGGAGTTGGATTATATGGATTAATAGTACTTATATTACTTGTATTACTTTTTATATTTCTACCTTAGAAAAAAGATGACTTGTAATGTGTACTATAATATGATATTATAGGTCTTGCGAGTAAGACAGGCAATCGCTTCTAGCCTTGAGCTAGGAGAGGAAAGTCGGGGCTCCACAGGGCAGGGTGCTGGATAACGTCCAGTCGAGGTGACTTGAAGGATAGTGCAACAGAGATATACCGCCTACTTTGTAGGTAAGGGTGGAAAGGCGAGGTAAGAGCTCACCAGCGTGATGGCGACTTCACGGCTATGTAAACCCCACTTGGAGCAAGACCGAATAGAGAGGCTTTTTGGAGTTGCCCGCTCCGCCTCCGGGTGCGTCGCTTGAACCTATCGGCAACGGTAGGTCTAGATAGATGATTGCCCACGACAGGACCCCGCTTACGGCTTATCTCGTAACATGAAGAACACTTGGTTAATACCAAGTGTTCTTCTTTTATTATATAAAAATGACAAAATAAGAATTAAATGGTATAATTAGTCAGGAACAACAAGAAGGAAGGTAGAATTGTATGATGAAATTTATTGATAAAGTAATTAAAAAATATGTAAATAAAATCAGAATAAGCAAATGGAATGTAGTAAAATTCGCTTCTATTTTTACTGTTTTTGTAGGGATAACATCTTTTTCATATAATAAACGAGTTAATAAACTACCATCTATAGATAGTGCAATAATAGCTGGTGGAATAGCTATCATAATGGGAATTATGTGGGCTATTTTTTCTATTATGTTTGTGACTGATATGGACAAGCGTCGTATCAAAGAAGAAGATATAAATAGGAAGATAATAAATGATATAAGGTTAAAGACTGAAATAATTGTTTTGGGGAGGAAGATTGACAATAAAAAGAAAAAGATGTATAGAAAGTTGTTAGAAGAAGAGGAGATAACTAGGAGAGAAAATAAAAAAGATGTAATTTAAGAGGGCACTGAAAAGTGCCCTCTTATTTAATCTTTTTTTACTTATATATAGCTGTAACCCATTCTTTACTTTGGTGCTTTTCAACAAGTGTGTATCCATAGCTTTCAATCATATCAGAGACTTTATTGAAGCTCCATTCAACCAAGCCGGATACTAAGAGGTACCCATCCTCTTTAAGATGTTCTTTAATTAGATCCATAAACATATGAGTTTCTTCACCGCCGATATTTATATATATCCAATCAAAAATACCTTCTATAGTGACTTCTTTCGCTAGAACATCTCCAATAACAGGTCTGATGGTATTAATATTATTTAAGGAAGCATTAAGTAATACTTCATCAGCAACATCTCGTATATCAAGGGCGATAACTTCACTTGCCCCCTTTATAGCAGTAGCTAAAGAAAGTATACCAGAGCCAGTTCCTATATCTAATATTCTTTTGTTGGAGAAATCCTTTGATAATATGATTTTTAAAAGGTCTTGAGTAGTTTCGTGAAGACCTGTACCAAAGGCCCCTTGAGAGACAAAATTAATTTTATTTTTACCTTCAAACTCCTCATCAGGGGAAGCTAGAACCCAATTATCATCTATGTGAATAGCGGGCATGGAGAAATCTTCATAGTTGGAAGACTCTTCAAAAACATCAAAGGGTTTTTTACCAACTAAAGAAGTAACTTTATTCATAAATATTTCTAAATCCTCTAAATCCTCATTTTTGCTTTCAAAGGCTACCTTAAGGGTTATATCTTCTTCTTCCTTTTCTGTGTAACCATAACCATTTTCGTCAGTAGTTATCTCTAAAGCACTTTCGTAGAAAGCATCATAAATATCATTAATTTGAAGTAATTCAATAGCAGCCTCAACTTTATCTGAAGACATTTCATAACAAATAATAAACATCGGAATTCTCCTTTCAATTTTAAATTAATACTCTAGTATTATATCAAATAAAGAATGAAAAGTCCTAATGGTTGTACGTTTACAAAAATATACCTTTAGGTTATTATGAAATTAGTAGAAAATAAGGGGGAAAATATCATGAACTTGAAGGAAATAGTAGTATTAGATGGAATTACAATAGGGAATGTTGATTTTGATAAACTAAAAGAATTTGGAAATGTAGTATATTATGATAAAACCGAAAATTGCGATGTTAAAGAAAGAATAAAGAATGCGTCTATAGTTTTGACAAATAAGCTTTTATTAAATAAAGATGTAATGGAGAATGCTGATAAACTAGAATTAATATGTGAAACAGCTACAGGGTACAATAATATAGGTATTAATTATGCAAAAGATAAAAGGATAGCAGTTACAAATGTAGCTGGTTATTCAACTCCAACTGTTGCTCAACACACTTTTGCCACATTGCTACACCTTTATAATAAGATAGCTTATTATGATAATTTTGTTAAGAGTGGAGAATATTCAAAGAGTGGAATGTTCACGAATTTGGATAAACCATATAATGATATTGAAGGCAAAGTTTGGGGAATAATAGGTCTTGGAGCTATAGGTAAAAAGGTTGCTAAAATAGCTGATGCCTTTGGAGCAAAGGTTGTATACTATTCAACTTCAGGTATAAATAATAATTATGATTATGAAAGAGTTGAACTAGAAGAATTACTTGCAAATTGCGATATAATTTCGATTCACGCACCTTTAAATAATAATACTCAAGGGTTATTTAACTATAATAATTTAAAAAAAATGAAAAAAGAAGCTGTTCTTGTTAACATGGGAAGAGGTCCTATAGTTGTCGATAAGGATTTAGCAAGAGCCATTGATGAAGGAATTATTGCAGGAGCTGCCCTAGATGTGTTTTCTGTTGAACCAATGTCTTTAGATAATCCTTTGCTACAGGTTAAAAATAAGGACAAAATTGTTCTAACACCTCATATAGCTTGGGCAAGTGTTGAGGCTAGAAATAGATTGTTTTCTGATTTAATTGAGAATATTCGGGCTTATTATAAAGGAGAAAGAAGAAATAGAATAGTTTAGTCTTATAAGAAGTGTAAAAAAAGTTTTTGATGACAAAGGGATATTGAATGCTAATAAGGTATTTGGATAAAATAAAACAGGACACAATTAAGTTTGTGTCCTGTTTTTTTATTTTAAAACATATTTTTCAATAGCTTTGATAACTCCATTTTCAGTATTTCTCTTAGCTATGAAATTTCCATATTGCTTCATGTCGTCATTAGCATTTTCCATAACAAAGCTATAGTGTGCTTTCCCAAGCATTTCTACGTCATTATAGAAATCTCCAAAAACCATAGTCTCTTCATATGATATGCCTTCATCTTTCTGAATTTTCTCTAGAGCAGAGCCTTTATTAATACCTTTCCTCATTAGATCTACCCAGGTCGCTCCGGAAACTACTATATTAAAATATTCATTAAATATTGGTTCTAAAACTTTGTAACAATTAGTAGCTGAACCATTTAAATTACAAATTGATACCTTGAAAATATCATCATCAACAGTTGTAAGATCGTCAATAGTTTCATATTTAAGATAATATTTGTCTATTTCTTTCGCAAAGTCAGTAGATAAACTATGATGGTAAGCGTTTTTAATTCCACAAAGGACAATTTCAATATCAGGAATATTATCGTAAAATTTTATAATTTCATTTACCTTAGTCTTGTCCATAATGGCTATACTGGCAACTTGTCCATTCTCAACTATGAAAGCTCCATTATCACATATAAAATCTAACTCATCAGATATCGGATCAAAATTGTTATGAAGAGTAACATAGGGGCGTCCGCTAGCTACTACAAATTTTATGTTTTTAGCTTTTAATTTATCTAAAGTGCTAAAAAAATCTTTTGGAAGTTTCCCTTCTTGATTCAATAAGGTACCATCCATGTCTGTTACTATTAGTTTTATCATCATATCACTCATTTCTTTTGTTTTTATTAGGGTAAGTCTAGTATACAATAGAAGTGTTGCAAAATGAAAGTCTCATATAGAACATCTGGGGAATAGCATCATAGAAGAAATTATTAATATGGCAAAGCACTTGACAATAAATGAACGGTCGTTTATTATAGAATATAATAGAGGTGTTCACAGTGAGAAGAAAAGATGATGAGAAAGAGAAGAAGATAAAAGAAGCAGTTATTAAGTTAATACTTGAACAAGGCTTTCATGGTACTTCTATTTCAAAAATTGCTAAAGAAGCAGGAATTTCTCCAGCCACAGTTTATATTTATTATGAAAATAAAGAAGTAATGCTTCAGGACATATATCTTGAGTATTCGGAAGAAATCTTCGATTATTTACTTAGTAAGCTTGATAATGACATGGATGGACGACAGCTTATTGAAATACTAGTCACAGGATATTACACTTACATTCAAGAAAATGGTGAAATTTTTCACTTTGTAGATCAATTTTCAAGTTGTCCAGCTCTAGCAAATCAATGTTCAGAACGAAGGGGTATCACTATTTTAAATAATTTATTGGAAGATATGAAAATAAAAAAAGTGTTTAAAGATTTTAGAAACGAAAATTTGATAGCAATACTTTTTTATCCAATAAAATCCATTGCAACTAAGCCATGTATTGGACAAGCTCAACAGCTTGAATTACTAAAAGAAATGATTAGGATTGTTCAGGATGCTTTACTAGTATAAAAAAAGAGTTATTAAAGCGAGAAAATTTTGTGAAGAAATAATCGCAGAAATATCTCGCTGTTATTAGATAAATAATTAAACGAACATTCACTTATGAATGTTATTAAAAGAAAGGATGATTATAATGATGAACTTAGATAAAAATAATAAAGAAGGAATGGTAATTACTGTAGCTGGTATAGTTTTATTACCAGGAATGACTTATACCCTGAAATTAAATAACATCAGTGAAAGAGAACTTGAAAATTTAGCTAAAGAAGATCAAGTTAGTATTGCATTATCTTTGAAGCAAAATTTTAATCAAAGTCAGCTAAAAGAGGAAGATTTTAATAGTATTGGAGTATCTTTTAATTTAAACGAGATTGAAAAAACAGAAAAAGGATATGAAGCAAAAATTGAAGTGTTAGATAGAGTAGAAATTAAAGGACTTAATGTGAGTGATAATTTTATTAGCGCAGAATTTGAGTTTGCATCAGATGTTAGTGATCTTACAAAAGAGAGTCAAGAAGAAATAGTTGAATATATTAAAAAAATTACTCGTGAAGTTAGTAAGAATTTCAAGGGCGCAGATGAGTTTATGACAACCGTAGAGGAACAAACAGATCTAAATAAAATTATAGGTTATCTTACTCAATTTATGCCACTTTCAAACAAGGAAAAGTATGATTTAATAGAAACTAAATCATTAAAAGAGAGAAGTCTAAAATTTATGGATTACATCTTGAAACAAAAAGAAACTTTGAAATTGCAATTTGAGATGGCAGAGAAGTTAACAGAAAAAGCTAACAAAAGTTATAGAGAATCAGTTCTAAGAGAACAATTAAAAGTTATTCAAACTGAACTAAATGAAGGCAAAAGTAAGGGTGCTAAAAAAGACAAAAATTATTTAACTAAGATTGAAGAGGCTCAAATGCCAATTGAAATAAAGGAAGTTGCACTTGAGGAATTAGAAAAGTTAGAAAGTCAAAGTCCAAATAGTTCTGACTACAATATTATACGTAGCTATTTAGATCTATTAGTTAAACTTCCGTGGAAAAAGAGTGAACCTAAAGCCATTGATTTAGGACAAGCAAGACGTATTTTAGATGAACAGCATTATGGACTTGAAAAGGTAAAGGATAGAATAATACAACATTTAGCAGTTATGCAACTTAAAAAGGACAAAAAAGGTTCTATTTTATTACTAGTCGGACCTCCTGGAACTGGAAAAACAAGCTTAGGTAAAAGTATTGCTGAAGCACTTGATAGAAAGTATATAAGATTAAGTCTAGGCGGTATACGTGATGAAGCTGAAATTAGAGGGCATAGAAGAACTTATATAGGAGCAATGCCAGGAAGAATTCTTCAAAGCATTAAGAAGGCAGGAGAAAGAAATCCAGTTATGGTTTTAGATGAAGTAGATAAATTAATGACAGGATATAATGGAGATCCCGCAAGTGCATTACTTGAGGTACTAGACCCAGAACAAAATAATAGCTTTACTGATCATTATTTAGATTTACCATATGACTTATCAGAGGTGTTTTTTATAGCTACAGCTAACTCCTTAGATAATATTTCTAGACCTTTATTAGATAGAATGGAAATAATCCCAATATCTAGTTATACTATGAATGAAAAATTTCATATTGGTAAAAATCATTTAATGTCTTCAATACTTGAAGAACATGGATTGAATAAAGATCAATTAGTAGTAGAAGATGAAGCTATGGAAAAAATTATTAGTGAATATACTCAAGAAGCTGGAGTTCGAGGTCTTAAAAAACAGTTGGCTACACTTGCAAGAGTTACATCAGAGAAAATTGTATCTAACAAGGTAGAATTACCATTTAAAGTTACTGTGGATAAACTAGATGATTTGCTTGGAAGAAAGGTTTCAAGTCATGATAAGGCTCAAAAGGATAATCCACCGGGGGTTGTGACAGGCTTAGCTTGGACAGCTGTAGGGGGAGAGATACTCTTCATTGAAGCTACTGATATGGTAGGGAGTGGACAAGTTACTTTAACGGGTCAATTAGGAGATGTTATGAAAGAATCTGCAAAGATTTCTTTAAGTCTTTTGAAGTCAAGATTACCAATAAATGTTATAAACTTTAAGGAAAGAGATCTACATATACATGTTCCGTCAGGATCTGTACCTAAAGATGGGCCATCAGCTGGAATTACATTATTTACTGCCCTTGCATCCCTTGTTACAGGTATAAAGGTAAATCCAAAACTTGCAATGACAGGAGAAATTACATTAAGGGGAGCAGTACTTCCAATAGGAGGTCTTAAGGAAAAATTACTCGGAGCTCAAAGAGCTGGAATAACAAAAATATTAATTCCAAAGGATAATTTAATAGATCTAAAGGATGTGCCAGAAGAGGTTAAGAGTCAGTTAACTATTTTAACAGTAGAAACTGTAGAGGATGTTCTTAGGGAAACCTTGGGAATATCATTACCTAGAGTAGAGCATGTATTTAATCCAAGTGGATCTACAGAAGGAGTTTTCAATCTAAACCAAATATAAATAAGACTTATGCAGTTGATATAAAGAAATTTATATCAACTGCATTTTAAATATCTAGGGGTTATAACTGAAATTATCTAAATTAGGTGAGATTAGAAACTACAATCTAACCCTTTTTCAAGAAATACTTGTCTAAATTCTTCTAAATCTTCTGGATAAAGCTGTTTAATACCTTCCATGGTATAAGGCCTTCCCAATAGGTCATATTTATTTTGTCCAAACTGGTGGAAAGGTAATAGGTTTACTTTTTTTATCCCTATTTTATTTAAGAGACTACTAAATTCTTTGGCATCTTCTAGACTGTTGTTATAATCTGGTATAACAGGAATACGTGCTATTATTGTTTTACCAATTGAGGCAGCATATTTCATGTTTTTAATAATCATATCATTGTAGACACCTGTAGCTGTGAGATGTTTATCTCTATCATAGTGTTTTATATCAAAGAGCAATAGGTCTACATTAGTTATACATTTCTTAAACACTTCAGAGAACGTATAACCAGTTGTCTCAATTGCTGTATGTATACCTTTATTTTTCAATTCTTGCAATAGTTCAATTGCAAAATCCGCTTGTTGTAGAACTTCACCTCCGGATAGAGTAACACCACCGCCTGATTCTTCGTAAAAATCTATATCTTTCATTACTTCAATCATTATTTCAGATACAGTTTTAGAATATCCTACAATTGAAAGTGCCACAGAAGAAGAGGTATCTTTCCAAGGAATTTCTATTGTACTACTTTGGGATTCAGGATTTGAGCACCACAAGCATCTTAAAGGACATCCCTTAAAAAATACCACAGTTCTTATTCCTGGACCGTCATGTATACTAAATTTTTGTATATTAAAGATGTTAGCTTTCTTTTCATTCATAAAAACACCAAACCTTTCTTTATATCAATAGTAGCATTACAATAGGATTATGTAAACGCAAAACTTACATTTAAAAAATAAATACTTACGAATGAAACATAAATGTTGACAATATGAAAGAGAGTAGCTAAAATATAGTTATAGTAAAAAATCAGCTCATAGAACTCATAGAAATAATAATTTATGTAAAGGGTGGTTAAAATAGAAACACGACATACAAGAATACTTGAAATTGTAGGAGATAATGAACGTATTGAGGTAAAGCAGTTAGCTGAACTTTTGAAAGTTTCTCAAGTTACAGTACGTAAAGATCTTGATATATTAGAAGAAAAAGGTTTGTTACGACGAGAACATGGTTACGCAGTTATGAATGCAAGCGATGATATTAATAATAGATTAGCCTTTAATTATCAAATAAAAAGAAGTATTGCAAAATTAGCAGCAGAACTTGTAAAAGATGGTGAGACTGTAATGATTGAATCAGGTTCGAGTTGCGCATTGCTTGCAGAAGAACTTGCAGCTAACAAGAAAGATGTTAGAATAATTACAAATTCAGCTTTTATTGCTTCCTATATTAGAGAAATTCCTTCTGTTAAAATAGTTCTACTTGGAGGGGATTATCAACCGAAATCTCAGGTGATGGTTGGTCCTATTACTAAAAAATGTGCTAAAGACTTTTTTGTAGACAAACTATTTGTAGGTACAGATGGGTTTACAGAAAAGTTTGGGTTTACTGGCAATGATTTAATGAGAACTGAAACTGTGCAATCAATGGCAGAATCCGCAAGTCATGTAGTTGTTCTTACAGACGCCTCAAAATTCAAAAAACAAGGGGTGGTAGCACAGTTCAGAAAAGAAGAAGTAGACTTTGTGATTACAGATGATGCAATACCTGAATATGCACGAGAGATTTTATTAGAGAATAACGTGGAATTACGAACAGTGAAAAGATAATAGTTTTTTGAAAAAATATTAAAGGAGGCATTTTATGAATAACTATTTTGGAAAACTTACGGATAGAATGGATAATTTTCGTGAGGAATTATTAAAAGCAAAACCTTATGTATGTGTAGAAAGAGCAATTCTAACAACCCAGAGCTATAAAAAACATGGTGATAAACCTTTGGTAATAAAACGTGCATATATGTTACAAAATATTCTAGAGCATATGAGTATATTTATTGAGACAGATACATTGATTGCTGGAAATCAGGCATCTTCAAATCGTTCTGCTCCTATTTTTCCTGAATATGCTATGGACTGGGTTATAGATGAGTTAGATGAATTTGAAAAGCGTGATGGTGATGTGTTTTATATAACAGAGGAAAGCAAAAAGAAATTAAGAGAAATTCAACCTTATTGGATGAATAATACGCTAAAAGAAAAAGCCCTTGCTGCAATGCCAAAGGCTAGTAAAGTATTTTATGATTTAGGAATTATTAAAGCGGAAGGCAATATTACCTCAGGGGACGCACATCTTGCTGTTAATTATGAAGAGGTAATGAAGCTCGGACTTAAGGATTATAAAAAGAGAACTCTTGAACAAATTGAAAATTTAGATTTAACTGATTACCATAATTTGAAAAAATTATATTTTTATCAATCAATCATAATTGTTATTGATTCAGTAGTGGCCTTTGCAAAGAGGTATGCTAATTTAGCTTCTGATATGGCAAAAACAGAAAAAAATAAAAAACGTGCTGAAGAATTAGTTGAAATGGCACGTATTTTAAATAAGGTTCCCTATGAACCTGCAGATACTTACCATGAAGCAGTTCAGTCAATGTGGTTTATTCATCTAATACTTCAGATTGAGTCAAATGGACATTCATTATCTTATGGAAGAATGGATCAGTTTTTATATCCTTATTATAAAAAAGACCTTGAAAACGGAATAATTACTGAGGATAGAACAGTTGAATTATTAACAAATCTTTGGTTAAAAACATTTACGATTAATAAAATAAGAAGTTGGTCTCACACAAAGTTCAGCGCAGGAAGTCCCCTTTATCAAAATGTAACTGTTGGTGGTCAGACTGTTGATAAAAAGGATGCAGTAAATCCTTTGAGTTACTTGATTCTTCAAAGTGTTGCACAAGTAAAACTTCCGCAACCTAACCTTACAGTAAGATATCATAAAGGTCTTGATGATAAATTTATGAAGGAATGTATTGAAGTAGTTCGTTTGGGAACAGGAATGCCTGCATTTAATAATGATGAGATTATAATTCCATCATTCATAGAAAAAGGTGTAAAGGAAGAGGATGCTTATAACTATAGTGCAATTGGGTGCGTAGAGGTAGCTGTTCCTGGAAAATGGGGTTATCGTTGTACAGGTATGAGTTTCTTAAACTTTCCAAAATCATTACTTATTGCATTAAATAATGGTATAGATTTAGAATCTGGAACAAAATTATCAGAAGGGGTGGGACAATTTATAGATATGACGTCCTTTGATCAGGTTTTAGCAGCATGGGATAAGATTATTCGTGAATTTACAAAACATAGTGTCATTATAGATACTACTGTTGATATGATTCTTGAACAAGATACTGCGGATATTCTATGTTCAACATTAGTAGATGATTGTATCGGACGAGGAAAGACAATAAAAGAAGGCGGTGCAGTTTATGACTTTATAAGTGATCTACAGGTTGGTATTGCAAATTTAGCCGATTCTTTGTCAGCTATTAAGAAATGTGTATTTGATGATAAATTAATAACAACAAAAGAATTGTGGAATGCTATGCTAAGTGACTTTGAAGGCGAAGATGGAAATCGTATTCAAGACATTTTAATTAACAAAGCGCCTAAGTTTGGTAATGATGATGATTATGTAGATACTCTTATAAGTGGAGCTTATGATGTATATATTGATGAAATATCAAAATATCATAATACAAGATATGGACGTGGCCCAATAGGTGGAGTTTATTATGCAGGGACATCTTCTATTTCCGCAAATGTACCACAAGGAAATGGAACACTTGCAACGCCTGATGGAAGAAATGCTCATACACCTTTAGCAGAAGGATGTGCACCAGTTCATTCTATGGATAGAAATGGTCCTACAGCAGTATTTAAATCTGTTGCAAAGCTTTCAACAGATAAGATTACAGGGGGAGTATTATTAAACCAAAAAATTACTCCGCAATTATTGTCCACAGAGGAAGATAAAATCAAAATTATTGCGTTGGTAAGGACATTTTTCAATCGTTTAAAAGGATTTCATGTTCAATATAATGTTGTTTCAAGAGATACACTAATAGATGCACAAAAAAATCCGGAAGAATATAGAGACCTAATTGTACGAGTTGCAGGGTATAGTGCATTTTTTAATGTATTATCAAAACAAACACAGGATGATATTATTGCAAGAACAGAGCAGAGTTTATAAAAAATATATAAAAAGGGAGATTATAATAATGGAATACATGTTAGATACAGTAAATATTGAGGATATTAGAAAATACAATGAATACTTTCATATAACAGGAGTAACAAGTAACCCAAGTATTATTAAGGCCACAGGTAAAATTGACTTTTTCAATCATTTCAAAGAAATTAGAAAAATTATCGGTTTAGATAAATCTCTTCATATACAAGTTATTGCAGAAAATTATGAAGGTATTATGTCAGAAGCAAAGGTTATATTAGAAAATGTCGATAAAAATGTATTCATTAAAGTCCCAGTAACACAGGAGGGCTTAAAAGCAATCAGGGCATTAAAGAAACTAAATATTGGAGTTACTGCAACGGCTATATATACAAAAGCACAGGGCTTTTTAGCAATGGAGGCAGGTGCAGATTTTATTGCACCATATTTCAATCGTATGGAGAATATGGATATTGATCCTCGTGAAGTAATCACCGCATTTGCTGATATTATTGATAGAGACGGATATAAAACTAAGATTTTAGCAGCAAGCTTTAAGAATATGGGTCAAGTAAATGATGCTTTTTTATGTGGAGCACAAACTGCTACAATGGCACCTGAAATCCTTGAGACTGCATTAAAAATGCCTGCAATAAAAAAGGCTGTTGATGATTTTGGAATCGACTGGAAAGTCATATTTGGAGATAAATCAATTACTGAATTAGTATAAAAAAGAATTGTTATTTCTTGAATTAAGAGGGGGCAGTCACATGGTGACTGTCCCCTCTATTTTCACATTATAGAGCTTAGGAATTAATAATATTATATTATGGCAGTGAAGGTTAATGAAATGCAATGGTACAGAAATTTAATCTGTAGAATTAACTCATTGACATATAATACATATTATAGTAACATACAATATAAATAGATAATTAAAAGCTAAGAATGAGAGTAGTAGAAGGTAAGAGACTTCAAAGAGAGTAGGGGTATGATGAGAGCCCGCAAGTCTTCATTTTGAACTCGCTCACGAGCTGTGGGGCTGAACTAATTAGTAGGCTTTGCCGGTTTATAGCCGTTATTTTAATTAAGTATAAATTTATTGGATGGTACCGCGTAATTGCTCCGAATTGGAGTCATTATGCTTTTTTTATTTTAAAAGGGGGATTATTAAAATGTTAAATAGTAAAAAGTATAAAAGATTTGAAACAATTAAACTTAAGGACAGAAAATGGCCTAATAAGTTAATTACAAAGGCTCCAATTTGGTGCTCTGTTGATTTGAGAGATGGTAATCAAGCTCTAATTAATCCCATGACCATTGAAGAAAAAATTGAAATGTTTAAGCTTTTAGTAGAGCTTGGATTTAAAGAGATAGAGATAGGGTTTCCATCATCTTCACAAATAGAATTTGATTTTTTACGAACCTTGGTGGATAAAAATTTAATACCGGAAGATGTTTCAATACAAGTTTTAACTCAGGCTAGAGGTCATCTTATAAAAAGAACATTTGAAGCCTTAGAGGGCGTTAAAAAGGCAATACTTCATATATATAACTCCACATCAGTTCTTCAAAGAGATGTTGTATTTAATATGAGTCAGGAAGAAATAAAACAAATTGCTATTGAAGGAACAAAAATAGTTAAGGAATATGCTAAAGATTTTAAGGGAGAACTAGTTCTTGAATATTCTCCAGAAAGTTTTACTGGAACAGAAGTTGAATATGCTCTTGAAATTTGTGAAGCAGTTTGTGAAACTTGGGGGGCTACTAAAGAGAATAAGGTTATTCTTAATCTTCCATCTACAGTAGAAATGGATACTCCAAATATATTTGCAGACCAGATAGAATGGATGAGTACTCATTTTAAAGATAGAGAAAGTATTATAATAAGCGTTCATCCTCATAATGATAGAGGAACTGGAGTTGCAACTGCGGAACTAGGTATACTTGCTGGAGCTGATAGAGTTGAAGGAACTTTATTTGGTAATGGTGAAAGAACTGGAAATGTAGATATTTTAAATATTGCGTATAATATGTTCTCCCAAGGAGTTGATCCAGAACTTAATCTTGAGGATATTCAAAAAATTATTGATGTTTATGAAAAATGTTGCAAGATTCCAGTTCATGTAAGACATCCATATGCTGGGGAATTAGTATTTACGGCTTTCTCAGGGTCACACCAAGATGCTATTAATAAAGGGATGGCTAAGTATAAGGAAAGGGAAGGACAATACTGGCAAGTTCCTTATCTTCCAATTGACCCAGGGGACTTAGGCAGAGAATATGAAGCCTTAGTTAGAATAAATAGCCAATCTGGTAAGGGTGGAATTGCATTTGTAATGGATAAGTATTTCGGTTACAAGATGCCTAAGGCTATGCATAAGGAATTTGCAGATGTAATTCAAAAGATATCTGAACAAAAAGGTGAGGTTGCACCTAACACAATTATGGAGAAGTTTAAAGAAGAATATATTGATAGAGAAGAGATATTTAAGTTAATTAAATGTGCAATATCAGATATTCCAGAGTCTGATGATCCTAATAATGATACAAGAGTTACTGTTAAATTCTTGTATAAGGGTGAGGAAAAGATTCTTGTAGGGGAAGGAAATGGTCCTATAGATTCATTGAAAAAGGCATTGGTTAAATCTAACTTAGTTGATACTCATGTTGTAGATTATGCTGAGCATTCTATGGGTAAGGGGTCAGAAGCTAAAGCTGCGGCCTATGTTGAAATGAAGAGGATAGATACTGGAATTACTACATTTGGTGTAGGTGTTGATAGTAATATAACCCTTGCATCCATAAAATCCATATTTAGTGCAATTAACAGATTATATAAATAAAAGTCTAAAAACCAGATAAATTTTTATCTGGTTTTTAATCTGTCTATTCATAAATTCTACAATATTATCAAAAAGTTTTTAGTTAACCACCGATAAAGGTATACTTTTTAGTAGAATATGGTGTAAAATTGCTATGTTGTATATATAATTGAATTGTGTCCGGTTGAAGGTGGCGGGAGAGAAACATTAAATTGTTCACCGAAGAAGTAAATCTTTCAGGTATAAAGAACCGTTGCTGGACGGGCCTCTGGAGAGACTCACAAACGAGGAGCACCGAAGGAGCATGGCCTTTACAAAATAAAGGTCGAAACTCTCAGGTAAAAAGGACAGGGGATATAGGTATGCTTATTTTGGCATATCATTTATTATCTCCTCTAAAAATTATTATTTTAAGGGGGATTTTTTTCGTGGATCTACAAGGTATTTTACAAAAGATTAGTGAACTTATATGGGGGACACCTTTATTAGTACTATTAGTTGGTACAGGGGTATATCTAACAATAAGATTAAAACTATTACAGATTTTCAAACTACCACTGGCGCTTAAATACGTTTTTGGTAAAGATGAAGAGTCAGAGGATGAAAGCACAAAGGGTGATGTAACAAGTTTTGCTGCATTATGTACAGCTTTATCTGCAACGATCGGAACTGGAAATATAGTAGGAGTCGCAACTGCTATTACAGCAGGGGGACCTGGAGCATTGTTTTGGATGTGGATAGCAGCTTTCTTTGGTATGGCTACTAAGTATGCTGAAGGGGTACTTGCTATAAAATATAGAGAAGTAGATGAGAATGGCCAAATGGCAGGGGGACCTATGTATTATATACAAAATGGTCTTGGACTTAAGTGGCTTGCTAAGATATTTGCTATTCTAGGTGTGGGGGTTGCATTCTTTGGAATTGGAACTTTTGGACAAGTTAAATCAATTTCAGATGCTGCTAGTATCACTTTTAATGTACCAGTAATTGTAACTTCAGTAATTGTTACAATTGTTGTTGCTCTTGTAATTTTAGGTGGTATCAAGAGAATATCTAAGGTCTCTGAAATGGTTGTACCTTTTATGGCAGTTTTATATGTTCTGGGAGCTATGTTAGTACTGATTTTTAATTATACTGCAATTCCAGCAGCGGTATCATTAATATTAAACAGTGCATTTAACCCGGAAGCAACTTTGGGTGGAGTAGCAGGTATAACAGTTCAAATGGCTATTCAAAAGGGTGTTGGACGAGGTGTCTTTTCAAATGAAGCTGGCCTTGGAAGTGCTCCAATAGCCGCAGCTGCAGCAAAGACTAATTCTCCTGTTAGACAGGGGCTAATTTCAATGTCAGGTACATTTTTTGATACTATCATAATTTGCACTATGACTGGTCTTGCTATAATACTTACAGGTTCACTAGATACTGGGCTTGAAGGGGCAGCATTAACAACAGCAGCCTTTGAAACAGGACTACCTTTTGCTGAAATAGGCAAATATGTAGTAAATATAGGGCTAATATTCTTTGCCTTTACTACAATTCTAGGCTGGAATTACTATGGTGAGAGATGTATGGAATATCTAGCTGGTGTAAAAGCTATTATGCCGTATAGAATAATATTCATTGTTCTTGTAGCAGTAGGACCTTTTATGCCACTAAATTTAATATTTATAATAGCGGATATAGTTAATGGACTTATGGCCCTACCTAATTTAATTGGAATTATAGGACTTAGGAAAGTAATTGTACAGGAAACCGAAGCGTTTTTTAAAGATCTCAAGGAACAAAAAAAGATAGAAGCTTAAATATAATATTAAATAAAACTCCTTTTAAATTCTTTGGATTTTATTTCAAAGAATTTCGAAGGAGTTTATTTTTTTCTATTAATATGTAATTTTAAATTTTTTATCATTAGTAATAACATCTATCCTTTTCATAGAAAAATCATTAACTCTAATAAATCTATTTCCTTTTCTTATTATAGAGATGAATTTCTGAATATCTTCTTCAGACCCTTGAACTTCCATTTCAACCATACCATTATCCATATTTCTAGCTAGGCCTGTTAAGGAATATTTAGCGGCGTTACATTGAGCAAAAAATCTAAATCCTACACCTTGAACTTGTCCATCTACTACTAAAAAATATCTAACCATTATATGTCCTCCAATACAAAATATAAATTAATTATAGCATGAAAATAAAATATTTCAAATATTCAGAAAATTATGGTATAATTTAACTCACAACATTTGTTTAGGAGGTCAAGGGTATGAGAGAGAGAAGTTTAATACTAATAAAACCAGATGCGGTTGAAAGAAATTTAATTGGTCAGATAATTAATTGCTATGAAGAGGTGGGCCTTAAGGTCATGGCAATGAGGATGGAAAACATTACTGAAGAAGTTGCAAGCAAACATTATGCGGAGCATAAAGGTAAAGCTTTTTATGATGAATTGATAAAGTATATTACAAGAAGTCCACTTTGTGCAATAATATTAGAAGGTAAAGACGCTATAAGCAAGATAAGACAGCTTAATGGACATACAAATCCAGCAAAAGCAGAAGATGGTACTATAAGAAAATACTTTGGAGTAAATCTTACTGAAAATTGCGTTCATGCTTCAGATTCAGTAGAGACTGCTAAACGAGAAATTGCAATGTGGTTTCCAAATTAAATTTATAATGGAATAAAAAATTCCTGAAGAAATCTTTATTAAAAAAAGTTTCTTCAGGAATTTTTTCATTAGCTTTTTATTCTAATCCATTCATCGTTATAGAATTTAAGTGTGTCATTTGGAAGACTTCTATAAACTTCACAATCATCTAAGATTTCATCAGAAGGATAAGTTTCCTTTACCTGATCATCCAGCATTTCAAATGTTTCGGAATTAGGAGTATAGTATCCGATATAATCAACATTTTGTTTGGAATTTTCAGGGTCTGTCAAAAAGTTTATAAATGCTTCTGCGCCCTCTTTATTAGTGCATGATTTAGGAATTACCATAGAATCAAACCATTTGTTTGAACCTTCAATTGGAACTACATATTTAAGTTTAGGATTTTCAGCCATAATATAAGCTGCATCTCCAGACCATACAGTAGCAATGGAAGCCCCATCTTCTATCATACAATCCTTAACTTGATCCACAAACCAAGCTTTTACTAAAGGTTTTTGTTCAATCAGTAAGTCAGCAGCCTGTCTAATTTCATCTGGGTCTGTAGAGTTCATTGAGTATCCAAGTTTTTTGAGACCGATGGACATGGTCTCACGAACTGATTCAAACATTACTATATCCTTAGAGTAAGTTTCATCCCAAAGGATATCCCAACTCGTAACAGGGCTTGTTATGACCTCAGGATTGTAGATTATACCAATAGTTCCCCACATATAAGGAACTGAGTACTTATTATATGGATCATAATCAAGGTTTTTATAATCTTCATCTATATATTGATAATTAGGAATGTTATCAAAGTTAATTCTCTCAGCCATATCCTCTGCAATCATCTTTTCAATCATATAATCTGAGGGAAAAACTAAATCATAGCTGTTACTTCCAGATTTGATTTTAGAGTACATCTTTTCATTTGTATCATAGGTTGAGTATTGGATCTTAAATCCAGTCTCTTCTTCAAAGTTACTTATCAGATCTTCATCAATGTAGTCACCATAGTTAAAAACATTAATTATTTTAGAATCACCAGCATCTTGTCCACAACTAACCAATAAAGCTACAGATAAAATATTAGCTAAAGCTAAAGCAAGAAATCTATTTAGTTTTTTCAAACGCTTTACCTCCTACCATTTGTTTTTTATTTACTATAAGTAATAAAATTAATACTACTATAAACATAAGAGTAGATAAAGCATTAATTTCAGGTTTAATACCACGTCTTGCCATGGAGTATATCTCTATTGATAGGTTAGTTACTCCAGGACCTGCTGTAAAGAAAGAAATAACAAAGTCATCTATAGACATAGTAAAGGCCATTAGAAAGCCTGTGAATATCCCTGGTTTTATCTGAGGGATGATTATTTTTTTTATGGCATAGAAATAAGTGGCACCTAAGTCTTGGGCAGCTTCGATAGTATTCTGAGGAAGCTGTTTAAGTTTAGGTAAAACAGATAATATTACATAAGGTATACAAAAGGTAATATGTGCAAGTAACATTGTAATAAATCCAAAGTTCATTTTTAAAAATATAAATAAGGACATAAGCGCAATACCGGTAACAATATCAGGATTTAATATTGGAAGATAGTTTGTATTAAGTAAAAGTTTCTTTGATGCACCCTTTTTCATATTATGAATACCTATTGCAGTTATAGTTCCAATAATAGTTGAAATAACTGAAGCTAAGACAGCAATCAATATAGTATAGTATAAAGCACTTAATATCTTATCATTTTGAAGTAATTCTCCATACCATTTAAAGGTAAAACCATCCCAATTGGCCATAGATTTCGAATCGTTAAATGAAAAAACCATTAATGTAACTATGGGAGTATATAGAAAAATAAAAACAATAATAAGATAAAACTTTGTAAGAAAGCTTTCAAATTTATTTACCATAGTGTAGCACTTCCTTTCTTATCAGTTTTATCAAACCTATTCATAATTGCCATAGAAATTAATATTACAAGCATCATAAGTAAGGAGATAGCAGATCCTAAATTCCAATCACCCATGGTGGTAAATTGTTGCTCTATTAAATTTCCAAGGAGCATAGATTGTCCACCACCAAGTAAACTTGAAATAATAAAAGTTGATACAGCTGGCATAAATACCATAGTAAATCCTGATATTACTCCAGGAATGCTTAAAGGAAAAACAATTTTACTAAAGATAGTTTTTCTGTCAGCTCCAAGGTCTCGAGCAGCATTAATTAAATTGGTATCCATCTTAATTAAAATTGTATATATTGGTAGCACCATAAATGGAAGAAAATTATATATCATTCCAAGAAGAACAGCACCATCATTATATAAAAATTGAATAGGATTTATCCCAAAGTATCCTACTATATTATTGATTAAACCATTTTTGCCTAGGATAGGTAACCATGCATAGGTTCTTAAGAGAAAATTCATCCACATAGGTACTATAAAAAGCATAATTACAAGATTCCTTCTAGGAGAGGAAATTTTTGAAATTATATGAGCCACTGGATATCCTATAATTAAACAAGCTAAGGTTGAAATTAAAGCAAGTCTAATAGAACGGAAGAATATCATTCCATACTGAGGATTTAATAATCTAGTATAGTTTCCTAATGAAAATTCATAACTATCACCTGAAACTTCAGTTAGGCTGAAAAATAAAACTATTAATAAGGGGATTATAATAAATAAGCAACACCAAAGAATATAAGGATATGCTGCTAGGGTGTTTCTTTTTTTATTCATTACGTGCTACCTTTCTCATAATGTGAATATCCTCTGGATAAATATCTAATCCAATAATAGAATCTACATCATGACATTTAGTATTCTGTATAATCCAGGATCTGTTATTTCCCTCAACTATCATTTCGTAATGAACACCCTTAAAAATAACAGATCTAACGGTTCCTTGAAGCATCCCCTTTTTACTAGAAACTATTTTAATATCCTCAGGTCTAATAACTACATCAATCTTTTCATTAGGATTAAAACCCCTATCAACACAGTTAAATTCCTTGGTGCAAAAAATAACCTTTAAGTCTTCAACCATAATTCCATCTAATATGTTGCTTTCTCCAATAAAATTAGCCACAAAAGAGTTAGCAGGTTCATTATAAATATCTTCAGGAGACCCCATTTGTTGAATCCCACCTTTGTTCATAACTACAATGGTATCTGACATGGTTAAAGCCTCTTCTTGATCATGAGTTACAAAAATAAAGGTTATTCCAAGTCTTTGTTGTATACTTTTAAGCTCTAATTGCATTTCTTTTCTAAGTTTTAAATCTAGAGAACCTAAAGGCTCATCTAAAAGAAGGACTTCGGGCTCATTTACAAGCGCTCTTGCAATAGCAACTCTTTGTTGCTGTCCACCACTTAGAGATTGAATATTTCTTTTTTCAAAGCCAGATAAGGAGACTAAGGTTAACATTTCCTGAACTTTAATATCTATTGTATCATTAGGAAGCTTTTTTATTTTAAGCCCAAAGGCTATATTCTCATAAACGTCCATATGAGGAAATAGAGCATATTTTTGAAATACTGTGTTTAATTGTCGTTCGTTTGGTGGAGTATTTGAAATATCATTGCCTTTAAAAATAACTTCGCCAGAGTCTGAGGTCTCAAACCCCGCTATTATATTGAGGGTGGTAGTCTTACCACAACCAGAAGGACCCAGAAGAGTTAGAAATTCATTACTCTTAATATTTATGGATAAATTATTTAAAACAATGGTATCTCCATAGTGCTTTGTAATTCCTTTTAATTCAATTATATTTTTAGTCATTCAAACACCTCTTTCTTTTTATATTTAAAAGGATGGGGGAGTGCTAATCCAAATAATCTTAGCTTGAGTTTTACAAGGGTTTGAAATGTAGTGACTTTCTTTAGCTTTAAAGTAGAAGCTTTCACCCTTCTTCACTTTATATTGTCTATTACCTAAATGCAAAAGAATACTTCCTAATAAAACAAAGCCAAACTCTTCACCTTCATGAGGCGCCTCATCTACATATCTGCCCTCAGCCTCTAAAGTTACCATAATGGGTTCCATTGCGTTTTTCTGAGCATTAGGAACTAGCCACATAAGTTTATATTTTAGATTATCATCTTCAGTTTCAAACATATCTTCATAGCCAAAGGTTACTCTCTCTTCCTCCACTTCGCTAAAAAATTCAGTTAAATTTGTACCTAATATTTCTAACATATCCATAAGAGTTGCAATAGACGGGGAGGTTAAATCATGTTCTACCTGAGATATAAAGCCCTTTGAAAGCTCACATCTATTTGCTAACTCTTCTTGAGTTAACTGTTTTTCTGTTCTTAATTTTCTAATTTTTTCACCTATTTGCAAAATTTACACCTACAATCTATTTATTAATAATAACTATTACTAAACTTAAAGTTTAAAATTACTAAACAAAGCCATTATATAAATTTTTTTCAATAAAATCAATAGTTTTCATGCTTTTATACTAAAATTATGAATAGCAAGAGATTAATACTGTTTATACTGAGCATTAAATATGAAGAGAAACAATAAAAACCTTTATTAAAAATAATTAGTGTTGTAGAATAAGAAGCAAGAGAAGACAAAAAATATTAAATAAAGTTGTGTGTTGGAGGTAACTAATGAGTTATAAAAGTAAAACTATTATAATTTTCGGATCCTTCATTTTTCTTTTGATAGGTGCAATAATATCAGTGTATGTTTTTGTTGGTGCCGGCTCGAAACAAATTAAGGCTGCTGAAAAATTTATGAACGAACTACAGAGTAATAATATAATTACGATGGATGAGGGAAATAATGATTATAAATCTACTAAGAAAAGTGATTCTGAAAACAAAAAAGAATATTATAGTATAACAGTAGGAGACTATAGAATTAATGTGGATTCAGATTATAATGTATTAGGCTTTAGTAATAAGAATAGTAAGGCTACAGAGATTAAAATAAAACCTGATGAGGCAGAAAATTTAGGAGAAGAGTATTTAAATGAAATATATAAAAGTGGATTCAAATTTAAGGAAGTTACAAAGGAAGAAGTGGGTAAGAGCTCACCATATTATACAATAGTATTTTCTAAATTTGAAAATGGTTACGCTTTTTACAGTTATGATTTATCGCTAAATATTAATAAAGAGACAGGTATCCTTGATGGATATTCAAATTCTTCAATTGATAAGGAACCAAGTACAATTGCTATTAATTTAGATTTTAAAACAGGGCAAAAGATAGCACTAGAAGATTTTTCTAAATTATATAAAGGTGGAGTAGTTGCTGAAGATAGTTATGAGGCATTTTATGCGAATAAGGATAATAATTCATTAGAATTATGTTATATAATTACTATTAAAGGAACAGACGAAAATAGTAAAGAAATAAAGTTAAGATATTTCATATCAACAGATACAGGAAATATAAATAACACTGAGAAGAGTAATATTACAAATACAACTGCATAAAAAAACAAATAATAAAGAGTACTGATATTAATCAATATAAGATTAATATCAGTACTCTTTTAGTTATATATAGTTTATGTCTTTTTATTAGTAATGTCCTTGGCGGCATCTGTAATAGCTTTAGCTGCGTCCTTAGCCGCTTTAGTAGCAGCATCTTTTATTGAAGTAGCCTTATCGGCAGCGGCCTTATCAGTAGCAGCCTTATCAGCAGTGGCTTTCTTTGCATCAGCAATAGCTTTAGCAGCTGCAGCGTCAGCAACTGAAGTGTCAACTGTATCATCAGTTGCTGTTGGAACAGTTGATTCATAATCATCTGCTGCAGGATTTGCAATAGCTTTCTTAACAAATACCTTCTGCACAATTAGACCAGGTGGTGTATTAGCTGTTGCAAGCTTACCATTTAACCTATTAATTTTAACTAAAACATGATTTTCACATAAGCCTGTGGGCTGAGTTCCATCAATGAAAAGTTCTTCATAAACCCTATCACCTCTTGGATCGCTAGAGCAAAGAGACGTAGGCAGTTTGCCAGAGTCTTTACAAACTGCAACCTTCACGAGTCCATCAGGTTGTTCAATGTCTTTAACTTCATAACCCTCATGAGCTTTAGCCATTATTTTAGCCCAGACGCCTGCTGCACTATTAGAATTAGCAGACATTGTTTCAGGAATATCATAACCTAACCATACAGAGGCTGAAAGGTATGGAGTTACACCTGTAAACCATAAATCCTTGGTATCAGTTGTAGTACCTGTTTTACCAGATACAGGCATGTCACCCCATTTTGCAGCAGGTCCTGTGGTACCACGAGAACCCTTTAAAATATCATATAATATATAGGCAGTTTGGGGTGAGAATACTTCCTTTTGTTGAACTTCAGCTTCTAGAATAACATTGCCTGAAGCATCTAATACCTTAGAATAAAGTTTTGGTGAGGTGTAAGTTCCTCCGTTACCAAATACTCCAAATGCCGAGGCAGTTATATAAGTATTACCACCATCTTTATCATTATTAAATTGTCCAAGGGCCAAAGCCGCCATGGAAGATTTTGAAGCGTCATTATAAATTAGACCAACTTTTTCACCGTAGGCAATACCAGTTTCTAACCCTATGGCATGTTCAACTGAAACAGCAGCCACATTTTTTGATTTGGTTAAACCGTCCCTTAAGCTAATATTACCGGCAAAGGCAAAATCATCATTATTAGGAGCATAAGGATCTCCGCTTGGACCATAAAGTTTACCTATGCTTTCAGGAATAGGTGAGTCATCAATTGTTGAACCAGCTGTTAATATTTTTTCATTAATAGCTGGGCCATAAACAGTAAGAGGTTTAGTAGTAGAACCTATTGGCCTTAGGGAAGTATAGGCTCTATTTGCTGATTGAGCAGCATGTTCACCACGACCACCTATCATAGCAATAACTTTACCAGTTTTATAGTCAACTATTGTAGCTGATGCTTGAAATTCTGGAGTTTTAGTTCCCTCTATATAGGTTTCTGCATGGCCAACATTTCCGGCACCAAAATTATTTAATGCAGTTTGTGTGTAATCTTGCAATTCTCTATTCATATTAGTTTGAATCTTAAGACCACCATTTGCTAATAATTTTGATACTTCCTCATCAGAATATTTATATTTTGTTTTTAAATCCGCTTTAACCTGAGAGACTGTTGGATTAATATACCATTCATATTGAAGAGTATAATTTTCTTTTTTAGATGAGAACACAAGACTACCAGCATCGATATCTGCTATAGCTTGATTGTATTCATCAACAGATATTTTCTCAAGCTCCTTCATTTTACCTAAAACAGATTTAGTTCTAATAATGTAAGGAGTAGGGTCTTTAATATTATTTTCATTATAACCACTGTAGTAGGTTGGTGCTTGTGCAACCCCAGCAATATAAGCACATTGTATAAGAGTAAGTTCAGATGCAGATTTACCGAAATAAAGCTTTGCAGCTGCTTCCACTCCGTAAGATGTTCCTCCTAGAGGAATTGTATTTAAGTATTGATTTAATATTTCATCCTTTGATAATTCTTTTTCTAGGTTAAGAGCTAACCAAATTTCTTTAATTTTTCTCTCTACGATAAAATCTTCATCAGTTAAAATTGTGTTTTTAAGTAGTTGTTGAGTTAAAGTTGAACCTCCGTGTAGCCCGCTTTCACCAGAGAATACTTTAGATACATCTGTTAAAAAAGAGCCAACAATTCGTCTAATATCTATACCGCTATGGGATTCAAATCGCTCATCTTCTATGGAAATAAAAGCATCTCTTAAATCCAAAGGAATTTTATCGAAGGTTATTATTGTTCTATCGACTTCTGTATGCAAAGTATCCATAAAGGCTTCTTTGTCGTCATACAATGATGTAGGCTGACTTAAATTAGTAACTGCATTAACATCTAAAGGTGGTGTACTCTTAAGAACAGCAAAAATATAGCCAGCTCCTATAACCATTAAAGTTAATGATAAAAATAAGAATACAAAGAAAGTTCTTTTTAAAATAGTTCTAAACTTACTTTTGGGTTTCTTTTCTTTTTTGTTGGGAGAATTATTATTCCCTGGAGAGGTCTTAGAACTAATTGGTTTATTTAAATTTTTATCTATAGCCATTTGTTCCTCCTGAATTTTATTCAATTTGATTATAATAATTTATCTCATAGCATAATTATAATATGATTAAACTAATAACTCAATACAAAGGTGGAATATGAAATATTATGTAAAACGGAGGAAAGTAAAAATAAAGCCCTATATACTAGTTATAATTACCATTTTTGCCTTATTTAATCTTTTTCTATATTTTTTTGATACAAGAGTTCTTCCTGCTGTTTTATTAAAATCTCAAAGTATGGTTAAGGCGCAAACAGTTCAAACCATAAGTGAAACTAGCCTGGAGCTTTTCAATGATGAGTTTAAGTATGATGAGATGATAATAATTGATAAGGATGAGGCGGGGGATATAAATCTAATAAGAGCAGATACTGTAAAACTTAATTATTTATCCTCACAACTTTCAATAAAATGTAATGAGAAACTTCAAAAAATGGGGGATTTAGGGGTGAAAGTTCCTGTTGGATGGATAACTGATAAAAGTGTTATGTATAATTTAGGACCGAATGTAACTGTGAAAATAAAGCCTATTGGGAGTATTAAAGTTTCTTATGAATCAGTGTTTGAAAGTGCTGGTATAAATCAAACTCGACATAAAATATATTTAAATGTTGAGGCAACTGTTAAAACAATCATCCCTTTACATAACGAAGAAATGACTGTTACATGTGAAATACCAGTATCGGAAACAATAATAGTAGGGAAAATTCCAAACACTGCAATTAATCTTGGAGAAACCAAATAAGTAAAATATTTGTTTATTAAGAATCAATGAAAAATATATTTGTTGATTCTTAATAAATTAAATAATATGTATTAATTTATAATGATTAAAAAGTTACTAGCTAGTTTTCCCAATTAAAAACATAAGGAACATTTCTATAATAATTACCATAATCTAGCCCGTATCCAACAACAAAAACATCTTCTATTTCGAAACAACAATAATCTGGATGAATATTAGCCTTCCGTCTTGAAGGCTTATCTAATAGAACACAACTTTTAACTGAATTAGCCCCAAGATTCTTAATGTGGTTTATTATAAATTCCATTGTATATCCAGTATCAACGATATCATCAACTATTAATACATCATAACCTTGTATGTTATCTGGAATATCATTTATAATTTTAACTTCACCGGAACTTGTCTCACTATGGCCATAACTTGAAGTAGTCATAAATCCTACCTTAACTTTGCCATCGATAGCACGAACTAAATCTGCTGTAAATATAAAACTACCTCTTAATAAAGAAAGAACATATAAATTCTTGCCTTCATAATCCTTTGCTAGTTCCCTACCAAGGATATTAACTCTCTCATCTATAGTCTCCTTTGATAAAAGAATATTACGCTTTTTAGTATCCATAATTATCCTCCGCCTAAATAAAATATTTTTAATTTTAGTATTATTATTTATTTAATACTAATTCATATTACATAATTTTTATTAATGTTGCAACTTTAAATTATAGCTTAATAAAACAAGGGTTATGTTTACAACTTGTAATTGTTAGTATAAAATTAGAGTAAAGGTGTAAAAATAGGAATATATACGAGGTGATAATATTATGATTAATGGAAATATAGGTGGAGTTAAAGATTTGTTTTTAGAGGAATTAGAACAAATTTATACCGTTAGAGTTACAAAAGATGAAGTAGTAAATGAAAGTATTGTAGATATAATGACTAGAATATCAACTTTAATTGATAGAGAAGTTAGTGTAGCTATAGATAGGAAGGGAAAAGTACATTCAGTTGCTATAGGAGACTCAGCATCTGTTGAATTACCCTTACTTGATATTAGAGAGGGAAGACTTTCAGGAGTTAGGGTAATACATACCCATCCAAATGGTTACTGTAATTTATCTGCATTAGATTTATCAGCTTTATCAAAATTAAAGCTAGATGCTATTGTTGCTATTGGAATACAACAAGGAAAAGTAATAGATTTTTCCATTGGAATGTTAAATGTATATAATGATACTTTAATCTGTGAGGAGAAGAGTAATTTATCAATGGAAGAACTACTTGCAACTAATATTTTAGATAGGGCAAGGCATATTGATAGCTTAATAAAAGAAAATGATATTAATGAGGACGATGAGGAAAAAGCAATTCTAGTTGGCTCTGATACAAAAGAAAGTTTAGCAGAATTAGTGGAACTTGCAAGTGCCTGTGATATACCAGTATTAGATACAGTATATCAAAGTAGAAGCAGAATTGACCCAGCCTTTTTCATAGGAAAGGGTAAAGTTTCAGAAATAACATCTTTAAGACAAATAAAAAAAGCAAATTTAATAATTTTTGATGATGAACTATCTGGATCTCAAGTTAGAAATTTAGAAAATGCTACAGGAGCAAAGGTTATAGATAGAACTACTCTTATATTAGAAATATTTGCAAGAAGGGCTAAAAGTAAGGAATCAAAAATACAGGTAGAACTTGCCCAACTTAAATATAGAAAAAGTAGACTTCAAGGTCTTGGAATTGTTTTATCTAGAACTGGTGGAGGAATTGGTACTAGAGGACCTGGTGAAAAGAAACTTGAGACAGATAGAAGAAATATAGATGAAAGTATTTATGATTTAAATGACGAGCTTAAGAAAATCAAGAAAAATAGAGATGTTCAAAGGGTAAAGAGAAGTAAAGAAAGTATTCCTAATATTTCTTTGGTGGGATATACAAATGCAGGAAAATCTACACTAAGAAATGCTTTATGTGAAATGGCAGCAGTAAAAGAAAATAAGGGTAAAGAAAAGGTATTTGAAGCAGATATGTTATTCGCAACATTAGATATTACAACTAGAGCTATAGTACTTAAGAATAAAGGTTTAGTTACATTAACAGATACTGTTGGTTTTGTTAGAAAACTACCCCATGATTTAGTAGAGGCATTCAAATCAACTCTAGAGGAAGTCCTTTATGCTGATTTACTTTGCCATATTGTAGATGCATCATCTGATGTAGCATTAGAGCAAATGGAGGCTGTAGAAGACGTTTTAGGACAGCTTGGTGCTGGGGAAAAGGAAACTATATTAGTTTTAAATAAAATTGATATGGTAGATAAAGAAGTTTTAATAAGCCTTAGAGAGTCTTTGAATTATGATGAAATAATTGAAGTATCTGCAAAGGAAGGAAATAACTTAGACGAGTTACTTCAATTAATAGAGAGAAAATTACCATATAATTTAATTAAGGCAGAATATATAATCCCTTATGACAAAGGAGATATGGTATCATTTCTTCATAGAAATGGAAGGATATTAGCAGAAGACTACAGGGATGAAGGTACCTTTATGGAAGTAGAGGTAGATCAGGAAGTTTATAATAAAAGTATTGAATATATAATTAATGTTATAAAATAAAATAAAGTTCTGTAATGATATTAATAGAAATCATTACAGGATTTTTTTTGCATTATAAATATGTTATACTATCTGTAACAATCCTTAGGAGGGATAATGCCTATGGCAAAAACTGTTGCTCAGTTACAAAATGCTTTTCAATCCGTAGTGAATACCCTGAAAAAAAACAAAAAAGTGCTAGCTATTTTTACATTTGGCAGTATAATTTCAGGGGACGTTTGGGAAGACTCTGATATAGATTTATTTGTTGTATATGAAACAGGGTTTCCTAAAATAAGAGATGTACATTCAGAGGTTCTAGGCATTCCTGTTCATACAAAATTATTACATAAAGAGGTCTTTTTTAAATTATATGAGAAAGAGGGGAAAAGGGGCCTAATAAGAAATCTATTACTTACATCTAAATTAGTTTTTAATAAGGATAATGATATAGTAAAAGTATATGATAAAGTTAGATATTCAATAGATATTCATAGTGAAAGATTGAAACTTGTATATCTTGGCGAATTTCTAAAGGACTCATATGTTTGTAAGAAATATCTTGAAACTGGTGGAATTAGTACCTCATACGAAGTATTAATTAGGACCTTGGACAGTTTTTCAAAGTTACTTATAGTCTTAATGGGCTACCAAGTATCTAAGGATTCTTTAAACATGGCATCAAATATTGATAATAGGTTTAAGGTAATCGTAGAAGAACTTTTTTTAAAGAGTCCGTCACGAAAAACAATTCAAAATACAATAGAATACATAGATAAATTTTTAGATGAAAACATAATTTTATCAAGCAAATTCCTATTAGATTATTTATCTAAGGAAAATGAATTCCTTAGTGCCTATGAAATAAAAGATAATGAAGATTTTAGAGAATTTAATATTGAAATTGAGAATATATTAAAGGAGCTCTTAAAAAGAAAAGTAGTGACAAAAAATAAAAGAATATTAAGAGACTCAGAGGGAAATAAAATATTAGAAGAAAATGTTTATATATATAAGACAATCTGAAGGTGGGATTTATGGATATTAAAGAATTTTTCAAAGTGAATTTTGAGATAGAAGTACCTAAATATGTTCAGATAGCAAATAACTTAAAAAATCTAATTGAAACTAAGGTGATTGAGGATGGGGAAAAACTTCCTCCAATCAGAGATTATACAGAGTTTCTAAAAGTTAATAAGATAACAGTTGTAAATGCCTACAAAAAGCTTCAACAAGAAGGATTTGCGTATCAAAAGGTAGGTAGTGGAACATATGCTAAGAAAAAAGAGGTGGTTTCTACCTTTATGAGGGAGTATTCCAATACTTTTAAAAGATTAAGCACAGGTAATTTAGAGGAAGCTATTGATTTTGCAGGGGAAACCACAGGGGAGTTACTATTTCCTATTAAGGACTTTAAGGATATTATAAATAAAGTTTTAGATAGGGACGGAGCAGAGGCGTTAGTGTCTCAAAATCCTCTTGGATATGAAAATTTGAGAAAAACAATTAATAAAGTTTTCTGGGGAAATGATCTAGATAATGAAGATATACTTATAGTTTCAGGCGCTCAACAGGGAATAGATATTGCCTCTAAAGCTATCCTAAATATTAATGATAATGTTATAGTTGAAAAGCCTACATATGGTGGTGCTTTATCAGTATTTAGATGGCGAAGGGCAAATATATTTGAAGTAGATATGGAAGAAGATGGAGTTAATATTGAAAGCTTTGAGAAGGTTTTAAAGAAAAATAAGATCAGTTGTTTTTATACCATGAGTTATTTTCAAAATCCTACAGGAATTAGCTATTCATTAGAAAAGAAAAAGAAGATAATGGAGTTAGCACAGAAATATGATTTTTATATTATAGAGGATGATTATCTATCAGAATTAATTTATGATGAGTCCGTTGATTACATACCCTTTAAATGGTTAGATAAAAATGATAGAGTTGTTTATATAAAAAGTTTTTCTAAAATATTCCTACCAGGGATAAGAATAGGATATATTGTTTCACCTAAGATATTTAAAGAAAGCATACAAAATTCAAAAATTAATACGGATATTGCAACATCTAGTCTTATGCAAAGAGCATTAGAAATGTATATTGCAGAGGGGAAATGGAAAGAAAATATTTCTTCTTTAAGCATAGAATATCGTAAGAGATATAAACTTATGACAAGACTTATAGATAGTGAACTTAAGGATAGTGTAAGCTACAATAAACCTGGTGGAGGATTAAGTTTTTATTTAACGTTAAGAGATGAACATATTACATCAAAGTTATTATTCCAAAGACTTGTAAAAAAAGGGGTATATATAACTCCAGGAGCCTTATTCTTTAGAAATATAAAGGATGGCAATAAAACCTTTAGGATAGGGTTTTCTCAAACAGATAAAGACAAAATTTCAAAGGGCCTAAAAATAATTAGGGAGGAACTTGAGCTATGTCGTATATAACTGTTAGAAATTTTGGTGAAGATTCTTTTAAAGAGAAAAAGTCTGAATTTATTGGATATGCAAAGAGAGTTGATTCAGAAGAGGAAGCAAGGGCGTTTATAGATGAAATAAAGTCAAAACATAAGCAAGCAAGACACAATTGTTTTGCATACGCTCTGGGTGAAAATATGGATATACAAAGATATTCAGATGATGGAGAACCTCAGGGGACTGCAGGAATACCAATACTTGAGGTTATAAAAAAAAGTGGCATAACAGATTGTGTTGTTGTTGTAACTAGATACTTTGGAGGAGTTTTGCTTGGAGCTGGAGGACTTACTCGTGCCTATACTAAGGGTGCTTCAATTGCAATTAAAGCAGCTGGAGTAGTTGAGAAAGTGCGAGGTATTAGGATATCAATTACCCTTGATTATGATTTACTTGGAAAGGTTCAACATGTTTGTTCACAAAGTCTTTGGCATATAGAGGATTCTGTTTATTCAGATAAGGTTCAGATATTTATTTTGGCTGAATTTGGAAAAGTAGATATTGTAGAAAAAGAGATTGTTGATGCGACTTCCGGAAAGGTAGTTATTGAAAAAGGTGAAGAGGGAGCTTATTTTATGGAAGAAAATAGATTATATAGTGAAGTTATTATTTAAGTATATTATTTTATTCCGTATAGAAATATGATATAATTTTATAAACTTAATTTAGAAAATATTAGGAGGGATCAACATGTCAGGACACTCAAAATGGAGTAATATTAAAGAAAAAAAAGGTAAAGTAGATGTTCGAAGAGGTAAAATATTTACTAAAATAGGTAAGGAACTAGCTATGACTATTAAAAGTGGTGGAGCTAGCCCAGATACTAATGCTAAACTTAGAGATGCTATTGCAAAGGCAAAGGCTGCAAATATGCCTAATGATGTTATAACTAGAGCTATTAAAAAGGCTGAAGGAGAAATGGATTCAGTAAGTTATGAAACAATAGTATATGAAGGTTATGGACCAAATGGAGTAGCTGTAATCGTTGAAACTCTTACTGATAATAAAAATAGATCAGCAGCTACTGTTCGAAGTGCTTTCACTAAAGGTGGCGGGCATATGGGAAATGCAGGCTGTGTAGAATTTATGTTTCAAGAAAAAGGAGAAATCATTATTGAAAAAGAAGATAGAGACGAAGATGAAATGATGATGCTGGCTCTTGATGCAGGGGCAGAAGATTTCAATGCAGATGAAGAAGAAATTTTCGTAGTAACAACAACTCCAGAAGATTTCACTCAAGTTAGAGAAGGTTTAGAATCCAAAGGGATAGAATTTCTAGATGCGGCAGTTAAGATGATACCAGATTTATATACAGAAATTAACGAAGACGATGCTAAGAAGTTCCAAAAGATGTTGGACTTACTTGATGATAATGACGATGTGACTGAAGTTTATTATAATGCTGAGTTCCCTGATGGATGGGAAGAATAATATAGTATTTAAATTTAAAAACCTTTTAATTTCAATTATAATGGGATTAAAAGGTTTTTTTCTAGCCATAATATACTCCTCCTTAATCTTTATATTTAAGATATATACAGAAAATTCAAGAATGATAAGAAGAAAAAAAGATATCGAGATAAATAGAAAAGAAGATATATAGAAAAGAAGTTATAGGAACATAAGGGTGTAAAGGCCTTTTTGTATAAAATATAGAGAAGATAATAAAGGCTCATAGACCTAGTTTATAGTTTTAAAGGGAATGTTATGATAATATGAAATTATAGATACAGAAAAATAAAATGCAGCAAAGAATTTTAAATAGAGGATTTTATTATAGCAGAGATTTATTAAATAAAAAATGATGTTGAAATCAGAGGATAAACTATAAACAAGTGGAGGATTTTAAATGAATAGACATAATTACATAAATAAGCTATTTCAAATATTACTAACAATAACCCTTAGCTTATTTATTATTTTTTCAGCAGTAAAGTTAACGTTAATGTTTAAGCCTTTATATTATTTTGATATTGATTATTTAAATATTGAAGAAGATTCTAAGTTTGGTAGAGATGAAATAATAAAAAATTATGATTATGTTATTGATTATTTATTAAGTCCAAAGGAAGATGAGTTTAAGCTACCATCAATCCCATATACAGAGTATGGCGCAATACATTTTAAAGATGTTAAGGGACTTTTTACAGCTATTAATTACCTTCTGGTTATAACGGGAATATTTAGTGCTATAGGAGTGTTTTTTAATGTTAAGAATAGAAGACTTGGGTTTTTAAAGGGAAGTTCTTCAATGCTGATAATTCTTCCAGTAGTTCTTTTTATAATTTTTATTATTGATTTTGACAGTGCTTTCACTGCTTTTCATAAAATATTTTTTAGTAATGACTATTGGATATTTAATCCAAGGGTAGATCAGATTATTAATATACTGCCACAAGAATTTTTTTATCATTGTGCTGTATTGATATTGATATTGATAATGTTAATGAGTATTATTTTAAGACTAGTATATAAAAAATATAAATTATATGACACAAAAAAAAGCGCTATTTGATATAGTGCTTTTATATTTATTATAATTTAGTAAAAAAATATTGGATAAACAGAGGGAGCCTAGTATCCGGCGAAAGACACCTAGGCTCCCCAATTAGCACTATTGTACCAACTGCTTGTTAACAATAACATAAATAATAGATATATACAAGAGGTATAGTAGAATTAAATTTGTAAAATACCATAGATTCAGCTTATAATAACAGGGGTATGAAAAAATAAACTAAAGTATAAAAAGGAATATAAAATGAAAACATATAAAAAGGTATATATAGAAATAACAAATGTATGTAATTTGAGTTGTAGTTTTTGTCCTAAAACTCAGAGGGAAAGCAAATTTTTATCAGTAGATGAATTTAAGATAGTGCTAAAGGAAATAAAGCCTTACACAAAATATATTTATTTTCATCTAATGGGAGAACCTTTACTAAATCCAAATCTAGAGGAGTTCCTGAAAATTGCCTATGAAGAGGACTTTAAGGTTAATATAACTACAAATGGAACTCTCCTAAAGAAAGTTAAGGATATATTATTTAAGTCAAAAGCCTTAAGACAAATTAATATTTCACTACATAGCTTTGAGGCAAATAATAAGGATGTTTCCTTTTTGGAGTATTTTGATGAAGTTTTAGGCTTTATTAAGGAAGCTAATGAGAATACAGGTATCGTAACTGCTATGAGACTATGGAATCTTGATAGCTATAGCATTAAGGGAGATAATAGCTTAAATGCTGATATAGTGGATAAAATAAAGGAAGTTTTCGATTATAAAGAGGATTTGAAAACTCTTCTTAATAATCAAAAAAGAACAAAACTTATGGGTAATTTATATTTAAATGTGGCGGATAAATTTCAATGGCCTAATATGAATATTGAACCCTTAGGGGACACTGGTTTCTGCCATGGCTTAAGGGATCATTTTGGAATATTAGTGGATGGCACTGTGGTTCCATGTTGTCTTGATGGAGAAGGGGATATGAGCTTAGGAAATATATATAAAGAAAGTCTTCATGAAATATTAAATGGGGATAGATCTAAGAACTTTTACAATGGATTCTCTAATAGAAAAAAAGTAGAAGAACTTTGCAAAAGATGCGGATATAGTGAAAGGTTCTCTAAATAATAAATGCAGCTAGTTAATAAGAAAAGATTAACTAGCTGCATTTTACTTTATTATTAAGTTTTTTAAGGATATATCTAAAACATTAAAGGAATGGGTAAGGGCGCCCACGGAAATATAGTCAACTCCAGTTTTGCCGTATTCTCTAATGGTTTCTAAAGTAATATTTCCAGAACATTCAATAAGTGCTCTTCCATTAATAAGTTCCACCATTTCCTTAGTCATAGCTGTAGACATATTATCTAACATGATAATATCAGCCTTAGCTTCAATAGCGTTTAGCACATCTTCCTTAGTTTCAGTCTCAACTTCAATTTTAGTAGTAAAGGAAGAATTCTTTTTAGCAAGAGCAACAGCTTTTTTTATTCCACCAGCTGCATCTATGTGATTGTCCTTAATTAATACAGAATCAGAAAGGGATAACCTATGATTTGCTCCTCCACCACAAAGGACAGAATATTTATCTAAATGCCTAAATAGTGGAGTAGTTTTCCTAGTATCCACAACATTACAGTTTAGTCCTTCAATTTCTTTAGCATATCTATTAGTAGTGGTAGCTATTCCGCTCATTCTTTGCATTAAATTAAGGGCAATCCTTTCTCCCATCAAAATGTTTCGGGCATTACCAGAAACCTCTCCAATTTTATCTCCATTTTCAACAGGATTTCCATCTAGTACAGTAAAGGAGGCTTCAACATTACCTAGAATTTCAAAAACTCTTTTAAAGACATTAACTCCACAAATAATTCCATCGTCCTTAACATATACAGATACAGTCCCAATACAGGTTTCATCTACTGTAGCATTTGTTGTAATATCTCCAAAGGGCATATCCTCTTGAAGGGCTCTTCTGATTAAATCATCAACAATTAAATAATTTAGCATAATTTTCATCCACCTTTTCTTTTAAATATTCTACTAAATCTTCTTTAGTCGGGTAATTAGAGCTATTCGAAAAGTATAGGTCACTATTAATCTTTTGAGCACATCTATAACCGAAGACCACCCCTTCTAAAAGAGAATTACTAGCTAATCTATTATTCCCATGAACTCCAGTACAGGCTGTTTCTCCAACTGCATAAAGATTAGGAAGGCTTGTCTGAGCCGATAAATTAACCTTAATACCTCCCATGGCATAGTGATGAGCAGGGGAAATAGGAAGGAGGTCTTTTTCCATATGATATCCTCTTTTTAAACACTCATTATATAAAAAGGGGAATCGTTTAATTAAATAATCCTTGTTTATATGAGTTAAGTCTAGGTAAACAAAAGGAGTATCTGGAGTTTTATCGATTTCATTAAGAATCGCTTTAGATACTATATCTCTAGGTTTAAGAGAATCTACAAATTCTTGGCTTTTTAAATTTTTTATCTTTCCACCTTCTCCCCTTAAGGATTCAGATAATAAGAGTCTCTTACCAGAAGAAAATTTTTCGTAAAGAACAGTAGGGTGTAATTGAAGATAGTTTATATCCTTTATAGCAACATTGTTTTTCAATGCAATAGATATTCCATCTCCAGTTAAGGAAGAAAAATTTGTAGTAGAGGTAAATAATCCGCCTAAGCCACCTGTTGCAAGTAGGGTCGACTTTGCATGTACTTGAATTTCTTCTCCCTTATAATTACAAATTCCACCTAGACATTTATTATCTTTTTTTATGATATCAACAAGGGTGCATTCTTCTAAAATTTCTATATTACTTCTCTTTTCAAGTTCTTTGTATAGAGCTTCCATTATATATTTCCCTGTTTGATCCTTAATATGAGCTATCCTAAATGTACTATGTGCCCCTTCTCTTGTATATTGCAACGTGTTTTTTTCAGTTCTATCAAAGGGTACATTATACTTTATAAGTCTTTCTATATTGGATCTTGATTCTCTAACTAGAACTTCTACGGCTTCCTTATCATTTTTATAATTACCAGCAATAAGGGTATCTTTTATATAAGGCTCAATATCATCTCTATTTAAGGCAGTAGAGATACCTCCTTGGGCTAAATAAGAATTACAATCCCTTAAACCCTCCTTTGATATAAGTAATATCTTTAGATTTTCTTTTAAATTTAAAGCAGAGTATACTCCAGACACACCAGTCCCGGCAATTAATACGTCACAGGTTTTAATCATATTAATTATCTCCTAACAGATGCATGTTTTGTAACGCTTTTAAAGCCTTTAATCTTGATTGTTCATCTATAATAACTTCATTTGATTCATTTAATAAGCAATTATAAACCTCTTGAAGAGTTGTCATTTTCATATTAGGACAAATCATTGAATTTTTGAGGGGAATAAATTTCTTGTTTGGACTTTTAGCTTTCATTTGATGAAGTACACCCTCTTCAGTAACAACGATAAAGCCATCAGCACTCGAGGTAGCAGAATAAGTTATAAGTTCAGAAGTACTTCCAATATAATCTGCCAAGAGACGAACAGGCTTATTACACTCTGGATGAACTAATACTTCAAAGGTTGGGTATAATGTTCTAAGTTCAAAAATATCACTCTCTTCAACTCTTTCATGAACAGGGCAGAAACCGTCATATAAAATGAACTTTTTATTAGGAAAATGCTCGCCTATATATTCTCCAAGATTTCTATCTGGAACAAATATAATTTCATCTTCTTTAATATTATTCATTATTTTTAGTGCTGAGGATGAAGTGACACAAACATCAGACATAGCCTTTATATCTAGGTTAGTATTTATATAACTAATTACTTTAGCATTAGGATGATCTTCCTTTAAAGCTTGAAGCTTGTACACAACTGCCATATCAGCCATAGGACATCTTGCATCCTTCGCAGGCAAGAGTATTGTTTTATTGGGTGATAATATTTTTGCACTTTCTGCCATAAATCTAACACCGCAAAAGACGATAAGATTTGACTCAGATTCCATTGCTTTTTTACTTAAGAAATAAGAATCTCCTACAATATCAGCAATATCTTGGATTTCTGGAGATTGATAAAGGTGAGCTAGTATGAGAGCATTTTTTTCTTTCTTTAGTCTTTTAATCTCTTCAATTAAAATCAATTTTAACAACTCCTTAAACTTACTTTAGATGTATATACATCTGTATAGAGTTTAAGCTGGCTATGAGCTTTTGTCAATTAATTTTATATAAATGTATAAAATATAAGGTAAGGGTCAATAATCTCGATAGGGAGTGATTAAGATGAAGGATACTAAAAAACGTATACTTATTGGTGTAATTATTTTAACAATTATTTTTGTAGGAAGTTTTTTTCAATTCAATAAGTATTTAGAAAATAAAAACTTGGAACAAGAAGAAGCAGAACAAACAGCTATTACTAGAGATAAAGCAGCAGTTTTAAGTGAAGATGTTTTAATAATATTGTTTAAAGGAGAGACCCAAGAAAGGGTTACTACTTTAAAAGATATTAAAAATGAATTAGCTCTTGAAGGGCAAGTAAGTGAGCAGAATTTAACCAAAGTCCTAGAAAAGAAAGGATATAGTTTAGAAGCTGTAGAGGATACTGAACTTACTTATAAGAGAAGTATAGAGGAAAGTATAGAGGCTAACAAATATTATATAAAAGAATACGAAGGATATTTTGCAATTTATAAAAGTGATAGCGATGGAAATCTACTTATAGAAAATCCAACTACTGATATATTTAAGGATAAAAAGCAATTTAGCCAATTACCTCAGAGTGATCAAGATATGATTAATAATTTAGAGTTTAAATATACAGATAGAAATGAAACAGAAGATAAGATATCTGAATTAATATCATAATCGATATAATTTAAAGTAACCTATATTTTTAATAATAATAAAAATAGGGGTTACTTTTCTTATGTCCATATTTAATTTTGAAATTTATTAGATGTTGAGAAAAAATGAAAACGATGTTATCATAAGATATAACATTTAGGGAGGTAATTAAATGAACAAAATTAAAATAGCAAATAGTAATTTAGAGGTTAGTGAAATTGGACTTGGCTGTATGAGAATTGCAGGTAAAGATAAAAATATTGCAGAGAGAATAGTTAAGACTGCTTTAGAAGAAGAGATTAATTTCTTCGATCATGCAGATATATATGGTGGTGGAAAATCAGAAGAAGTTTTCGCAGAAGCTATTAATATGAATGATGATATAAGAGAAAAAATACTTATTCAAGCTAAGTGTTCCATAAGGAAGGGTTCTTATGATTTTTCAAAGGAGCATATTATAAGTTCTGTAGATGCTAGTTTAAAAAGATTAAAAACTGATTATGTAGACACTTTATTATTGCATAGACCAGATACTCTTATGGAACCGGAAGAGGTTTGTGAAGCTTTTGCTGAACTTTATAGTAAAGGAAAGGTTAAGAATTTTGGAGTAAGTAATCATAACCCAATGCAAATACAATTACTTAACAAGTATTTAGATAATAAGATAGTTATAAATCAACTTCAATTTAGTATAATGAACACTGGAATGATAGATTCAGGTATAAACGTAAATATGAAAGTTGATTCTTCTATAGATAGGGATGGAAGCGTACTTGAATATTGCCGTCTTAATGATATAACAATTCAAGCTTGGTCTCCTTACCAATATGGAATGTTTGAAGGAGTCTTTTTAGATAATGATAAGTTCCCAGAGCTTAATAAAAAGATAAATGAAATTGCACAGATTAAAGGTGTAACAAATACTGCCATAGCTACTGCATGGATTTTAAGACATCCAGCTAAGATTCAAACAATAGTAGGAACTATGAATTCTGATCGCCTTAAGGACATCTGTAAGGCATCAAACATTGTGTTAACTAGACAAGAATGGTATGAAATATACTTAGCTGCAGGAAATAAACTCCCATAAAGTCTATGTTTAATTTATTAATGGATGCAGAACTTGAGTATGTAAGGTGTTTTTCAAAGGAACTAAAAACAAAACAATTCAGTAGATTTTGGGATAATGAACTAGATGATATGTATGCATATAATTTAACCGTAGTTCAGGATTTTATATCTATTGATGACATAAACAATATTATATCTAATGAATTTAAACATAGTAGAAGGCTAAAGAAAGAATTCTTAGTTATTGAAGTAAATGGTAGCCCGTCGAAGGAATTTTTAGGTGATTTAAAAATGAAGCCTTCAAGTATAGACAAACTATATTATATGGGCATTCCAACAATGGAATATAAAAATATGTTTTTCAATGAAGAATGTAAAATAGAAGAAGTAAAAACAAAACTTGAATTTCAAGAAATGATAAAGTTAAGTATATTGGATAATGCCTCTAATTGGGGCTTGGAGTTTTCTGAAGATAGAATAAGAAGGAAAGTTAAAGCTTATAAGGATAATAATAAGTTAAAAGCATTTCTTTCTTATAAAGATGCTATCCCAATGGGTTCTTGTGAATTATTAAGCTATAATAAGGTCGCAAAGATCGAAGACTTTGGAGTAAGTGAAAAATATCAAAGAAGAGGATTTGGAACAACAATACTTAGAGATATGCTAAAAAGAGCAAATGAGCTTGACGCTGAAATTGCTTATGTAATTACAGATAGTGAAGATACATCTAATGATATGTATAAAAAATGTGGATTTAAAAAGGTAGGAGAAAAAACACAGTTAATTTTTTCTTTTACTTAGAAATTATTAAAAAAAGAAATAAAGAAGTAGCAGCTTAAATTAAATTTTAAGCTGCTACTTCTTTTTATATGCCTTATTTTATAAATTTAATTGTTCCATTTTTTATAGAATGAGGTTTTGGTGTTGCATTAGGATAACCTATAGCTGCCATTCCCCAAACTATATGATTTTCTGGTATATCAAGACTCGTAAGTATCTCTCGTGTAGCCGCTTCATCACAGATAGCCTTTAATTGATTTATCCAGCAAGAACCTATGTTAAGAGAGTTAGCCATTAAGAATATATTTTCTAGTGCACAGGCACAATCTGCTAACCCATTAGGATTATCCTTTTCATTAGATAATAGAATTAATGTAGGTGGGGCATAAAAATTATAACTTTCATCTCTACCTAGGGCTTCTCTGATAACCTTAGCTAGAACTTCAATTTTAGATTTGTTTTGAATAACTGTAAATTGCCAGCATTGTTTGTTCATTGCGCTAGGAGCATGAGTACCAGCTTTTAATATTAGGTTTAACTCATCATCTTTTATTTGTTCTGATTTAAAGGATCTTACACTTCTTCTTGTTAATATATTTTCTAGAACTTCATTCATTAATAATTCCTCCTTAAAATATTTTAGATTAATCTATATTATTAGTTTATATGTTAGTGGAGAAATTGCAAGGCATGCATATAATAATATTGAAATCTCTTTGCACTGCATAAATATCTACAGTACAAACTGATCAGGCCAAAATCGTATTGATTTTTGGAGCCGGGCCTTTAGGCAACAGGATTATTATAATACCTGTGGGACAGTAAAATGTTCTACGGGCATTTTTCATTTGCCTTAGAACATTAGCTGAAAACAAGAAGTTCAATGCAATGCCATGGAGCTATCAAAGTAAATTATTCTTGGGAAAAACCAGGAATTAAAATGGAGGTAACTTTTATGACAGGACAAGAAAAAATCTATGATATGAGAGGATTAACAGAAGAACAAGTTAAACTAGCTCAAAAAAAATTTGGTAAAAACCAACTAACTCCTGAGAAAAAAGAGAGTTTTTTTCTTAAAATTTTAGAAGTTTTAAAGGAACCAATGTTTTTATTACTAATTGTAGCATCTATTATTTATTTTATATTAGGTGAGCCAAAGGATGGAATTATAATGTTAGTGTTTGTTACTGGCGTTATAAGTATTGATGTTATTCAAGAGTGGAAAACTGATAAAACTTTAAAATCATTAAAGAATTTATCAGCACCTCATATAACTGTAATTCGAAACAGTGAAGAAAAGCTGATTCATAGTGAAAATTTAGTTCCAAAAGATTTGATGATAATTGCTGAGGGTGTGAAAATTCCAGCAGATGGCCAAGTGATTAAAGCTAGTGATCTGTGTATAGACGAATCTTCCCTTACCGGTGAAGCTGAGGGCGTATGGAAAATTATATTTGATGATGAGAATAATGATTATTGGAAAAAAGATTATTGTTATGCAGGAACACTAGTTACCCAAGGAAGTGGGATAATATTAGTAGATAAAATTGGAGCAGAAACTGAATATGGGAAAATTGGTATGAATGTTATAGCTGCGCCAGATGATCCTACACCTCTTCAAAAACAAACAGGAAAACTTATTAAAATATGTGCAGGTATTGCAGCTTTATTTTGCGCTTTAGTTAGTGGAATAACATTTCTAAATCTTATTGACCATATTTTAAAAGATAGAATTATCGAAAGTATTCTGTCAGGAATAACTCTTGCAATGGCAATGATACCCGAAGAATTTCCTGTTATTTTAACTGTATTTCTTTCTATGGGAGCATGGAGATTAGCAAAAAAGAAATCTCTAGTACGAAAGCTACCATCGGTAGAAACTTTAGGGGCTATTTCGGTGTTGTGCGTTGATAAAACAGGTACTATAACAATAAATAAGATGACTGTAGTTGATACTTTTTCATTTGGTGAAGAAATAAGAATGTGTGAAGTTATTGGAATGGCATGTGAGACTGACCCCTATGATCCTATGGAAAAAGCAATACTTAGTTATTGTGAAAATAAGAATATTTCAAAGAAATATTTATTTGAAGGTGAATTATTAGCAGAGTATTCATTTACAAATGAACTTAAAATGATGGGGCATGTTTGGGAAAGAAAAGAGGGAATTATTATAGCTGTAAAGGGAGCACCAGAGAGGATAATAAAACTTTGTAATTTATCAGAAAAGGAAATAATAAAAGTAGAAGAAGAAATATACAAAATGTCATCTGTTGGGCTTAGAGTTATAGCTGTTGGAGAAATGAAGGTGAATAATAAAGAGGAAGTTCCAGATACATTAGAGAAATGCAATTTAGAATTAGTAGGTTTAGTAGGTCTCGAAGATCCACCAAGGCGAGATATTAAAGATGACATACAAAGATGTATAAATGCTGGGATAAGAGTAGTAATGATAACTGGTGACAATGGAGTTACAGCAAGCTCAATTGCAAAACAGGTAGGAATACCTCATAGCAGTAACATTATTACAGGGGATGATTTAAATAAAATGAATGATGAAGAACTAATGAAAAAAGTTAAAGAGGTTAGTATTTTTTCTAGAGTAATACCAGAGCATAAAATGAGAATTGTTAAAGCCTTTAAGAATAATGGAGATATTGTTGCTATGACTGGTGATGGTGTAAATGATGCACCTGCACTTAAATATGCAGATATAGGAATTGCTATGGGAAAAAGAGGCTCTGAAGTATCAAAAGAGGCAGCGGACTTAATCCTTTTAGATGATAATTTTTCTACTATCGTTGATACAGTTAAGGATGGAAGACGGATCTATATTAATATCAGAAAAGCAGTAGGATATGTATTTACAATACACATTCCAATAGCCCTTGCTTCATTGTTAGCACCTATACTTGGAATAAGTGCATCTATGTTATTTCTTTTGCCAGTACATGTTGTGCTTTTGGAATTAATAATAGATCCAACTTGTTCAATAGTTTTAGAGAGGCAACCTGCTGAACACGATATTATGAATCGTAAGCCTCGTGATGCAAAAGAGAATATTTTAACTTCTCATATTCTAATGAAAAGTATAATTCAAGGATTAGTTATATTTGTTGCATCTTTTGGGGCCTATTATCTATGCCTGCAAAATACTGTAGATCAAGGAAAAACAGCTAGAACAATGGGATTGGCAATAATTATGATTTCAAATATTATACTTGTTCATGTTAATAGTTCAGAAACTGAGCTTGCGTATAATTCATTTAAAAATACAATTAAAGACCCTGTTATGTGGGCAATAACTGGAGGAACTATAATAGGATTATTTATAATAATATATACTCCTATTTCAGGATTTTTAAATTTGGCTTCATTAAATGTGAAACAACTATTAATAGTTAGTGGTATAGCAATAATTTCTGTAATGTGGTATGAATTTGTAAAGATTATTAAATCTTATAGAGATAGAAAAAGCTAATAAGAATTTAAGAGGTAGATAAGGAGTATTTTAATTTATACTCCTTATTTTTTTGTAGAAAATTTGGAGTATAATAAATAAACGAATAAATTTAGGTGAAGAGGTTTAATTATGAGATGGAAATTCTTGTGCTTTATGCAAGAAGTATTGGGCTTGGAACTTGCTGGATGGCAGGAACATTCAAAAGAAGTGAGTTTCATAAAGCTATGGATATTACTTAGAGAACTTCAATACTCCATTGACAGGGGAGGAAGACCTTGGAATGATGAAACAAGTTCTTGAAAATGTTAGGTTAGCATCTTCAGCTGTAAATAAACAACCTTGGAGGATATTAAAATCTGGGAATGATTTTTACTTTTTCAAGATAGGAAAGAAAAATCTAGAAGTAGAAGGCTATAAAAATTATAAAATGGATATGGGAATTGCCATGTGTCACTTTGATTTAAGCTGTATAGAATTCGGAATTAAGGGAAAATTTATAAAGACTAATACTGAATTAAAGGTAGAGTCAGATGATTATAAATATGTTATAAGTTGGATACAAGAGAATTAGTTAGAGAGGTGAGAAAACGATGAGTAAAAGCAGAGGATATTTTGGAGCATATACAAAAAAAGATAGCAAAGGAATATATAGTTTTAATTTTGATGAAGGAAAATTTTCGGATATAGGTTTAGTGGCTGAAATTGAAAATCCTACATATTTAAATGTAAGAGGAAAAGAAGTTTTTTCAATAACTAAGGAAAATGAAATAGCCGGGATAAGTTATTTTATAGATGAGAATGATAAATTAATATTAGTTAATGCAGTAATAAATAATAAATTTCCTTGTTGCTATATTACAAGTAATAAAGAATATATTTTTGCCAGTAATTATCATGAAGGTAAATGCTATATATATAAAGTTTCAAACAAGGAATTACATTCAGTGCATACAATCCATGAAAAATCCTATGCAAAATGCCATTGTGTTATTTTAGATAATAAAGACAGGTATATATATGTATGTTTTCTAGGACTAGACAGGGTGAAGGTATATGATTTAAATAATAATTTCGCATATGTAGATGAATTAATATTTCCTGAAGGTAGTGGTCCTCGTCATGGTCTGTTTTCTAAAGATAATAATAATTTCTATGTACTGTCTGAATTATCAAATGAAGTATTTGTATTTAAAAAATATAATGAAAAGTATGTATTAGAACAAACAATTTCTACTTTGCCAAATGATTTTGAGGGTGAAAGTAGTTCAGCTGCTATCAGGTTAAGTAGTGATGAAAAGTTTTTATACACAAGTAATAGAGGACATGATTCTATTGCAGCGTTTAAAATAAATAAGGGGATATTGGAAATAATTGATTACTATAATGTTAAGGGTCAGGCCCCTAGGGATTTTAATTTTGATCCTAGTGAGGAATTTTTACTTGTAGTAAATCAAGACACCAGTAATGGAGTAAGTTTTAAACGTAACAAAAATAATGGAATGCTAGAAGAAATAACAGATGAGATAAGTATAGATAGCTCTGTTTGTATATTGTTTAGGAATAATAATTTAAAATAATATGTTGAATTTAAAAGATATGCTATTTAAATATAAAGATATTGACGATTTTGCAAAAAAATATATAATTAAAGAAGAAAATGTTTTTTGTTAGTAAAATAAAATAAATGGAGTGTTGTATATGAAGAAATTTTATAATTTTCCAGAAGGTTTCTTTTGGGGAAGTGCCTCCTCAGCAGAACAATCAGAAGGGAAAGGTAATACAGGTAAAGGAAAAACTATTTGGGATCATTGGTTTGAAATTGAAAAGAATAGATTCTTTGATGAAGTTGGGCCAGATGTAACATCAGATTTTTTTAATAGATATGATGATGATATAAAGCTAATGAAAGAGCTAGGACATAATTCATTTAGAATGTCTCTTTCATGGGCAAGATTATTTCCCAATGGAGATGGAGAAGTAAATGAAAAAGCAGTAGAGTTTTATAATAAAGTAATTGATACATTTATCGCAAATGAAGTGACTCCTTTTGTTAATCTATATCACTTTGATATGCCAATGGCTATGCAAGAAAAAGGTGGATGGGAGAGTAAAAAAGTTGTTAAAGCTTATGCAAACTACACAGATAAATGTTTTGAATTATTTGGAGATAGGATTGAACGTTGGTTTACATTTAATGAACCTTTAGGACCAGTACTTGGTGGATATATGCAAGATTTTCATTATCCAAATGTAATTGATTTTAAAAGAGCTACACAAGTAGCTTTTAATACAATACTTGCAAATGCTAAGGCAATTAGGAAATTTAAGAAACATAATCTTAAATCCAAAATCGGAATTGTATTAAACCTTAGTCCAACATATCCAAGAAGTTCTAATAAATATGATTTAGAAGCAGCAGAGTATTGTGATTTGTTTTATAATAGAAGTTTCTTAGATCCATGTGTAAAGGGAGAATTTCCTAAGAAATTGGTTGATACTCTTAAAAAGTATGATCAAATGCCTGAGTATACAAAAGAGGACCTAAAAATAATAAAAGAGAATACAGCTCAAATTTTGGGTATTAACTACTATGAGCCAAGAAGAGCAAAAGCTAGGGATAATGCTGTGAATACTAAGTCCCCATTTATGCCGGAATGGCTTTTTGATACTTATGTACTTCCAGGAAGAAAATTTAATCAGTATAGAGGATGGGAAATTTACGAAAAGGGAATATTAGATCTTTGTAACAATGTTAAAGATAATTATGGAAACATAGAAGCTTTTATTTCAGAAAATGGAATGGGAGTTGCTGATGAAGCAAGATTTATAGAAAATGGGCAAATTAATGATGACTATAGAATTGAATTTATAAAAGGACATTTGAAATATATTCATAAAGCCATTGAAGAAGGATGTAATATAAATGGATATCATCTATGGACCTTTATTGATTGTTGGTCATGGATGAACGCATATAAAAATAGATATGGGCTAGTTAGTTTAGATTTAAAGACTCAAAAGAGAACAGTAAAAAAGAGTGGAGAATTTTATAAACTATTAGGAAAAAATAATGGTTTTGAAGACTAGATAAAGAATATATCTGAATATAAGAAAAATATTACTGGAAAGCCTAATTTCCAGTAATATTTTTATAGATTTATTTATACTAAATTTAACAAAGTCCGCCCTTGTTACCCCCGGTATCATTTCCGCCACCGCACATATTTAAAGCATTACCACCTTGCTTTTCGTTTTTAGAGTAGTTCTTCTTATAAGAACCTACCTTGTCAGAAAGTTTATTCATAGTAGAAACATACTCAGTATTATAAGGATTTAAGGTTGCTGCTTTTTTTATATGATTCACTCCTGAATCAACCCATCCTTTTTTAATTAAAAGAACACCCTTTAAGTAATTCCATTCTGCAGAAGATAAATCTGAGATATAATTCAACTTAGTTTCAGCTGCTATAAAATCATCACTTTCAATTAGATCCCTTACCTCGTCGCAGGTTAAGTTGTGAGTAATTATTCTATAAGCTTCATTAGCCTCACTTAGCTTATCTTCATAGAATGATTTTACAGAATCATCCTGTAAATCATCTAAATCGTAGGTTTCAATAAGATGATTATAAGCATCCTTTAGTTCACTTTCTGAGGAGTGAGGTAATATTCCTAGTATTTTATAAGGATCCATTATTATATACTCCTAGCATTGCTATATAATAAATATAGTATAGATTTGTTGAAAATATTCATCCTATTTTAGAAAAATCTGACTAATAAATAAATTAGCATTAGTCAAGTCATATTTATTTGCAGTATCTTTTAGTAAAGTAACCTTTTTATAGTCATCAAGTTCAATATCTTCACTAAGTTTTGGATTAATTCTTAAGTAAGCATTACCAAGAAGTTCTCTACAATAAAGATCTTCTAAAGAAGATGTATCATTTAGTAGTATGGAAATAATAGGAAGATTAACAGAAGAAAATGGTCTGATGCTCCACTGAAGTATTCCCCATTTCGATGTATTAGTCGCTATTCTTTTTTGATAATCTCCGCATCCTATTGATAAAACTCTAAAGTCTTGTAATCTATATTTACCAGGAAATTTGTGCATAACAGTTACAACTGATGCCATTGCAGGTGAATTTGTTATTACACCTCCATCTATAAAATTATTATAAGATGGAAAATAGGTTGGAGCTGCAGAAGTAGCTAATGCTACATCAACAATCTTATCACTATGATTGGATGTTTTATTAAAATTAGTAAAGAATACCCCCTGCCAATGTTTTTTTGTGATTCCTTTTAGATTAAAAGAAGGAATAAATATAAATTTATTTAAATCATTTAAAGTAGCATCTGGTGAAATAGAAGTTGATATAAGATCTCTTAGAGCTTTGTTTTTATATTTAGGATGAAAAATATTAAATCTTTTAGGAGTAAAAACTTTTTTCATGTTAATAAATGAATAAAGGGCATCGACCTTGTCAGCGGTCAACCCGTAAGCTAAAGATAATGAAATTAATGCCCCAGTTGAAGTGCCAGCAAATAAGTTAGTATACTTTATAAGGCTTGGGTTATCAAGAATAAGTCGATTGAAAAGGCTACTAGATAAAGCTCCTCTAACACCACCGCCATCGAAGGAAATAATTCTAAAAATTGGCAAAAATGTCTCTCCTTTTTAAAGTGCTTTGTAATAATTTATGAAATACTAATAAATATGTTATTAATTTTTATATACATAAATGAAATAATATATGGGAAGAATAAAAATATAATTCTGCAAAGAAATTATTATTAATGTAAATATATGTTATAATTAAATAACTTACTAAAAGTGCATGAGGTGAAATATGGATAAGAAGATTTTAGAAATATTAAAAAAATTAGATAGTAGGGCTAGGGGTTAAATTCTCTAGCTTTATTTTTTATCTTATAAAATAAATGGAATGAAAACGTCTAGAGGAGGTCAATAAGGATGAAAAAGATTACAGGACAAAGGGAATTTAAAAAACTTAAAAGTCAAATCAATCAAATTGAAGAAATTGTTAAAAACTCTAAAGGTGGAGCATTCCATGAACATGAGTCTACTGTCAGAAAAAAAATATTACTTTTAATGGATATGGGAAATGAAGGGCTTAAGGATTATCAGGACCTTTTAGATAGATATCAGGAAGTTTTAGAATATGTAGCTAAGGGAATATTAGAGAGCTATAATAAAAAAAATGATTCTAAATTTGACTATTATCAAGTAGTTAGAGGAGACTATAATAGTTTACTCAATTCAGGTATAATGACTGTTCTTACAAAACATCATATTCCCAAAATGATTTCAGAAGAATTTGAAAAAAATTTTCCTGATAATCCTAAAAATGAATATAGAGAAGCACGGGGTATTGAGAGAAAATTTATAATACATTTAGGAGATACAAATACAGGAAAAACATATAATGCTGTTGAAAGACTTAAAGAATGTAAAAATGGAGTATACCTATCTCCTCTAAGAATATTAGCTCTTGAGAATTATGAAAGGCTTAATAGAGAAGGAATTCTATGTGACCTCAAGACTGGTGAAGAAGAAATAATAAGCGTTGGAGCAACACATACATCTTGTACTATTGAGAAGCTTGATTTAAATAAGCAATATGAGGTAGCAGTAATTGATGAAATTCAAATGATTAATGATTCTCAAAGAGGAGCAGCTTGGAGTCGAGCAATACTTGGAATTAGATCTAGAGAAATTCATGTTTGTGGAGCAATTAATGCAAAGGACATTATTAAGACAATATTAGAGGATTGTAAGGATCCATATGAAATTATCGAGTACACTAGAAGTATTCCTCTAGAGGTTGAAAAAAAAGAATTTTTACAGAAAGATATTGAAGATGGAGACGCTATAGTTTTATTTTCTAAGAAAAGAGTTTTAGAACTTGCTCAAGCTTATTCACAAAGAGGAGAAAAGGCGAGTATTATATACGGAGATCTTCCACCAGATGTTAGAAGAAGACAATATGAGCAGTTTATTAATAAAAAAACTAAAATTTTAATTACAACCGATGCTATTGGAATGGGTGTAAACCTACCAATTAGAAGAATTATATTCCTATCTATTAAAAAATTTGATGGAGAAGAAGTGAGGTATTTGACGTCACAAGAGGTTAAGCAAATCGCAGGAAGAGCAGGAAGAAAAGGTATATATGATATAGGGTATGTAGCAGCCTTAGGAAATAATAGTGAATTTTTAAAAGAGAAACTAAGTGAAGATGATAAAATAATAACTCAAGCAGTTATAGGACCATCGGATGCTATTTTAAGAATAAAAACTTTGCCCCTAATTGAAAAACTTGCCCTTTGGAGTACTAGGAAAGAAAAACTTGAATATTATAGAAAAATGGATATCAGTGATTACATTATTGTTTTAGACAGTATTAAGAGATTTAAACTTAAAGAACAAATTCAATGGAAGTTACTTAAGGTTCCCTTTGATGTTTTATCAGAGGAACTTATGAAACAATTTTTATTTTATGTAGATGAGATATTTGTAGCTAAGTTAAAAGTAATATCAATACCTATAATAATTGGTGCTAATTTAGAGGAGCTAGAGATATACTATCAAAAAATTAATATGTACTACTCTTTTTGTAAATTATTTAACCTAGAATTTAATATGCAATGGATTTATGATGAAAGAGCTGAAGTTAGTGAAGAAATTAATGAAATTTTAGTTAAAATATAAGAGATAAGGACTTTTGTCCTTATCTCTTATATTTTAACTAAAATTAGCTGGCAGATTGTGCATCTTGTGCAAATTTAGTTTTAACTTTTTCAATTTGAGGCATAGGTACTTGTTCTATTTGATACCATCCCTTTTGAGCCATTAATTTGAAAGTATCACTTTCTTTACATATAACATCATTTAAATTAGTTTTTAATTCGCTATGAAGCGGCTCTGTACTTGATTCCTGTACTGCAAAATGATAAATAGAAGATAGAGATTTTTCTAAAGTAAGTACTTCAGTTGCTAAATCTTGATCTGTTAACATAATTATAATCACCTTCCTCTTAGTTTAATAATCCAAATAGTTTAGTTAAGTTTTGTTGATGGTAATTAGCCAAAGTATTGAAATGAGTTTTTAATTGTTGATCTTGACTTTTAGTACTATAATCAGCACATGTTCTTTGTGCTAACTTCTCAGCTGATAATAAATCTTCTAAATATAATAATTCTTTTTGAGTCATTTTAATTTACCTCCTTTTTATAAAGTGGAACAATTCTATTTTCCCCTTAGGAATTTTAATTATTCTATAAAACAAAAGATTTATATTTGAAAAATATGACTAATTGGAATAATACATATACCTAGAACAAGAGAAAAAATGTAAAGTTTATTATAGCCATAGAGTCTAGCTTCAGGTATAAGTTCTTCAAAGGAAATATAAAGCATTATCCCAGTTACTAGGGCAAAAATCACACCCAAAATTAAATCATTAATATAAGGTTTTAAAAATAAAAAAGCGAAAATTGCACCAATGGGTTCAGCAATTCCAGATATAAAGGTATATTTAAATGCTTTTCCTTTGCTTTTTGAAGAGTAGTATATAGGCATAGCTATAGCAATTCCCTCTGGAATATTATGAAGGGCAATAGCAATAGCTAAATTAATTCCTAGGGATATATTTTGATAACCAGAGATATATGTTGCAATACCTTCTGGAAAATTATGTAGCATTAGAGCAATCATAGATACAAAACCTACTTTATATAAATTATTATTTTGATTTTTAGAAGAACTATATTCTTTTTCTGAAGAGAGAAATAAATCAATAAGCATGGCAATTAAAACACCAATAATTAAAAAAAGTAAAGAAAGCATAATACCTGTGAATATACCAAAATGCTCACTTAAAGCTTTTTCTGCAGTAGGCAATAGGTCTGTAAAGGATAGTGTTATCATAACTCCAGCAGAAAATGATAATGCGAAGGTAATCATTTTTTTATTTCCGGATTTAGAAAAGAAAACTATAAATGCACCTATTACTGTAGATAACCCTGCAAGTAAGGAAAGAAAAATTGGAAGTAGTGATTGTAAATTGAACATATAGTACTCCTATAAAATTATTTGTCAATAATAATTTTATTTAAATAAAAAATAAAAAGTACTCTATTTTTAACTTTTATATAAATTATGTAAATATAGAGATATAAACCTTGTAAAATAGGCTATATTATTCTATAATTTTTAATAAACCAAAGTAAAAATAAGAGGAGAGTTAAGCAAATGAAAAACTTTATGAATAGTATTCTTAAATATTTTTCGCCTGAATTAATAGGTAGTACTAAAAGAATATTGAAGTTCTTGTTTATATATACAATTGGCTTCTTTATAGTAGCAGTTGGATTTAAATATGCCATTCCATTTGTAATAGCATTCTTTATAGCAATGGCCTTAAGACCGTTAAAAAATAAGATATTATCAATAAATAGTAAATATAAAAAATTCAAAATTTCAGAGGGATTAGTATCAATAATATTAACTTTATTGATTATAGTCATAGTATCCTTATTGATATTTGTAATAGGGTATAAGATTACGGAACAATTTAAAAGTTATTATAGTTATATAACAGATAAGGAAACTTTAAATAATCTATTAAATACAGCTAATGAAAGCCTGCAAAAAGTCCTTGTGGGTATGGATAATATTAGTCCTGATATTGAAGATAAGTTAAGTGAAATTTTAACGAAGATAATTTCCATAGTTTCATCATTAACATCAGAGTTAGTAGGTAGTTTACTTAATATAATAGTTTCTATACCTATAGCAGTATTAATGATAATTATAACTATTATAGCTACAATATTTCTTGTAAAAGATATTGATAAGGTTCTACAAAAGATTAAGGGAGCTTTTTCAGAGAAGGGATTACAGGTTCTAAGAAGAATTCAAGATAAAAAAAATGTTATTGTTGGAGGATATATAAAGGCTTATTCCTTGATTATGATAGCAATATGTATATATAGTATATTAATATATAAAGTAGCAGGATTTAAATATGCCATAGTAATTGGTATTATAACTGCCCTTTTAGATGCACTTCCATTAATTGGAGCAGGAATGGTTTATGGAATTGTAGCAATGGGAAGTCTTTTTACTGGGGATATTAAAGGCGCAATTATAGTATTAGTAGGATATATAGGTGCCGTTTTTATAAGACAATTCCTAGAACAAAAGCTAGTATCATCACTTTTAGGATTACATCCTTTAGTTATAATAATAGGATTGTTCCTTGCATTAACACCTATAGGATTTATAGGAACGTTTTACCTTATAGGAGGATGTTTGTTATATAAAATCATTTCACTTCCGAAATAATGAGTAAAGTATAGAATTCTCGTAGGAAAAGTAATATAATAAGTAATGTATATAAAAGTTGGGGAAGATAAAAAAAGGGGGAAATATAAACATGAAGAAAGTAAAAATAGCATTACTTGGTTTAGGTAATGTTGGTCGTGGAGTTTGGACAATATTAAAGGAAAATCAAGAAGAGATAGCAAAGCGTTCTGGATTTAAAGTAGAAATTGCAAAAATCCTTGTAAGAGATAAAAGCAAACAAAGAGGTGTGGAAGTTCCAGAAAATATAGTAACTACTGATTTTAATGATATTTTAAATGATGATTCTATTAAGATTGTAGTAGAAGTTATGGGAGGAATTGAACCTGCAAGAGAATATATGCTGCAGTGTATGGGAAAAAAGAAACAGATAGTTACTGCTAATAAAATGTTAATAGCAACTGGTGGAGATGAACTTTTCCATAAGGCGGATAGAGAAGGAGTAAGATTTAATTACGAAGCTTCAGTAGCAGGTGGAATTCCAATAATTCAGGCTATAAATGAAAGCTTAACTGGAAATAAGATAGAACAATTATATGGAATAGTAAATGGAACAACAAACTTTATTCTAGGTAAAATGCAACTTGAAGGAAGTAAGTTTGACGATATATTAAAGGAAGCTCAAGCAAAAGGATATGCTGAAGCAGATCCAACATCAGATATAGAAGGTTTTGATGCCCAATATAAGCTGGCTATTCTAGCATCATTAGCCTTTGGTACAAAGGTAGCTGTAGAGAAGGTTTATAGAGAAGGTATAACAAATATAACAGAGGTAGATATGGAATATGCTAAAACTTTTGGAATGGTGATTAAACTTTTAGCTATAGTTAAGGATACTGATGGAAAGTTGGAGCTTAGGGTTCATCCAACAATGATACCTGAGACTCATCCACTAGCTAATGTTTATGATTCATTTAATGCCGTTTTCATAAAAGGAAATGCAGTAGGGGATTTAATGTTTTACGGCAGAGGAGCTGGAGACTTGCCAACAGGAAGTGCTGTAGTTTCAGATATAGTTTCAATAATTAGAAATAACATAGAATTCGATAATACTAATTTAGTAGTAAAGAATAATTTATGGAATAAGGAAATTATGGATGTAGGTCAAGTCAAAAGCAAGTACTACATAAGACTTACAGTAGATGATAGACCAGGGGTTCTTGGTGATATAACAGCGATTTTGGGAAATCAAGATGTTAGCCTGCGTTCTGTAATTCAAAAAGGTGAAATTAAAAATGAAGAAAAGGTAGACTTAGTATTAGTTACACATTTAACTCGTGAAGATAATATTAATAAATCATTAGAAGAAATAAAAAAGTTAGATGCAGTTAAAAGTATTGATAATTTAATAAGAATTGAAGATTTTGAAAATTAAAAAAAGATGGAGAACTACAATTAGTTCTCCATCTTTTTTTTATCTTTATTTATATTATAAAAGTTAATAGGGTTATAGAAAATACTCCTACGGCTATTGATAAACCTAGAGATTTCTTTTTTACCGCAATTATAACTACTAAAATAGAAGTAATCAGATTTATGTTTGTAAAACCTAAATTTAACCTACCATCTTGTATTAAGACACTAGGTAAGATTAAAGCCGCAAAAACACCTGAAGGTATAAATTTCATCCAATCCTTAAGCCAATTTGGAAGATCCTTTTTAGATAAATAAAGAATTGGTAAGCACCTAGGTATATAGGTGACAATAGCTATTCCTATAATCAATAAATAAATATTTAAGTTACTTAACTCCATTATGTAAGGACTTCCTCTCATTTATAAACTTTTCTATAAAATAGCAAGCTGTAGCAGCAAGTAAGCTTGCTATAATTATGTATAATGTATTATTCATAATTAAGGATAATGACACTGCTATGATTCCAGATATTAGTGCACATAATACATAGATTGCTCCTTTAAATTGAAGACAGAGTAAACAAATAAACATGGAAATTAATACAAAATTTATAATTATATCATTAAAATTAAAAATAGAACCGGTCACTCCTCCAAGAATAGTACTTAATATCCACGTAATATGAGAGATGATATTTAACGACATTGCTCGATTAGGAGTCCAGCTCTTTTCTTTAAATTTCAATAAATTTATAGCAAAGGTTTCATCTGTAATTTCATGAGAAAATAGCATTAGGAATCTGTGGCTAGATTTAGTGAAATATGGTGATAATGTGGAGCTCATAAGCATATGTCGTAAATTAAGTATAAATGTTGTAAAAATTATAGCAGACATAGATGCACTAGCTATTAATAAAGATGCAGTTATAAATTGTCCGCTGCCTGCATAAACAAATAGAGATAACGTGCCGATTTGAAGTGCTGAAAGACCTGCTTTTTGGCACAATATGCCACAAGCTATTCCAAGAGGAATATAGCCTAAGCAGATTGGAATAGAAGCCTTAGAGCCTTCAAGAAGATCACATCTACTTAAAAATTTGATGGTTTTTTTAGATTTTGTGTTTTGTACCATATTATATGCCCCCTATTGGTAAAATACCCTAATAGTATAGCATAAAATACAAGGTAAACCAAAAGTTGGGTTAAGCATAGAATAATACTATAACAATAATAAAAAGTGATAATATGATTCAAGTGTTTTTATATATTATAGCTATTACATTAACTATAGTATCTTTTGTTAAGAATAAAGAAAAAACAAAAAAAGCATTAAAAAAAGGCTGGACAGCCTTTGAAAATATCCTACCAACGGTACTTTCAGTAATGGCAGTGGTGGGCATAACGTTAAGTCTTATAGATGAAGAGGTTATAGTCGCGGTAATTGGACCAAATTCAGGTGTGGTAGGAATATTGAGATCAATTGCTGTTGGTTCAATTACAATGATGGCAGGTTTTGTTGCATTCCCTTTAGGTGCAGTACTTATGGAGAAAGGAGCAGGGGTAGCTCAGATAGCTGGATTTATTTCTGCTTTAATGATGGTAGGACTAATAACTATTCCATTAGAAATAAAATATTGGGGTAGAAAAGTAACTCTTATGAGAAATATTTTGGGAATAATAATATCGTTTATTGTAGCAATAGTAATAGGATTGGTATGTGGATGAAAACAATTATTAGATATGAATATGCAATTATATTCCTGTTTATACTAATAGTAATGTATTTAGTTAATAGAGAAATTGGATCAAAAGCAATAGAGGGTACTTTAAAGAATATTTTAGAGCTAATAAAATTAGTACCGCCTGTGTTTGTACTACTCGGGCTAATGGATATATGGATTCCAAATGAAAAAATGATTAAGTTTATGGGAGTAAATTCAGGGTTTAAAGGATGTATATTAGCATTCTTATTAGGTTCATTTTCAGCAGGACCTCTATATGCAGCTTTTCCTGTGGGAGCTATGCTTTTAAGAAAGGGATCAACTATAAAAAATGTAATGCTTTTTACTGGCGCATGGGCGTGTACTAAAGTACCAATGATACTGATAGAGATATCATCATTAGGCATTAAATTTACAATTACAAGATTAATAGTGGAAATTATTGGTATCATTATAGTTGCTCATATAATTGAAAGAAGTCTATCAAAAAAAGGAACAAAATAATATATATAAAATAGTAGAAAAACTTTAAATATTAGCGAGAATATATAATATTTTATGAATTTAAAAAGCGAGTTATATGTTATACTTCTAGATATGTAATAATAAATAAAATAAGTAATAATCAACATAATGGAGGGAAAAATGGACAATAGAAATTTTGGTGGATTTGATACTGAAAAAATAAAAGAAATATTTTCACATTTCTTTGGAGGAGTCAAAAAAAATGATATAAATAAAATAAAACATGGGTCAATAAAATCATTTTTAAAGTGGCTATTTATTATATATTTCGCTATAGCCTTGGTATTGTTATTGACTTCTAGTTTAGTCTTTGATTTTTCATTAAATGCATTTATAATTATTATGCCGTTGGCTGTAGTTTCTTTGGTTTATGGAATTATAAATTCTATGAAGAGCTTAAGTCTAATAGGAGTAATTGCAGGTATAGCATACTTTGCATTAGTATTTATATCTAGCCCAATGGTTAGCTATAAAAGCCATAGAGATCTTATAGGAACAGTTAATGAGATTGAATTCTCAGATGAAATCGAAAATATTGATTTAAATCAATTACCTATTATAGATACGGAATTAGCGGAAAAACTTGCTGATAAAAAGCTTGGAGAGATACCATCTTTAGGAAGTCAAGTTAGTATTGGAGAATTAACTTTGCAAAGTATTAAAGGAGAGTTATATTATGTAGCACCCCTTGAACATTCATCAATAATCAAATGGTTAACAAATAGAAAAGGAACTAGTGGATATATTAAAGTAAGTGCAACTAATCAAAATGATGTTCAGCTTATTACAGAACTTAATGGAGTAGCGTTAAACATTAAGTATTTGGACTCATCATATTTCTTTAGTGATTTAAGAAGAGCTTCCTATCTTAGGGATATGAAAGCTGGACATACAGATTTTACTTTTGAGTTGGATGATGACGGAAATCCTTATTGGGTAATAACAAGATATGATACAGCTGTAGGTATCTCCGAGAGAAAGGCCACAGGGGCATTAGTAATGAATGCACAAACAGGAACTTCAGAAACTTATGATATAAGTGATTTGCCAGTTTGGGTAGATAGAATACAGCCAACTAATTTTATTGTTAATTATTTAGATAAGTGGGGATCATTAGTACATGGTGTCTTTAACTTTGCTGATAAGGATAAACTGAAGACAACAGAAGGAATGAATTTAATCTTTAATAAGAATGAATGTTTTTATTATACAGGTATAACTTCAATAGGAAATGATGAAGGATTAGTTGGATTTACACTAACTAATACTAGAACAGCTGAGACTACAATGTATAAAACTGCAGGAGCTATAGAGTCCGCAGCAATGAAGTCTGCAGAGGGTAAAGTTCAGCAATTTGGGTACACAGCTACTTTCCCATATTTAATAAACATTCAAGGAGAATCAACTTATTTTACAACATTAAAGGATTCAAGTGGACTAGTGAAACAATTTGCTATGGTAAATGTTAAGAATTATAATACTGTTGCAGTTGGAGATACTCTTCAAGGAACTTTAAATAAATATTTAGAGGTTTTAACTAGTACAAATATTTCTCTTGAAGGAACAAATCAAGATGAATCAATTGATGGAGAAATTGAAAGAATTGGAGTAGTGGTAAAAGAAGGAACTAGTATATATGATGTAAAATTAAAAGGAGAAGAGGAAAAAATATTTTCTGTATCTACGGAGACATCAAGAAATGTTGCTCTAAGTAAGGCTGGAGATATGGTAAGAATTAAATATATAAATGTTGGGGACAGTAAATATATACTTGTTAGTGGTTTTGAAAATATAAAATAGTATATATAAAAATAAGAAGAAGACCAATAAAATGGTCTTCTTTTTTTATGTATAGAAAAGGATAGAAATTAAAAGTTTAGTAGAGCATTTATATTATTATAGAGTAAGTACAAGCTTTACTAGAACTCCAAAGCTCATTATTATGAAGATAGGTCTTATAAGTTTTGCCCCTTTAGTTAGGGCTGCTTTTGTGCCAAAGTGTGCACCAAATATCATAAATATTGCAACGAATATACCTTGAAAAAACCATATTTTACCTTCGATTGCAAATACAATAAAAGCAGTTATATTACTAACAAAGTTAAGAATTTTACCATTTCCAGCAGCATTTACAAAGTCAAACTTAAATATCTTTATAAATCCAAAAATTAAAAATGAACCAGCACCAGGACCAAAAAAGCCATCGTAAAAACCTACAGTGAAAGCTAAAAGCATACCTAAAGCTAAAGTGTTTTTAGTAACTTCTGTAAAGTTATTATTCATTCCTAAGTTCTTTTGAAAAAAAGTATACACACCAACAAAGAGAACTAATACCATAACTAAAGGGTAAAGAATTCTTTGATCTACAAGTAGAACTGTCTTTACTCCAAGTATAGATCCTACTAAAGTTAGTGGAGCCATAAATTTAATAAGATTAAAATTTATTTTTCCAGAAATAGCGAACTTCAAAGAACTTGTAAATGAGGCTGTAGAGGAGGAAAATTTATTTGTTCCTAGTGCAATATGTGGAGGGATACCTGCCATTAAAAATGCAGGTACACTAATGAGTCCACCTCCGCCTGCAATTGAATCTACAAAGGCAGCAAGGAAACCTGCGGCGCATAAAAATATAATACTAATCAAGAATTAACACCTCTTTTAAAATAAGTACTCGCTAATTATACCATAGAGAGGAATTTTTAATAAAGATAGAACTATAAGGTAAGCCTTCAATTTAAGATAAAAGAAAAGACTGATAGAAGTAAAACCTCTAACAGTCTTTTCTCTTACTATAAAGCAGCGGTACCACGATCGCCAGTACGAATTCTAATACAATCAATTATATCTGATACAAATATTTTACCATCGCCAACTTCACCAGTCCTTGTTGTATCAATAATAATTTTAACTATGTCTTCAACCTTATCATCATCAACGACTATTTTAATTTCTACCTTTGGTAAGACATTAATTAAAACTTCATTACTTCTATAGTGTTCAGTCCATCCCATTTGTTGGCCACAACCAAGAACTTGGGATAAAGTTATACCTGCTACTTGAGCAGTGTGTAATGCATCTTTAAGCTCTTCAAGCTTTTCAGGTCGGATTATAGCTTCGATTTTTTTCATATTAAATTCCTCCTTTAATCAAGTCCCATAAATGATGGGTAAGCAGATTCACTATGTTCAGATATATCTAAACCATTAGCTTCATCTGAGGTACTAACTCTAATATCCATAAATAATTTTATCACTTTGATAATTATAAAGGTCATTATAGAAGCAATAGCTATTGTTATAACTATGCTTATAAGCTGAGCCACAAATAATTCAGTATCTCCAAAGAAAAGGCCATTCCACTTTGCAGCAGAGTTAATGGAGGTTTGTGTAAATAATCCAGTTGCAATACATCCCCATATTCCGCCTACACCATGACATCCAAAGGCATCTAAGGCATCATCATATCCAAATTTTGTTTTAATCACAGACATGAAGAAGAAACATATAGGGCTTACTAATGCACCAATTATTAGGGAGGCCCAGATTGGTACAAATCCTGCTCCAGGAGTTATAGCAACAAGTCCAACGACTGCACCGGTAGCAGCTCCAAGAAGTGTTGGTTTTCCAAATTTAATTCTTTCAATAAGCATCCAGCTCATTAAAGCGGCTGCAGCTGAAGAATTAGTTGTCAGTAACGCATGTACAGCAAGGGCTCCTGAACTTAAAGCACTTCCAGCATTAAAACCAAACCAACCAAACCAAAGCAAACTAGCTCCTAAGAAAACAAATGGAATATTGTGAGGTTTGTATGAGACTGCACCATATCCACGACGCTTCCCAAGCATAATACAAGCTACTAAGCCTGTAATACCGGAACTAATATGAACAACGTTACCACCAGCGAAATCAACTGCTCCTAGTTCACGTATAAGTCCACCATCTCCCCATACCATATGAGCTAGAGGATAATAAACTAGAATTAGCCATGCCGTAACGAAAATAGCTAATGCTTTAAATTTCATTCTACCAACTAAAGAACCTGTAATTAATGCAGGTGTTATAATTGAGAACATCATCTGAAAAGCTGCAAACAATGTTTCTGGTATTGTAGCAGCATAAAGAGGATTGGGCTCCATACTAACTCCAATAAAAAACAAATGATTAAATCCACCTATTATACCTTTTATATCATCTCCGAAGGATAAAGAATATCCAACAACTATCCAAAGTACAGATGCTAAACCGCACATGAAAAAAGATGAAAGAATAGTATTTAATACATCTTTTCGTTTAACCATCCCTCCGTAGAAAAAAGCTAAACCGGGAGTCATGAGAAATATTAATGCTGTACTTACTAGCATAAAAGCACTATCTCCATAATTAATTTCCATTTTTACCATTCCTTTCAAAAAAATAAAGATAGGAACCCTATCTTTCGACAAAGTTACTATCTTCATTGACAGTAATACTATATTTTGTGTATGTTAAATCTTTATTATTCACATAATATATCACAAATTTCATAAAAAGAAAAGATTTTTTTTGCTGAATTGAACTTTAAAGAGTATATTAATATTTAATTCATAATTATATGGAAATGTATTACAATGGTTTGCGTTAGAGTATAATTTTAGTAGGCAAAGGTAGCAAAAAAATAAAGGAGATGTAAAAACATCTCCCCAATACATAAATTATCCATTATAATTTTATTGCTAAGATAAAAAGAATGGAGTTGGATTTATG